>NZ_CP147918.1:1200000-1800000 GCF_039645975.1 Sulfurimonas sp. HSL-1716
GACATTCGCTTTAGGATTTGCAAGTTTGATACCTGTCGCATAAGCCACAGTACGTCCATGCGTCGTATGAACAGTGTTACAATCGATATATGAACTAAAACGTCCCGAACAACCGATACCTGAAACGACACAAACGTTATTCATATCCCAACCCATCTTTTCGATAGCGCGGATAGTTGATTTTAGAATAACACCATCACCACAACCCCAACACCATAGTGTCGGCATTTTATTTACACGTAAATATTTATCGTAATTAAAAGCCATTACATCATCTCCTTAACTTTTGCTACCATCTCAGCAGGTGCGATCGGACGACCGTTTGCTTTAAGCAGAGTTGTAAAATCATTTCTTTTGATAATTCTTTCAATCTCTTTAGAATATTGACCCATATTAAGTTCTGTGATAAAGATCTTATCTTTGAACTTTTCACCGATCTCAGCTATTTTTTTAGCAGGAGAAGGCCATAACATGATTGGTCTGAACATACCGGCTTTAATACCTTCAGAACGAAGTTTTTGTACCGCTTCGTAAGCACCAAGACCGATAGAACCGTAAGCGATAACACAGACTTCCGCATCATCAAGCATATACTCTTCGTAGTTTGGAAGATCGTCAAGACCGTCATTTTGCGCAGCAACAGTATTGATTTTACCGACCAATCTTTCTATATTGTATTCACATTGGATCGCATCTTCTGTCGGGAATCCTTCATGACCGTGATGAAGACCTGTTATATGATATTTATACCCTTGGAACATCGGATTTAAAACAGCCGGCTTGTTCATTGGAGCATCATAAGGTTTGTAAGTCGACGGATCACCTTCATATTTTGCACGGTTTACTATGCTTGCTTTGATCTCTTCAAGATCTGGAAGTATCGCTTTACCATGCATATGCCCGATAGTTTCATCTAAAAGTATAAAAACCGGAGTCATATATTTTTCTGCGAGGTTAAAGGCACGTACGGTTTGAGTATAACACTCGGTTAAAGAACCTGCACATAAAGTGATCGAAGCGAAATCTCCATGTGTCGGATACTGTGCTTGTCCGATATCCGCTTGAGATACACGAGTCGGAAGACCGGTAGACGGACCGCCGCGCATAACATTTACGATAACAAGAGGAATCTCTGCGATAAATCCAAGACCGATCTGCTCAGCTTTTAATGAGATACCAGGACCTGATGTAGCAGTAAAAGATTTGACACCTGACATAGATGCACCTAAAGCTGCCGATATACCGGCAATTTCATCTTCCATTTGAATTGCAGAACCGCCCACTGCCGGTAAAAGATCAGAAGCAACATGCATTACTTCAGATGAAGGCGTAATTGGGTAACCGCCAAAAAACATTGCACCGGCATCGATAGCAGCTTCTGCAGCTAGTTCATTGCCGTTTCCGATTACTTCTCTAGCCATTATTTTACTCCTTCTTCACTAAGTGACATATAGTTATTTGCAACAATAGCTGCTTGACGCTGTTTTGATTCTTCTGTAAGTTTTGCGAATTTGTAGTCTTTTTTATCTGCTACATAAATAGCAAAGTCAGGACAAGACAATTCACACTCACTACATCCGATACAAGCTTCAGGATGGTTGATCGAGATCATCGCACCCAAAGTCGAAGTATGGTCATATCGCATACCAAGCACACCCGACGGGCAGACTGAAACACAAATATCACATGCTTTACAGTTGTTTACATTGACCCAGACAGGTTGATTGCCAGGGTTTTCTGTTTTAAAAGTTCCCATATATTCTCCTAATTTTGTAGATACGATTCAATTCGCATCGTCTTTAGTATTAAATTTTCCAACGGCACAAGAAACAAAGCTCTTTACTTTAAGTGTAGCCGAATTGGCATACCCTATCTCTTCGTTGAAAAGAGGATAACCAAGATTTCTTAAAGTTTCTTTAAAATGTGCTAATGACGCCTCGTCCGTAATCATGGTTGTTACCTTACGAGGCTCGCACGATAAGTCGACTTCGATGCTTAAAAAGCCCTCTTTGCCGAGAGCTTTTTTTATGGTGTTCGCACACCCTTCGCATCTGATGTTGCCGACTTCAAAAGTCTTGAGCATTTTTATTTTTTTCCTAAGACTTCCGCTACTGCTTTGCCGATCTCTGCAGGAGAAACAACAACTTTAACACCTGCTGCTACAAGTGCATCCATCTTCTCTTTTGCCGTACCTGCACCGCCTGAAACGATCGCACCGGCATGACCCATACGTTTTCCTTTAGGAGCAGTTTGACCTGCGATGAACGCAACGACAGGTTTTGTAATGTTCTCTTTGATGAAAGCGGCAGCTTGAATCTCAAGATCTCCACCGATCTCACCGATCATAACGATCGCTTCCGTTTCCGGATCAGCTTCAAACATCGGAAGAAGTTGTTTATATGAAAGACCGATGATAGGGTCTCCGCCGATACCCACTGCCGTAGTGATACCAAAGCCCTCTTTACATACTTGGTTTGCACCTTCATATGTTAAAGTACCGCTTTTAGAGATAAGACCGACATTCCCTTTTTTGAAGATCATACCAGGCATGATTCCTATCTTACACTCTTCAGCAGTAATGATACCAGGACAGTTCGGACCTATTGTTTTCATGTTGTGTTTTGTCGCATACGCTTTTGCAGCCTGCATATCACGTACAGGAGCACCTTCTGTGATAACGACGGCAAGTTCGATCCCTGCATCGGCAGCTTCCATTACCGCATCCGCAACGAACGCAGGCGGGACAAAGATCATAGAAACAGTAGCGCCTGTAGTGTCAACGGCATCTTTAACCGTATTAAATACAGGTTTTCCAAGGTGTTCTTGACCACCTTTGTTCGGTGTAACACCGCCGACGATCTTCGTACCGTATGCTAAACACTGCTCAGCATGGAAAGTTCCCTCTTTACCGGTAAAACCCTGAACGATAACTTTTGTATCTTTATTGACTAAAATACTCATCTAAATTACTCTCCTTTCGCTGCAGCTACTGCTTTTGCCGCACCGTCTGCTAGATCTGTCGCCGCAATGACATTTGATATATTCGCATTTTTCAATATCTCCGCCGCTTCCGGTGCATTCGTACCGTCTAGACGCACAATGACAGGAACATGTACGTCAACCAGTTTTGTTGCTTCGAGTATTCCGTTTGCGATACGATCACATCTAACGATACCGCCGAAGATGTTTACGAAAATCGCTTTTACTTTCGGGTTTTTAAGGATGATCTCAAAACCTTTTGCAACAGTCTCGGCATTCGCTTTACCGCCGACATCAAGGAAATTCGCCGGAGTACCGCCCATATAGTTGATCGTATCCATAGTACCCATTGCAAGACCTGCTCCGTTAACCATACAACCGATCTCACCGTCTAATGATACATATGAAAGACCGTAACGGCTCGCTTCTCTTTCATCAGCATCTTCTTCTGAGATATCACGCATATCTTCGATATCAGGGTGACGTCCGAGCGCCGAATCGTCAAATCCCATCTTACCGTCAAGAGCAAGGAAATCACCTGCACCTGTTTTGATCAGCGGGTTAATCTCGATCATTTCGGCATCGTTGTCCATATAAACCTTATACAGTTTAGAAGCAAAGCTGATAAGTTTCTTCTGTTCTGCCGGGTCGGTAATACCAAGACCGAATACTAATTCACGTCCATGGAAACCTTGAAAACCGATTGCAGGATCGACTGCGACTTTGATGATCTTTTCAGGAGTCTCTTCAGCGACTTTTTCAATCTCCATACCGCCTTCAGTAGAAGCCATGATAACAGGCATCTCTTTAGCACGGTCAAGAACTACACCAAGATACAGCTCGTCTTTTATGTCAGCACCCTCTTCTATGTAGACTTTTTGAACAAGTTTTCCTTCCGGACCTGTTTGATGCGTCACAAGCGTCATTCCAAGGATCTCTCCGGCAAGTGTTCTGACCTCCTCGATAGAACGGGCAAGCTTGACACCTCCGCCAAGACCGCGGCCGCCGGCATGGATTTGAGCTTTTACGACCCAAATCTTTCCGCCGAGTTCAGATGCGTTGGCAGCAGCCTGATCAGGCGTATTTGCCACTATGCCTCTTGGTGTCGGTACACCATATTTAGCAAAAATCTGTTTTGCCTGATATTCATGTATATTCATTTAGTTCTCCTTTTTAGATTGAAATTATTCTTTTGGGCTTATCATATCTTCTGCTACGACATATTTGTCGAACTCTTCTGAAGTCAACAATCCCAAATTAACAGCTTCCTCTTTCAACGTTGTTCCGTTTTTATGAGCCGTTTTAGCTATTTTTGCAGCATTTTCATAACCTATATGAGGATTAAGTGCCGTTACCAGCATCAACGAATCACGCAGATAGTGATCTATTTTTTCGACATTCGCTTCTATCCCGATCGCCGCATTGTCGTTGAACGATACGATGGAATCAGCAAGAATTCTTGAAGATTGCAAGAAGTTGTACGCAATAACCGGTTTAAATACGTTTAGCTCGAAGTTTCCTTGGCTGGCCGCAAAACCGATAGTCGCATCATTACCCATGACTTGACAAGTAACCATAGTCACGGCTTCGCTTTGTGTCGGGTTTACTTTACCCGGCATGATCGACGAACCAGGTTCGTTTTCAGGAATTGAAATTTCACCAAGACCGCAGCGAGGGCCTGAAGCCAGCCATCTGACATCATTGGCGATTTTCATCATATCTGCAGACAATGCTTTAAGTGCACCGTGAGCGTATACAAGAGCATCGTGAGAAGTGAGTGCATGGAACTTGTTTGGCGCAGTTATGAAATCATGTCCTGTTAACTCCGAAAGTTTTTTAGCAACACGCTCTCCAAGCTCTGGGTGAGCGTTTAGACCCGTACCTACTGCCGTTCCGCCGAGTGCAAGTTCACGTACAGGTTCCAAAGAATCTTTTATCATCTTCTCACATTTGTTAAGCATCTCTACCCAGCCGCTGATCTCTTGACCGAGAGTAAGCGGTGTAGCATCTTGAAGGTGGGTACGCCCGATCTTCACGACACTGCTGAACTCTTCACTTTTTGCCTGAAGCGTTGCTTTTAGCTTTGCCACAGCAGGAAGTAAAAGCTCCTCAACAGATATGACAGATGCTACATGCAGCGCTGTCGGATACGTATCGTTTGAACTTTGTGACTTATTGACATCGTCATTTGGATGAACCAATTTCTCTTTTCTGAAATCTCCGCCGAGTATCTCGGTAGCACGGTTTGCCAGAACTTCATTGTTATTCATATTGGACTGTGTGCCCGAACCTGTCTGCCATACGACAAGAGGATAATTTCCGTCAAGTTTGCCTGCAAGCATATCATCAGCCGCAGCTGCTATCGCATCCGCTTTTTTCGCGTCAAGTTTTCCGAGATCTTTGTTTACAAGAGCCACCGCTTTTTTAAGATAAGAAAATGCACGAGTAATCTCGTAAGGCATTTTCTCTTCACCTATCTTAAAATTTTCTACAGAACGTTGAGTCTGCGCACCCCAATAAGCGTCCAACGGGACAGATATCTCTCCCATTGTGTCTTTTTCAATACGTGTTGCCATTAAAACTACTCTCCTTTAAAAAAATTATTTTGATTCAATGTATCGATCAATGTTTGAACCGATGCACATGATCTGGCGAACATCTCCTGCTCTTTTTCATTCAAAGTCACTTCGATGATCTTTTCGGCACCGTTTGCACCAAGCATTACCGGAACTCCGGACACGACATCGGCGTAACCGTACTCACCGTCCAGACATACGGCACACGGATGTATCTGTTTCGTGTCTTTTAAGATCGCATCGACCATGATAGCGGTCGATTTTGCAGGAGCATAATAAGCAGATCCTGTTTTCAGATATCCTACGATCTCGGCACCGCCATGGCGTGTACGCTGTACGATCTCATCTATCTCGATATCCGTAAGCACGTCTGTTAGAGGAACGCCTGCTACGGTAGAATAACGAGGAAGAGGAACCATGTCATCGCCGTGTCCGCCCATAACCGAAGCACGGATCTGCCCTCCTCCGTAGCCTAGTTTCTCTTGGATGAACGAAGCCATTCTCGAACTGTCAAGAATTCCGGCCATACCGATAACCCTGCTTCTGTCAAAACCGCTTTCTTTAAGTGCGACATACGTCATTGCATCCAGCGGGTTTGAAACCATGATTACAATGGCGTTAGGCGAATACTGGGCGATACCTTTTATGACCTCTTTGGTTATATTCGCGTTTATCATCAAAAGATCGTCGCGGCTCATACCAGGCAAACGAGGGCTTCCAGCTGTCACTACCACGATATCGCAATCGGTCAGATCGGACATATCGTCGGCCACCTTCACAACGGTATGGCTTCTCACAGCAGAAGCAGCCTGGCTCATATCCAGCGCTTTTCCTTTGGCAACATCTATTTTGTTGTCTCTTAATATGATCTCATGACAAGATCCAAGCATAGCAAGCGAATAAGCGACTGTAGCACCAACATTACCAGCACCGACAATACCGACTCTTTTTCCTTGATTCATGTTTTGGTCTCCTCTATTATTTATATAGTATTTAGTATGACCTTTAAACAATATACTTAAGCAACTTGTGCGAGCACAAACCATTTAAGTATAAAAAAGGTCACATATTTCACAAGTCTTATAATATCACTAAGAACAATAAGTCTACTATAAGCAGAACAAAAGATTAATCAAACTTCTTTTTATGTTTCATTTTGTAGCATTATTGATGTTTTTTATGTGTGTAGAATAGTTACAACTAAAGACATGGCGATTGTTTTTTGCTTTTACAAAGTAGAGATATGATGTTTTTGCGGGAAAAATTGCAGCTTTGATCGCTTCTATGCTTACATTACAAACAGGAGCATCCGGTATCCCTCTGTAAAGATATGTATTATAGGAACTTTTGTCTGTCATAATACGCTTGTGTGTGATCTTGATATGCGAGTACTCACCGTAATTCAGACTTCCGTCCATTTGAAGCTTCATCCCCTTTTTGATACGGTTGTATATGACCGAACTCACCAAAGGCATCTCTTCGATCGAAGCCGCTTCTTTTTGGATAATGGAAGCAACTGTTACATATCGAAACCATCTGTCTTTATCATATTTTCCGAAGATCTTAAAAGAAAGTTCTCTCATCTGTCTATCGGATGCTGCTAAAAGCGTTTTAATAAGATTCTCTTCACTGATTCCTATAGGCAGTTTATACGTATTTGGTACGAACTCTCCCTCTTTGTATTTGCTGTATCTGTCATAATATTTTTGTAGAAGTTCTCTGTCCAGCTTCAAACTCTCAGAAAGCTGGTTCAAAAATATGTATGTCGTCTCCCCCGGTATCAACGTCACATCTTCCGTCGCAGCTTTTGCGGTTGTGAGCCTATATAAAAAATCGGCGCGCGTCACTTTCTCTGAGCCTATATATATCCATCCTTTTTGCGGAGATCCTAAAAATCTGAGTATCAAAGCATCCAACTTGGTTACGTTATAGTTTTGCCTTGAAAGCTGTGTTATAATTTTATCAATAGAGCCGCTTGGTATGTAGACTACTGTAGGGGTGACAACGATCATATTTAGGTAGTAGATGAACGAAATAAGCATAACCAGCGCGATTTCAAAACTCCATTTCATAATAGTAAGTATATTTCTTTTCATATTTTCTTCTCTTTTTTTAACCGTTATATCGATTTATAATGGAATTGAAATCGAGGCTTTGGACTTTACAAATCTCAATATAAAGAAATTATACATAAAATGGGATGAAAAACTTGTCATAACGGCCGACAAGATCGAAGTAAGAACTCATACAAAACATGATACCGGTTTTAATTACAAAAAACGCCTAAAAAGCGTGATCTATGTTTTGAAGAATTCGAACGAGCTTTCCGATCTCATCGAACGAATCGATATAAAAAAAATAGCTTTCAACGATATGGAAGCATCGTTTAAATATAAGATCGGCGATAAAGGGCATCTTACCCTTAACTCGAAAAAGATAGCGCTTCAATGCAAAATAGAAGCTGACAGCAAACACTCGCTTATAACTATCGAGCAGTTCCATAATAACTTGAAAAGTATCGCTTTAAAGGGAAAAATACTGATCGACAATACACATGAAACATTGTCCGCAGATATAGATATGGATATATTCGATGATGCAAAACTAAGGTTATACGCCTACTCGAACAAAAAAGATTTTTTTTATGCGCTTTATTCGGATAAAAAGATCAAAAACCTGCAAAAAATACTAAAACTCTTTCCAATACCTGCTTATGTAGACCCTTGGATCTATGATGCGATCAAAATGAGCGATGCAAACCTGAAAAAATTCTACGGATATATGGAGTTCTCCAAACCAAGAAGTATAATCAAAAATATGTACGGAGATATCGATCTGTATGACGTTAATTACACTTTTGACAAAAGACTCGCACCCATAGTGACCACAAGTACGAATGTCGTTTTTAAAGACGGAATCCTCAATATATATCCTAAAAACGGAACATTTAACAGCCAAGATCTTAATAACAGTCATCTGGATATAGATCTCAATCCGAACAAAAATATTTTAACCGTTTATCTTAGAGATCATCTTTCATTAAATGACGATATACTCTTTTTATTAAAAACCTACCATATCGATATTCCGTTTGTCCAGACGAGTTCAACGACAGATACGAATTTGGATATAGCGATAAAACTTGCAAACTTCAATGTCGACGTGAACGGTTCTTTTAAGATCGATGACGCGGATTTTTTATATAACGGATTGAATCTGCATGCATCAAAAGGCTTTTTAACTTTAAAAGGCTCTCATGTAGACGTAAAACAGTTGAAACTCTCCTATAAAGACTCGCTGCAATCGGATATATCTGGATATTTGAATCCGGCAAAACATCTTGGAGAGATCAATATAGCTGTCAACAAAGCGGATTTTTACTCAAAAAAATTGTATTTATCCTCCAAAACAAGCAAATTGAACCTGATATATAAAGCTTCTCCAAAAGGAGATAAGATAGATGTATCTCCATCATCCTGGTTTTACAAAAACGACAAGATTAAAGTGGACGGGTTTGATCTGAATTTTAACTTTGCCGCCCTCTTTGCCAGATTCTCCGCCGTACAGATATCACTTGAAGATAAACTCTATGCGTATCTCTCCGGCGATATGGATTTCAAAAGACTTCTTGCCGATATGAAGCTCGATATAGTCAAACTCGATTACAAGGGTTTGAAGCTTGATCAGACCGTGCTTCCTCTTTCTATAAAGTACGATAAAGAGCTGCAAGCAGGCACAGCTGCCAAAAGTTTATGGAAGATCAACAATCAAAAAGTCGTCTTGAGCCCTGCCCGATTAATTTACGATGGAGAATACCTAAAATCTATAAACAGTTTTATAAACTTTCAAAACAGGTTTGATACGAATTTCGACATAGTTTACGATATGAACAAAGAGACGGGGTACCTTTCTTTGAGCAATCTAAACGTAAAAAGCAGCTATCTGAAAAGATTTTTCAGCAAAAACGACACATACCATTTAAAGATCCTAAAGAACGATAAAGAAACAAAAATGTTTTTGGACAAATACGGTTTGGAGTTTAGTTTAAACACCGATGAGCAGTGGTCTTTAAAATGTAATGACATCGGCAAGATATATATGAACGTGCCGTACCTCAAAGACTACAATATAACCGAAGGAAACATCGAGCTCTTTTCAGGCAAAACGGGTGATTTTACGTTTAGCGGCAAAATAAAATACCCCTACAAAATTCTCGTAAAAAACAATGTTCCTGTTGAAAATTATTATTTTAACGGCGTATACAAGCCCGATGGCACGGAAATAAACGTAAACAACGATCTTGATATAAAAATAAAAAAAGATATAAAGATAAAATCAAGTGCAATAGGATTTAATATACCCGAAATCATAAGACTCAGCAATAACCGCAAAATGGAAACGAACAGCACAAAAACGCCTCTGGTTACGCTTGAAGCCGATAAAAGCTATCTCTACTTGAAAGATAACAAAAAGATGCTCGCAGACCATCTGGAACTGCAATATCTCAACTCCGGAATAACGGCTCAGCTGAAATATAAAAACGGCAGTGCGGGATTCAATCTGAGCAGATACGGCATATTTTACCTCTACGGTTCGCATTTTAATGACAAGTTTATGAACGAACTCTTTTCAACGTCAAATTTTTATAACGGTGATCTCTCTTTTACTTTTAACGGGGCATTTGATAACTTTTCCGGGATAATCGAGGTTAAAAAAACGATCTTGAAAGACTACAAAGTCTTAAACAACGTGTTTGCATTTATAAACACTGTTCCCTCTCTGGTGACGTTCAATCTGCCGGATTACTCCAAAGACGGTCTGAACGTCGAGAACATGTATGTAGGCTTCACATCAAAAAAAGGCATTTATGATCTTAGCGATATCTCCTTGAACTCAAAAGAGATCAAGATCTACGGAAAAGGCACTTTAAACCTCAATACCGAAAATCTTGATCTTGATCTAAACCTGAAAACAGATCTGGGTTCAAAAGCCTCGAAGATACCTTTGGTAGGATACATTCTCTTTGACAAAGACAGTATATCGACATCATTAAAAGTCACGGGGAATATGTATGATCCAAAAGTGAGCACCACGATAGCAAAAGATATAGTGATCGCGCCCTTAAATATAATAAAAAGGACGCTTCTGCTACCTATGGAGCTGCTCTCTCCGCAATAGTTTTATTCGTTTCTAAGAACCGTAAGAATATCCACTTCACTTGCTTTTTTCGCCGGATAATAAGAGGAAAGGATTACAATGAAAAATGCACCGAAAACGATCAGCGAAAAATCGATTGTACTAAGATCAAGAGGAAGCGTCGTTGTCGGATACACGTCTTTTGGAAGATGAACGATATCAAAATTGCTGAGTATCCAGATACCGCTCAGCCCCAAAACTATACCCGCTAAGATACCGCCTATTCCGATAACGATGCCAAGATACAAGAATATCTTTTTTATCTGGGCTTTCGATGCTCCTAAAGAGAGCAGCAGCGCGATTTCCGCACGTCTGTTCATAACAGTCATAAGCAGGGAGGATATGATATTGATAGATGCAATCAGGATCAAAAGCATCAAAACAATGAAAAGTGAGCTTTTTTCCATCTCCAAAGCGGCAAAGAAATTTACGTTATCCTGCCACCATCCTTTGACGACAACCGAATCGGGAAGCATTTTTTTGATCCTGAGGATATCTTTATGCGGATTGTCGGAAAAGACATGGATACCGTCATACTGGTTTGAAGGGATACCAAGGACCCTTTGCAAAGAGGTCATATCGGTATAGCTGTAAGCTTTATCGTATGCTATCAGTCCCGAATCAAAGAACTCCTTTACTTTAAACCTTTTTACTTTCGGCGTGATCGAGAGTCCACCCGGTTCGACTTCAGTAAAGATATACATCAGCTTGTCCTCTTTATGTATCTGAAACTCGTCTTTTAACGACTTTCCGATGACGACGCTGAATTTTGGGTAGTTGTAATCTTTTATCGCTTTGTTCAATATGCTGTTGACTTTCGCCTCGGCTTTAAAATCGACTCCGAAGATATACCCTCCTTCAAGTTTCGGACCGTTTCTCGTAAGGACCGAGGACATAACATAGGGACTGAACTTCAATTTCGGAAAATCGTTTACAAGCGTGGTCAAAAGATATTCATCCACGGAACCGTAAAATTTCGGAAGTATCGTAAGAGGATAGTTCATAACGGTGAGCTTGTTTTTAAACTCTTTATCAAAACCGTTCATAAGTGCCATGGCGATGATCAAAACCATGACGCCGAGGGTTATCCCCAAAAAGGCAAGAAGCGCTGATAAAAAGATAAACGGCTGCTCTTTGTCAAAACGCAAAAAGCGTTTTACAAGATACGGGACTATGTTTTTATTCAAGAAGCAAATACACCTTTTTTTGGACCGCTTTTGCCGCAGCATTGCTTATATTTTTTACCGCTTCCACAAGGACAAGGATCGTTTCTCGCTATCTTTTTTTCTCCGTTTAGATCGTCGTCGTCATGCAGATTAAGCATCATCTGTGTCTCTTCCTGTTTTCTTTCGATCTCTTGACGGCGGGCAAATTCTGCCGCTTCTTCTTCAGGCGATCTTAATTGAAATTGAATAATATGAAGCGTTTTTATAGTATTGTATTTCATATTTTCCACCAGCTCGCTAAAGAGATTAAAACTCTCCTTCTTGTACTCGACCAGCGGGTCTTTTTGATTGTATGCGCGAAGACGGATACCCGTTTTCATATTATCCATCGTATAGAGATGTTCTCTCCATGCGGTATCGAGAGTCTTCAAGTAGAACTCTCTTTCGATATCGCCTTTCAATTCTTCGTCTATAACGCTCATTTTATCGTCATATGATTTTTTAACGGCGTCATATACAGCGGTGTATAACTCATCGTACTCCAGATCTTTTAAAGTGTCTGTCTGCAGGTCAAAGTTTATCTCCTCTTTTAACACAAGAGAAAGTTTTTCAAGATTGAAATCATCGGATGAACCGCCGTTGAAGATATCGCAGCCTAAAAGCAGGCTCGTGATATACTCCTCTCTTATCAAATCTACCTTCTTGGATATATCATACTCTGGATTTAAAAGCTCATTTCTGAACTTATAAATGATCTTTCGTTGTTCATTCGCGACATCATCATACTCAACGATCTGTTTACGTCCCTCATAGTGAAGGTTTTCGACTTTTTTCTGCGCTTTTTCAACGGCACGCGTGACCATTTTCGATTCAATATACTCGCCGTCTTCGACACCGAGTCTTTCCATAATGGATTTGATCTTGTCCGAACCGAAGATACGCAGAAGATTATCTTCAAGAGAAAGATAAAACTGTGTCGTTCCCGGATCACCCTGACGTCCTGAACGGCCTCTGAGCTGATTATCTATACGGCGGTTCTCATGTCTTTCCGTACCGATGATATACAAACCTCCAAGGCTTTTTACTTCGTCGTTCACCTTGATATCGACACCGCGCCCCGCCATGTTCGTAGCGATGGTAATCGCGCCCTTTTCTCCTGCGAATTTAATGATTTCGCCCTCTTGCGCGTGGTTTTTTGCATTTAACACGGTATGGGCTATCTTCTCTTTTTTCAAGAGTTCATGCAGTTTTTCCGATTTTTCGATCGATGCAGTACCGATAAGGACGGGCTGTCCGTTTTTTGAAAGTTCTTTGACTTTTTCTATGACCGCATTAAACTTTTCGGTTTCCGTTTTATAGATAAGGTCATTGAGGTCTTGACGCTCTACGGGAATGTTTGTCGGGATAGAGACGACATCGAGATTGTAGATCTGAGCAAATTCCGTAGCTTCCGTTTGTGCCGTACCCGTCATTCCCGAGAGCTTATCGTACATCCTGAAGTAGTTTTGAAACGTAATATCGGCCAAAGTTTGTGTTTCCTCTTTGATCTCTACGCCCTCTTTCGCCTCTAACGCCTGATGCAGACCTTCTGAGAATCTGCGTCCTTCGCTAAGACGTCCCGTGAACTCATCGACTATGACGATCTCACCGTCATTAACGACGTAATCGACATCGACTTCAAAGAGATAATTTGCTTTTAAGGCCTGATCAAGGTGGTGCGAAAGAGTAGAGTTTTCCACACCGTAAAGGTTTTCCACGCCGAAAAGCTCTTCGGCTTTGGTGATCCCCTCTTCGGTGATAAGTATGACCCTGTCTTTTTCATCTACCGTAAAATGATCCTCTCTTGTCATTTTTAGAGCGACTTCGTTTGCTTTTTTGTATGCATCCAAGGTTCTGTTTACGGGGCCTGAAATGATGAGCGGCGTTCTGGCTTCATCTATGAGGATCGAATCGACTTCATCGACTATAACAAAATGGTGCCCGCGCTGAACCATATGCTCTTTTAAATAGCTCATATTATCGCGCAGATAATCAAATCCGAACTCGTTGTTCGTTCCGTATGTAATATCGGCTTCATACTGTCTGCGTTTCTCTTCGGGATCGGGCATAGTCTCTAAGACGGTACCTACACTGTAACCCAAAAATTCGTAAAGCGGACCCATCTCCGTTGCATCGCGTTTTGCGAGGTAATCATTTACCGTCACAAGATGCACGCCTCTGCCCGTCATCGCATTTAAAATGATCGGAAGCGTCGCTACGAGCGTTTTACCCTCACCCGTCTTCATCTCGGCAATTCTGCCCTCATGCAGGGCCATTCCACCTACCAGCTGGACATCGTAGTGTCTCATGTTCAGTGCTCTAACGGCTGCTTCTCTCGTTATCGCAAAGGAGTGTTCCAAAACATCATCTAAACTTTTATTATCTTCTATAACAGATCTTTTCAATTCGGCAAACGAGCTTTTAAGCTCATCGTCACTCATATTTTTATAATATTGTTCTAAACTGTTTATTTTATTGACACGCTTTTTATACTTTTTCAGCTCTCTGTCATTTTTAGTACCAAGTATCTTACCCATGAATGCTTGTAGCATTTGAAACCTTGTTTTGAAATTTTTCAATTATATCGCACGAAAGATATATTTTCGCTAAATAGCCCAAAACACGCTTTCAAATAGAACGGTTTTAAAACTATGTCGTGAAATAGTAATATAAAAAAACAAATAGCCAAAGAAAATCCGCTAAATATCTCAAACTCGTCATTCTCTTTGATATACGGCATTGACTTATTAAACACCTCATTGGTTATAATTATGCAAAAAAAATTGGAGAGATATGAAAAAAACGATCGCTTTATCACTTTTATATGCAAATCTTTTCGGATTCGCGGACAACCTCAATACTTTTTCCGCACATTTCGTACAAACGGTAGTGGACGATAAGAACACGACCATAAGATACAGCGGCGATATAAAAGCCAAAAGACCCAATATGGCGATGTGGAACTATGTAGAACCGATCAAAAAAGAGATCTATATCAACAATGAAGATCTCATAATAATAGAGCCGGAAATAGAGCAGGTAATCTTAAAAAAGGTCGGCAATACCATAGCGTTCTTCGAGATGTTAAAACATGCAAAAAAGATCGATAACGAACATTACACGGCAGACTATGAGAATATGAAGCTGCATATACGTATAAAAGGCGAAAAAATCCTCTCTATCACATATTTCGATGAACTAGAAAACAAAGTCACGATAATATTTAGCGATCAGGTCGAGAACAAAGATATAGACGATAAAGAATTTAAAGCGAAGATACCGGCCGATTTTGATGTAATCTACGAATAAGGAATTTTTTTTGCGTGCAGGTAACTCTGCACGCAAAGCCCTAATTAGAGCTTATAGTCTCTGATAAGATTGAAGTTTAGATATTTATAGATATTATCCTCTTTACCGCCGATCTTTTGAGGTACTATGTTCAAGTATTCCTCTTTTGTCGGCAGGTATCCAAGCATCGCACAAACGGCTGCAAGTTCAGCAGAACCGAGATACACTTTTGCATCTTTACCTAAACGATTGTCAAAGTTACGTGTAGAAGTAGAGAATACGACTGCACCGTCACCGACGCGCGCCTGATTTCCCATACACAGTGAACATCCAGGAGTTTCCGTTCTTGCTCCTGCAGAACCGTAAACAGCGTAGTATCCCTCTTCAGTCAGTTGTTTTTCATCCATTCTCGTCGGAGGACAGACCCATAGACGTGTAGGAACGGCGCCCTCGCCTCTTAAAACCTCGCCAAGAGCGCGGTAGTGACCGATATTTGTCATACAAGAACCGACGAACACTTCGTTAATGATATGCGGTCGTTTCGGATCTGCAAGGATCTCGGTCAGTGTTGCGACATCATCCGGATCGTTCGGACAAGCAAGGATCGGCTCAGTGATCTTGTTAAGATCGATATCGATAACCGCTGCGTACTCGGCATCACTGTCAGCTTCCATAAGTTCAGGATTTGCCAGCCACTCATTCATCTTTTCGATTCTTCTAGCGATCGTACGTTTGTCTTCATAACCCGCTTCGATCATCTGTTCTAAAAGAACGATGTTTGATTTGATGTACTCGATCACCGGTTCTTTGTTAAGTTTTACCGTACAAGCCGCCGCACTTCTTTCAGCAGAAGCGTCTGAAAGCTCAAAAGCCTGCTCACATTTAAGATCAGGCAGACCTTCGATCTCTAAGATACGACCGGCAAAAATGTTTTTCTTACCTTTTTTCTCAACTGTTAAAAGTCCCTCTTTGATCGCTTGGTGAGGAATAGCGTTTACAAGGTCACGAAGCGTGATACCCGGCTGTAGTTCACCGCTGAAACGCACAAGAACAGACTCAGGCATTGTAAGCGGCATAGATCCTGTAACACCGGCAAACGCAACGATTCCAGAACCACCAGGAAAGCTGATTCCGATAGGAAAACGTGTATGGCTGTCTGCACCGGTACCGACAGTATCAGGAAGAACCATTCTGTTTAACCAAGAGTGGATAACCCCATCACCGGGACGCAGTGCAATACCGCCGCGAGTAGAGATGAAATCCGGTAGGGTATGGTGCATCTGAACGTCTGACGGTTTTGGATATGCCGCAGTGTGACAGAAAGACTGCATTACAAGATCAGCAGAGAATCCTAAAGATGCAAGTTCTTTGATCTCATCGCGAGTCATAGGACCTGTAGTATCCTGGCTACCCACAGTAGATGTTACAGGCTCACAGTACATACCGGGTTTAACACCCTCCATACCGCAAGCTTTACCAACCATTTTTTGAGCTAACGTAAAACCTTTGCCGTTGTCAGCCGGTTGCTCAGGACGTAAGAAGATATCATCTGTACCCATACCAAGAGCTTCACGTGCTTTAGTAGTAAGACCACGGCCGATGATAAGCGGGATACGTCCGCCTGCACGAACTTCATCGGTAATAGTATTCGGGTTTAATTTAAATGTTGCGATGCATGCACCGTTTTTATGTGCTTCACCTTTATATGGGTAGATAGTAACAACGTCACCTGTTTCCATACCGGTTACGTCTAACTCTAACGGTAATGCACCCGAATCTTCACAAGTAGCAAAAAAGATAGGAGCGATGATACCGCCAAGGACGACACCTCCGGTACGTTTGTTAGGTACACCCGGGATATCGTCACCCATATGCCATTGAACAGAGTTAACACCGGATTTACGGCTTGAACCTGTACCGACAACATCACCGACGTATGCTACCGAATGACCTTTTTCTTTAAGTTGTTTGATCGTCTCGATCGGGTTTTCCATCTTCGCTGCAAGCATAGAGTTTGCGTGAAGAGGAATGTCTGAACGAGTGAATGCTTCAGATGCAGGAGAAAGGTCATCCGTATTTGTCTCACCGGGAACTTTGTAAACCGTAACAGTGATCTCTTCTGCAAGAGCCGGTTTAGAAGTAAACCATTCAGCGTTTGCCCATGAAGTCATAACCTCGGTCGCAGCAGCGTTACCGTTTTTGTGTAACTCTGCAACATCGTTAAATGCATCATAAACAAGCAGTGTGTGTTTTAAAGCTTCTACTGCAGCTTTAACAACGGCACTGTTGCTTGATGTAAGAGCATCGATGATCGGTTTTACGTTGTATCCGCCAAGCATCATGCCAAGGATCTCGACAGCCTGCTGCGGCGCTATTGAGGCAACCTTGACGTTTTCCTGTGCTACGTCGTTTAAAAATGCCGCTTTAACATAAGCAGCGTCATCGACACCCGGAGAGACACGATTCGTCAAGAGATCGACATTAAAAGCTGTATCACCCTCTCCTTTTTTAATCATCTCTATCAACTCGGCTGTTTGTTCAGCTGAAAGTGGAAGTGGAGGGACACCCAACTCTGCACGCTCAGCAACGTGAGCTTTATAATCTTCTATAAAAGCCATTATGACTCCTGCATTTAATTTTATTTCGAAGATTATAGCCAAAAAAGTAAACAGCGAATCTGCTATGTTACAAATCTAAACACTCAATCTTTATGTTCGCAAAAAAATGTTTATTTTAGTAACATAAAACTAGAGTATCTCTCTGATACCTTTAGAATTCGGTTCCGAGAGGATTCCATTTTGTTCCAATTGTTCAATAACGCGGGCCGATCTGTTATAGCCTATTTGAAGTCTTCTCTGCAGATACGAGATAGAGGTTTTTCTCTCAGCCAAGATTATATTTCTCGCTTCTTCATAGAGCGGATCCAACTCTTCGTAAACTTCATCAGAAGCACTTTTGTTCGCATCGTTGTCTTCAAGTAAAAAACTTTTATCATAATCCGGTTCACGTTGAGATTTTATGAACTCTACGATGTTTTCTATCTCTTCTTCCGTACTCCAAGGGGCGTGAAGACGTACAAGACCCGTCGCCCCTGGAGGTGTAAAGAGCATATCTCCGCGCCCTAGAAGCGATTCTGCACCCTGCTGATCAAGAATGATTTTGCTGTCCACTTTCTGTCCTACCCTATAGCTGATACGGGATGGAAGGTTTGCTTTTATGAGTCCCGTTACGACATCGACCGACGGACGTTGCGTTGCCACTACAAGGTGAATACCCGCAGCCCTTGCCATCTGCGCAAGCCTTGCGATTGATTGTTCCACGTCTTTACCGCTTGTCATCATCAGATCTGCGAGTTCATCGATGATAACGACAATGTAGGGCAGCTCTTTTCCGCCCTCTTTTTTCATCTTTTCGTTGTAATTTTCTATATTTTTGGTTCTCGTATCGCTCATCATCTCATAACGGCGTTCCATCTCTACAACCATATTATTGAGCGCTACGACCGCCTGTTTGGCTTTGGTAATAACGGGAGTAAGCAGATGCGGAATATCATTATATATAGAAAACTCCAACATCTTCGGATCGACCATCAAAAGACGAAGATGATCAGGCGAATTCTTGTAAAGAAGGCTGAGTATCATCGCATTGATACCCACACTCTTACCGCTTCCCGTAGTTCCCGCGATAAGAAGATGCGGAAGCTTTTTAAGATCTGTTATAAACGGCTTGCCGACAATATCTTTGCCTAAAACAATGCTGAGCGGTGATTTGGCATTTTGAAACAGATCACTCTCAATAAGTTCTCTCAGGTAGATGGTTTCAACCGTATGATTGGGTATCTCTATCCCTACCACGTCTTTTCCCGGTATCGGTGCTTGGATACGTATGGTCTGAGCGCGAAGAGCCATGGCAAGATCGTCTTGCAGATTTAATATTTTTGAGACTTTTACGTTTGCAGCGGGTTTGAACTCGAAAGTAGAAACAACAGGACCTGCATATGTACGGATAACATCGCCTTCAATGTTAAAATGTGCAAGCTTTTCTATGAGGTCTTTTATTTTATCGTCAAGTTCGGCCTCATCGACCGTATTGGCTTTTGCGGGAGGTTTTTGTAAGAAGTTTACAGAAGGCAATTTAAAGTTTTTCGGTTTTTCCACTCTTCCCTTTTCAATGCTCTCAAGAAGTTTTGCATTCTCTTCAAGTTCATCGACGATAACGGTATTGTTTTTCTGCTCTTTGACCTTTTTTGCGATCGAAACTATCGTTGTCTCGTCGCCTTTAAGATCGTCGGCTTTTTTTATTTCGATCTCGTCCTCATCTTCATCCTCTTCACCGCCGTTTGTCTCGTTTTCTTTTTTTATCAGCTTTATCTCAAAAGGAGCATCTTCGATATCTGCGGAAGCTCTTAGATAAGCAGGCTTGTCCAGCTCGTCGATATCTTCCTCTTCGATCTGCGCATATGTGTCTTCTTCCTGATCCACTATATATTTTTCAGCCTGTTTTTGATTCTCTTTTTTCTCTTTTCTTTCCTGCAAAGCACTTTTGAAGTTTTCAACCCTGTTTAAAAGAGGAGAGATGAATTCATGAAAGCTTTTTTCAAAAAAGATCGTCACCCCGACAGAGGTGGATATGAACCAAAATACCCAAACGCCGAACAAACCGATAAAAGGAGATAAAAACTCTACAAAATCAGCGCCGAACTTACCTCTTAACTCACCTGTAGCCAAAATCCCCTGCAGTATTATAAAAGAGAAAAAAAGCAATACGGACGCCAATGCGACCTCTAAGCGTCTAGCGGTAAATGACGGATATCTGAACTGCACATAAAGAGGATAAAGAAGTAAAAACGGATATACATACGAAAGATACCCGAAATATTTGTGATTAAACAGGGCAAAAGCAGCCCCAAATCTCCCTATGACAGAACCGTCGGCTATAGCCGTCGATACGCCAAGATAGATCAAAATACCAAAAAATATAATAAAAAATGCATTTCGCAATGATAGGTCCTACAACTTAAAATAAAATGGAGTATAGCAAAAAAAGCAGCATCAAAGCTACTTTTATGGCAGTTTGCTAAAGATAATTGACTAAAGAAAGCTTGGATACTTTCGATAGGGATGAATATATAGCCTGATAATTCAACTGCAATTGATTCAGTGTCAATGTTGCATCTGCTATATCGGTATCGATCACATCCGAACGCATACTGGTAGAACTGAGTTTTAGCATCTGTGTGCGGTCGGCAGCAGTTTGCAGTGATTGTGACTGCACACCCGATTTTGCCTGTTCTTTGGACATATGGCTGTTTAGATCGTCGATCATTTGTATAGCGTTTTGTATACCGACATTTCTAAGATCTCCCGTTTGGGTATCCGCTCTCATCTTTTTTTGTTCGACCGATTTGATAACCTCGTCGATCTGAGCGAAAAAATCGGTCTTAGGATCACTGATGGTCAAAGAACTGTTTGCATTGAACTCCAAAGCCGAACCGCCTTTTGTAAAATCGGTACTATTGGCATCATACAGGGAGATATCCGCTTTCGTCGTATTTGCACTGGTCTGCTCGAAGTTTATCTGCCCTTTATTATCGAGCGTGACTACCGAACTGTTCAACGACGACGTTATAGCCGCGTCATATTCCGCATCGGTATTCGTAGTGGCAGGAGCGGTGATCGCAGGAAGGTTGTTGCTAACGATCATATTTATAACGTCGGTTAATTGTTTATAGGTCATGTCATTGCCGTTGACTGCCGTTCTTGGAGTGTCCATGTTATATATAGTATAGTTCGTAGCTCCTCCGTCAAGTGAAAAAGTAGAGCCGCCTTCGGCAAGATCGATCTGAGCATTGAACGGATTACCGTTGATATCTATACCGTCAAGCTTAAGCTGCTGCGTAAGCGCGCTTCCCGCATCGACAAACGGGGAGTATGCAGCGACGTCAGAGAGTTTTGTCTGATCCGTGGCATACGAGTTGTCCGCTTTTACGATCTGCGGAACATTTGACAACAGATGGCTTCCCGACTTCGTGAACTTGGCATTATCGTAATCAATACTGGCGTTTGACGACAAGGCTTTTAAAGGGTTTGAAGCCGCATCATTGGCCGTAAGCTGCATATCTATGTTGTTTTGACCCGATGTCGTAGAAAAATTTATGCGCCCGTTGACAATGGATACATCTAAATCATCCGGTGCGACCTGATACGACGTTTTTAGCGCAGTAACCAGATCCTGAACAGTCGAAGTCGCAGTGACGTTAAAAGTATCGGCATTTGCAGAACCGTCGGTTTTAGTTCCGCCAAACGAAATCGAGCTGATATCGGATCTGAAAACGTCCGTTAAAAGAGTGGACGGAGATACGAGATCGCTAGTCTTTGTTCTCATATCCATATTTAGTATGAAACTATCGGGATTGTATGGGTTTCTTTGCTGTCCAACAGTTGTCTGATATCCCGATATCTCGCTTTTCGTGAACTCCACCACTCTTGTGCCGTTGGAGTTTAAAGTATCTAAGTTCGTAACGGCTCCCGCCGGATCCACGTTTGCAACCATATGAAAGTCGAGTTTCGAACTTCCCGGAAGATTGTCTTGTATCTCGATCTGTCCGTAAGCATTCAAACTCACATTTACCACTTGATTTGCGGACGTATTTCCAAACGCTTTACCTATCTTGTCGATCAGATCTCCTACGGTCTCGTCATCCTTCATATCTATCGTCGTTTTGAAAGTTGACCCGTCATGCTTGGTTCCGCTGATATAAAAATGGTTTTGTGAATTTACCGTATCGACGACATTGTCGTTATCTCCGACAAGATCCCTTATGGTATCGCTTTCTGTGATATATTGCTCTGTTGCCGAACTTCTGGGCTCTGTAGGGTCTACCATGACGTCGGGATAAAGCAGTGTCTGGTTTAGATGTTTGACATTTGTTGTGATCTTTCTTTGTGTCGTGCTCTCTTCGCCTAAAAAGAGATCGGATCCCGAGATGTTATACGCCTGACGGACATTTGAACCTAAAAAGGATGTCATAGAGTCACCGTTTCCGTGATAATCCCCGTTTTGATCAATGGGCTTTTGATCTACCAGCGAACCGGAAAAAATATACTGTCCGTTTACAGAGGTGTTCGCCAGATCTCTCAGGTGGCTTTCTATACCGCGCAGTTCCGATGCAAGAGCCTGCATACTCTCGTCGGAGTTCGCACTTGAAGCTGCCTGAATAAGTTTTGTCTTAAACTGATCGAGAGTTTTTGTAAATTCGCCTATCGTGGAGTCGGTTTGTTGAGAGAATTTTGAACCGCTATTCACGCTCGATATGACTTGATCGAATGTTTTTATTTCGTCGTCCAGTCTTAATGTATCTACAAACGTAGTAGGTGATTCATAGGCATACTGGATTTTAGAACCCGAAGATATCTGCTTGTTGACGTCAAAAAGTTTTTGGGCGATGCCGCTTCTGTCCGGATTTAGGTTTTGATAATACATACTTTGCGTTATTCGCACATCACACCTCCATGTCTCGTGTGTTTCTACTTAATGATCTGCTAAGCAAATTAAGTTCCATAAATTATATAAATCAATTACTCATAAATCGTCAAACAAAATATTTAATTTAAATTTCATTCATTTACACTGTTTTTAAGTTAAATATATATATTATTTCACTCTTGTTGCCACCGTGGTGAAATTGGTAGACACGCCGGATTCAAAATCCGGTTCGCAAGAGTGCCGGTTCGATTCCGGCCGGTGGTACCACTGCAAGAGTATATTTTCTTTCTTAATCATTCAATCAAAATTCTTTCCTTGTATATGTGATGATCGTAAAATTAACACGGGATATTTCAATCAAGTGCGGATTTTGTCCATGAATCTTCCACGTAGTTATTATGATCTCTGTCTTCGTGTTCTTCATCCTCTTTTAGATGGTACACGTTCTCATCGACCGTGACGCAATATATCTCGAACTCCTGAATTGAAGGATTTTGTCTGACGACGACCTCTTCCACTCCAAGAGAGATGGCGAACTTTCTGATCTCCGCCACCGCATTTTTATCGCTTGTCGTGATCTTTACAATCAGATCGCCCTTATACCCGGAATAGGTATGTATGTCGTGAATATCGTACCCGAGCGCATGCTGTATGATCTGTTTTCTTTCCTGTTGCATCATCGGCATTTTCCTCCTGTTTTGGTTCACTTATTTTTTATTTTTTTGTTTATGATCTCTTTTAGCTCTTCGCCATCAACCACCTCTTTTGCTATCAGCTCTTTGGCGACAGCTTCGATGGCCGGCCAAAGTCTTTTGACCTCTTTTTGCGTTTTCTTTTTCGCGTCGTCTATCCACACAAGCATACGGTCTTCTATCTTTTTAGAAAGCAGTTTTTTGTCATAGACCGATTCGATGCCGCTTATATTTATGTATCCGAGCTTTTCATCCATGCCAAAAAGCGCTATGGCCGCATAAACCTGCATACTTGCAACTTCCAAGTCGCTGATAGCACCCGTTTCCATCCCCGATTCGCCGAATTTTTCCATCTTTGCCACTCTGCCTGCAAGCAGTACGCAGACATCATTGAAAAGCTCCTCTTTTGAGGTAGCGTCGATATAATCGTCGTTATGATAAGAGACGAATCCCAACGCTTCGCTGCGCGGCGCTACGGTCACCTGCTCTATTTTGACGTTAGGTAGAAGAACATAGGAAAGTACCGCATGACCCGCTTCATGATAGGCCGTTTTAGCCATAGACGTTTCTATATCGCGTATCTGTTTATTTTCCAGCTTCGTACCGTATTTTATGATGTTTATCTGTTCGAGCAATATCTCTTCGCTCAGCTCTTTTAGGCCTTTTCTGGCGGCATGAAGTGCGGCTTCCTGCCCTATCCTTTTTAGTTCGTTTCCTCCCAGACCGGAGATGTAGCGCACGACCCTCTCAATGTCTATGGCTTCGTCATGAGGTTTTTTCAACACCTCCTGTATGAAAAATCTGCGCGCTTCGATATCGAGCTTAGGCACTTCTATGCGTATGTCGATACGCCCCGCTTTGTTCAGTTCATCAGGGATGTTGGCGATGTCACTGAGCGTCGCAATGGTAAAAACGGGTGAATCGAAGCTTTGAGTGAGCGCATCAAGTTCTTCGACCAAAGGAGTGATATTCATTCTTGAGATAACACCGCTTAAGAATCCCTGTACGTCTATATCTTCGAGTATGACGATAGAAGGAGCCGACCCGTAGGCCTGAGCATATACCTTATGTATCTTTGAAGCATCGAAAAGATCGGCACCGCTTATAACGATATAGGGCATATCGCTCTCATAGGCAAAGGCGCGTGCGAGCAGTTTTTTTCCCATCCCCTGCGGACCGTATAAAAACATCCCTTTAGGAGGCGGCATATCGAAATGTTTCAGCCTCTCGGGCTCTTTTAAAAGTGCAAGAACTTCTAAAAGTTCGTTTTTCACCCTCTGCTGTCCCGCGACATCCTCAAATCGGATATCCGAGACATGCAAGACATCCTCGCTCAGCGTCGTGAGTTTCTCTTCGCTGAAAAATGCGTTCTTTATAAAGCCTTCGACGATACCTTTGCTGTATTTAAGCTCCCATTCGAGCGTGATCCTCTTATGCTGTTTGCTTATTTTTTTCAAAAGAGCGTTCTGGTTTTGCAAAGCTTCGTCCAAAAACAGGATCGATTCGTCCGATACTTTGAACTCTATCTGTTTGACATTGGTATCCATTTTTAACGCATCGTAGATCTTGTCAAACAGTACTTCGGGCAGTTTTTTTATGATATGTCTGGCATTGATATAGGGAGCAAGAGACAAAGTAAGAAGTGAAACAAACTTATCGACATTCGTATATTCGATCTCGATCCCGCTCTCTTTTATAAAACTCTGCGAAGTTTGATGCATGGTTCTTGCCCCTATCTTGATCAGCGTAGTGAGGCTCAAGCGGTTAAACGGTATGACGGTGTGTTCATTGAGAAGAGAGAGCAGTTTTTTGTCGAATGCTTCCTCTTTTACGCCGTTTACCATCATGTATTCACGGCTTAACCTCTCCATCAAGAAGGTATGTGCCTGAAGAGGATCGCTTTTCATCAACTCGCGCAGATCTTGACGCTGTATAAGCAGACCAAGACGCGTCGTCGTCATGATGACGATCACATGGGAAAAATCTTCGCTGCTCTTTTCATCACTCGCGAAAAGCGTATATAGCGAGAGCTGAACTTGAAGATCGGCTTTTTCGATATCTTCAAAGAAAAGTATGCATTTGGGATGTTCTTTCACGAACGAAGTGACTTCCGATTCTATGAGCGGCGAGTTGAGCTGTTCCATCCCTGCGGCAAAATTACCGCTGTACTGGTCCATGTTAAACGTTTTGATGTGTTCTATTTCGCTGTCGGCCTGCAAAAGCAGCTGTGACATATAGTGCTTGCCGCTGTTTGCCAATCCGATAAAAGTAAAAAGGGCTCTCACCCTGTTTTTACTCTTTAGCATATTCGCCTGCATGAGGGTCTTTGTCAGCGTTTTGACAGCATCTTCCTGATCGAAAAGGTTTTCGTTCAAGATCTCTTCTATTTTAGCACTGAATTCACTGCTTTGTTTACCGTTTTTCATTTTCACACCTTCCGTTTTTCATTTACATGCAACAGGACAGCTAACGATTTTAGTATATCTTATTATCCTTGAAAACTTTTAATTTCATAGCTTTTATCAATATTATTGTTTGTCACATCTGCTATACTTTGGGTTTCCTATGATTATGTTAAAATACTTCAGATACAACAACAAAGGCTGACGAATATTGCTTTTTAGATATATATTTTTATTTTTTCTGTTTCTGTCTTCTCTTTACTCCTACACCCTGCAGGAGAACTATGAGACAAAAGGCAGAGATATCTACGCTTCTGACATCATCAAAAACATAGATAAGGATTTTTTGCTCTTTTCCTACGATGAAACGAAACAGATGCTGAGAGTCAACGCAAAAGAGGTGATGAAGATATTCAAAAAAAACGGCTACGTTTTAAAGAACAAAGATGTCAGATATGTAAATTTCAGACAAAAATCTCCCGTAAATATGCAAGACATTACCAATAGCCTGAGAAAAGAGTTCTTGTCAAAATATCCGGATCTGCGGATAAAATCCCTAAAAGTATATCCCCGCTCCTACATAACGGCACTGCCGAAGATATACTCTTTGTCTCTGCAAAGCCAGACCCTGCACAAGAACTACTCCACTGTTTCCATAGTGACACCCGAACATAAAATGATTTTTTTCGATTATATCCTCGATGCGACGATCGACGTCATCATCACGACAAAAAAAATAGACCGCCACGAAGAACTGACATATAAAAACACAAAAATAAAGACCGTAAAATTTACAAGTTTTAGAAACGATCCGGTAACGGATATTAAAAATCATAAATATCAAAGCAAATTTTCACTAAAATCCGATTTTATATTGACCGAGAACGATATCGAGAAGCTGAGTCTCGTTAAAAGAGACGAAACCGTCGTCGCAACTATACATGACGGCGGTTTAAGCATAACATTCAACGCCGTTGCCGTACAAGACGGAAAAGAAGGCGATATAATTGCAATTCGAAAAGCAAACGGGAAAAAACTGATGGCAAAGGTCATCGGAAGAAAGAGAGTCGAGATCCAATGAAAAAAGTCGTCATATCCATCAGCGGCGCAAGCGGCGCGAACCTTGGTTTAAAAGCGTTAAAGCTTCTGCCTGAGGGTATAGAAAAACATCTTATTATCTCCGATCATGCAAAAGTAGTTTTGGATAAAGAGCACAACATCACTATTCATGACGATAAAGAGATAGCCGCAAGCATAGCAAGCGGCAGCTTTAAGGTCGATGCCATGATGATCATTCCGTGCAGTATGAATACGCTTGCAAAAATCTCCTGCGGCATCGCGGATAACCTGACTACCAGAGCCGCCGCGGTTATGATAAAAGAGAAAAAGAACCTGCTTCTTGCTCCAAGAGAGATGCCCTTTTCGCCCATAGCTTTGGAAAACATGCACAAACTTTCGACACTCGGTATTATCATTGCCCCTCCTGTGATGGCCTATTACAGCGAACAGGCGACACTTGAAGAGATGGAAAACTTTATGATCGGCAAGTGGTTCGACCTTTTGGGAATTGAAAACAACTTATACAAACGGTGGGAAAACGATGCATAAAATAGCACTATATCCGGGGACGTTCGACCCTATCACCAACGGACATTTCGACATCATAGAAAGAGCTTTGAAACTTTTTGACGAAGTCATAGTCGCCGTAGCAGATTCAAAAGAAAAAAAACCCATGTTTACGCTTGATGAACGCATAGTAATGGCAAAAGAGGCCACAAAAGAGCTGAAAAACGTACGTGTGGTAGGATTTGACAATCTGACGGTCGAACTTGCAAAAAGTCTTGATGCAACGGTCCTTATCCGCGGATTGAGAGCCGTCAGCGATTTTGAATTCGAACTTCAGCTGGGATATCTGAACAACTCTTTGGACAAGAGCATAGAGACCGTGTATCTGATGCCTAAGCTTCAGCACGCTTTTATAAGCTCCTCCATTGTCAGAAACCTTCTGAAATTTAACGGCAAAACAGAGCATCTGCTCCCCAAAGAGGTTCAAAAAATCATAGGGAGCATGACGTCATGTACATTGCAATAGAGGGTATCGATACCGCCGGAAAAAGCACACAGATCAAAGCACTGGGCGAAAGATATCCGGATGCTCTCATAACAAAAGAACCCGGAGCCACAAGACTCGGCATCAAGCTTCGCGAGATCGTTTTGTTTTCCGAAATCAAGAACCCTGTTTCGGAGCTTTTGATCTTTTTGGCGGACCGAGCAGAGCATATAGCAGAGGTAGTAGAGCCAAATCTTGACAAAACGATCATCAGCGACAGAAGCGTAATCTCGGGAATAGCCTATGCCGATGTCGTCGGACATTTCGAGATAGAAAAGCTGGTAGAACTAAACCGTTTTGCCTGCAACGAAATATTTCCAAAAAAGGCGGTTGTTCTAAAGCTCTCACGGGATGAACTGGCATACAGGCTCTCTCAAAAAGAGCATGACAAAATAGAAAAACGCGGCATAGACTATCTGCTGAGTATTCAAGATTCGCTCATAAAAGCGGCAAAAGCACTGGATATCGAGCTTTTAGAGATAGACGCGTCGCTGCATATAGAAGAGATAACTGACGAGATCGTAAAATTTATAGAGGGAAAAAACTAGATGATACAGTCACTTAGAGGGATGAACGATATAATTGACTCGGCAAGGTTCGAGTATTTTTTAAAAGTAGCCACGAAAATAGCAAAAAATTACGGATTTAGCTATATGGAAACGCCGCTGCTTGAAGAGACGGCTCTTTTTAAACGCTCGGTAGGCGAATCCAGCGATATCGTCGGCAAAGAGATGTACCAGTTCACGGACAAAGGAGACAACGACGTCTGTCTTCGTCCGGAAGGTACCGCAGGGGTCGTCCGCGCGTTCGTACAAAACAAGTTCGACAAAGCCGGCGGAACATACAAGTTTTTCTATCACGGTCCTATGTTTCGTTATGAACGTCCCCAAAAAGGACGTCTCAGGGAGTTTCACCAGTTTGGAGTGGAAAGTTTCGGCGAGGAGAGCGTCTACGAAGATGCTACGATGATCATGATGATCGCAGACATTCTAAATAAACTGGGCATCGGGTACAGACTCAAGCTGAACTCTCTTGGAGACAGCAGCTGCATGCCTGCATACCGCGACGGTCTGGTAGAGTTCCTAGAATCGCATCATGATGAGATCTGCGAAGACTGTCTCAGAAGAAAAGGTACGAATCCCATCCGCGTTTTGGACTGCAAAAACGAAAAATGCCAGGTTCTCTACATCAATGCACCAAAACTCATAAACAGCCTCTGTTCGGGCTGTAACGATGATTTTGAGAAGCTTAAGAGCATACTGATATCAAACAATATCGACTTTGAAGTGGATACGCATCTCGTGCGCGGTCTTGATTACTACTCAAAGACCGCATTTGAGTTCGTGAGCGATAACATAGGAGCGCAAAGTGCCATAGCAGGCGGCGGAAGATACGACAGGCTCGTAGAGTTTTTAGACGGAAAAGCGACTCCAGCCGTGGGTTTTGCCATAGGGATAGAACGTCTTTTAGAGCTTATTAAGATGCCTGAAGAGGAGCGTGAAGGGTATTATTTCGGTGCAATGGACGACGATGCCGTCGAATTGGTCATCTCGCTTGCACAGGCAAAAAGAAAGACGGATAAAGCCTCTGTTTTGTATAAAGCAAGAAATTTAAAAGCTCATCTGAAAAATGCGGATAAGGCAAATGCAAGATTTTGTGCGATTATTGGTGAAAATGAACTAAAAGAGAGTAAAATCTGGATAAAAGATTTGCAGGAAAAAACTGAACGGATCATACCGATCTCGGAGATATGACTTAGATGTTTTTTGAGGGAGAAAACGTGAGAAACTACGGCATCGATATTTGGGGAAATGACAATTTTATAGTCAAAAACGGCGAAGTCTGCATAAATCACGGCTGTAAACCGTCGATTATCGACATTACGCAAAAAGTAAGAGCATCGGGACTCAGAGGACCTTTGATACTGCGTTTTGAACATCTTATCAAAAAACAGATAGATACCCTTTTCAACTCCTTTTCAAATGCGATCGGAGAAAATAACTACAACGGAAAATTCAATGCCGTTTTTCCGTTGAAAGTAAATCAGTTTCCAAATGTCGTAGAAGCCATAACTCAAAGCGGAAAAGACAGAGGATACGGACTGGAAGCGGGTTCTAAAGCCGAACTCTTTTTGGCTATGAGTTATACGCCGCTTGGATACCCTATCACCGTAAACGGCTTCAAAGACACCGAGCTTATCGAACTGGGTTTCATCGCTGCTCACAGCGGACACAACATCACCATAACCATAGAGGGGCTGGGAGAACTTGAAACCATCCTTGACGTTGCGGCCTCATGCAACCTTACGATGCCAAACATAGGCATCCGTCTTCGTCTGCACTCTTCGGGAAGCGGAACATGGGCAAAAAGCGGCGGAATGGATGCAAAATTCGGTCTGACATCTACGGAGATACTTGAAGCGATGCAGCTTCTGCGCGATTTTGACAAGATGGCACATTTTAAGATGCTGCATTTTCATATCGGTTCGCAGATGTCTGATATCTCTCCTTTAAAAAGAGCGCTCAGAGAAGCCGGAAACATCTACGCCGAACTTAAAAAAATGGGAGCGGATGAGCTTGACAGCATCAATATCGGGGGAGGTCTTGCCGTAGAGTATTCTCAGCACAAGAGTGAATCTGCAAAAAACTACTCGATCGAAGAGTTTGCAAACGACGTTGTGTTCCTGCTTCGCGAAGTAAGCAACTCCAAATCCGTCGAACATCCCAATATATACACAGAATCGGGCCGTTTCATAGTAGCTTCTCATGCCGTGCTGGTCACTCCAGTCCTTGAACTTTTTACACAAGACTACCAGATGAAACATGTCAAGATTAAAGAGAAAAATCCTCCGCTGATCGAAGAACTGAGAGAACTGTACGATCTTTTAAATCCGAAAAATGCTATGGAATATATCCATGATGCGCTTGATCATATCGAATCTCTTTTGACTCTTTTTGATCTCGGATATATAGACCTGCAAGACAGGTCCAATGCAGAGATATTGGCACACAATATCATCAAAAAAGCGCTTTATATCTCTCAAGAAAGCCCTAATCAAGAGATAAAAAGATTGCAAGAAAGACTGCAGGAGAGATATCTTATCAACAGTTCGATATTTCAAAGTCTTCCCGACTATTGGGGACTGGGACAGAGCTTTCCCGTGATGCCGCTGGACAGACTCGATCAAAAAGCGATACGTCCGGCCTCGCTTTGGGATATCACCTGCGACAGCGACGGAGAGATAGGTTTCGATCCGAAAAAGCCGCTTTATCTGCATGATGTGGATCTTGACACCGAAGAATACTTTTTGGGATTCTTCAATGTCGGGGCTTATCAGGAAACACTCGGTATGAACCACAATCTTTTTTCTCATCCCAGCGAATGCAGCGTACAGATAAACGAGGAGGGCTTTACGCTCAATAATATCGAAGATTCGATCAGCGTTATGGATATATTAGACGATATGGGATACAATGCCCGTGAATTATTAATAAAACTTAAAACCAATCTGTTACAAAGTAACTTTATTACAGAAGAAGAAAAAAATGATACACTTCAAAAATTAGAGATATATATGTATCAAAACGGTTATCTAAGAACAACAAAGTAGAGGTATTTGCTTGGGACTATTTAGTGAAATAAGAGAAGATTTTGTAAATGCTTATAAGAACGATCCTGCACTGACGTCATATGTGAATTTTTTATTTAGTTATCCCGGAGTTTGGGCGATTGCCTGGTATCGGCTGGCGAACAGACTTCATAAAAAAGGATTTAAGAAAATAGCCCGTATGCTGATGGGTATCAACCAGATCCTCACCAATATAGACATCCATCCTGCCGCAACCATCGGAAAACATGTCTTTATAGATCATGGATTCGGTGTCGTCATCGGCGAAACGACGATCATCGAAGACAACGTACTCATCTATCAGGGCGTCACGCTAGGCGGAGTCAGCCTGGAACCCGGCAAGCGCCACCCTACGATAAAAAACAATGTCGTTATTGGTGCAGGGGCAAAAGTACTGGGAAACATCACCGTAGGCGAGCATTCAAAGATAGGAGCAAACTCCGTTGTGGTACGAAACGTGCCTGCCTGCTCTACTGCCATAGGTATTCCTGCCCACACCATAGAAAAGGGACGCTGTAAAGATCCTTTTATGCACAATATGCTCCCCGATATCAACAAAGAGATGTTTGAGTATCTGCTTAAACGTGTTGCAATACTCGAGCATATCATTATGGAAGACGACAAAAACCTTCTGGAAAAAGATATAGAACTGGAAAAGATATACGAAGCATTTATCAAGTCTATGAAAAATTGATATTTTACAACTGTAAGGCAGATAAAATCCTTTTCTTTTCTTTTCACGATTATATTAAAGTTCCTCTCAACAGACTAAATATTTTTGGTATAATTTCACAATTTATTTCACCTAAGGTATAACCATGCTTACTAAACGTATAAATGCCCTATCTGAGTCTATCACTATCGCCGTATCCAACCTTGCACAGGAGCTAAAAGCGCAGGGAAAAGATATTTTGAGTTTTTCTGCCGGCGAACCGGACTTCGATACTCCGCAGGTCATAAAAAACACAGCTATAAAAGCTATAAACGACGGTTTTACCAAATATACCGCAGTCGACGGTATACCTGCCCTCAAACAAGCGATCATAGACAAGCTTCAAAGAGAAAATTCTCTGACATACAAACCCTCTCAAGTGATTGTAAACAACGGTGCAAAACACTCTCTTTTTAACCTTTTCTCCGCAATCGTAGAAGAGGGAGACGAAGTGATCATTCCTGCTCCGTACTGGGTTACGTATCCCGAACTTGTAAAGTACTGCGGGGGAACTCCTATCGAGATCATGACAGACGATACTTCGGGCTTTAAGATGACTCCCCAGCAGCTTAAAGATGCTATCACGCCAAAAACAAAAATGATCGTCATTACCTCTCCTTCAAACCCGACAGGTTCGGTTTACACAAGAGAGGAACTAAGTGCTCTTGGCAAAATATTAGAAGGAACCGATATCATCGTAGCAAGTGACGAGATGTATGAAAAACTGATCTACGACGGAGAGTTCACTTCATCTGCGGCGGTAAGTGAAGATATGTTCAAACGTACGATAACGATCAACGGTCTGAGTAAATCCGTTGCAATGACGGGATGGCGTTTTGGTTATATGGCCGCATATCGTGAAGATATCGTAAAAGCGACTAAAACACTTCAAAGCCAAAGTACGTCAAATATCAACTCAATCACTCAAAAAGCCGCCATCACCGGTCTTGACGGAAGTGCGGACAAAGATATAGAGATGATGAGAATCGAGTTCAAAAAACGCCGTGACGAAGCAGTAAAACTGTTTAATGCAATCGAGGGACTTTCGGTATTATCACCCGCAGGTGCCTTTTACCTTTTCGTAAATATCAAAGAGGTAAGCAATAATTCCCTGCAGTTTTCAAAAGATCTTTTGGAAAAAACAGGTGTTGCAGTCGTTCCGGGCGTCGGCTTTGGCAGCGAGGGGTATTTCAGATTTAGTTTTGCCACGGATATCGAGAGTATAAGAGAGGGTATCAAACGCATCGAAGAGTTCGTAAAGACTCTCCGATAATCTTTTTTTTCTTACATGCAAAGATGTGCGTGTAAGAAGTTTCGCATCTACTTTAACTTCGTAAGTGCTTCTATAACTTCATTTAAATTTTCTAAAGGGATATGAACCTTCCAATCCGGTTCGCTCGCTATGCCTGCCAAGGATATTCCTATGCTTGCAACAGTACCGCTGCCTGCACCGTAAGGTTCCTCTATCTTGGATACGGATATTACGCCTTTGTTCGTACCGTGTAAGTGTATCGTCGTTTCTATCGTGTTTTGAGACATATTAGCACCTTTTTATAGTTTTATTTTATAAGTCTAGCCAATTTTCCTTGAAGTTTCAACCACATTTTATGATCCATCAAAGGAAAGCCTGCAAACGTCTTTCCGCTCTCTTTTATGGATTTGCTCACTCCGCTTCTTGCTGCAAGGGTAGTAAAAGGCGCTATCTCCAAATGCCCCGAAGTTGCACTCTGACCGCCCATGACCACATTTCGTCCGAGTTTTGAAGATCCGGCTATTCCCGTTTGCGAGACAAGGACGCTGTACTCGCCTATCTCACTGTTATGTCCGATCTGGACAAGATTGTCTATACGAACCCCTTTTTTGATAAGCGTCGTAGTAAAAGCCGCTCTGTCTATGGTAGTAGAACTACCTATCTCCACATCGTTTTCTATCACGACATTACCGTTTTGGTATATCTTTGTGTGCTCGCCTCTTTTGTTCGTCGCAAAACCGAATCCGTCGCTTCCGATAGTCGTATTGGCATGGATGATGCAGTCGCTGCCTATTTTACAATCGCGGTACACGACGACACCAGGGTACAAGATGGTGTTATCACCGACGATACAGCCGCTTCCGATATAGACGTTTGCCATTATAGTACAGTTTTTACCCACAACGGCACCGTTTGCTATCTCGGCTTTGGGAGAAACTTTCGTGCCCTCGCCTATTACTGCTTTTGGTGCATCTTCATCTTCGATATCCGGTGCGAAGTATTTTGTGATTTTTGCCATCATAAGATAGGGTTCGTCTACTATCAAAGCGATGGCATGGCGCGGAACGCTATCTACAGTCGCTTTATCGACTATGATCGCTCCCGCTTGAGAATTTTCGACATCTTTAAAATATTTTGAATTTGTCACAAATGAGATTTGTGAAGAAGTTGCATCTTTTAAAGTATTTATACCTGTAACTTCAAATGATGCTCCATTGTAATCGATACCTATAAGTTTTGCTATCTCTTTTATATCCATTTGTTACTCTTTTATCAGTTTTGCTATCTTGCTTTGAAGCTTCATCCACTCCTTGTGAGGCATAAGAGGATATCCGCTCCAGACACCTTTGGGCTCTTTTATCGATTTTGTTATCCCGCTTCTTGCGGTAAAAGTAGAAAAAGGCGCGATATCCAGATGATCCGTAAATGCGCTCTGTCCGCTTACAACACAATTGCGTCCGAGTTTTGTGGAGCCGCCTACACCCGATTGCGCCACAAAAAGGCTGTATTCGCCGATCTCGCAGTTATGCCCTATATGGATGAAATTATCCAGCTTTACACCTTTTTTTATACGCGTAGAACCAAATACCGCTCTGTCTATGGCACAGTTTGCGCCGATCTCCACATCGTCTTCGATGATCACGTTTCCGTTTTGGTATATCTTGACATGCTCGCCCGCGGCGGTATGTGAAAACCCGAATCCGTCCGCACCTACGACAGCTCCGCTGTGGATAATACAGTCACTCCCTATACGACAGTCGCGATATACCGTGGTATTGGCATAAAGCGTCGTATTGTCGCCCACTTGTACATGAGAGCCGAGATACACGCCTGCCATTATCGTGCAGTTTTTGCCGATGACCACTCCGTTTTCGACATTGGCTCTCTTATCGACATAGCTTCCTTCGCCGAAAACAGGATCGGGTGCGTTGAAATCTATCTTTTTGGGAGCAAAAAGTTTTGTGGCGTACGCCATTTGAAGAGAAACGTTGTCGCAAACGATATATGAAGAGTTTTGCGGCAGACTCCCGATCAAAGAGGAAGGTATCAAAAATGCCGAAGCATTGGAGTTCTTTAGATCGGTCGCGTATTTTTTATGTTCGGCGAAGCTTAGCTGACCGATCATGGCATCCGTAAGATTGTTCATGGATGTTATCTCGACATCTTCTCCGCTGTGTTTGCAAGCAAGAGCCTCGGCTATGTCAGACAGCAACATATCAACGCTCTAGTGCGACTGCACCGCTTCTGACTATCTCTTTTGGATGAAAACGTTTGATGGCAGACAAAAAGTAATCGACTCTTTTTGGCTCGTCTGCGACCATTGTAATGATCACCTCTTCGCTTACGTTGACTATGTTTCCGTTATAGGCCGAACAAAGAGCGGATATATCTGCCAGATTTTCCGTGATCGGGAATTTAACGAGCGCCATCTCTTTTTCTACCAGATCGGCGTGTTCGATAACCTTTAAAACCGGTATGAGCTTATGAAGCTGTTTTGTGATCTGTTCTATCACGCGTACCGAACCCGAGGTAACTATCGTAAGACGGGAGTATCTGCTCTCTGGTATCGGCGCTACTGTGAGAGACGTAATGTTATAACCGCGTCCCGAGAAAAGGTCTGTAATACGAGACAGCACGCTGGCTTCGTTTATCACGATAACCGAGATTACACGTCTTTCTGCTGCTTCCATTTACTTCTCCTTATACTCTAACATCATATTAAACAGTGAACCGCCCGATGGGACCATCGGCATAACGTTCTCCAATCTGTGGACTTTTACGTCGATAAAAGCGACCACGTTCTTCTCAATCGCATCTTTGAGTGCCGCATCGAACTCCTCTTTCGTACTTACTCTGTAGCCTACTCCGCCAAAAGCCTCCGCAAGCTTTACGAAATCCGGCTGCATGGAGAGATCCGTCTCGGAGTGGCGTTTATTGTAAAAAAGCGTCTGCCATTGGCGAACCATCCCAAGATAGTTGTTATTGAGGATGATATTGATGACCGGCAGTTTCTGCTCAACTGCAGTCATCAGTTCCTGAATGTTCATAAGTATCGAACCGTCACCCGTAAAATTGACACTTATCCGCTTCGGATCGGCAGCTTTAACACCTACTGCCGCAGGAAAGCCGAATCCCATTGTCCCAAGACCGCCGGAGCTTATGAACTGACGCGGGCGTGAAAACGGATAAAACTGAGCCGTCCACATCTGATGCTGCCCGACATCCGTCGAAATATTTGCGTTATCACCGAGCGTCTCGCCTACTCTTTTAATGACCCATTGCGGTTTCAAGTCTTCGCTGTCCTCTTTAAACGAAAGAGGATGAAGCTTGTTAAAGTTCGCAATCGTATCCAGCCAAGGAGTATAACGCTCTTTGTCTATGGTCGTCTTGGCAATATCGAGCATACTTTTAACAACATGCTTGATATCTCCTACTATCGGAAAATCGGCATTGACAAGTTTGGATATACTCGCAGGATCGATATCCACATGGATGATCTTCGCACCTTTTGCAAACTCGCTCAGTTTTCCCGTAACGCGGTCGTCAAATCTTGCCCCCAAACCGATGACCAGATCTGTTTCGCTCATAGCCATATTTGCCGCATAGCTTCCGTGCATACCCAGCATCGAGATCAAAAGAGGATCGTCGTACTTGAGCGTACCGCGTGCCATAAATGTCTCAACAGCGGGAATTCCGGTGTTTTTAACCAGCTTTCTAACCTCTTCAGAAGCATTCGAATTTATGATACCACCGCCCAAATAAAACAGCGGACGTTTCGCATTTTTTATCGCATCGACAGCTTTTTTTATCTGTCTGGTATTGCCTTTGGTTGTCGGCTTATAGGTCTCGATATCGACCTCTTTTGAATAATCGAACTTTGCTATCTGCGCGGTTACGTCTTTTGGAATATCGACATGAACAGGACCCGGACGGCCTGTACGTGCGATATAAAAAGCCTCTTTTAAGACGCGAGGCAGATCAGCGGCATCGGTAACAAGATAGTTGTGTTTTGTACAAGAACGGCTGATCCCGACCGCATCGATCTCTTGAAATGCATCCGTACCGATAAGGCTCATAGGAACCTGTCCGCTGATAACGACTAAAGGAACGGAGTCCATATACGCATCCGCAAGACCCGTGACGGCATTGGTAAATCCAGGTCCGCTTGTGATCATCGCCACACCGACTTTACCGCTGGCCTTTGAATAACCTTCTGCCGCATGGACGGCAGCTTGTTCATGACGAGTCAAAATATGTTTAAAAGAGTTTTGTTTGTATATCTCATCATAGACGTTCATGATCGCGCCACCCGGATAACCGAATATTGTATCAACTTCTTCAGCGATCAATGCTTCAATGACCATCTGTGCGCCACTAATCTGCATATCGTCTCCTTTTTAAAAATTCGCTAATTATATAGATAAAGAGCTATATATTAGGTTAAATTTGCTTAATTTTATCTATTTTAAGTGTTTATTTATCACACTTTTTCGCAAGAGGAAAGTGCTATCCCCTCTCTAAGCCCGTCATCGATCACGACGGAGCTTTCATACCCCAGAGCTTCGTAGAGCTTTTCAACTATGATTATCCCCGAGATTATGAGGTCCTCTCGTCCTACTCCGACGTAAAAAGATCTTTTTGCATCCTCCATATCAAGAAGTTCGTTCATCACCTTTTTACAGCCCTGTACATCGAGCTTGTAGCCGTTTATTTTTGTCGGATCGTAAGAGTTGTAATTCATCCCTTGCAGGTACCCTGCGATGGTGGTCGGCGTACCCGCCGTCTGAACAAAAATATCGGGCTTTTTATGCATTTTATAATAAGAGTTTATATACTCTTTTACGGGGATCAAAAGCTTTTCAAGATTGCTTTGTATCTCCAGTGTGTTCCCCGAGATATCCGTAAGCGTGACTATCCCTATATTAAAGCTTTTGGAGGTAATGATTCCGTTGTCGTAAAAAATTATCTCCGTCGAACCGCCGCCTATATCTACAAGTGCAAACGATGACGAGGGCAAAGCCAGGATGTCGAGTCTGTTTTTCACGGCTTTTGTCGTATATCTTGCTTCTTTATCGCCGTCTATGATCTCAAATTTCAATCCCGTTTTAACATATATCTCTTTTAAAACGGCATCCGAATTGAGCGCCTGGCGCATCGCTTCGGTCGTTACCGCGCATACCTCATGAGATGCAAAATCAAGCTTGTCTTGAGCCTTTTTAATGGCGTCTATGACCCTTTTTAGGGCATTTTCATTGATAGTTTTGTTTACATGCAGGTTTTCTGCAGTTTTGACAATGGCTTCATACTCTTCGCCCCACTCTTTTGTATCACAATCGTAAGTGATACATCTAAGAGTGTTCGAACCCAGATCTATGGCTATCATATGGGTTTTAGTTTATATATCTGCTCAGATATCCCTCTTTTTGCAAGACGGATATGATCTGCTCTTGATGCTCTTCACCCTTCGTTTCAAGATGGATGGTCACGTTTGCATCCCCGTAATCAAGTGAGATGGATGTCCTGTCATAAGAGATATGCACGATATTGGCATTGAGCTCTTTGAGTATCTCCGTCAGTCTCATCAGTGAACCCGGTTTATCGACAAGAGTCACCGTCAGCTTCATCTTGCGGCTTGATTTTATGAGACCCTTTTCGATGATGACCGAAAGCAGCGTGACGTCCATATTTCCGCCGCTTAACACGACCGCTACTTTTTTGTCTTTCAACTCGGGAAGCTCGTTATGCAAAAGTGCCGCCACGCCAACGGCTCCGGCACCTTCGACAACCAGTTTTTGACGTTCCAAAAGGTACAAAATCGCGCTTGCGATCTCTTCGTCGTCCACGGTTATAAACTTGTCCACACTCTCCATGATGTATCCGAGGGTAACGGCAGAACAATCCCTTACTGCAATACCATCGGCAATGGTTCTTACAGAAATAGAATCCACCGGACGCCCCAACTCATAAGAGTTTTTCAGTGCGGGCGCGCCTTTTGCGCTTACTCCGATGACTTGAATATCCGGATTTAATGCTTTAAAAGCCTTTGCCATACCCGAGATAAGCCCGCCGCCGCCGACGGGAATCAAAACGGCATCCAGCTCTTTTGCCTGTTCCAGGATCTCCAAAGCGACGGTTCCCTGTCCCGCCATCACTTCATCGTCTTCAAAAGGATGGACGAACACTAAGGAGTTCTCCGCTCCGTATTTAAGAGCATAAGCATATGCTTCATCGTAATTCGATCCCGCAAGAATGACCTGCGCACCGTAATGTTTGACCCCGTTTATTTTTGTAAGAGGCGTCGAATCCGGCATAACGATAGTCGCTTTGATACCGAATTTTTGAGCCGAAAACGCCACGCCCTGAGCATGATTTCCCGCACTCGAAGCCACGACCCCGCTTGCTCTTTGTTCATCGCTCAAAGAGGCTATCTTGTTGTATGCACCGCGTATCTTAAACGCGCCCGTGACTTGAAGATTTTCTTTTTTCAAGTAGACCTCACAGCCCGATGCTTCACTTAAGTACGGAGCATATGAGAACGGCGTATTTACTACGACATCCCTTATACGTTCTCTTGCTTCGTATATTTTATTTATATCTAACAAACTCTTTTCCTATAGATTGCGGTGGTCTACCATCGCACATTGATTTTGAACTACTTTCATACCGGCATCCTGCGCTTTTTTAGCCGCGGCATTATTTACTATACCGATCTGCGACCAGAAAACCTTGACGTCGCCGCGCTCGATGCAGGCGTCTGCTATGGCGCCAAGAGCATCGGCTTTACGGAAAATATCGACCATATCGACTGCAAAAGGTATCTCTTTTAAAGATCTGTATACCGTTTCGCCGAGAATAGTCTCGCCCTTTGGATAAACGGGAATTATCTTGTATCCGCAATTTTGCAGATATGCCGCGACACGGTGGCTGTCTTTACCTGCATCGGGTGAAAGACCGATGACGGCGATATTTTTTACATTTGAAAAAATCTCTCTTATATCCTCTTGGCTTGAGTTTATACTCGGAAATTCACACTCCATACCGCATCCTTCTTGTATATGTCATATAGTTTATTTTAAAATGGATTGTATCCAAAAACGGCAAAGGAATCGATAAACTTTAAGAAAAATAGAGTTACACTTGTACTCTTGACATACAAGGAAGGACGTATGAGCGAAAAGGTCAAAAATATCGGGCTTAGTTCGGCCGAAGCCGAATTGCGCTTAAAAAAATACGGTCCCAATATTTCTGCCCAAAGCAGTCCTAAAAGTCTACTCTCCATTATCATCGGCGTACTGGGCGAGCCTATGTTCTTGATGCTGCTGAGTGCGGGCGGCATCTATCTTCTTCTAGGCGATCTTGCCGAAGCTCTATTTTTACTCGTTTTTGTGTTCGTGGTTATAGGCATTACCCTCATACAAGCGCATAAGACCGAACGCGCTTTGGAGTCTCTGCGAGATCTTTCGGCACCCAGAGCGTTAGTGATACGCGACGGCAAAGAGATACGCATTGCAGGTCAGAAGGTCGTTCCCGGCGACCTGCTCGTACTGCATGAAGGGGATCGCATTGCGGCTGACGGCAGGCTTGTTGAAGGACAGATCTTTGTAGATGAGTCGCTTCTTACCGGAGAGTCCATACCTCTTGGCAAAACGGCGGATACGGACGGTGAGAGTAAAACGTCAAAGATCTTTGCAAGCACCGTCATAACAAAAGGCTGTGCAACGGCGATCGCAGAACTGACGGGAAACGATACGGCCGTAGGACAGATAGGCAAATCTCTTTTAACCACATACGATACGGCTTCCGGTCTACAGATATCCTCGCGTATCATCGTTAAAAATCTCGTAATGATCGCTTTTGCGACGGTATTTGTTTTGGTACTTGTCAACTGGCTTTTAAACCAGCATTCGTTTTTACAGAGCATCCTTTCGGGCATCACTTTGGCGATGGCGATACTTCCAGAAGAGATAACCGTCATACTCACGGTCTTTCTGGCGCTTGGCGCTTGGCGCATCTCTAAGATAAACGTACTTACCCGTGATATCGCCGCCGTCGAAGCTTTAGGCACCATCACGGTTCTTGCAGCGGATAAGACGGGAACATTGACACAAAACTCTATGCAGGTGGCGGAACTCTCCGTTGACGATGCATCTTTCATCTCCTCTTCGCAAAAAAAGCTCGAAGAAAAGTTTCACTCTCTGGTGGAATTCGCGATGCTCGCTACTCCTGCCAATCCTTTTGATCCTATGGAAAAGGCTATCCACTCTTTTGGACGCGAACTTCTAAGCGGCACCGAACATATCCATGACAACAGCATCCCCGATTTTGAGTATGAGCTCTGTGCCGAAATACTTGCAATGACACGCGTACTCTCAACTTCAGATCCTTCGCTTTATATGCTTGCGACAAAAGGCGCACCCGAAGCCGTGGCTGATCTGTGCCACCTGCCAAAGGATGAGCTCGAAGATATCGAACAAAGAGTAGAAGCGATGGCGCAGCGCGGGCTTCGTGTGCTTGGAGTGGCCCGCGGAGAGTGGCGAAAAAAAGATCAAGACCAAAACTGGCCCAAAAGCCAGCATGATTTCGATTTCACTTTTTTAGGTCTCATCGGCTTTATCGACCCGTTACGCGAAGAGGTGCCAAAAGCCGTTAAGACATGTCAAGACGCCGGCATAAAAGTACTTATGCTCACTGGCGATCACCCCATGACAGCAGGAGCAATAGCCGCGCAAGCCGGTTTATCTAAAGATAGCGGGATCATTCTGGGCGACGAGATAGAGACTCTTGATGACGATACTTTAAAAGAGCGCTTGAAAGAAACTGCGATCTGCGCACGCATGCGGCCCGAACATAAACTCAGACTTGTGCAGGTACTCCAAGATTCTGGCGAAATAGTCGCAATGACGGGTGACGGCGTCAACGATGCACCTGCACTTAAAGCCTCAAACGTAGGCATCGCCATGGGACAAAGAGGCACGGACGTCGCCAGAGAATCGGCATCGCTTGTCCTGCTCGACGACAGCTTTGCAAGCATTACCGACGCCGTTGCACAAGGAAGACGCATCTACGACAACATAACAAAAGCCACGCGCTTCGCGTTTGCCGTGCACCTGCCTATCATCATGCTCACTCTTTTGCCGGCACTGCTTCAATGGCCCATCCTTTTGATGCCCGCACATATCGTATTGCTACAGCTTCTCATCGACCCCGCCTGCTCTATCGTCTTTGAATCCGAACCCGCCGCCGCCGATATCATGAAACGTCCTCCGCGAAGGATCGGTGAAAGCCCTTTCTCAATAAAAAACGTAAAACATGCTCTGATGCAGGGAGGCGGTATCGCATTTATACTGATGGCGGGAGATGCTTTGCTTCAGCAGATGCAGTGGAACGATGCGGCTATCCGCATGAGCATCTTCATCTCTTTTGTCTTAACGCTCTTTTTCTTGATATTGGCAAACCGTACACTGACATATACGGTAAAATCGTATGCAAGAGAGCACAATCCTTGGATGATCTTTATGTTCGGTGGCGTGGCACTCATCCTCGCGAGCATCATCTTTATACCGGCGCTCCGGGAGATCATGCGCTTTTCGCCGATCGAAGCCTCCATACTTCTTGCTGCTCTTTTCCTTTTTTTGAGCAACGGAGCCTGGCTGTTTCTGCTGCATTTTTCAAACTCTTTAGGGTTAAAAAATACAAAAGGAGATTAGATCATCTCCTCTATTACTACGTTGTTCTTTCCTTTTGCTTTCGCTCTGTAAAGCAGCTCGTCGACATGCTTGTAAAAGGCTGTTTTGTCACTGACGGTGTTTTTATTTTTACCGAAATCTATAAAGACGACCCCTATTGAAACGGTCACATGCGGTGCAGCCGTATTTGCCTTATGCTCGATGTTTTCACTCTCTATCGATCCGCGTATCTTTTCGGCAATATCATATACGCTCTTTTCGTCCTCGACGCTGTATATCGCGCCAAACTCTTCACCGCCTATTCTAAACGCATAATCGCCCGACCTTCTCATATCCTCTTTTAACACCCTGCCGATGCTGATAAGCACATCGTCTCCCATTTGGTGCCCGTACGTATCGTTATACATCTTGAAGCTGTCCACATCCAAAAAGAGCAGACAAAATATTTTTTTATCTCTTTTTACCCTTTTTATCTCTTTATCGAAGATATCATCGAAATAGCGTCTGTTGTAAAGTTTTGTCAAAGGGTCCGTAATAGACAGCTCTTCTATCAGCTTTTTATTCGTAATATCCTGACGGATCGCGTTATACCCTATGATATCGCCCTCTTCGTCAAAATCGGGATATATATTTGTCTCGACCCAGTAAGCCATACCGTCTTTGCTTTTATTTTTTATCTCACCGCGCCAGACTTTGCCCTGTTGAATGGTGCTCCACATATTTTCATATATGGAAGCGGGCATATCCGGATGTCTTATGATGTTGTACTCTTTTCCTATCAGTTCTTTAGCCGAGTAGCCTGTTATCTTGCAAAACGCTTTACTTACGCTTGTGGTGATCCCTTTTACATCCGTATGGGATATAAGAACGTTCTCATCGACGAGTTTGATATATTTGTCCAGCTCTTTTTGCGCCTTTTTAACTATCGTAACATCGTGCGAGAAGATAGATATCTGTTCTAGGTTCCCGTCATTGTCAAATATCGGATAGAGATGGTTTTTAAAAGTATTTTCTTCTAATTTTTCCTCATACATAACAGGCTTTTTGGTCACAATAAGTTTATTAATATATTCTCCTCTTATAAGCGAACTCTTATCCGAAGTATAATCAAAGAGTTTTTTCCCTTTCAAGCTTTCCACCGTGTTCTTTAGGCGTTTAGCCGCTATTTCATTTATCTCCACGATGGTCTCGTTAATGGTTATAAGAATGATGGAAACGACAGGAGAGTTCAAAAGTGCTTTGATGGTCTGTTCTCTTTTATTTCTTTCGGTCATATCTATACCTACGGCTATGATATACTCTATATCTCCGTTTTCATCCGTAAGACAGGAGTTCGACCATGCAAAAGGTACATGTGCGCCGTCTTTTACGATCCAGACGTTCTCATGCGAGTTGGGAAAATCACCTGCGACAAGGTTATTGAACACCTCTTTGACCTTCGGACGGATATCTTGTGGTATGAACATCTCCCAAGCTACTTTTCCTTCAATCTCTTTTTGCGTATATCCCGTCAAATCCTGTACGGCTTTGTTGCTGAGGACTATCTCACCCTTAGTGTTCATTACGATGATTATACTGCCGGCATGATCGAGCAGCGCCATATGAAAATCTCTCTCTTTTTGCAGCAATGCGGAGGAGTCTTGCACTTTGTTTAGCAGTTCCTTAAGATTGCCGTTTCTCTCGGCTATGCGTTGCTGCATGATATGCAGAGTGTTGGAGAGGATATATATCTCATCCCCTTTTCTTCCGACGTTGGGAATGATGATCTGATCGTCCTGAGCTATCTTTTCTGCGGATGCGGTCAATATATTTAACGAGCGGGTCAATCTGTGCCCTACCACATAGGCGATGATCATGCTCAGCAATATCTCTATAAAAACAAGAAAAAAGGTTAGGTTTCTGTTGTTTTCTATGGCTTCTATACTGTCCGTGACTTCAAATATGATCTTTGCGGTGCCGATATTCTTCTCGTTTATTTTGATCGGCAGGTTATCAAGTCTGAATGTTCTGTCGTCTATTTCTATATTTGAGATATTGTTTCTAAAAATATGTTTATACGTCGGGATATCATCATGCAGATGTGAGATGAGTCTGCCTTGACCATCAAAGATTTTGACCGCAACGATATCTTTAATTTCAGCAAAACTTTCAACCGCATTATCAAGGGTCGCAAGATCATATACTACGAGCGGTGTTTTGACCAGTTCTGTAAAGAGCCGGCTGGAAGCTTCTATCTTGTCTTTGATCAAAGATTTCGAAAGATAATCCAACGTCGAAAAGTTAAAAGAAACGATCAATGAGATAAATATCGCTTCTATCGTTACAAAAGAGAGGATGAACCTGTATTTAAAAGACAATTTCATATCAATTTTTCTCTAATCTTAATTTTTTGATCACGTCTCTTACGACGTCATACTCGGCATCATCCGTTTTTATCATTTTTTTCATACTAAGCGAATCCAGAAGCTTTTTGGGCATGCCAAGCAGTGCCGATACAAACTTTTTTCTTACTTTTTTGGACATCGAAGGCTTGCAGGCAAAAGGATGGCTCGGATATTTCTTTGTCCTATACAATATCTTTAAAGAGTTTTTGGTCTCTTTATCGCCCAGATTGTTAAAAGTTCTCTCTATTCCGCCGCCGACATCACCGACACCGCGGGCCACACCTTTGTAAACGGAATCGTGAGAATTAACATAACGGAATTTTCCTTGAGCGTCTACGTCGATATTATAGTTTTTGAGCAGCTCGTATTTGGTAAGCAAGGTAGAAGCAAAAGCATCGGAAGTCGGAAAGAGAAACGTTTTTTCATCTACCATCCAAACATCTTTTATCTTGCTCTTTTTATTAACTACCAAGATGCCGACGATATCTTTTGAATCCCTTATTACCGCTTTATAGCTCTGTTTTTTATTGGCTTGAATGTAATGATACGGGCTCATATACGCCAGATCGTATCCGCCCTCATATAAAACTTTTTCAAATACAGGTATCGAGCGTTCGATCTTCAAGATGACTTTTTCACCCGTTTTTTGCTCAAGATATCTGGCAACGGGAAGCCATACCTTCATGAGCTTAAAAGGGCTCTGCTGAGGCACTACTCCGAGTGTTAATGCTGAAAGATCGGTTATCAAAAACTGATTTGCTAAAAAAACGAAAAGGATATATTTCACCGTCAGGCTTTTTCTATCTTTTCTCATAAATCAAACATCTTTAAATTTTTTTTCATAAATATCTTCAACTCCTCTATTAACGGGGATATAGAGTAAACATACCCTTATATATCATCGCAATATTTATCTTTAAAGAACTTTAATTGCCCGTTATTTTCGGTTATTTTCTTATTTACGTTATTTGTACTCTTTGCGCAAAGCCGGATAACCAAATAATTTTGTTATCATGTAAACCATTTTTTAACCGGAAAAGTTATATGGACGATAAAAAGATCTCTTCTTTGCAAACAGACTCTCTTACCAATTTAAACAACAGAACGTCTTTAGTGGAGAATATTAAAAATATGGGCATCGGGAACCTGATCCTCATAGATATAGACAACTTTAACTCGATCAATAACTTGTACGGAATAAAATCCGGAGATAAAGTACTCATCGAAATGGCAGAGTATTTAAGCAAGATCGCTAAAACCAGAGGCTATGAGGTGTACAGAGTCACATCCGACGAGTTCGCCCTGCTGGACTATAAAGCCAAAATGGATATTACGGATATCTACGACGATATACAATCCATCATCGACGACTGTGCCTATCATGATCTTTATCTGGAAAGCATAAACGATACTATAAACATCCATGTGACCATCGGATTTGCAACATCTGACCATATGCTTCTTGAACAAGCCGGCAGCGCTCTGCAATACGCAAAAAAGAATTATCTCAAGTTTTCCGCCTACTCCAATATCACAAACAACATCCAAACCCTCTCAAGCTATATTTACTGGAACAATGAGATCAAAAAAGCGATCCAAAGCAAAAATATAACCCCATTTTTTCAGCCTATCGTCGACAAGAGCGGAAAGATCATAAAACATGAAGTTTTGATGCGTCTCGTTCAAAACAAAGACGGAAATCTTATCTACGTATCACCTACGGAATTTCTAGATATCTCTGTACGGACAAAAAGATATGATGAGTTATCCAGGATCATCATCTTTAAAGCATTGGAGATGTTAAAAAACAGCCAAAAGCGGTTTTCCATAAACTTTGCATACCATGACATAAAAAATAAAGAGCTGATGCATGATCTTTACAAGTTTTTACAAAATAATCCCGATGTGGCAAAACGGTGTACGTTCGAGATTTTGGAAAATGAGCTTGTCGAAGATACACAGCTGCTGCTCTCGTTTGTCAATAAAGTGAAAAAATACGGCGTACAGATAGCCATTGACGATTTTGGAAGCGGATTCTCGAATTTTGAGATGATCCTTTTAAGCCAGCCAGATATCATAAAGATAGACGGGAGCCTGATTAAAAAAGTGGATGTCGACAACAAATCTCTTACCCTGGTAGAAGCAATAATCGCATTTTCCCATAAAATGGGCATCAAAGTGGTTGCAGAATTCGTCCACAGCAAAGAGGTGTACGATATTCTCAAAAACACAGATATAGATATGTTTCAAGGGTATTACTTTTCTAAACCGGTGTTTACCCCGAATTAGATACAATTTGCGTATCACAAAACGAAGAAAAGCGATTGAACAATATTATAGAGATAGCATCTTGTGTATTTAAGTATCCGCAAAATGAAAAAAACACCTTGGATATAATGCCCTTGCATATAAAGAGCGGCGAGCATATATTTATACATGGACAAAGCGGAAGCGGGAAAACCACTTTTTTAAACGTCTTGTGCGGAATAATCGAACCCGATCACAGTGATATAAAAATACTTCAGACCGATTTTTCAAAACTAAAAGCATCGCAAAAAGACAGATTTCGCGCCGACAACTACGGAACCGTTTTTCAGCAATTCAACCTTATGCCCTATCTGAACGTCAAGCAGAACATCGCCCTCTCATGCGGATTTTCTAAACAAAAAAACCTGCATGTAAAAGATCTCGACGGCGAGATCAAAAGACTGCTTGATGCGCTTAATCTCTCCAGTGCACTGCTCAACACCCCGGCTATGAACCTGAGCGTGGGTGAACAGCAGCGGGTAGCCGTCGCGCGCGCACTTATCGGAAACCCGAAGATCATCATTGCCGACGAACCTACCTCCGCACTTGATAGCAGCAGCAAAGAAAAGTTTATGGAACTGCTCTTTGCACAGGTGGAAGCACAAGGTTCTACACTTCTTTTTGTAAGCCATGACAGATCGCTTTCATCCTACTTTAAAACGCACTATGATTTTTCCCATATCAACAGGGCACTAAAATGAAAACATTATGGCTTCTCACTTTTAAAAGTATTCTCAACAGAAAAACGGCGGTCTTTCTTTCCATCGTCTCGATCGCTATTAGCGTCGTACTTCTTTTGGGTATAGACAGGGTGACAAAAGCCTCAAAAGAACACTTTTTAAACACGATAAACCAGACCGATCTCATAGTCGCCGCGCCCAACGGCTCTTTGGACATACTATTAAACCTTGTCTTTCACTTGGGAGACCCTTTAAAAGAGGTTGATTACACTTCGTATCAGGCCATCTCGAAATTTGACGAAGTAAAATGGGCAGTACCTCTTTCTGTCGGCGACTCGTTTAAAGGCTATGATGCCGTATCCACCACGAACGATTACTTCAAATACTACAGATACTCTTCGTCACAAGAGCTTGAATTTGCAAAAGGCGGCGAGTTTAAAGATTTTTACGACGTGGTCGTCGGCAGTGACGTGGCAAAAGAGTTAAGGTTGCATCTAAGAGAGACGATCCATCTCTCACACTCAAGCGGCAAACACGCACACGCGCATAAAAACCGCGATTTTCATATATGCGGCATACTAAAACCCACAGGCACACCTAACGATCAAAGCGTGTTCTTTCAGTTAAAAGCGGATGAAGCGATCCATATAGAGTGGCAGAGCGGGCATTTCGTAGATATGCACATCTCTTCAAAAGAGCTTGAAAATATGCACATACAGCCCAAACATATCAGCGGGATACTCATAGGCTTAAAAAACCGCACCGACATCTTAAACACGGCGGACAAAATAGAACACTATAAGGGAGAAAATCTAAAAGCAGCCATCCCGGCAAAAGCGCTTTCTAAGCTTTACAGACTGATGAAGAACATACAGGAGATGCTAAGTGTGATATCGGGCATGGTGTTTTTAGCCGCGATTTTTGGGATGATATCCACGATGCTCGCGACACTCAACGACAGAAGACGCGAAATAGCGATACTAAGAAGTCTTGGAGCCAACATCAAAGCGATCTTCTCTCTTTTTGCCATGGAAGCCTTTATCATCGTCACAAGCGGAATAATCGCCGGCAATATGCTTCTAGCGGCACTGATACTTATAAACAACTCCTTCTTGAACGAAATCCTGCAGATCGCTTATCTGCCCGATATGTACGAGATCTCTTTGCTGTTTGTCATGATAGTCTCCGCCGTTGCCGTCAGTGTGGTCCCCGCCGTTAGATCTTACAAAAACTCGCTTCAAGACGGGCTGATGGTGAAGATATGATAAAAAAATTCCTGCTTGCCTCTTTGATCGTCATCCTTAGTGCATGTTCGAGTGAGCCAGGATATGAACTAAGCGACTGGTCAAAACTTATCGATCCCAATTTTGATCAGGCTAAGATCGTCAGTTTTTATAAACAGAAGGTCTCAAAAGTAAAAGAGGGAAGCAAAGAGGAAAAGGCTATTTACGCACAAATGCAAAAAGCGCTTAAACAAGCCGGGAATAACAAGGCCGTAGACGGCAAGACGGTAAAACTCTCCGGCTACATCGTTCCCATCGACATAGACGGCGAAACGGTGAACAAGTTTCTGTTCTTTCCCAATCAGGCGGCATGCATACATGTCCCTGCATCTCCTGCAAACCAGACTATCTTTGTGACGACGAAAAAAGACAAAGGAGTCCTTATGGAAGATGCTTATGAGAATATTACCGTTTGGGGTACTATCAGGCTAAAACATACAAAAGTCGCAAACGGAACCGCTTCGTTTATCATAAACGACGGCATCACGAAAGTCCGTCCGCGGCTTTAGGAAAAAACTCTTTTATATCACGATTCTTCGTTTTTATCTTCATCTTTGGGATCTGATTTTACTTTCCACTCAAAAGGCTTGTAGCGCAGTCTGCTTCGGATATGTTTTATCTTGTCAATATCTTTCATATTGATACTGATGGAGGTGTGTTCTATATCCTCGCCCTCTTCTATGTTTATGTTATCGGCCTTTTTAAATGCAAGTTTTTGAGACTGGAACACACTTCTGTGTCCCGTGATCAAAAAGGCTATGACCACGCTGAGCGCCGCGTAGTTTGCCATGTTCGTACCAAAAAGCTCGACCGCCATGATGATGGAAGCTATAGGTGTGTTCGTCGTTCCTGCAAGTACACTGACAAACCCAAGCGCCGCAAAAAGAGCAACGTTGTCCCCCATGACATGTCCGAATGCGACACCGCTTGTAGCACCTACGTAAAAGATAGGCGTAATGATTCCTCCGCTTCCTCCGACGCCGAGCGTCACGGCAGTGAAGAATGTCTTTAAGATAAAGTCGTACCAGTGGATACCGCCTGATACCATTAGATGAGGGTCAAGAGCATTGTTTATTATATTTAAGCCCAGTCCGAGATATCTGTCGGATATCAAAAAAGATATCAATACCATGGCAAGACCTGCCACTAATGCTTTTAAATAACGGTTATAAGGTATTTTTTCTATAAAAGCTTCCGTTTTGTTTACCGTGGTAATAAAAGTATCCGAGACGATCCCGAAAAATATACCCGCGATCACAACCTGACCGATGAGAGTCAGATCCAGATTGATAGAGCGGTAGAAGTTTATATCATAATAAGGATATTTGACTCCGAAGAACTGTGCGGTCGTAAACGCTGCGAATCCGGCGATAAAAGAGGGCAGAAGAACATCATACATGATTACACCGACAATGAGCACCTCTATACCGAAGATAGCCCCAGCGATAGGCGTACCGAAAACAGAGGCGAATCCGGCACTGATCCCGCAGATAACGATCTTTTTTCTGTCTTTTTTAGAAAATTTAAGCAGGGTCGCAACAAAAGATGCAGCGCCGCCCCCAATTTGAGCACCCGGCCCCTCTTTACCGACTGAACCGCCTGAAAAGATGGTGAGCACCGTGGCGACCAGCTTGACGGGAATAACCTTGGCATTGATATAACCGTCCTCTTTATGCACGGCCTCTATAACCTTTTCGGTTCCATGCCCCGTAGCGTTCTTATCAAACGTCCTGATGATCCAAATAGTAAGCATAAGACCTACGGGAAGAGTAAAATAGTAGGGAAAAGGGAGTGTACCCTGCGTATGTTCGGCTATCAGCAGGGTTTTTAAGAAAATTGACATCAAATAGCCGATCATAACACCTGTTACAGAAGAGAGTATCAACCATTTGAAAACGCTAAAAAAGATGACGGTCTGTTCTGTAATATGCTTTTTCAAAATAATTCTTTAATATAAAATATTTTTATTCAACTTTCGCACATGGATTTCATCAAGTCCATGAACTAAAATTGAATAGGAAATCCGCACAAATACTTTTGATATCTTCCTTCGCACTTCTAAAGACAATATCGACAATTTTTTGTAAGGATGTACAGATTATATACAAACTGCTTTGAATTGTATATTAAAAAAATAAAGAATTTCAAAATTTTTTTCGAGCCGTGAAATATAAAATTGGATACAATTTTGCAAAGGTTGTAAATGAAGAGATATGATGTGATCGTGATCGGTTCGGGAGCTGCCGGAATGATAGCCGCCATAAAAGCTGCAAGAGAGAAAAAAAGGGTTCTTCTCTTAGAAAAGCTCTCAAAACTCGGAAGCAAGCTCAAAGCTACCGGCGGAGGAAGATGCAATCTCACCAATACTCTCGGCAACGAAGATTTTATGGCGAAGTTCGGACGCAACGGACGTTTTATGCAAGATGCACTCAATCTTTTCGGCCACAAAGAGCTCATAGAGTTTTTTAACGATATCGGTGTCAAAACCCATGCACCTGACGGATTTCGGGTCTTTCCCGTCGGACATGATTCCCAGACCGTGCTTTTTGCTTTGCAAAATGAACTAGAACATCTGCATGTAGAAGTAAGAACTTCGCAAAAAGTTATCGAGATACTCAGCGAAGACTTACAAATAAAAGGTGTAAAGAGCCGGAGCGATATATACTTTTCGCCAAACGTCATAATCGCGACGGGAGGACTCGGATATCCCGTACTTGGAGCCGAGGGCGACGGCTACGCTCTTGCTTCGTCGCTCGGACATAAAACGACCGAGCTCTATCCCGCGATGATGCCACTTACCACTAAAGAGAAATGGACGAATAACTGCAGAGCCGATACTCTGGCAAAAGTCGAACTCCGCGTCGATCTCAAAAAATATAAGAACCTCAAAGCCCTAGGCGATCTTATCTTCACAAAAAACGGCATACGTGGACCCGTAGTTCTTGACTTTGCACGCGAGATCACGCCTATCTTGAGCAAACTCGGCGAAGTTCCTATCGTCGCAAATTTTACAAAAGGGATGAATGAGGATGAGATCCTCCGTCATTTTAAAAATGAGAGCGTAAAAGATCCTGATTCAACCATAGAACAAAACCTTCTGTCGATCCTGCCGAGTTCGGTCATCCATGAACTCTGCCGCTTGGCAGATGTAGACCCTTCTATGAGATTTAACAAAACAGAAGGAAAAAACCGCGCACGACTCATAAAGATACTCGCTGCTACACCGCTGACCGTAAACGGGCATGAGGGATTTAAAACGGCAATGATCACAAGAGGCGGAATCTCTCTCAAAGAGATAGATCCCCGCACTATGCAAAGCAGACTCGTAAAAGGCCTGTATTTCTGCGGAGAGGTGATAGACATAGACGGTCCATGCGGAGGATATAATCTGCAGTGGTCTTTTTCAAGCGGATATCTGGCGGGTTCTCTTTTATCCTAATAAATACTTTTTAATACCCGCTCCGTCCGGTTTTAAAGTTATAAAACCATTTTACTCTTAGTAAACCTACAATCGTAATCCTCACGCTAAAAACTGTATATTTTTTATACTTTGCAAAGGCTGTTTTTTAAATCTAAAAATATAATAAAAATTAAGACAAAAAGATATTATTCTTTTGTTTAGTGCCTATTTATTCTACAAAAGAACCAATTTGCATCATTTGATTGTATTTTTTTTAATCAATTTTATGTCAAAATAAATACAATTCATTGATATATATCAATACAGCTTCACTTTAACAAATATTACAATTAGTCCGTAAACTTTTTAAAAGGAAAAAACATGTCATTTGCCAATTCAATGGAGTTACTGGCTTTTCACAAGGTGGCTTATACCGCCTATTCGCTCTTGATCATTTCGGTCATAGCGTGGTTTGGCTACAACCTTACGCGAAAGCATAAAGCCAATTCATTAATACGCGTATCGTTTTATACGTATATAGCGTTTTTAGTCGCAGCAGGTGTGGGCCATCATATCTTCACCTACAATGTCGTACCATGGGTATCTGAAGATATCACGCGTAACGAGACCGTGCCCGATAAGAGCTATCACATCACCGTTAAAGATCACCATTTCATCCTTCCAAAAGAGAAGATGGTCGTCAACTGCGGCGAAAAAGTACTTTTTGACGTAAAAAGCAAAGATCTTGTCTACGGTTTTGGTCTTTTTAGAAAAGATCACTCCATGGTTACACAGATGCAGGTCAATCCCGGAACGAAAAACGATATCCTCTGGACGTTCAACGAATCGGGTGTTTTTGATCTTATGTCTACGGAGTATTCTGGTCCAAAGGGTAACGGCATGTTCGTTCCCGATGTCTTAAAAGTACAGTGTACGCAAAAAATCGCAATGGTCGACGGAGGTAAAGTATGAGTTTCATGAATGATCTAATCAACGGCGCGGACAACAGGTTTGACGTAAACAGTCTTAATGCTCTGCAAAAAGTGACGCTTCGCGCGGTAGTGGTAGCGTTTTTATTTTACGGTCTTGCGGCACTGGAGGGAATGATCATGCGCACCGCCGCGGTCATCCCCGACATTCCTCCCGTATACGGTTCTGTCGACCACTATTTTGCCATCATGACGGCTCATCCGATCGTCGGCATCTTCGGTTCTACTTATCAGCTGGTCTTTGCGGCTTTTATGTTTCTGGTACCCTATCTGACAAAAAAACCGCTTTACAGCGTTAAGCTTGCAAACGCGGTCTGGGTTCTTATCACACTGGGTACGGCACTTGCATGGATCGCCGCGTTCATCTGGCATTATGCGCCGTTATATACGCTTTATTGGCCGCTTCCCGCAGACACGACACAATTCAAGATCATAGGCGGCATCACTTTTATCGCGGGTGTAGCTATCATCATGGTAGGGACACTCGGATTTATTTACAATATCTATGCAACGATTTTCGCACGTGTCGGTATCCACAAGAACAAAACGACCAAAGAACTTCTGATCTCCGGATTCGGTATCGACGGTATGCTTAACCTTGTACATAAACTGACGGGTAAACCGCCTTATACCAAAGAGCCTGCGCTCTCGCTTCCCGTCGTTGCTATCTTTCGAGGAACCGTCGATACTTTTCTTGACGCGCTTGTGATCCTGAGTGCCGGTATCCTCGTACTGGTGTATCTCATCGCAAACGCGGACGGGATCAGCCTCAACGTCGCATCGGTGGATGCCCTTCTTTACAAAAACTGGTTTTGGTGGGGTCTGGATCTCGTAGCAGACGGATTGGTACTCATCTATGTAGCGGGCTCTTGGTATCTGCTGGCTACGCTTATCACGGGGAAAAAACTCTTTATGGAAAACGTCGCCCGTGCCGCGCTTATGCTCGAACTGCTCGTCTCATGGATGGTCTGGTCTCATCACCTGCTCGCAGATCAGGCGCAGCCGGAGATAATGAAACTTGTCTCGGGAGAGATGGTCACGGCGTTTGAACTGCTCACGCAGGGACTTGCACTCTTTATTACGCTTGTTACGCTGTGGAAAGCAAGACCGCTGAAAATGACGATGGAGCTCAAATATCTGCTGGGCGGTCTGGTAGGATTCGGTCTGGCCGTTCCCGCAGGGATCATTCAAGCGGACATGGCGATGAACAGAGTCCTTCACAATACGCAGTGGATCATCGGCGCACATGTGCATGTCGCAGTCATCGTGGGGCTTTATATGACGCTTTACAGTGCGGTCTACGTGCTTTGGCCGCTTGTGACGAACAATGCAAAACTGTGGAGTATGAAGCTGGCAAACGCACATTTCTGGCTGCATCTCATCGGCGGTATCGGTATGGGCGCATTCATGGGAATGGCGGGACTTGACGGTATGCTCAGACGCCATATGTATTTTCACGGAGAGTACAACACCTACATGATCTTAGCCGGAATATGCGGAGCGATGCTGCTATTGGCATGGGTGCTCTTTCTCTTTAACATCATCATGTCCGTCGGACTCAAAGGTCTCATCGGGATCTTCTTGCCATCAGCAGATAAAACTGCGAGTTTCGGTGTTGAACCCGAAGCGGTGCCAGAGACTCTAAAGGCATAGAGATGATCTGTATGAGCCGAGCCGCTGCGGAGATACAGACCGTCGGTCTGTATGATCTTATTTTTCAGGATGTACAAAAGATCGCTGGCAAACAGGATCTCAGCGAATCGGAGGTGTTGCGTATCATAGAAGAAAATCCTGCGATCCTGGAGGAATATAAGCAGATCAATGTCGAATACAATCTCTCAAATATCCATCTGCGAGATATTTTACCGGGTGAGATGGACGAATCGTTCCTCAAAGAGGCTCAAGCGATCAACAAAAATCTGAACACGCTGCGAAAACTGGAAAAATACACACTGGATTTCGAGCAGAGTTCGACATTGATCATCATCTTCTCGGTGGAGTTCTTTGTACTCTTTTCGGTTCAGTATTTCATCGTGCTGCTCAATCTTAAAGAGTGGCAGTTGGAGATCTACGGGGTATTTGCCCTTTCGATCTTCATCGCATGGCGTTATGCCCAAAAAGAGAAACGAAAGTACTTCAAGAACAATAATATTTTCCAAAAGGTCTACGATGAGACGCTAAAGATGCTAAACGTTCTTCAAACAAAAGGATGCATCGATATCTCCGATATGACCATCCGTGAATGCCAAGAGCACGTCTGAGGATTGTTTATCTTCAGCCGATGATCCCGTAAAGGATATGCACCGTCACGAAGGAGAACAATATTCCGTACCCGACTATTGCCGAGCTTAGTTTCGGTGCGAGTCCGGTCATGGATGCTATCGCTCCCGCCGTTATCATCGGTGCCATTCCCGCTTCCATGATAGCGACCTGCGAGGCTTGATTGTCCCAGCCAAAAGATTTTGCCACTAAAATGGCGATAAGCGGAGCCAAGATCAATTTTATCATCAACGATATGCTAAAAGGTATTAACTCATCGCGCGTCAGGCGTAGTTTCAATTGCAGTCCTACGGCCACAAGCGCAACAGGGACAATGGTGTTAGCCAAAGAGGAAAGTACCTTTGTTATGTTTGCGTCAAATTTCGTTCCCATCAGTAAAAACGCAATGATTAAAACAAGAAAAGGCGGAAAAGTAAAAACCTTTGCGGCAATGATCTTGAAACTTACTTCGCTTTTATGCGAATAGTATGAGGCTATGAACGTCCCGTAGACAGAAAGAGCGATAAAACTCCCGAGCTGATCGTAGACCATGACATAAGGCAGAGCCTCCTGCCCCATATATGCACTTATGAGCGGAATACCTAAAAATGAAGAGTTCGTAAGGACTGTGACAAGCATCAAAGCACCCGTGACCTCTTTGCTAAAAGCGAGCCATCTGCTTACATACAAAGTCAGCAGAGCCGTTGTTCCCATAACCGCCCATGCGATGACTACGGGGATAACAAGCTCGACCGAAAAAGTGAGTTTTGGAACCTGCAAAAGCACCATCGCCGGAAGCGAAATATAGATGACAAACTGGTTTAAAGTGATGGCGGCATTATCAGAAAACACCTTGGATTTTTGAATAGCATAGCCCAAAACTATGCAGAGTATGATAAGAATAAAATTTTCCATTATTTCCTAATAATCAGCCAGTCTTGAGACGATATCGTTTATGCTCTGTGCGAACATAGTGTATAAAAACGGCTCGATATCTCTTGAATCATACGACGGTGCGATCCATTTTCCCTTTCTCTCTTTAAAGTCCAAAGTCGTTGTTTTTGCATCTTTTTTTACGATGACCTGCAAATCTATCTCGCCTTTGAGATTTTCATCAAAAGTTTTGTCTTCATAGACTATCTTGATGTTTTTTATATAGACTTCTATTGTTAAAGATGCATCTTTACCAGAGACATCCGTGTTAAATCCTGCCATTGCAAGCGCACGCCCCAATCCGTATCTGTATTTTTGCACAAAATCCACGTCGCTGCGAAACGTCACGTCTTTTTTACCTTTTACTTCGGCATAACCGATATCACGTTTATCCGCTCTTATATCCTTTAGCGCTTCTATATAGATTCCTCTTTTGTTTTTTTGAACCGTTCCCGTATAATCGGATTCATATGATTTGAGAGAAACGGCTCCGTTTTTGTATGAACAACCGCCCAAGAACAGTGCAATGGCAATGACGTACACTAGATATTTCATAATAGACCTCCTCTTTATTTTTGGATTATACATCATGGATGTTTAACTCTCCGCTTAAGTACGGTTGTAGTTTAGCCATGCCAACATCCTCTAAGAGTTTTTCCTGTCCTATGCGGTAAAAGGCAAAATCATACTTGAGAGGATCGCTTTCATCGAATTCCCGCAGCCTGCATGTCAGCTCTATTGCCGCTTGCAGATCGTATGTTTTGCGCTTGAGGAGTCCCAGCCTGCGCGATACGTTGAAAGTATGCGTGTCAAGCGGGATTATCAGATCTTTTTTATCTACCCTGTTCCAAAGTCCTATATCGATGTTGTCATCTCTCACCATCCATCTGAGATACAGCATCCAGCGTTTTAACGCTCCCGCGCCTTTTGTTTTTGCCGTTACTCTGGAAAGTAAAAATTCGTATCCTTTGGAACTATGAGGATAAAACGAATTTATCTTTTTGACAATTTCATCTATCCCCTCTATAACACTGTTTTGTCTGCCGTATCCACGCACGAATACATCTTCAAGAGTGCTCTGCTCTTTTAGTCGTTTGAGGGCGATAAAAAGTGCAGCGACATCTTCGCTTTTTTGAAATCTATAATAATGGCTTTTTAGAGCCTCTTTTATCTCGTCTACATCCGCATCCAGCAGCGAAAAATCAAGCGAATCCAAGAACGAGACTATCTGTTTTACTCCTCCGTACGCAAACAGCGCACAGATGAGAGAGACGATCTCGTCATTATGGCGGCGTGCGACCATGACCGGGTCCAGTCTCTCAGCACAGATCTCTGTTTGAGAATCTCTTTTTAAGACTTCGGCATCTAGCAGCCGCTTTACATCAGACATTGAGATGGTAAAGTTTTTTTCTTTCACTTGAACCCGCGATATTAAGCTGTTTTCTATACTTTGCGATGGTACGGCGAACCATCGTGACTTTGAATTTCTCTTGGATCATCTCAAGAAGTTTCATATCGCTCAGAGGTTTCTGCGGCGGCTCGTCTTTGACTATCTGAAGCAGAAAGTCTTTGATAGCGGAGTTTGAAACATCCTCGTCGATCGCAGTGGTAAAGAACTCTTTCATAGCAAAGATCCCCCGGTCGCAGGCTATGTATTTGTTAGCTATGGCACGCGAAATGGTCGAGGGATTGTGCCCGAACTCATCGGCCAGGGTCTTTAGGGTAAGTGGCATGATGTTTCCGCCCGTAAAGAATTCGTACTGATACTCCACTATCATCAGCCCTACTTTATAAAGCGTAGCTTTTCTCATGTCAAGGGCGTCCACGAGGCTTTTGGCCTCTTTTATCTTTTGGGAAATGAACTCATGTTCGACGGCGTACTCGGTATTGATGTTAATGGTCGGATAATACGCATCGTTGAGCTTTACTTCGATACCGCTCTCTTCATCAAAAAATATCATCAGATCGGGAATGACTTGCGCCGAATCTTCAAGATACTCGATGGCTGGAGGGTTCTTAAAGCTTCCAATCACCTTCATCGCCTCTTCGAAATGCTCATTTTCGCTATATGTATGCATCTCTTGAAGATCCTCTATCAGCTTGACGGCAAGTTCATACCCTTCGTCGCTGATCTCGGAGTTCTCCAGCTGAAACAAAAACGACTCCGAAAGGTTTTTTGCACCTATACCGAGCGGTTCTACATGGATAAATCTTCTTCTGACGCGTTCAAATTCATCTATCGAAATATCGTTTTCTTTGCAGAACTCTTCGCTTTCTCCCTCATAGTATCCGTTTTCATCGAGATTTGAAGCTACGAACTGCGCAATACGTTGAGAGATCGGTGTCGGAAAAAGCGGAGCTTCAAGCTGTTCGTCAAGCACGTCGTAAAGAGATTTCGTTTGTACCGTCAGAGCCTCAATCTGCTCTGTTCTTGAGTTTGTGACGCTTCCCGATATTATTCTTTTTGGTATCTTGCTTTCAAAACTCTCCTCAAATCCCGAACTTACTTCGACAACGGGATTTGATTCGACAAAGGGAGACATGGCTTCACCGAGTTCGCTCAGACTCGAGTGCAGTATCGGCAGCCAGTTACGCAGAGTGTTTGAGAGCTTATTCTTGGTCTCGACACTTTGACTGACTCTTAAAGTTGCCATATACCGCCATTCATTTCAAGTTCTAAAACTTGAAATCCTCCCCTAGGTAATGCGTCCTTACATCGGCATTCCTGCCTATCTCATCGCTGGTACCGCTTGCCAGCAGGGTACCTGATTTGATGACATACGCTCTGTCGCAGACCGCGAGCGTCTCACGGACGTTATGATCGGTTATCAGTACGCCTATGCCGTATTCGACAAGCTGTTTTATGACGTTTTGAATATCAAGTACCGCAATGGGATCGACCCCCGCAAAAGGTTCATCCAGAAGCAGAAATTTCGGTTTGTTCACCAAGGCTCTGGCTATCTCCACCCGGCGCCGTTCTCCGCCGCTCAGGCTAATCCCTTTTCTGTATCGGATAGGCTCGATATTGAACATATCCAAAAGTTCCAGTAAACGGCTTTCCTGCTCCTCTTTGCTCATGTTGGAAGCCTGTGCGGCAACAAGAAGGTTATCCTCGACACTTAAGTCTTTAAAGATAGAAGCTTCCTGCGGAAGATACCCTATCCCTTTTACCGCCCGCTTATGAAGAGGAAGTTTTGAAAGGTTCTCTCCATCAAAGAACACATCGCCGCTGGTACTTTCAATAAGTCCGCATATCATATAAAACGTCGTGGTCTTCCCTGCACCGTTAGGCCCTAAAAGTCCGACGACTTCGCCGCTTTTTACCTCTAAAGAGATACCTTTTACGATCTCCAGCGATTTTATCTTTTTTATCAGTTTTTCAGCTCTTAACGTGTGCATCGTCTACCCTATATAATCTTTTATCGTCAAGTTTTTCTATACTTATCACCACAAACGGTATCTCGGCGCTACGAAGTATCTCTATGAGCGTATTGTCGCCCCACTCTACAAAATGATACCCCTCTCGCTCCAGTTCTTCAAGCATTCCCAAAGCCATGAAGTGCTCTATACCGTGGTTATAGATATCGTAATGGAAAATATTCTCTCCGTAACACTGCTGAAGAGAAAACGTAGGAGAGGTGACCGCCTCTTCTATGCCGAACTCTTTAGCAAATGCAGAAACAAAAGTCGTCTTTCCTGCTGCCAGCGCACCGCGCAAAATAATGACGCCTCCTCCGGGAAGAAGCGACATCACCTCTTTGGTAAGTTCTGATAGGTTCTCTTTTTCTAATATAAACTCTTTCACAGCTTTGACGATACCTCTATAATCTGTTGTAATTTTACTTTGGCACGGTCTGAGAGCAAAGCCTCTTTTGCTATATCGATACCGTCTTGAAGATCTCTTGCCATACCCTCCACGACAAATGCGGCTGCTGCGTTTATGAGCACTATATCTCTTTGTGCATCGGTCGCACGGTTGTCAAATATATTTGTAAGTATCTTTGCATTTTCCTCTCCGTCACCGCCCATAATCGCACTTAAAGGCACTCTTTTGATGCCGTATGTCAAAGGATCGATGACAAACTCTTCTATACTGCCGTTTTTCAATCTTGCCGCATACGTAATATCGGAGATGCTTATTTCATCCATTCTCTCTTTTGAAGATACGACCATCGCATCACTCGATCCGTTCATTTTTAAAGCGTCGGCAAGTTTTTTCACAAACGATTTGTCAAAAACGCCCAGCAGCGTCTTTTTTACGCCTGCAGGGTTTGTAAGAGGTCCTAAAATATTGAAGATCGTTTTGTCGGGGATACTTTTTCTAATGGGCATAATAAATTTCATGGCAGGATGATAGTTCTGTGCAAACATAAACGTAAATCCAGTCTCTTCCAGAAGTCTTGCGCTGTTGTCTATGCTGAGATCGAGCCTGACTCCCAATTTTTCGAACATATCCGCACTTCCCGATTTTGAAGTAACCGAACGGCTGCCGTGTTTTGCGACATAAGCACCCGCAGAAGCGACAAGCAAAGCGACCGTCGAAGAGATATTGAAACTTCCTATCTTATCTCCTCCCGTTCCCACTATATCTATGATCTTCTCTTTTAATTCTTCTTGTACCGGCAGACATAAAGAGTGCGCTTTCATCACATGCGCAGCAGCAGCTATCGTATCTACGTTCGTGGATTCATTCAGACGCAGACCTATCAAAAAATCACGCATCTGTTCATCATTCATCTTATGGTCAAAAAGAAGCTCGAATTTCTTCAACGATTCCTGATAGGTCACTCTATCTCCTTCACGTATTTGTCTTGTTCGGATTTGGGAGTCGATTTGACGCTTGGGATGCCCACGACGCTGTATTTTTTTTCTCCGTTTAAGTAAGCTATACCGATCACATCGCCTACAGATACGTCTTTGCTTGGTTTCACTACTTTGCCGTTGATGCTTACGACGCCGTTTGCTATCATATCCTGAGCGACGGAGCGGCGTTTTGTTATATTTACGCTGTTTAAAAATTTATCGATTCTCATATATATATTGTTCCGGACTTGATTTTCTCTATTTTAGACAAAAGAACCTAAAACAGATGTAAAATATGGAACAATTTTTGCATTATTTTTCAATAGATGAATATTATAGACAAGAAGACAGAAAGTTAAAAGCAAACGAGCCGTTTTATCTAGCTCATTATACCTTTTATCATAAAGAAGACGGCGGCACTCAGTACTGCTGCTGCAGGAACCGTGATGATCCAGGCGGCAATGATTTTTTTAACCGCATCTCTTTTTACGTACTTGATCTTTTTAGCACCTTTGTACTCTTTTTTCTCCATTTTAACCTGCTCCTCTTTTTCGTCGATGCTTTTGAAGAGTTCTACGATTCTTTCATAGTCCTGCTGGTTTTTATTTTGGAGTTTGTCAAGCTTTTTCAGCTCTTCGCGCATCTCATCAAGCGCTTTTTTATCGGATTTGAACTTTTCTCTGACGCTCTCTAAAAATTTGGATTCGCCGCGGTCGAGATATTCTCTTAAGAACCCGACACCAAAAACACCGCCGACGGCTATATGCGTGGATGAAACGGGAAGACCCAGCTGAGAAGCGACGATCACTGTCAGTGCAGCCGCCATAGCGATACTGAATGCTCTCATCTGGTCAAGCTCTGTTATCTCATGTCCGACGGTTTTGATAAGCTTTGGCCCGTAAAGCGCAAGACCTATGACTATACCGATAGCACCCACGCTCATAACCCAAAACGGAATACCCACGGCTTTTTTGATCGCGCCTCCCATGACGGCATCGTTGATCGCCGCCAAAGGTCCGATGGCGTTTGCCACGTCGTTCGCGCCGTGTGCAAAACTAAGAAGAGCCGCCGCAAAGATGAGAGGGATTGTAAAGAGCGTGTTTACGCCCGTTCTGTTTTTTTCCACTTTGTCCGCGGCTTTGACGATAAGCGGTTTGACAACAAAAAACATTATGATCGAAGATACGACGCCTATACCAAGTGCAGTAATAAAGTTCACTTTTATAAGATGTTTGACGCCTTTTAGCATCAAGTAAGTGACAAAGGCCATCGCCATGACTGAGATAAGAAGAGGCACCACCTTTTTTGCGCTTTGTATCATATCTTCTTTATAAACGATATTTTTCTTTATATAAAACAGGAACAGAGCGGCGATGATCCCTCCCAAAATAGGAGATATTATCCAACTGGCGACGATACTTCCCATCGTACCCCATGAGACTATCTTAAATCCCGCAGCAGCTATCCCCGCACCCATAACACCGCCGACTATCGAGTGGGTCGTAGAGACCGGTGCACCCAGATACGTCGCAAGGTTCAGCCACAAAGCACCGCTTAAAAGCGCTGCGCTCATCGCCCAAATAAAGATATCCGGATTAGCGATCAGATCGGGATCGATTATCCCTTTTTGTATCGTTTTTACAACGTCGCCGCCCGCTATAAAAGAACCGCTCGCTTCAAAGATAGCCGCAATGACAATGGCGCCCATCATCGTGAGCGCTTTTGAGCCTACCGCAGGTCCCACGTTGTTTGCAACGTCATTAGCACCGATGTTCATAGCCATATATGCGCCAAATACCGCACCGATAACTAAAAATGGATTATCATGATTCCCGCTGTGTGAAAAAGTTGTCCAAAAAAACACTAACGCTATAAATAAAAATGCAAGTGCGAGTCTTGCATAACCGCTCGGTTGTGTCTGAACAGTGACCTTTTCCATACTTCTGATAGTTTTAATATCCATTTTTTCTCTGCCCCAATTTTATAATAATCGCAGATTATATATAAAGTGCCGTGAAAAACAGATTAAAGAAGGAAATATAACTATCTTTTACTCGACGAACCCCAGTTCACCGCCGATCCTTGCAAAAAGAAGCAGGCTTCCTACATCTAAAGCGCGGTCGGCTATCTTTTCACTTTTTCTCAAAGCGCTGAGTATCTTGGTAAATTTACCGAAATCCTCGATATTTGGAGCCTGTTTGAAGATGTTGTCCTGCAGAAGTTCGTACAGATCGTCCGTCTTGCTTTCGGAGATAAGAACTTTATTGAAAAGCTCCTGCGTTTCGTCGGTACATGTGGTTTTTATCATGTTCACTACCGCCGTCAGACACTCTACGGTCGATTTTTGCATAGGCACCGCGAACTCTTTTACCGTAGTCTCGTCAAGCTCTTTGCAGTAATTGCTAAGTCCCGATATAAAGCTTCTCGTATTTGAAGAAGCACGCAGAAGTTCATTCGTGATCTTAAAAAACGAGACGATGAGACGCAGATCTCTTGCTTCTGGAGAGTATAACGCCAGTATCTTGACAATGGTGTTGTCCAGCTCAATCGTTTTTGAGCTCATGTTTTTTAAGCTCTCCTTGGCTTTACTCAAGATATCTTTATCGCACTCCTGCAATCCCGTAAGAATCGCCATGTTGGCTTCCAAGATGTTTTCGGCAATTGTAGCGATCTTTTCGTTTATATCATCTAACTGGTTGCTGTAAGTCTTTAACATTATCCGAATCTCCCCGTAATATAATCTTCTGTTTTTTTCTCTTTAGGATTTAAAAATATTTTCTCCGTCTCGCCGTATTCTATCAGGTCGCCGAGATACATGAATGCGGTATAGTCGCTTATGCGGCTTGCCTGCTGCATATTATGCGTGACTATGGCAATGCTGACATCTTTTTTAAGTTCTACGATCAGCTCTTCGATAGCTGCTGTAGAGATGGGGTCAAGCGCGGACGTCGGCTCGTCAAACAGCAGAAGTTCGGGTTTGAGCGCGACCGCTCTTGCTATACACAGACGCTGCTGCTGACCGCCGGAAAGTCCCATTGCGCTTTTGTTCAGACGGTCGCTCACCTCGCCGAAAAGCGCACTGCCTTTTAAAGCTGCCTCTACTCTGTCGGCAAGTTCAGTTTTATTTTTGATCCCCGCGATACGCAGACCGTAGGCGACGTTGTCGAATATGCTCATAGGAAACGGCGTCGGTTTTTGAAAGATCATCCCGACACGCTGGCGCAAAGCGATGAATTCGTTCTCTTTTTTAATGTTAAGAATATTTTCCATCTCACCCGTTGCTTCGTTTAGCAGCATAAGCCTGCCCTCGTAATCGTTACCGGGATAAAGGTCATGGATTCTGTTTAAAGATCTTAACAGCGTGGATTTTCCGCATCCGCTTGGACCGATCAGCGCGGTTATAGAGTTTTTCATTATCGGAAGATTGATACCGTTTAGTGATCTTGTCTGCGCCGAAGCGTATGTAAAACTAAAATCTTCTATACTCATTATTGGCATAAATATTATCCTTTGTGTCTTGTAATATATCTTCCGATAAGGTTTATAAATAAAACTAACATCGTAAGTATGAATGATGCAGCCCAAGCCAGATCACGGCTAGCCTGCGTCGGATCGTTTGCTAGATTATAAATACTTACCGTAAGCGATGGATAAGATTCCGTAAGATCCAGGCTGAAATAGTTACTTGTTTCGCTTGTAAAAAGAAGCGGCGCGGTCTCACCGATGATTCTCGCAAAAGCAAGAAGCAGACCTGTCATGATCCCTACTTTTGCGGCTTTTATGATGATATCCAGGATCACGCGGTATTTGCTGGCACCCAAGGCTATCCCTGCTTCACGCAGTTCTCTGGGAACGAGAGAAAGCATATTGTCCGTCGTGTTGATGACTATGGGAATCATCATGATCGCAAGAGCGATACTTCCGGCAAAGCCGCTTGTTCCGCCTGTTGGAGCAACTACTACGGCATATACGAAAGCACCGATAACGATGGAGGGAGCACTCATCATGATATCGCTGAGATCCCGTATAAGTCTGACAAATTTGCCTCGTCCGTACTCTTGAATATATATACCTGCAAGCATTCCGATAGGGATACCTATGAGTGAAGCCAGCCCCGCTATGATAAACTGTCCGATGATCAGATTTCTCAGTCCTTTGTCTATCAAATCTTTAAAAAACAGTGAAAGATGAAAAGAGGAAAGTCCTTTCATAATCAGCGTTATAAGAATCCATCCTAAAAACGCCAGACCGATTAATGCAGAAATCGTGGATAATAACAAAACGATCTTATTTATTGTCAAACGCATCAATCAGCCTTTCTTAAAAAGTAAAATTTTGCAACCGATATAACCACAAAACTTATGATAAAAAGTAAAAATGCAAGATAAAAAAGCGATGAAAGCGTAAGACCCGTTGCTTCGCCGAAGTTATTTGCCATAGCGACAGGAATCGATATTGTCGGGTCGCTAAGTTTTTTGGGCATCATAAATACAGAACCGATCAAAAACGCCACGGCCATCGTCTCGCCCAAAGCACGTCCTAAAGCCAAAATTATGGAACCGATGATACCTTTTTTGGAGTATGGAAAGATCACGTCTTTGATAACTTCGAATTTCGTGGCACCTAGAGCGTAGGCCGATTCTTTGAGTACGTCCGGCGTCGTTCTCATACTGTCTCTGGTGATGGCTGCCATAAACGGAAGTATCATAACGCCAAGTACGAGCCCCGCCGTTAAAAGGGAAACCTGATATCCCCCTACTACTTTTTGTATGATGGGAGCAAAATAAAAAAGTCCCCACATCCCGAATATGATACTAGGAATGGCAGCAAGAAGTTCAATGGCGATTCCGACTACATATGAAAGGTTTTTTGGAGCAATTTCTGCCAAAAAAACCGCAATTCCCATAGCGATGGGCAAAGCAAAGACCATAGCGATCAAGGTAGAGAGCAGAGTCCCCACTATCGGGATCCAGCCGCCAAAGACCGTTTTGGTCAGCGGTTCATCCTCATCCTCGTATGCCGCAAGAATATCGTCTTCGTCGCTAGAAGCTTTTACCTCTTTTTTTATCGGTTTTGCATCGTTTGCCAAGCTTGATACGCTGTTTTCTATAGGAACCTCTTTATCCCATGCCGATTCTGTCACGAATCCTAGCCCGTACTCGTCGATAGAAGGCTTGGCGGAGTTGAACAGACTGATAAATATAGATACCAGCAGCACCAATACGAAAGTAGCACTTATGAGTGAGAGGTTCTTAAAGATTTTTTCCATACATATACCGATATTTCATAAATTCTAAAAAATGCAATGTATGCACTTTTAAAAATCTATCACTATTATTTGAAATGAAATTATAAACTAGTTAAGATACAAGCTTTATTAAACGAGGAGTTTTTTTACAACTTGAACCGAAGTTCAAGCTGTTCTTTGAAAAGAAAAGGTCTTAGTTGATACCTTTTTCCGCCCAGTATTTTCTGATCTTGTTTGTTAATGCATCCGGAAGCGGAACATACCCTAGGTCGCTCGCAAGAGATTGACCGTTTTTGAAAGACCAGTCGTAAAATGCAGTGACTTTTTTATCCATATCCGCTTTTTCTTTCGGTAAAAGAATGAACGTAGCAGCTACGATCGGATAAGCGCCTTTTCCTTTAGGATCTGCGATTACAGCATAAAAATCTTTTCTAGGATCAAGACTTGCTTTTGCCGCCGCTGCTTGGAATGCTTTTAGTTCAGGAGCTATGAACTCACCAACTTTGTTTTGAACGACAGCCATTTGAAGATTGTTGTTTTTAGCATCTGCATAATCAACATAACCTATAGAGTACGGAGTTTGTTTGATAAGTGCAGCTACACCAGTGTTTCCTTTACCGCCGACATGGTGGTCACCCGGCCAGTTAAGAGCTTTTTTAGCACCGTAAGTTTCTTTCCACTTGTTTGATATCTTGCTTAGGTAGTAAGTAAAGTTAAACGTAGTTCCAGAACCGTCTGCACGGTGAACGAAAGTGATTTTTTCGTGTGGAAGCTTTACGCCATGGTTTGCAGCAGTAATAGTTTTGTTATCCCAGTATTTGATCTCACCAAGAGCTATTCCTGAAATAGCCGCACGACTTAATCTCAATTTAGGAGTGTTTGGCATATTGTAACTCATAGTGATTGCACCGACGACACCCGGGAACTGGTACAGTTTGTCTTTTGCAAGTTTGTTTGGATTTAAAGGCGCATCTGAACCTGCAAAATCAACAGTTCTGGCTTCTGCATCTTTTATACCTGCAGAACTACCTTTTCCGATATAATCGATCTCGGTTCCAGTCGCTTTATGATAAGCACCTATCCATGCCTGATAAACACTGTATGGGAAAGTAGCTCCGCTACCTTTTAGATCTGCAGCAGATACTGAACTAGTTGTAACCATTAACGCAGCTAATGGTGCTAATAACGCAAGTTTTTTCATTTGATGTTACCTTTGTTTAATTTTGATAGCGGTATCTTAAACTGTTTTGATTACAAGTTGATTACAAAGAGAGTAAATGATATAGTTAGAGTAAAAAATCAGGAGTTCCTATGGATGAAGCATCTGCTGTAGGTGAAAATATTATACTTTTTTTGGTAATACTGGGCATTGTCGGTATAATACTCACTAGAAAAAAAGACAAATAAGGTGACAACAGTGAAACAAAGTCAGATAGATAAAAACTGGTTTATTGTATTTAGCGTAATGTTCATATTCGGCATCGTCTGGGCTATGATCGGTGACAGCAGTGCAAAAATAGTATTTGCGGCTCTTTCGTTCGGGCTTTTCCTGCATTCGGGTATAAAAATGGAGCTAAACGCGCGTCATGCGGCTCATAGTGAGGGTGCACACCACTAAGGACATCTTCTTCTAATGATCTTCGTTCCTAACTTTTGGTTGGGAACATCTATCTAATGTACTCTGCCACTAACTCTTTTATACGCTTGTATATCTTCTCAAAATCGGTCGAATAGACTCTCGTATTTGCGATCGATGTAATAAAATTGGTATCTCTTTGCCATCTTGGAACAAGATGCATATGGATATGCTCGGCTATTCCCGCTCCCCCGCTCTCGCCAAGATTCATCCCTATATTTACGCCTTGGGCATTAAATCCCTCTTTTAAAAGTCTTACCGATTTTTGAGCCAGATCACTCATATGCAGCCATGTTTCGCCGGGCAGGTCTTCGAGTTTGTCCGTATGAAGATGGGGAATGATCATAAAGTGCCCCGGAGTGTAAGGATATTTGTTCATGACCATGAAGCAGTGCTCATCGCGGTGCAGAACATGCAGATCGGCATCATTTCGTTCATGCTCGCTTATATGGCAGAACACGCAGCCTTCTATGCGTTTGCCGCTGATATATTCGCTTCTCCATGGCGCATAGATTATATCTTTCAAAAAAACTCCTTTTCTACTAAGTTATTTCTGAGTAAAATAACCAAATGGATTTAACAACTTCTCTTTTAGCTTTGACAATTATAGCCGTTTTTGTTTTTGATTTCACAAACGGCTTCCATGACGCTGCAGATATGGTGGCGACAGCCATCGCCTCGCGCGCGATGAAAAGCAGCGTCGCCATTTTCATAGTAAGCCTCTTTACGTTTTTGGGACCACTTTTGGCGGGCCTTGCCGTTGCGGACACTATCGGGACATTTGTAGATATCTCGCATACCGACATCAAGGACGCCCAGTCGCTCGTCATCGCCGCACTTTTTGCCGCCATCACCTACAACATAACCACTTGGAAGTTCGGTCTTCCCTCCTCTTCTTCCAACTCGCTCGCAGGCGGACTTGTAGGAGCCGGCTTGTTCATGGTCGACAGCGACAGGATAAACTGGGGGATCGACTCTTTGCAAAACGGTCATCTCGAGGGCGTCATGAAAGTCGTGACGGGGCTTTTTGCATCTCCTTTTTTAGGCTTTATAGTAGGATTTATGATGATGAAGCTTATATTTTTGATTTTTAAAAGGTTTACGATCAAGATAAGAGCACTGTTTGTGGTATCGCAATACTTCAGTGTTGCCTGGCTCGGTTTTTCCCATGGTGCCAACGATGCGCAAAAAGGAATGGCCATAATCGGTATGATGCTGCTGGCATCCGGCGATACGACACATTTTTTCATCCCTTTATGGGTCGTTTTACTTTGTACGACCGCCATTACGCTCGGGACGGTGTTTGGAGGATGGAACATCATAAAAACACTTGGTTTTGAACTCTACCGCATCCGTGTCATCCACTCCGTGGCAAATCAGATGAGCGCAGCAGCCGTCAATACGATAGCGACCGCCATTGGAGCGCCGACCTCGACGACACAGGTGGTGACAGCTACGCTGCTGGGCAACGGCGCGGCGGAAAAGCCCTCTCATGTCGGCTGGAAAAAAGCCTCGCAGATAATTGCCGGATGGTTCGTGAACGTTCCCGTCTCAATGTCGCTGGGCGCACTTTACGCATATATCTTAACCCATATTCTAGGAGCTTTTTCATGATCGGATCTTTCATAAAAAAATACATTTTGCCAAAAGAGGTCGATTTTGTCGCGTCACTGCAGGAACACTCGGCGATCATACACGACATAATCTCGGATCTGCACCGATGTTTTGTAGATATGGATGCAAAAAGCTGCAGCGCCATCTTGCAAGACGAGCATAAAGCGCAGGAGATACGTGAAAAAAATATGAACGAACTTTTAAATGCGTTTATCACTCCCATAGACAGAGAATCCATATACCGTATCATCTCCCAGCTCGACTGGATCGCGGTGAGCATTAAACATTTTGTACTTGAAGCAAAAGCCTACGATACCCCGCCCTCGAACAATGAATACATAGAGCTTATAAAACATATAAAAGAGCAGTCCAACATGCTGAATCTTGGATTTACAAACCTGAGGACTGAAAAGCCTTTCGTGGTCGCTTCAAACGCACAAAGCGTAAGAGACGGATACGAAGAGCTTGTCGAAGTATACATACAAAAGATGGCGGAACTTTCAAAAAGCAATGACATGAAACGCATATTTACGCAAAGAGAACTGCTCAGTCAGCTCAAAGAGATCGCCAAACGGCTGCAGATCTGCGCAAACTCTTTAGAAGATATCGTCATCAAGATGAGCTGATGCTATAAGAACGCAAACACCAGATCAGGGAAAAATATCACGATACAAAGAGCCGCCAGCTGCAAAAGGATGAAGGGGATGATCCCCTTATATATCTGCAGCGTCGTTATATCTTTTGACGCGCCTTTTAAAAAGAAAAGTGCAAGCCCAAACGGAGGCGTCAAAAACGATGCCTGAAGGTTAAGCGCTATCAAAACGGCAAACCAGATCGGATCTATGCCAAACGCATTCATAATCGGAACGAGAATGGGCACAATAATGAAAGATATCTCGATAAAATCGATAAAGAAGCCGAGAATGAACACGGCGAACATAGATACGGCGATAAATACCCAAACATTGCCGATATCGTTGCTGAAAAAATCCAGGATCATATCCGTTCCGCCGAGCTCGTTAAAGACGAGACTAAAAGCCGTAGCACCGAAAAGTATCATAAAGATCATACCTGTCAGCTTTACCGTCTCTAAAGAAGCGTACTTTATCATCTGAGCGTCAAGCGAACGGTTCACGTAGCTTAAAAGCAGCGCACCCATCACCCCAAATGCAGCCGATTCTGTCGGTGAAGCGATACCCGCAAAGATGGAACCAAGAACACTCACCATCAAAAGCAAAGGCGGAAACAAGGAAAAAAGAAGCTCTTTTGGCGAAACTTTTTCATCCGCTTCGTAAACGGGAGCGACTTCGGGCTTGATATAGGAGATAAAGAGGATATACGCCACATAAAGTCCCACAAGCACAAGCCCGGGAAGTACGGCTGCTTTAAAAAGATCTCCTACGCTCACACTCATCACATCACCCAAGATGATAAGTATGATGGAGGGCGGAATGATCTGCCCGAGCGTTCCGCTTGCCGCTACAGTTCCAGCGGCCAGACTTTTATCATACCCCGCTTTTAGCATCAAAGGCAGAGCGATGACGCTCATCATCACCACCGATGCGCTGACGATTCCGGTAGACGCGGCAAGCATAGCACCCACAAGTACCACACTTACACCAAGTCCGCCTCTAACACCACGGAAAAGAAGGCTCATAGAACTAAGCAGTTTCTCTGCCATCATCGACTTTTCTAAGATAAGTCCCATCGCAATGAAAAGAGGAACTGCCATAAGAGTCATATTGTTCATAATCCCGTAGATGCGAAACGGAAGGATGTCAAACACTTCAAAGCCCAGCGTAGGGATAAATGCCGCAAAAACGATAGCGACCGTACCGAAAACAAATGCGACGGGTATACCCAAAAGAAGCAAAACAAGTACGACGGCAAACATCAAAAGCGCTATCATCTGCTTAGTTCCTCTTTACACACAAGCACCTCTTTGACAGCCTGCATGATCAAAAAGATAAAACCAAGAGGCATAAGCGATTTGACGATAAAACGGTATGGAAGCCCGCCGGGATCGGATGAACCTTCCATCTGCAAGAAACTCAGCTCCACAAAATGAAGCCCCTCGTAAACGATCAAAACGGAAAAAGGGATAACGAACAAAAGCGCGGCGATCAGATTGATGATCGTCTTTGTTCTATGGGAAAAGGAGTTATAAAAGATATCGACTCTGACATGCGCACTTTTTTTAAGGGTGTACGCGATGGAAAAAAGCATGATAAGATCGAAAAGATGCCATTCAAGTTCCTGCAACGCCGTAGAGCCTTCGGAAAACATATATCTTGCCGTTGCATCATAGACGATCAAAAGCACGAGCAGCGAAAGTACGAATGCTGCAAAATAGCCTATGTAGAGCGTAAACTTATCTATCTTTTTTATCATCGGTTTCTCTTATATAAAATTCGGTGCGTCGTTGGCAAACAGGATGATGTCGCCCGCTTTGGTCTGTGAGCCCAAAAGTTCCTGAAGCTTCATCTTGTCTTTTAATATTATCTTATTGTCGACATCAAGATGTTTGTCGAACAATTTTGCATTGAGAGAACTTGTGACTATGACGATGTCAAAAACTTTGTTTACCGCTTCGATAAACTTCAAGTTGAGCTCGTCGCTGCTCTCGATGAGTCCCGGTGTTATTATAACCTTTCTGCCCTGATGCAAAGAGCAAAGACGCACTGCTTCAAGCATTCCGTCAATGTTGCCGTTGTAGCCGTCGTCAAGGATGATCTTTCCGCCCGCGTCTATGCGCTGGAGTCTATGCTCTACGGGTTGCAGATTTTCTACGGCTTTGACTATCTCCTGGGTACTTAGACCAAGATGCATAGCCACAAGTACTGCCGCATCGATATTGATGGTCTGAAACTCACCGAGTATCTTTGTATGAAGGTTTAAATTTTTCTCATTTGGAGTGTGCAGGACAAATGATGTTCCATCCAGCGTAGCTTCCACGTTTGAGATGTTTTCTCCAAAAAATGTCACTTTTTCATGTGCCTCGTCCGTTACGGAGTTATGGATGAAAGCTTTTTGAAGTCTCGGAGATTTCATGATCTGCAGTTTTGTGATGATAATGTTTTTCATCGTCTTAAAATACTCCAGATGCTGCGGACCGACCTTGCCTACCACTACCGTCTGAGGTTCCAAAAACTCCGAGATCACACGGATATCGTCCATCTCTCTTGCCCCTGCTTCGCATACATAGACTTCCGTATCGACCGGTAGAGATTCGTTTATATCTCTTACGATCCCGCCGATCGTGTTTACACTTCTTGGAGTCGCGTATACCTTGTATTTTTCCGCCAAAATGCTCGCAGTAAAATTTTTTATACTGGTCTTCCCGTAGCTTCCCGTAATACAGACTATCTGTAGTTTCTCGAGTGATTTGAGCTTATTTTTGGCTTCTTTTTTATACGCGGCGAACAAAAACTTTTCAATAAGCGTAGAGCCGATGTATGCCACGGCCAAAGGCATCAAGACGCCGTAAACCTCGCATCCGTGTTTAAGCGTACAAAGAATATCCTGAAACAGCGTCAGCGAGACCAAAAGGATCAAAAACCTCTTGACTCTCCATGTAAGAACAAGCTTTTTATCAAGACCTCTATGCCACATAAAGATGGACGGCAAAACGGCAAAATAGAAAAATATCGCAAAAAATTTATCCGTTGCATAGTAGGCGACAAAAGGGATGATGAAATATACCAGATGCCACCAAGTCTTATGGTGATTGAGCACTACTCTTTGGATCTTGTAGTCGTACCACTGCAGATTTGTTATAAGATACCAGCCAAGTGCCGTCACAAAAAGGACATTTGTTACAAACATGACCAAAACCGTATAATCCATACTATCTCTCCAATCTTTTTATAAATGTGTCTTCTATAAGCGCTGATATAGATTTTGCATTTTGCGTAAAAAAGTAGTGATCGCCGGGGTAGACCACAAGTTTTGAATCTTTCATCAGCGCATCTATCTTTTGTCCGCTGCTAAGCGGCGTAGCCGTATCGTTTTCTCCCCAGCAGAGAAGCGCTTTTGATTTCGATTCTCTAAACTGAACGGAAAAATCCTCGTTCACCACGTTTTTAAAAGTCTCGTACATATGCGAGCTCAGCGATTTTGCGTCTTCGGCCACAAAATATTTCCTTATCTTTGAAAAGCCGAAAACTTTTAGCATTTTGAACAAAGCGATCTTTGTTCTCACTTTCAGGCTTTTCTTCGTATATATACCGGCGCTTGAAAGCAATACCAAAACGTCAGGTTCGAGCAAAACTGCTACCTTGCCGCCGAACGAATGTCCTACTATGATGTCTTTAGATGCATTTATATGCACCATTAAAAGTTCTACGATGCGCGCATAATCCGATGTCTTTAAAGCCGTGTTACATGTGGAGTTCCCAAAACCGGGAAGATCTATATAGATATGACGGAATCCCTTCAAATAGGGAGAAAAAGCCTGTTTCATGATATTTTTATTCGAACCCCATCCATGCAGAACTATCACATCCGCCTTTGCATCGGGATTTATGATCTCGTAGCTGATATCAAAAGTATATCTATCGTATTGGATCGATTTGACCGCCACTTACTTGCCTTTTGCACTTGAGATCGAGTGAATATACTGATAGCTTACCTTTGCCCTGTTAGCTTGAGGCAGCGAGTTCAACAGTCTGCCTATGGTCGTTGAAAAATCATCAAAAAGATAGTTTGCCATAGAACCCGGAATGGGATTTATCTCATTAAGATAGATCTCATCTTCGATCACAAAAAAATCACACCTGATAAGTGCACCTTCAAAAAGATTCGTATATATCTTTGCAAAGGTGCTTTGGAGTTCTGCAACCAGTTTGTCGTCTATCTCGGCGGACGATACCGTAGCCGATCGCGAAAAGTCCATATACTTTTTCTCAAAATCCAAAAATTCATTTTTCTGAGGCTCTTCGACGATGGAAAATTTGATCTTGCCTTCTACCATACAGCCTGCAAGGTTGTACTCCTTTACGCCCGTTATGAACGGTTCTATGATGACGTTCTCGTCAAACTCGAAAGCAACGTCAAGCGCATAATCCAGCTCTTTTTCCTCTTTGACCACGCTTACTCCGATACTGCTTCCAAGACGTGCCGGTTTGATGATAAAAGGATAGGCGATATCCACTTTACGCTCGTCGTTTTTACTGAGCGTGCGGTATGCCACGCTTTTAACGCCCAGAGCATCGCAGAGATATTTTGTATAGCGCTTGTCAAAACTGAACACGCAGGCAGAAGTACGGGGACCGATGAACGGTATAGAGTAAAAATCTAGCAGGGAAGCTATGACGCCGTCCTCTCCGTCGGCTCCATGAACGAGATTTAAAACCTTTGTTCCTACAAGCTCTTTTGAAAAAAGCGATTTTTTGACGAATCCGCCGTTCTCAAGGGTAAGAGAAGGCATCTTTTTGTATTCGCCTTTTGAGAAAGTGACCGCTTTCATGCGTGAGGGTTCTATGAGATAAAACGTATGATCCTGATCGCAAAATATAAACTCCAACTCAAATCCGACCAACTTCTCTTTCACCGTAACAGCGCTTACGATACTTATCTCATGTTCAAAACTTGCTCCGCCGAATAATATAGCTAACTTCAATCTTTTCCTTTAAATCTGTTATAGTTTTTGTAATTTTTTTAGTGCTTCTTTTACCAATGAAGCCGTATCTTCGCTCGCACAGCCGCTAAGCGTTTTTGAAATATCCTCTTTTTTAAACCCGAGGCTTTCAAGCGCAAGAGAAGCATCCTTGAGTGCCGTAGAGCTTGCCGTCGATTCGCTTGAGGCAAGCACGGCATCGAACCCGCTGAGTTCGACCAGAATCCGTCCTGCGCTTTTAGGCCCTATGCCCGGTACTTTTTTCAGACCCGCAACGTCATTGTTGTTGATGACGGTCGCAAATGCCGACGCCGAAAAGGTCGAACATATCGCCATGGCAACCTTGGGGCCTACTCCGTTGATCTTTATCAGCCTTTCGAACATCACCTTTTCGGATCTGTCGATAAAACCGAAAAGAAGCTGGGCGTCTTCACGGATGATGTGGGAAGTAAAAAGTTTCACCCTCTCTTTTTGAAGCGCGGAGTATGACTGAAGAGAGATAAACACCTCATAAATCACACCGTTTACATTCACATGTACGACACTCGGATCTTTATATTCTATCGTTCCTTCTACCCCTACGATCATCCTTTTATGGCCTTTATCACGTATTCGTTATCATCTGTCTGAAACAGAGCGTAAACAGTGTCGTATGAACCTTCTATAGGCGTATAGACGACATCTATAGGAGGATCGATGAGCTTAAAGCGTATCTCGTTGTATCCGATCCATCTGTCTTTGTTTATGATCCTTGCAGCGAAAATATTTTCCTGTACGGATTTTATGGACGTATTCAATTTATCTTTTCTTATACCTTGCTCGTTAAGGCTGTTTTTCAGTTCTTCCAGATGCGCCTGCACTTTTTGAAACTGCTTATACTGCTTTACAAAAGCTTCTGGCATCTTTATATCGTTTTTCTTATAATGCAGCAATCTTCTTTTGATCTCTAAAAAACTCTTTTCATTTTTTTGGATCAGCTCCGTATATTTTTCTATGTCTTTTTTGATGGCGCGTGTCTGTATCTCCACATTATCCAGTTCGTTCTCTTTTTCATCTACGTCCCTGTCGATACTATCCACGGCGAGAGGATCGATTATAAACCTGTTTTCGCTGCCCTGCATTTTATGTATCTCTATCGTTTTGCTGGCAGTCATGGTCACGTTCGAGCCGATGAGATCGATCGTGATCTCTTTTGCTTTGATATTTCCGCCTATCGCCTGTGCGACATCGATCGTATTTGCCTTGACGACGCCCTGTTCGAGCCTTGTGATATGTACGGCATCTCCCTCCGCAGTGCCTTTATGCACGTTGATGGTCAGATCATCCGCTTTTACGAAAGAGGTTTTATGGGTCTGTCCGTCTATTTTCGCGCGTTTTGCAAGAACCTTGGCTTTTGGACCTATATTGCCCTCGACGTCAAGCTCGCTGACTTCGACCTCCATTCCCATACCGACGGCGTCTTTAAACACGTCGGCTTCTTTAACCTTTAAACTTACATCGGCATCGAGGCGCGTCTCGATAGAGCCCGTGGTCTTGAAACTGATCTCATTGATATCCATTTCGTCTCTGATATCGTACGTCTCGTTCTCATAGACGATATAACCGTTTTTCTTTGCCCTGTACTCGATCGATTCTTTCGTCTCGATAGTGGCGATATTGTCACTTACTTTAAAAGTCGGAACTTTATCGGCAACCGGTTCTCTCGCCACTATAAACTCGCCTCTGCAGTTTCTTCCCGACGAGCCTTTTTTCGGCTTTATATACTCTATCAAGAGTTCATCTTTTACGACGCTGAGAATATAATTTCGCTTTGAATAATCGATTTTATCGATATCGTTCTTACTGTTTTTTTCTCTAAAATGCATGATTATCTGATCATCGAAGGTAGGTATAGGTTCTATCCCTTCTGCGACCAAAATGGCATCGGTCTTTTCAAAGGTCATGGTCTCGTTTACCATTAGCGACGCATTAAGCTTTGAGACCACTTCGGGCACCATGTCATCGAAGATCCCCACTAAAATATTCGCACGAATCTTTTTCTTGTTTATCAACTCCAGAAAATCTTCTTCAAAACTCTCGCTGTATTCTAAAAAAGAGCCGTCTTTTATGGTTAAAAAGACTTTACACATCGTAGCATTTACGCCTATGGAGAAATGAAATTTATCATACTGGGGTCTTGGTTTTTTGGTAAAGACCTCTATCTCGTAAATTTGCTTGATCTCAAAGCTCTGATCCATCAAGAGCTTGCTCTTTTTCAACGCTTCGAGCTCTTGATCGTTTATCTCTTTAAACTGATCTTCTCTCGAAGATGCCTTCTTGCGCGTCAGCGTTTCGATCTCCAAAAGATTAAAATCTAAAGAAGCGACTTCAACCCTGTTCGAGATCGCGATATTAAGAAGTTCTTTTGCTACGTTCTCCGTTCTTTTTACGACCGGACGTATAGGATTTTGTTTAGTATCTGTCTCTTTTTTTGAACCAAAGATAGCCATAATAATCCCTCTTTTTAATTAAGAGTTCTATTTTAGTATCATATTTGTTAAACTATTGTAAAATTTGTAAAAAATTAAAGAATATTATGTTTAAAGCAATCTTTACAAATAGTTTCGGGATACTTTTCTCCAGAATACTAGGGTTGATCAGGGATCTCCTGACCGCTTCGATCCTTGGAGCCAACGTTTACAGCGATATTTTTTTTATTGCTTTTAAACTCCCTAACCTTTTTCGCAGAATATTTGCCGAAGGCGCATTTACCCAGGTCTTTTTGCCGTCGTTTACCCGTTCGACGAAAAAAAGCCTTTTTTCGATCCATATTTTTGTTATATTTTTATCAATAATCCTGTTTATTACGCTGCTTGTAAATCTGTTTCCCCAACTCGCGACAAAAGCCCTTGCAATTGGATTCGACACAAAAACAATCGAACTTGCCGCACCCTATGTAACTATAAACTTTTATTATCTTACATTTATCTTTGCGGTCACTTTTTTAAGTACGCTTTTACAATATAAGCACCATTTTGCCACGACCGCTTTTGCGACGGGATTTTTAAATCTTTCTCTTATCGGCGCACTCCTTCTCTCCAAAGGTTCATCCGATGACGTGATAGTCTACTATCTCAGCTGGGGAGTCGTCATCGGCGGAGCTTTACAGCTTCTGGTACATCTTATGGCGATCTGGAAGATCGGTCTTTTAAAGATCGTTATCGGCGGCTTTAAGTACTTTAACAAAAAAGCTCTGCTGGTAAAAGAGGAGACCAAAGTTTTTCGCAAGCAGTTCTTCCCGGCCATCTGGGGAAACTCGACCGCTCAGCTTTCGGCATTTTTAGACACTTGGCTGGCCTCTTTTTTGGCTGCAGGATCCATCAGTTATCTTTACTATTCAAACCGTGTCTTTCAGCTTCCTCTTGCACTTTTTGCCATTGCCACTTCCACGGCGATCTTTCCGCGTATCGCAAGATTTTTAAGAAACAATGATCATACAAACGCCCTGAACTATCTGCAAAAAGCGTTTTGGTTCTTGGCAACCATATTGATGCTGAGCACGCTTGGAGGCTTTATCCTCTCAGACGAGATAGTCAAGCTTTTGTTTCAGCGCGGTGCATTCAGCCAGACAGATGCCGTTCATACCTCTTTTGTCTTAAAGATGTATCTCATAGGTCTTCTTCCTTTTGGGCTTAACAAGCTTTTTTCACTTTGGCTTTACGCTTCACAGTTGCAATTAAAAGCGGCTAAAATAGCTTCTTATTCATTGATATCCAATGTGATCCTCTCTCTTGCTTTGATCTCTCCCATGGGAGCGGGCGGACTTGCCCTTGCAAGCACTATAAGCGGTTTTTTAAGCTTCATTTTGACGATCAAAGTGTTTGGCACGCAGCAGTTTTTAGATATAATCTCATCGAAAAAAGCACTTTACTGGCTTTTATCTGCCCTGCTTTTCACTTTTTTCTTACTATGGTTCAAGGATTTTATAGATGGTTATATTTGACAGCGTCACCAAATCAAAAAGAGAGTTCATTCCTTTAAAAGAGAAAGAGGTGTCTTTGTACGTCTGCGGACCTACGGTTTATGATGACGCTCACCTGGGACATGCCAAAAGTGCGCTTGTTTTCGACCTGCTCTCTCGCGTCTTAAAAGCCGAGGGATATCATGTAAAATATGCCAGAAACATCACCGACATCGATGACAAGATCATAAAAAAAGCAAAAGAACTCGGCGTAGGCATCAAAGAGATTACGGACAAGTATACCGAAGCTTACCATGCGGATATGGCGCGACTCGGCGTCAAAAGACCCGATATCGAACCAAAAGCCACCGAATCACTCGATGCGATGTTTGCCATGATACAAAAGCTGATAGACAATGAACACGCATATAAGATAAGCGACGGAGATATCTATTTCGATACGCAAAGCGACAGCAAATATCTCAGTATCTCGCACAGAATCCAGGATGAAGAGGAAAAGCAAAACCGCGTAGCCAATTCCCAAGAGAAAAGACACAGCGCCGATTTTGCACTTTGGAAAAGTGTAAATGAGGGCGATGTCAGTTTTGACTCTCCCTTTGGCAAGGGACGTCCCGGATGGCACTTGGAATGTTCGGCGATGATAGAGAAGCATCTGGCAGGCGAAAATACGTCTAAATATGCCGTAGATATCCATGGAGGCGGAGCCGATCTGCTCTTTCCCCATCATGAAAACGAAGCTGCGCAGACACGATGTTCCACAGACCATGAGATAGCCGCATACTGGATGCATAACGGCTTTGTAAACATAGACGGCGAAAAGATGAGCAAAAGTCTTGGCAACAGCTTTTTTATCAAAGACGCTCTTAAGGCGTATGACGGAGAAGTACTTCGTTTTTACCTGCTCTCGACACACTACAGAAGCAACTTTAATTTCAACGAAGAGGATCTCATAGCCTCAAAAAAACGTCTTGATAGACTCTACAGACTAAAAAAACGTCTTTTCGGTTTAGAGGTGCACTTGGATTCGGAGACGGTCTTTAAGAGCAAGCTGCTTGAAGCACTCAAAGACGATCTCAATATCTCACAGGCTCTATCAATCATAGACGAGATGATCTCGGCCGTAAACGAAACGCTTGATACCCCGGGCAAACATAAAGAGCTTAAACGTGAAACCGTCATAGATTTAGCCTATATCGAGGAAATTTTGGGATTTGGTATAAAAAATCCGTTTGAGTATTTTCAGACAGGCGTCGACGCCGATACGAAAAAGAAAATAAAAGAGCTTATAGAAAAACGCGACGAAGCCAAAAAAGCAAAAGATTTCGAAGCTTCAGACAGGCTAAGAGACGAGATACTCGCCTTTGGTGTAAATATAATGGATACGCCGCAGGGGACTTTCTGGGAAAAAAGATAACAAAAGAGTTCCCGCAGGCTTTTTCATTGTAAAAAAGATCTCTTGATATCTTCGGCAGAAACAGGCTTTGAATACAAATAACCTTGAATGCTGTCACAGTCCTCTTTTATCAGGAACTCTTTTTGTTCGTTATCTTCCACACCTTCGGCGATGAGTTTGAGGTTGAGACCTTTTGCAAGTCCGATTATAGCTCTTGTAATACTGACATCCTCTTCATTATGAGGCAGGTCCTTTATAAACGATTTATCAATCTTCAGCTTATCTATAGGCAGACGTTTGAGATACGACAAAGAAGAGTGTCCCGTTCCAAAATCATCGACGGCAAGTTCGATTCCCATATCGCTGATCTGCTGCAGAACCCTTATGGACTCTTCGGGGTTTTGCATAATCTGACTCTCCGTTATTTCAAGCTCTATCCATTGCGCCTTGCATTTTGTCTGCTCAAGGGTCATTTTAAGAAAATCGATAAAATCTTTCTGTTCGATCTGTTTCATCGACAGGTTCAATGCCAATATGCCAGGAGCTAATCCGTCATCATGCCATTGAACCATCTGTTTCATAGCGGTCTTCATGACCCATCTGTCTATCTCTACGATGAGTCCCGTCTCTTCGGCGATAGGCAAGAAAATGTCCGGAAAAATGAGACCGTTTTTCGGATGCTGCCACCGCACCAAGGCTTCTATGCCGACAATTTTATCCGTTTTTGCATTCATCTGAGGCTGATAATATATAACAAATTCGTTATTCTCAAGCGCCTGACGCAGACTCGTATCAAGAGCGACATGCTCAAGCGCCATATCCGTCATCTTCGCAGAATAAAACTGAAAAGTGCTTCTTCCTTCATCTTTTGCCTTGTACATGGCGGCATCGGCGAATTTTAAAAGATCATGAGGATCATCGCTATCCTGAGGAAAAAGACTGATTCCGATACTTCCCGAAATATAAAAAGTATATTCGTCGACATAGAGGGGTTTTGAGAGGACGTTGAGTATTTTTTGAGATAAAAGCGAGGCGTCCTGCGGTTTTTTTATCCCGCTCATCAATATGGTGAATTCGTCACCTCCCAAACGGCATAAGGTATCTTCCGCCCGGATAGCGGATTTTATCCTCAAAGAGATCGTTTTTAATACTTCATCACCTATCCTGTGTCCTAAGGAGTCGTTTATCTTTTTAAATCTGTCAAGATCGATAAAAAACAATGCAAAGCTCTCTTTGTTGCGTTTTCCTTTTTCGATCAACTGGTTGAGCCTATCGTTGAAAAGGACTCTGTTTGGCAGTCCGGTGAGAAAATCATGGTGCGCCTGATGCTGCAAGATACTTTTTTGCTCACGCAGTTCATCCTGGACTTCCAGATACTCCGTGATATCTCTGGCCGATTCGATGATCCCTATACATTTTTTTTCGCTGTCAAAAAGCGGCGAAGCAGCCAGCTCTACATAATATTTATTGCCCGAAAGGCCGCAATGCTGGTGCACTACGGTCGTAAACTTGTTCGTCTTTATGACCTCTTTTAACGGACAGGGATGTTCCTTTCCGTCGCAGGGCGTCGAACGCCGATGCGATATCTCGTAGCACTTGGGATTCTCTTTGTCTGCCACCATGGACTGGTCTATACTTTTTTCCAAAACGCTGTTCATTATCTCAACGGAGAAATCTCTTTTTATCATCATTATGGGGTAATCGACACCGTCTATGACCGCCCGCAGATATTCATGCTGCTCTTTTATCTTTTTTGTACGCTCTTCGACTCTCTCTTCGAGCGAAGCGTTTAATTTTTGCAGATTTTCTCTTGCGGTCTCATACTTCTTTTTGATAGCGTCAAACTGGCTTAAAGCTTCTTGTGATAATTTCAGCCGTCTCTCTAATATCTTTATTTTCTTTTTCAAATCTTCTGCCATAGATTCGCCCTTAGTGCAATTCGCTGTAAATTATATCTAAACCGCATTTTAAGTTTTTTAAATATTCCATCGCATCCGATATATTTTTATTACTTATAATGGAACCGTGTTGGGGAAGGATCGCTTCTATGTGTTCATTCTCGATTTTTTTTGCATATCCTCTTGAAGCGATATTGGATGCCATATAGTCTATGTGAAAAAGATCCATATTGGATTTATGCGCTTCAAAATCATTGACGACCAGGTTCCAGTCGGTGTCGAGCGCCGCCCAGATATCTCCGGAAAACAGCATATGCGAAGTGATATCCAATGTTGTAAACGCACCGGGAAAGTGCAAAAAAGGAGATTCTATGAATTTTAAGGTTCTTCCGCTTTTAAAGCGGTACTCGTTTTGCAGGGAAATATTGTAAAAGTCGTATTCTTTTTTGCCATGATAGGGAAGCAGAACGTTCGTACGGGTCGAAGTATAAATGAGCATCCGGGGGTTTACTCCCAGCCAGTCCACCATGGAAGCCGCTACGTCGGGATCCTGATGAGACAAGATCAATCCCGTTACTTTTTCAGGTTCGATGATATCTGCAACCCTTCTTCTAAGCTCTTCGTGATATATTCTGCTTCCTGGGTCTACCAAAAGATACTCATCGCCGTCTTGTATTAGGTAAACATTGCATCGAAATGCGGTCTCTTCTTCTATACCCATCCAGTATATCTTATGGTCAGGAGAATCAAAAAGTAAAATATTTCCGTCACATTCAATGTTTTTGTTTTTGTTACTATCTATTAAACCGTAACTCATATTTTAAAACCTATTTTTATATCTTTTGTGATAATAACCAATTTTAGTCGATCTTACGCTTAAACAACGGTAAAATGTTTTATCAAATATTTACCTATATTTCAGTAAAATAACAAAATTTTTAATATTGGATCGCTTATAATATGTTGAATTACGAAACCCTAAAACCATGGCTTTTTAAGCTTCAACCGGAAAATGCACACCATCTGGCGGAGTGTTTTTTAAGAATGCCCAATATCTGTCCAAACCTTTTTAACGGATTTTTAAACGATCATTTTATAACCAGTCCCATACTGCAGCAAAAGCTTTTTGGCGTAGACTTCTTGAATCCCGTGGGACTTGGCGCCGGATTTGACAAAAATGCGACGATGATACGCGGTATTCAGGCGCTTGGATTTGGGTTTACGGAGATAGGAACACTAACGCCAAAACCGCAGCCGGGAAATCCAAAACCGAGGATGTTCCGCCATATAGAAGAGGAATCGATCCAGAACGCCATGGGCTTTAACAACGACGGTCTCTTAAAAGCGCAAAAAAGACTACAGCAGAGATATCCGTTCTCAACCCCTATCGGTATCAACATCGGAAAGAACAAAACGACATCCGAACGCGATGCCATCAGCGACTATACAACACTGATCAAAGCGCTTCACACCCTTGGAGACTACATCGTTATAAACATCTCTTCTCCAAATACGCCCGGTCTTAGAGACCTGCAAAACGAAGAGTTTATCTCGTCGCTTTTTGCCGAATCTAAAGAACTTACGTCCAAACCTATTTTGCTAAAGATCGCTCCCGATATGAGCGAAGCGCAGGCGGTCGATCTGACAAGTCTTGCAGTCGAAAAAGGAGCAGACGGTATCATTGCGACAAATACGACGATCGACTACTCTTTGGTTAAACATCCAAAAGAGATAGGTGGACTCAGCGGCGCCGTCTTGAAAGAAAAAAGTTTTGAGATATTTGAAGCCGTCGCAAAAGAGCTGTTCAATAAAACAACGCTTATATCCGTAGGCGGAATAAACTCGGCGCAAGAAGCGTACAGGCGCATAAAAGCGGGAGCTTCTTTGGTTCAGATCTACAGCGGACTGATCTTTGGCGGCCCGGATATGATCAGAGATATAAATCTTGAGCTTATCAATCTGATTCAAGCCGACAAGTATACGAACATAACTCAAGCCATCGGTGCCGACAGACGATGAAAACCATATTTGCAATTATTGCAGTACTGGCGATAGCCATGGGTATAGCATATAACCTAAAAGATATCAAACCACCAATAAAAGAGAGCAAAGTGAATAAACAACATATGAATTCATCACTTCCCGAGTATGAGACAAAAACGCTGGAAAACGGTTTACAGATAGTCGTGATCCCGATGCACAACGATTCAAACGTCATCTCTACCGATATCTTTTATAAAGTCGGCAGCAGAAATGAAGTCATGGGTAAAACAGGCATCGCGCATATGCTTGAACATATGAACTTCAAATCAACTAAACATCTTGCTGCGGGCGAGTTTGACAAAGAGGTAAAAAGCATAGGCGGCGTCAACAATGCATCGACAGGATTTGATTTTACGCATTATTACATCAAATCAAGCACGCAGAACCTCGATAAATCGCTCTCTCTTTTTGCCGAGCTTATGAAAAACCTGAACCTCAAAGACGACGAGTTTCAACCCGAGCGCAATGTCGTAGCCGAAGAGAGACGCTGGAGAACGGATAACAATCCTATCGGATATCTGTATTTCAGACTGTTTAACAACGCTTTTGTCTATCATCCGTATCACTGGACTCCGATAGGTTTTATGAATGATATTCAGACTTGGACACTCAAAGATATCCAGGATTTTCACAAAACCTACTATCAGCCCAAAAATGCTATACTCATTGTGACAGGAGACGTCGATCCAAACAACGTCTTTGCCGCCGCAAAAAAAGAGTTCGAACAGATCAAAAACTCTACCGCCATTCCCGAAGTCAAGTTCGTAGAACCTGAACAAGACGGTCCAAAAAGAGTGACTATCTATAAAGAGAGCGAAGTGGAGATGATTGCCATCGCGTTTCATATCCCCAACTTCCAGGATCCCGATCAGATAAAGCTTTCGGCGATCAGCGAAATGCTCAGCAGCGGAAAAAGCTCCAGGCTTTATTCCGAACTCGTAGATAAAAAACATCTCGTCAATCAGATCTACGCTTACAACATGGAGCAAAAAGATCCGGGAATATTTCTTTTCATGGCTTCATGCAATCCCGGCGTAAAAGCAGAAGATGTCGAAAAAGAGATAAAAGAGCAGATAGAGCTTATGAAGACGCAGAAGGTTTCTCAAGCCGAACTCGACAAAGTGAAGATAAATACAAAATCCGAATTTATCTACTCACTGGAGAGTTCGACGTCGGTAGCGAACCTTTTTGGGAGCTATCTGGCGCGCGGAGATATAAAACCGCTTGAAGAGTATGAAGAAGCGATAAACAAACTCACTGTCGACGATGTGCAAAAAACCGCACAAAAATATTTTGATTTTTCAAAATCGACGACCGTCATTCTTAGAAAAAAACCTCAAGGAGAGAAATAGTATGAAACTTGTAACCGGTGCTACGACGGCACTTATCACTCCGTTTAAAAACGGAAAACTCGACGAACAGTCATTTGCCGCTCTTATCAAACGCCAAATAGACCACGGAATCGACGCAGTTTGTCCGGTCGGAACTACAGGAGAGAGTGCTACGTTGACCCACGATGAAGACAAAAGATGTATGGAGATCGCAGTAGAGATATGTAAAGGCACAAATACCAAAGTCCTTGCAGGTGCGGGAAGCAACTCCACCGCAGAAGCGATACAGACGGCGAAAACAGCACAAAACTGCGGAGTGGATGCAATATTTTCCGTAAGTCCCTACTACAATAAACCTTCTCAGGAGGGATTGTACCAGCACTATAAAGCCATAGCCGAATCGGTACCCGAACTTCCTTTCATGCTTTATAATGTTCCGGGACGTACGGGAGTGGACATACAAGCAGATACGGTCATAAGACTTTTTGATGATGTAAATAACATCTACGGCATCAAAGAAGCGACGGGAAGCATCGAAAGAACGATAGAACTTCTTTCAAGAAGACCCGACCTCAAAGTCTTCAGCGGCGACGATGCGATCGACTACCCTATTTTGGCAAACGGAGGCACGGGAGTGACTTCTGTCACGAGCAACCTGCTGCCGGATCTAAAAAGCGAACTTGTAAAACGTGCGCTTAGCGGAGATCATGCAGGTTCAAAAGCCATAAACGACCTGCTCTATCCGATAAACAAGATCCTGTTCGTCGAATCCAATCCGATCATGATAAAAGCGGCTATGTATATAGCCGGACTTATCGAAACGTTAGAGTACAGACTGCCTCTTGTGGCACCGAGTACAGAAAACATGAAAAAACTTGAAACCGTTATGAAAAATTACACGATAAAAGGATTGTAATTATGAAGGGAAAAACTCTATTTGTCAGCGGCGGAACCCGCGGTATCGGAAAAGCTATCGTCTATGCCTTTGCAAAAAACGGCTGTGACGTTGCGTTTACTTATGCTTCGAGTACGGATGCAGCCGATGAGATAATCGCCGATGTAGAATCGAAATTCGGCATAAAAGCAAAAGCGTACAAGCTCAATATCTTAGAACCCGAAACATACAAAGAGGTTTATGAGCTCTTCGATCAAGATTTTGAAAGACTGGATTTTTTCATTTCCAATGCTATCATCTCGGGACGTGCGGTCGTAGGCGGATTTGGCCCGTTTATGAGATTAAAGCCAAAAGGTCTCAATAACATCTATATAGCAACTGTCGATGCTTTTGTAGTAGGTGCACAGGAAGCCGCAAAAAGAATGGAAAAAACGGGAGGCGGAAGCATCATAAGCATGAGCTCGACAGGCAATCTTGTCTATACGCCGAACTATGCAGGACATGGAACGAATAAAGCGGCAGTCGAAGCGATGGTGCGCTATGCGGCTGCCGAGCTCGGTGAAAAAGGGATCCGCGTTAATGCCGTAAGCGGCGGTCCTATAGATACCGATGCCCTCAAAGCGTTTCCAAACTACGAAGAGGTTAAAAGCGAGGTCGTATCGCGTTCTCCTCTCAGCCGTATGGGCGAAGCCGAAGACCTTACGGGTGCATGTCTGTTTCTGTGTTCGGACGCCGCATCTTGGATGACGGGTCAAACCGTGGTCATAGACGGCGGAACTACGTTTCAATAAATGAAAACGGGTAAAGAGCAAAACTCCTTGCCCGCATTGACGATAAGGCACAAAAGTCTGTTCCTTTAAAGACAGATTTGTCGAGCTTTCTTTATATGTAAAAAATTTGAAAAATAACCTAAAAATCTACTGCATATCTGAAAGATTTACGGTATAATTTCCACTCTTTACCGGGGATATAGCTCAGCTGGGAGAGCGCGACGCTGGCAGCGTCGAGGTCAGGGGTTCGAGCCCCCTTATCTCCACCACTTTATCTTTGTCTAAATACCCACAAATGACTATACCAATACCACTTATTATCATCTGCTTTTGCCGTACAGGTATAATGATCTCTCGGAAGTTTCAGACGCGTTTTTGATTGTATGACGACCTCTTTGTCGTCGATCCACTGCATCTTGATCTTATCTCCGTCGGATTTATAGCACTGCAGGTTTTTTATCGGTTCTTTAAGCTTAATGCGGAGTTTTGGAGGGTTCTTTCCGTTTAGCATGGTATCTACCGGCTCTTCATAAACGATCGGCAAAGGAACCGTATTGAGTTTTAATAAAAAGCCTTTTGGCGTTGCATAAGTTTCCGACATTGGAAAACGGGGCACACGGGTTAAGTCCGTATCTTGCCCAAAAGGTCCTGAAAGCTGCGATATACCCGCATACTCGAGCTCTTTTATAAGTGCTTCTGTCTGCACACTATACTCGCCAAACGGATATGCAAGCATTTTCGGTGTTTCGCACAAAGCATCTCCAAGCTCTTTACGCAGTTTTTCTTCAGCTTTTTCGATCTCGGCAGTCGCTCTTTTTTTCCACTGCTCTTTGTTCTCGGACTTTTTTTGCGTAAGATAATCATGTGAGTACGTATGATTTGCAAACGAAGCGCCATGCTTACCCATCTCCCGCATCTCGTCCCAGCTCATGTAGCGTTTTGATTTATGGATAACGGGCATCGTATTGACAAAAACGGTAAAGGGAAAATCTTTTTGTTTTAAAAGCGGATAAGCCTTTGTATAAACGCTTTTGTAGGCATCATCCATACAGATCGCAACCGTTTTTGGAGGGATGGGCCTGTTTTCTCTCATATAGTTGACGATCTTGGATAAAGGCCAGACATTGTAATGGTTGTCTTTTAAATAGTTTAGCTGATACTTGAACTGTTCAAGGCGGATATTGGTCGAGGGATATCTTGTCTCTCCGAACCTGTGATAGGTAAAAACAATAGCATAGTTCGTATCATCGGCTTTATTTTTGATATTTTCGGCAGACAAAAGGCTCTCAAACAGGTATATAAAAAACAAAAAAAATACAACGATTTTCATATATAAACCCTTCCCTATAAAATTATGACTACAATAGTATCATATTAAAAGCGAAGATATTTTATAAAAGAGTATTTATTATATATTTTTATATGCAGATTCAAGAAGAGGACCTCCGAAAAAATCGGAGATCAAATATTTACTACCAGCCTCTTGTTATGGCATGACAGTGTGTACAGCTGTGAACAACTCCCGAATAAGCGTCAGAAGCATTGACGATACTGCCCGCTTTTACATACTCTTTCATCGTATCAAGATAAAAGTTCAGATTTTTTACGTTTATATAAGCGACCTTTGAAAATCTTTTTTTATCCTGCGGTAAAAAAGACGCGGAAGATTTTGCATCATGAAAAGCGCTGTTGGCTTTTTTTATTTTATCGATACCCTTTAGTATCGAATCTTTATTGTTATATAAAAAACCGTCTTGGACCTGCAACAGTCCGTCTCTCATATTTTTCATACTTCCTTGAATATTATCATCTGCATGTAATCCAAGCGCAGCCAACAAACTTAAACCGATCAATACCTTTTTCATTCACTCATCCTTATGTTTTTATATTAACTGTGTTCTCAAACATTATATTAAAAATAAAACGTTTTCTTGAACATAAATTAAGAAAAACTTATCTTTTTAGCGTAATAATAGCGGTTTTAACAATTTGAGATTACAAAAAGTAACATTTAACAAAAAACACCCAATTCGTTTTATCACATAATAATTCGTGAATAGTAATAGAGTTAAGATAACTATGCAACAAGGAGTAACTATGCATAGACCGAATCCGACTCAAACGGAACATACATTAAAGAATGAAGATTTTATAGTTTCGAAGACAGATACGAAAGGAAAAATCATATATGGAAACAAAATTTTTATCAAAATATCAGGTTATGCCGAATCAGAACTAATGGGACAACCCCACTCGATCATAAGACATCCGGATATGCCGAAAATAGTTTTTAAACTGCTGTGGGAACGTGTTCAAAGTAAAAAAGAGATATTTGCTTATGTTAAAAACCTATGTAAAGACGGGGGTTATTACTGGGTTTTTGCAAATGTGACGGCTACACTTGACGGAAGCGGCAATATCAGGGATTTCCATTCGGTAAGACGCAAACCGAGTGCAAAAGCGATGGCAGTGATTCCTGATCTTTATAAAGAACTTCTCTCCGCCGAAAAATCGGGAGGAATGGAAGCTTCAAAAAATCTGCTTGATAAAATATTAGACGAAAAAGGAGTCGACTATGACGGGTTTATCCTCAGCCTTCAACAATAAACAAACTTTATTTTTTATTTTACTTTCACTGATCGGAGCGGTCGTGGCGGCTATCTTTGCCTCATACATTGCTGCGGTGATTTTACTAATTATGATTCCGATAGGGTTGTTCATTCCCGAACAATCGGTATGCGATAAAATATTTCAAGACGACCTTGTCCGTCAGATCCGCGATGTCCTCATAAAAGCGGGAAGCGGCAATATCTCCGACCGCGTAACGAACATAGATGACAAACACGTGCTGCAGGGAGTGGCATGGGGGATCAACGATATGCTGGATCAAACAGAACAGATCATGCGCGATATCCGTTCGGGTATCTCCGAAGCAAATACAGGCAATCCGAAAAGAATAGTGTTTAAAGAAGGATACAAAGGTGATTATGCATCGATATGCCCGGATATAAACGCCGCCATCGCTTCCGTCGTAGCTACATTCAAAAGCAAAATGAGAGTAGAACTCTCAAATAAATTTGAAAAAGAGAGCGGCGGCATCTCAAGCGGTCTGGTCGTCATCCAAGACGCTATCATCAAAAATACCGGCTATACGCAGATCATCAATGATTCTGCTACCCAAAGTGCTCAAAAGGTTCAAAACTCTCAAGAAAGCGTCGCAAACATTGTCGAAAACATTGAACATCTGCTGCAGCTTATCGGTCATTCGAACACGGCGATAACCTCGCTAAACGAAAGAACGAACGAGATCAGCGCTATTGCCAGCCTGATCAAAGATATTGCAGATCAGACAAATCTTCTCGCACTAAATGCAGCCATAGAAGCAGCCCGTGCAGGCGAGCACGGACGCGGATTCGCCGTTGTTGCGGATGAAGTGAGAAAACTTGCCGAACGTACGCAAAAAGCGACTCAGGAGATATCGATGACGCTTCAAACGCTCCAGCAGGAAGCAAACGATATTCTCTCGGGTTCTGAAGATATGAACAGGCTTGCTTCCGATTCTCAAGAGAGCGTCAGCAATTTCGAAGAGGTCATAAACGATTTCTCTCATACCGTATCTGAAACCGCAACCATGTCCCAGCTCATAAACAGTTCGCTTTTTGCAACACTGGTGAAAGTGGATCATATCGTATTTAAACATAATGCTTACACAGCTATTTTCAATGAAGATGCACAAAAAGCGGCTGCCTTTTCCAACCATCACGAATGTAGAATGGGCAAATGGTATTATGAAGGCAACGGCAAGAAGATGTTCTCCCATACACCGGCTTATAAAAAAATGGAAGCTCCGCACGCGAGCGTGCACAGTCATGTCATTAAAGCCGTTCAATGCGCCATTAAAGGTGATTGTCTCTCTCCTAAGAACTTCGATAACCTTATTACCGAGATGTTCGCTATGGAAAACAACAGCAAAGAACTCTTCTTATATCTCGACGATATGGTCAAAGAAGCCAATCCTGATCTAAAAGTCTGACACTGACACAAACAAAGTTCTTCAAAATATAGATTAAATATTTTGAAACTTTGTTATCATATCTCTTTACATTAAGTCCCAATAAGTAATAACAAGCTAAAATTTCAAATAAAAAATAAGGATTTTTTTGTTAAATCTACCGAATCTTTTAGCCTCTTTACGAATACTTATCGCTCCTGTCATGTTTTGGATAATACTAAATCAGCAAGCCTTTATACAAAACGGTTATGACATAACTTGGAACTATTATACGGCATCTTTGCTTTTCGTGCTTGCTTCGGTCACAGATTTTTTTGACGGATATATAGCAAGAGAATGGAACCAATCGACGCTTTTGGGCGCTATATTGGACCCTCTTGCCGACAAGATGCTGACACTGGCGGCTTTTTTGGGTCTTATGATGACGGGCGTTGCTTCTGTGTGGGCAATATATATCATCATCATCCGTGAACTTTTCATTACAGCGCTCAGAACGGTCGCCGTAGGGGAACAGATAAGCGTAAAAGCTTCGTTTGCGGGGAAAGTAAAGACCGTTTCGCAGATGTTTGCGATAGGTTTTTTGCTGATGCATTGGCCATACGGTACCCTGCTTTTATGGATCGCCGTTGCCATGACCGTCTATTCGGGAGCCGAGTATGTCTGGAGTTTTAGAAGAGCAATATTAAAGGATAGTATATAAAATGAGTTGGTTGGTTTCATTATTAGTCTTATCGGCGCTTATCTTCTTTCATGAGCTCGGTCACTATGCGATGGCTAGATTTTTTGGCGTATATATAGAGATATTCAGTATCGGGTTCGGGAAAAAAATAGCCTCTTTTAGGATGTTTAATACCGAATGGAGGATAGCGATGATCCCTCTTGGCGGCTACGTGAAGATGAAAGGACAAGACGACAGCGATCCGACCGTAAAAAGCTATGACAAGGACAGTTATAACTCAAAAACGCCTCTTCAAAGGATTTTGATCCTCTTTGCAGGTCCCGCAGCAAACTTTGTATTGGCATTTTTTCTTTATATCTTTATCGGTCTTGGCTCACCTGCGATACTCTCGCCCGTCATCGGAAAGATATCTCCGAATTCTCCCGCTTTTATTGCCGGACTTGAATCAAACGATACGATCACGGCGATAGACGGCAAAAGCATAACCACCTGGGAAGAGATGTCGGACATCATCTCTCACAATAAGGGAGAATCTCTTGATCTTAAGGTAAAAAGAGCCGACAAGATTTTGCATATAAGTCTGACTCCGAAGATCACGAAGACAAAAAGCATGTTCAATGAAGATATCTATAAACCGATGATAGGAGTAGGAAGCGCGGGTGTCACGCACAAGCTTGACCTCACACCCGGTGAAGTCATAAAATACGCGGCCGATCAGACCGCCTTTGCTTCGACCATGATATTTAAAAGCGTAGAAAAACTGATAATGGGCGACGTACCTGCAAAAGAGATGGGCGGTGTGATCTCCATCATGAAAATAACCTCGGATGCAACTGCGCAGGGCTGGATGGCGGTTTTATTCTTTGCCGCGCTTATCTCGGTCAATCTCGGCGTGTTGAACATCCTGCCGATCCCCGCACTTGACGGCGGACATATTATGTTCAATCTCTACGAGATGGTGACAAGACGCGCACCGAGCGAAGCGATGCTTGTCAGACTCACGATCGCCGGATGGGTGATATTGTTCAGTCTGATGGGACTTGGACTCTATAATGACATTAACAGACTGATAGGATAGAAAAATGACGCAATTAGAATACAAACTTCATATCGATTCCATAATAGAAAGAGTAGAAAAAGCAAGACTGAGTCTCAGTGCACATCATATCGTAAAGATCGTCGCTGTGAGCAAATACTCTACGAGCGAAGAGATAAAAGCACTTTACGAGATAGGTCAGCGCGCTTTTGGAGAGAACAGGGTTCAAGACCTTGCAAAAAAGAGCGAAGAACTGGAAGATCTTCCTTTGGAATGGCACTTTATCGGTAATTTGCAAAAGAACAAGATAAATCAACTTATAAAGACAAACCCGTTTCTTTTTCAATCCCTTGATTCTCTGGAACTTGCCCTTGAACTGGACAAACGCCTTGAAGCGCACGGCGTTAAGATGGAGGCTCTTTTGCAGATAAACTCTGCATACGAAGAGACAAAATCGGGGGTTATGCCCGAAGCTGCTATCGACATCTATGAAGAGATAGCCTCTTTATGCAAAAACATACACCTAAAAGGCGTCATGAGTATCGGTGCACATACCGACGAGAGAGAGAAGATAAAAAAAAGTTTTGAGGCGACTCATGATATCTACTCACGTCTAAAAGGTGCGACGATCTGCTCTATGGGAATGAGCACAGACTTTGAACTTGCGATCGCATGCGGTTCAAACATGGTCCGCATAGGCTCGCTTATGTTCAATAAATAGATACTTACTTTTGAACGTTTTTTAAGATCAGCGTCCCGTTTTTACAGTCGAACTTGTCTTCTATGAGAGCAAACGCCTTTTGAACTATCGTTTCCTGGTTATCCGGAGAGTAGATAGTGATGGGAGTGTGGTAGTACCTCTCCCATGACCTAAAAGGATGAAGCAGGACATCTTTATAGGAAAACACCATCTTTCCCTCATAAGGTTCAAAAGGGATCGTTGAGAGGATATGCCTGACTCTGTCCCTTTCATCTTTACAGGTAAAGTAACAATACACATTGAATTTGTCCACATGCACACGCTCGACATAATTTAGAATCTGCTCGTAAGGTATACAGCCCATGTTATCATCCCTTTCAAGATATTTTGCATGTTCTGAGCAAATTATATTCCAATTTTTTTTGCCGTTAAAAATAGGTAGTCTTTTCCCGTAACGATAACCCTGTATTTTTTTTGCTGCAGATATTTTTTACAAAAATGGATATCCTTTAATACCAGACTCATCTCGTTGAAGGAGTAGTTCGGGGCTTTTGCACCGTAGATCATCTCGCTCTCTATCCATCTGCAGTTTGGAAAACCGAGTATGATCGAACCGCCTTTTTCCAGATACTCCTGATATAGCTTCATGAAAACGGGCTTGAACTCTATACTGCTGCTTTGAAGAGTGCCTATGGAGATTATCAGATCAAATCTTCCGAGTTCAAGCTCATCGAGTTTGTTTATATCATGGCAGATGAACTCGGTGTTGGGATGCGCAAAGCTTTCTTTTGCGTACGCTATGGCACTGCTTGAGTGATCTATACCGACGAACTTTTTGGCTTTGAATTCATCCTCTTGAAGCATCTCTTTTATGACGAAAAATTCATCGGCTTTGTTTATACCGAGATTCAATATCCTTTTTTTCTCTTTTATATCTGCAAACCTTAAAGCCTGCCTATAGTAATACAAAAAGCCAAACTGAGCGGTCTTGTCTATTTTAAAAAACTCGCTCATAGTGCCGTACTTTTCACTGCTCTGTCCACTTTTGTGAAACGAGCTTTCCTGATGAAGTCTGTAAAACTTCAAAACGACCGTATCGTCTTTTACATAGGGTGTAAGCATCCTCATAAAAAAGAGCTGTGCAAGATCCACGAATGCTTTATAGCCGATCCTGTCAATATCGGTATTTGAGAGTTCGATTTCCAGCGTATCGCCCTCTTTTATGGGATTATTTTCAAACCATTTCAGTATTTCAGATGAACTTTTTGCTTTTAGATCGATCTTCATAAAGTGTTGTACGAACGGTCTCCCGCATCTCCGAGGCCGGGAAGAATGAACTTGTCGTCACTCAGTTTTTCATCTATCTGGCTAATGTATATGTCCACGTCTTCATGTGCAGATTCTACCGCTTTGACACCTTCCGGCGAGCCGATGATATTTAGGGCAATGATCTTTTTTGGAGCTCTGCTTTTTATCAACGCTATCGCATCTTTCATCGAACCGCCTGTCGCAAGCATAGGATCGACCAAGAGCACCGTCTTGCCTTTACAATCGGGGAGCCTGTCGTAATACAGCACGCTTTTATGCGTCGTCTCGTCTCTTTTCATGGCCAAAAAGCCTGCAACGGCACCGGGTAAAAGCTCCATCGCGCTCTCAAGCATCGGCATGCCGGCTCTTAGCACCGTTACGACGATGATCTCTTTCTCGTCTAAAGCATTAAAAGCGCCTTCGCCCTGCCAGGTTGTTATCTCTTTTTTTACCAGCGGAAAATCTTTCAGTGCCTCATATACCAGCTGTTTTGTCAGCTCGGCTATCGTATGCCTGAAACCGACAGCGCCTGTTTTTTGATCTCTAAGATATGTTATAAGGGTTTTTGTAAGAGGATTTTTCAGTTCATAAACCATTTTTTGCCTTTTATATAGTTATTTTTCTAAGATAAGCGGAACGAATGAAAATCCGTAATGCTTAAATATCTCTAGCTCGCCGTTCTCTTTTTTTGCGACCTCAAAGATAAAACTGCCAACGGGGATCACCAATCTTCCCCCTGTTTTTAGCTGATCGGCCAGTTCATAGGGAAACTCTTCCGCGGCTGCAGATACAAGGATGCGGTCAAATCTCTCACCGGGCATCCCGAGTTTTGCACCGGCTTTTATGATTTTTGCATTTGAGAAGCGGTATCTTTTAAGATTATCATTGCCAAACTCCACAAGAGGATCGATACGCTCGAGTCCCGTGACAAAACCTCTCTCTCCCGCGATATATGCCAAAAGCGCCGTCGTCCATCCCGAACCGCTGCCGATATCAAGTATCTTCTGTCCTTGCCTTGGCTGAAGCATCTCAAGCATTATGGCAACCGTTGTTGGTTGAGAGATAGTCTGGCTGTATCCTATCTGCAGCGGATAATCGCCGTAGATGTCAGAGATAACGGTATTCCCCACAAAATCGCCTCTATCGACGTTTTCAAACGCTTTGATAATATCGGGCGTACGTAAAACACCGGAATTAACAAGATGATAGACCAGACTTTTATTGTCAGAAAAACCGTATATCATCTCAATCCCTTTTTCAGACCTTTATTTTTATCTCAAAAAGCTTTTTCTCACCCTCGATCAAAAAAACGTCGCCGTCATGCGCAGTAGCTATCTGCTTTGCAAGTATGAGGCCAAGGCCGTTGCCTTTTACCTTTGTGCTTTTAAAAGCTTCGAACAGCGTGCGCTTGTTCTCGATGGGTACGCCAGAATCGTAGATATAAAAGCTGTGGAACTCTCCGTCGTTCTTATAGCTCAGCTCTATCTCGCCCTCTTCTTCATCGTCGAGTTCTATGGCGTCTATGGCGTTGATGATGAAGTTTGAGAACATCATCAAAAGCAGGTCAGCATCACCGTTTATGGTAAAATCATCTTCGATAAAGCCAAAACGTATCTCTTTTGAGTAGCTGTAATAACCGATGATCTCTTTGAGCGCATCTTGAAGCTGGCTCCATTTTAAAAGTTTTTTGTCCGCCTGTACCCCTTTTGAGAACATAAGCGTAGCTTTTATGATCCTCTCTATACGGAAGATAGATTTTTCTATCTCGCTTACTATGGCGATATTTTCAGGTTTTACCCGTTTTTTGAGCGTAGAGGTCAAAAGAGAGATGGAACCTATTGGATTTCTTATCTCATGAGAGAGATGCGCCGCCATCTGTCCCATGGTCGCAAGGTTCTCTTTTCTTTTCTGCTCCGTGATATCCGTAGCGCTCACAAGAAATTTATCCTGATAATTGCTTATCTTTACGAGATACGATCTGTCTTTGAAGTTTATTTCGTAATCATTCGTATCGAGCCTCAATATCACCAAAAGTTCGGACAGCTCTTTTGCTTGTGAGTTCTGCAAGAACACCTTGCCGTCGTTCTCCAATATCCAGATGGCGTTTGGCAGGAACTCCACGACTTTTTCTATCGTGTTTTGAAGATGATTATAAGAATCCTTAAGATCCTTAAAATCGTTTTCTATTTTATACGTCTGCTCTATTAAGTGTTGCAGCTCTTCTGATGTTATCATAACTAAACGCCTAAGAGGATTTTATACAGATCGTAAGCATCGTCTACGCCTGCTGTTTCACGGATAGAGTGCATTGCATAGGTCGGTATACCGATATCTATGGTATCGATGCCTATTTTTGCCGCCGTCATGGGACCTATGGTAGAACCGCATCCCATGTCGCTTCTTGTAACAAACATCTGTGTCGGTGCATCCACGCTTTGCGCCGCATCTATGAATCTTGCTATCGTCTCAGAGTTTGAAGCGTAACGCTGGTTAGAGTTGACCTTCACGACGACGCCTCTGTTTAGTTTTGGTGCATGAGAGGGTTCATGTTTGTCTGCATAATTAGGGTGGATTGCATGAGCATTGTCGGCTGAGATAAGCAGCGAACTTCTTGCAAACCTTACTTTCTCATCAGGCGTGGCAAACATCCTCTCGATCACGCTTGTCAGAAACGATCCACCCGCCCCTGCAGTACTCACGCTTCCGACCTCTTCATGATCGGAACAAACGATCATCATCGGTTTGTCGGTCGAACAAATAGTAATAAGAGCGATATAACAGCTCAGCAGATTGTCAAGTCTCGCACTTGTGATAAACTCATCGTTAAAGCCGACAAACGAAGCCTTTTGCGTATCATAAAGGCTAAGATCGTACGAAAGTACCTCTTCGCAGTCGTCTATCATCTCTTTTAGCTCGTCTTTTAATGAAAAATTTTTGCTCATCGAGACTATCGGCGGCAGATGGTTCTGCTCGTTTATCGTCTTTGAAGCATTCGCGTCTCTGTCGAGATGAATCGCCAAGGAGGGTATGACGGCTACGGGTTTTTGCATATCGAGTATCGCGGATGTCAAACTTCTGTTCTTGGCTCTGTAGCTCACACGTCCCGCGATACCGAGATCCCTGTCAAACCATGTGTGCAAGAGCACTCCGCCGTAAGGCTCAACGCCGAGCTGGTTCACCCCCTCTTTTTTTACGTCGGCATTTGGCTTTATCTTCAGGTTCGGTGAATCCGTATGTGCACCTACAAGAAGATACTCATACCCTTCGTAGTAGTTAAACGCGATGATAGAACTGTCATTTCTCGTGATGTAATACTTCTCTCCTGGAACAAGATCAAACTCTTCTCTCTCGTCTATTCTTGTAAACCCCGCATTATCAAGCATCCCCGCCATATTGAGCACCGCATGAAAGGGTGTCGGCGAAGCGTCCAAAAATCCTAAAAGCGCATCGTTAAAACTATTTTTGTCCATTTAAATCTTTCCTTATCATCTTTATGATCTCCTTGTCTCCGCCGTAGATAGCATAATAAAGCGCATCTCTGTACTCTTTGTCCTTTACTTTTACGTCCGCTCCGTTTTGCAACAGGAATCTTACAATCTTTTTTGCTCTATATTTTGCGGCTGTGTGCAGAAGCGTCACTCCGTTCTTATCTTTTATGTTTATGCTATGAATTTTTTTTATCAAGACCTTAAAAGTCTTGATATCGTCTTTCATTATCGCATTGTACATATCCGATCTCTGCTTTTTCTGCTTTAAAACGCTCTTTTTGTAATCGAGTATCAGATTTACCGAGCTGATCTGGTTTTTTGCTATGGCTATGGCAAGCGGAGTATCGCCTTTTTTATTCTTTATATCTGCATCAGGCTTGCAGAGCAGTAGCTCTTCTATGATCTTGAGTCGTCCTACTTTAGCGGCAATATGCAGAGGCGTATCGCCGTTTTTATCCTGCAAGTCGATATCTTTACACTCTTTTAAGAGCTCTTTTACTCTTTTTTCATTTACCTCTTTAACGGCGCGGTTGAGAGGAGTAGCACTCAGTGTCAAAACTAACAAAAAGACAAATGCTACGGCTCTCATTGGACGCTCCTTACAAGATGTTTATATATTCAAGCTTCTGCAGCTCTTCTAATATACTATTATCGACTCTGATAGCCGATTCGATGACGACGTTTTGCAGCTTGGAAACTATGGTCAGTTTCAAAGCGCGTTTTCCATGATGACGTCTTACAAGCGTATAGAGCTCTTCAAGCTCCTTTGTCTCTGAGTTGAGATGGATACTGACGTTTAACGGTTCCTGAGGTTTTTCCATGATGGTCGTCTTCACTTTTTTTGACTCTTTTTTTACATCTTTTAGTGTAAGCACTTTTAGTACCGCAATGCGGGTAAACATCTCGGTATGGGTAACTTTTACCTTAAAAGCGACAGGTTCTTCGAGATCCAGGGCATTTAACTCTTCGAGTTTGTCCGAAAAGAGCATCATTTCGATATTTCCGTGAAAGTCCATAAGCGTCACGATACCGAATGCGTTGCCTTTTTTTGAGACTTTTTTCTGTATCTCTTCGACTTTGCCGATAAAGATCGCCGTCGAACCGTCTTCGATATTCTCGATATCCGAAGAGAGCGTATAAGTCAGTTCGTCCATCTCTTTGCGGTAGGTGTCAAGCGGATGCCCGGATACGTAAAAGCCCAGTGTATTTTTTTCAAATTCGAGTATCTCTCTTAGCTCATATTCTGGAGAATTTTTTAGATCTAGCTTGACCTGCGTTATTTCAGAGTCGTCTCCAAAAAGACTGCCCATAGCGTTTTTCTTTGCATCACTCGCTTTTTTTGCCGTATCCACAAGCAGATCAATCTGATCGAGCAGCGCTTTTCTGGAATATCCGAACCTGTCGAATCCGCCTGATTTTATGATCGATTCTATAACCCGTTTGTTCACTTTTTGCGGTTCTATACGGTTTACGAAATCTTCCATAGAGATGAACTCTCCGCCCTCTTTGATAACATCGAGTATCGAGATGACCGCAGCTTTTCCGACCCCTTTGATGGCTCCAAGCCCAAAAAGAATGAGATCTTGATCATCTTTTGTGATCGCAGAAAACTCCAGCTGCGAGTCGTTTATGTCGGGAGGCGAAAGCGTGATGCCCATATGCTTGACCTCGTCTATATACTTAACGACTTTGTCGGTGTTGTCTTTTTCGCTTGTTAGAAGTGCGGCCATGAACTCGTTTGGATAGTAGGTTTTCAGCCACGCCGTTTGAAAAGTAACCATCGCATAAGCTGCGGAGTGGGATTTGTTAAAACCGTACCCGGCAAACTTTTCGATAAGATCGAAGAGTTTTGAAGCTTTGTCATAGTCATGACCCTGCTTTTTTGCTCCTTGAGAAAATTCGTCGTTATAGACCGCCATATCTTTCTTTTTTCCCATGGCACGACGGATGATATCCGAGTATCCCAAAGAGAAGCCGCCTATGGTCTGAACGATCTGCATGACCTGTTCTTGATAAACGATGACCCCGTAGGTCGGTTTTAAGATAGGCTCCATCTCGGCAAAAGTGTACTCGATCGCCTCACGTCCGTGTTTACGCTCGATAAAACTGTCAAGCATCCCAGACTCCATCGGTCCCGGACGATACAGCGCCAAGACCGCGATCAGGTCTTCGAAACTGTCAGGCATCAGACGACGGTTAAGATCCTGCATACCCGATGACTCTATCTGAAACATCCCGATCGTGTCTCCGCCGCGTATGACATCATAAACTTTCGGATCGTTCTCGTCGATCTCATGCCAGTTGATCTCTTTGTTGTAGCGCGCTTTTACAAGCTTGATGGCATTGTCGATAACGTCAAGGGTTTTAAGTCCCAAGAAGTCGAACTTGATAAGATCGACGTCTTCGAGATAGTTAAGAGAATACTGCGTGACAAATGTCTCTTCGCCTGATGGTTTATAGATAGGCGTCTTTTTCCAAAGCTCTTCGTTGGAGATGACAACGCCCGCGGCATGCATACCCGAGTTGCGTTTGAGTCCTTCAAGTTTTTTGGAAAACTCCCAGACGCGTGCGGCCTGAGGATCCGTTTCAATGAGTTCCGCAAGCTTAGGCTCTTTTTGGTACGCACCGTCGATGAATTCGCCCTTTTTGCTTTTACCGTTTAGCGTGATACCAAGCTCGTCGGGGATCAGTTTTGCCATATTGTCGGCTTGACTTAGCGGCATGTCTAATACACGCGCAACATCGCGAATGACCCCTTTTGCCAAAAGTGAACCAAAAGTGATGATCTGTGCGACCTGATTGCGTCCGTATTTTTTTACGACGTAGTCGATGATCTCGCCGCGGCGCGCCTGCATGAAGTCCATATCGATATCGGGCATACTTACACGCTCAGGATTCAAAAAACGCTCGAAAAGCAGGTCATATTTCATAGGATCGATATCGGTTATCTCCAGACTGTAAGCCACCAGACTCCCTGCCGCCGAACCGCGTCCCGGCCCTACGGCGATACCCATATTTTTGGCTTCCTTGACGAAATCCCAGACTATAAGCATATACCCCGGAAATTTCATACCGTTGATGACCTCTATCTCGAACTCAAGTCTGTCTCTATACTCCTGATGACGCTCTTGGGGTACGTGTACCAGTCTATTTTCCAGCCCTGCACGGCAGCGGTGGATAAAATACTCGGCATCGTTTTTATCCATAGCGCTTCTGCGCTCTTTCTCAGGCACGCTTTCATCATCATCCGTATTGTCTATTCCCAACCCCTCTTTTTGCGCATACTCTTTGGTGAACTTAAAGTTCGGCGGAGTCGGGTTTCCCAGATTGAGCTCAAGCTGACACTTTTCGACTATCTCCTGTGTGTGTTCGAGCGCTTCGGGGATATCGGCAAAAAGACGCGCCATCTGCTCGGGAGATTTCAGGTAGAATTCGTGTACCGAGTGGCGCATACGGTTGGGATCGTCATAGAGTTTGTTCATTCCGATACACATAAACGCTTCATGGTACTGCGCATCGTCTGGATATGTGTAGTGCGTATCGTTTGTAGCCACTACTTTGATGTCTAGTTCTTTAGCCAGAGAAAGTACCTGCTCGTCTATAAACATCTGGTCGCTTATCCCGTGACGCATAAGCTCAAGATAAAAATCCTCGCCAAACATCTCTTTGTATTCAAGTGCGGCTTTTTTAGCACCTTCATACCCAAGAGCACCGTTTTTAACGTTGCGCTCGCTTTGGGTGTTCAAATGCCAGTTCACTTCGCCCTGCAGACATGCAGAGGTACAGATCAGCCCCTCGGAGTGTTCACGGAGCTCTTTTTTGTTGATGCGCGGAAAATAGTAAAAGCCGTCTATGAACGCTTTTGAGGAGAGATACATAAGATTTTTGTATCCTACCTCGTTCTTTGCAAAAAGACAGATATGAAAACGCTGCTTTGTGGACTTGTCGTCTATCTCTTCGCCGTTATGGATGTAGCCCTCCATACCGATGATGGGTTTTAATCCCGCACCCTTTGCTTGATGATAAAAATCTATGGCTCCGAACATATTGCCGTGATCGGTCATAGCCACGGAACTCATACCGAGCTCTTTTGTACGCTCTACTAGATTTGATATTTTGTTCGCACCGTCTAAAAGTGAATATTCCGTATGAAGATGAAGGTGTGTAAATGCCGGTTTTTTGCTCAAAATGACTGCCTGTATAAAAAGTAAATTATTTTTATTATAGTATCTTGTTGATAAAATCTAGTTTTAAACAAAAAGAATGGAAGAGAATTGAAAATACTGATCATAGAAGACGATGATAACATCACCTCTTTTATCGTAAGAGGACTGCGTGAAAACGGGCATATCCTCCAGAGTGCCCAAAACGGTGACGAAGGCGAATACCTTGCCCTTACGCACGATTACGATGTGATCATTCTCGACTGGATGCTTCCGCAGAAAAGTGGAATAGACGTGCTGCACTCTTTAAGAGAGAAGCATATCTCTACACCCGTACTTATGCTCAGTGCAAAAGGCGACGTAAAAGACAAAATAACAGGTCTCAAACAAGGAGCCGACGATTATCTCGGCAAGCCTTTTTCGTTCGATGAACTCGAAGCGCGCATTGAAGCTTTGTACAGAAGATCTCTCGGTACGAGCGGCGATCATGTAACAGTGGGCGGTATCGTCATCGATCCGGCTAAAAAGCAGGTCACGAAAGATTCCCAAACGATCAGTTTGACATCCAAAGAGTACGAACTGCTGCTTTTTTTACTTAAACACCGGGGAAATCTTGTTTCCAACGCCATGATCGAAGAACAGCTGTGGACAGACGAAGAGTTTTTAAACAGCAACGTCATACAGGTGACTATGTACAATCTAAAAAAGAAAATCGGCAAAGAACTCATCAAAAACCATAGAGGACTGGGGTATACACTTGAAGACAAAGCTTAAAAGAAAACTTCTTCTTTGGTTCGGAGGCGTCAGCGCTTTTATCCTTCTTTTGTTCAGCATCTTCTTTTACTATTTTCTCAGTAACAGCATAAACGATAATATTAAGACAAAATTGGAGCATCAAGCAGCCGATATTGAAAAAGCTCTGATATCCAGAGAGTTTCCTCATACCGCTTTTGCGGTTTTGGACAAAGACCGTACTTTGATATATAAAACCGCGGACTTTACTATTGCGGACATAAATGAATACATAAAAAAAGATCAGAATTTTTTTATATTGGATAATGAGGAAAGTCTTGAAAACATCGATGCTCTTTATGTATACAAGGGGAAAAAGAACTTCATCATGGTATATAAAAAGAATATTGACAACAAAGTGGAAGATATCGTGAGCACGCTCGTTGTCTTAAATCCCATTTTGTTCTTTTCCATCCTGTTTATGGCATCTAAGATGATAGACAAGATCCTCATCCCCATCAACAACCTGATAAAAGCCGCCAAAGATATATCCGTAAACAATTTTTCCACCACCATCCCAAGACCCGATGAGGATGACGAGATAAAAGAACTCGTCGATTCGTTCAATGCGATGATAAAAAGATTAAAAGAGGGAGTCGATTCACTGGACAGATTCAACTCAGACGTATCTCATGAACTCAAAACCCCCTTGACCGTGATCCTCGGCGAGATAGACGTGACTCTGCGAAAAACAAGAGAGAGCCGTGAATATGAAAAGAGTATGAGTACCATACGTCAAGAAGCAAAACAGATGCAAAAGATCGTAGAGAGTCTGCTGCTGCTTACAAGATATACAAAGGAGAATATTCAAGCCTCCTTTGAAGTATGCAGGCTTGACGAGATGCTTTTAGCGGTGATAGACAAGTATTCACTTCAATTGCAGGCAAAAAATATCAGACTGCATAAAAAGATCGAAAATGTTTCTATGTCCGCAAATCTCCTGCTTCTCAATCTGATATTTTCAAATCTTCTGGACAATGCGGTCAAATACAGTGAAGACGATACCGATATTTACATATCGCTCCAAGATAAAAAAGGAGAAGGCATACTCTTTGAGATCATAGACGAAGGAATAGGCATAGACGGAGCCGATATTGCAAAGATAACCGAGCGGTTTTACCGGGTCGATAAATCGAGAAATAAAAAAACAGAGGGCTTCGGACTCGGATTGTCTCTCGTAAAATACAGTGTGGATCTTCATAATGCAAAAATGTCCATAAAGTCGAGCATGGGAAAAGGAACGGATATAAAAATCGTTTTTTAGCGATTTCATTTAAAATTCATTTTCATATTTCATAATCTCTTATCTTAATTAGACTTGGAGATAGTCATGAAATATATACTCACGCTGATCACGGTTTTTCTTTTATGCACCTCTTTAAACGCTTCACCTTTAAACGGTTCCAACGAAGATGGCACTTCTCAATATATGGATCGTGCTTCTATGCTCGGTCTGCTGGAAAACGTTTCCTCTCCTTTTGAAGACATGACGCAATACGCACTTGCAGATAACGATAACGGCTTGCAAAACTCGATAAAGGATATACAAAACAAAATAGAAGATCTCACCTTCAATGATTCGTTTCCTTTGGCAAACTATATCGTATTTAGGGTGAAGTTGGATCGATTGAAAAACTATATCCATGCTAAAGACTATAAGAAGACCGCTTTATTATCGGCGGAAATATTTCATGACAATATAAAAAATTTCAAATATTCCCGCTCCGTAAAAGAGCAGATCATAGTGGAGGACTTGGATTATATGGGAGTCAAAACTTTGGCGCTTTTAAACCAGGACAGAGTCGATTACGCACAATTATACGCCCTCAAAGCAGAGACCAAACAGCTTTGGAAACAATTAAAATCGAAAATAAAAGATACGCATATCGTCGATTCTTTTGATTCTATGTTTCAGGGACTCGACGCAAGCACAGAGAAAAAAGATATAAAAAATGCAATGACTTATGCATCTTTGGATCTGGCTTTGGTAGATATGCTGGAAAAGCAGTTTCAAGAATAGATGCTAAAAAAGATCGTTTTATCGACCCTTGTCACGTTTAGTCTGCAGGCGAGTGAAACCGTTGTAGACTTTTACAGGTCTGCCCTTGAGAACCTGCACTACAACCAAAAAGAACAGCTTTTACGCCAAGCAGGCGATTTGGAAAAAAAAGCGCTGAATCTAAACAGGTTCGCCGATTTTTCCTTGGATGCCGGATATTCCTCTACAAAAGCAGACAGACTTCCAAGTTCCTTTAATACCACCGATGTATCTTTTACCGATACGATCGACATCTTTGGAAAAGACACTTACAAGATCGATGAGCTCAAGCTAAACTTAAAAGAACAGAAGACTCTGTTAAAAAAGCAGAAAGAGGAACTGTTCGTGTCACTAACAGAGATGATAAGCGCCTACCGCCAAACACAAGAGCAACTTGCTCTGCACACGGACTTTTTAAACGGCCAGCTAAATATACTTGATAAGATAAAACGTCTAAACAGTTCGGGAACTGTTTCTGACATGGATTATTTAAGACTTAAAAACAGCGTCACTCTCTTTAAGACACAGATAACGGACGAAACGAACCGGGTAAAAAGGATGCAAGAACAGCTGATGCTGTATACGGCTCAAAGCATCCCGTCTTTTGATAAAAACGAAACGCTTCATTGCTCACAAAAAGCGTATCTCAAGAGCGATCCAAACACCCAGCTCAACTCCATAGCAGCAGCACAGCTTGCAAATCAGGCGAATGTGCTCTCTCACAGCTATGTTCCGCGGCTCACAGCCGGTACCTCCTACCAAAAGATAGACGACCCTACGGCAAACGGCGACAACTACTCCTTTCATGTAGGCATAAGCATACCTTTAAAGAGCGGCGATCTCAAGCAGAGTGAAGCGTTAAGGGTACGGTCGCTGCGAGTGAGCTTTGATGCGGCCAAATATAGGCTTCAAAGAAAAAAAGAGTATATTCAAAGGATGCAAAGTATCACAAATGCGGTCCAGCAGCTGCGTATCTTAAAAGAGAGCCTTGACGATTCTCTAAAAAGCAAAAAAATCATACAGGAAGCCTTTTTGAAAAAATATGTGGATTTTAACACCTACGTTCAAGTCGTTTCTCAGACACTGACGCTGCAAGAGCAGATCATAAAAATGAGATACCTAAAAGATACGCAAACTGCCATATTAAACACACTGTCCTCAGGAGCCCTTTATGAATAAGATATTTTTGATCATCGGTCTGCTCACCTCACTTTATGCTTTTGGCGCCGAAGACGACGACAGAGTGCCGCCAGTACGGGAAAATCATGTCAAAGTCAGCGTAGTTATACCCAAAAAAGCCGACATGAACATTCCCATAGAAGTGCAGGGAACGACCGAAGCAGTGGCAAAACATATACTAAATGCGCCTTTTGAAGGGATACTGCACACAAAGGTCACAAATACACAGAAGGTAAACAAAGGTGCCGTTATCGCAATAATCCAAAACCAGACGCTCTTTAACAGAGTAAATCGTCTAAGCTATGATCTCACTCTTTACAAAGAGCAGCTCATACTGGAGACAAAAAAACTGCAAAGCATCGATGAGATGCTGCAGATGGGGCTTATAAGCAAAAATGACTATTTGACGCAGCGATCACTTGTAAATGAAAAAAAGCTGCTTCTCTCAAATACGCAAAACGAACTTGACGACCTAAAGCAAAGAAAAGCAAGAGGCGTCATACACTCGCCGGTTGAAGGTTACATCTCCGACCTGCAGGCAGAGGGCAGTTATCTTACATATGCAGCTCCCATATGCAGGGTCGATGACGCAAACGCATACGTGAGGCTGTTCATCCCCGCTCTTTATGCAAAAAACATACAAAAAGGACAGAATGTCGTCATACATCTGCAAGGCTCATCCGTAAAAGCCGTGATATCGCAGATATTGCCAAACACGACAAATAATCTCGTAGAAGCGATAGCCGCCGCCAAGACCCCTCTTTCCCTAGGGCTTAATGTCCAAGCCGATATTCAGACAAAGAACAAACATGGATGGATACTTCCAAAAGAAGCTATCGTCCTCGTACAGAACCGCCCTGCCGTTTTTATCATAAAAAACGATGTCGCCCATGTCCACTTTATAGATGTGCAGAAAGATATGATAGACAAGGTACTTGTCACGGACAACCTGAGCGAAGATGACCGTATCGCATATAAAAATGCTTATATGCTCGAAGAAAACTCCGTTGTCGAGGTCACACGATGAAAGGACGAAGTTTTTTTCTGTACATTCTAAAAAATAAACTGGCCATTTTGCTTGTCATTTTTTTGCTTGCCGGCATCGGTTACAAACTCTCATTCTCATTGCCAAAAGGCGTTTTACCCAATGTCTTTTTTCCTCGCATAGAGGTGAGCATAGAAAACGGTTACTCCCCGATACGGCAGATGCTCTTCTCCGTCACAAAACCTAGCGAAGAAGCATTAAAGACCGTTCAGGACGTTCAAAAGATCGTATCTAGCACTTCGATAGGCTCTACGGACATAAGCCTCTATTTCAACTGGAACATCGACCCTTATCTGGCGTATCAGCTGGTCCAATCCCGTATCGCCGATATTAAGAGCCGCATCCCAAGCGATGCGGTGATAACGATACGCCAGGCGACTCCGAGCATCTATCCCGTAGCCATCTACTCCATCGGTTCGGATACGCTCTCCCGCACGCAGCTCAGCGAAAAACTTTACTATGAGCTCAAACCTCTTTTTCTTTCCATCGACGGAGTCTACGACATTCAGATAAAAGCGCCTGCATGGAGCGAATACAAACTGCTGCTCGATGCCAAAAAGATACGCGCTTACGATCTTGACGTTCAAGCGATCATAGAGAGGCTCAAGGCACAAAATCTCATAGATTTTTTGGGACTTATCAAAGATTATCACCGTCAGTATGTTCTCTCACTTTATCAAAAGAGCCAAGACAGTTCCAAACTGCTGAATCTGGATATCGGTCTCTCAAACGGAAGGTCGGTCAAACTGGGAGACATCGCCTTGCTGGTAAAAAAGACGAATCCTATCAAAACACTGAGCGCCACGAAAGGCTTTAAAAACAGCGTCGTATTTAATCTTTTGCGTCAGCCAAAAGCAAATGCGGTGGATGTCGTCAAAAGGTTCAATGACAAACTTCAAGAACTTGCTCCAAAACTTAAAAAAGAGCAGATCGAAATAAAAAACTATTATGACGGCACGGAGTTTGTAAACCAAGCCATCAAAAGCGTTACCGACGCCATCCTTATGGGCGGTATTATCGCCGTTTTGATCGTATTCTTTTTTCTCAGAAAACTAAAACTTTCGCTGATATCCCTTTTTATCATCCCCATCACGTTTCTCATCACCGTCATCGGAATGAAACTGGCGAATATAGACCTCAATATATTCTCGCTTGCCGGTATGGCCGCAGCCTTAGGCGGACTCATCGATCAGATGATAATCGTCATAGAAAACATTGAACGCCATTTTAAAAAAGGCCTCTCAAAAAAAGAAGCGGTCATAGAGGGTTCCAAAGAGATACTCCCCATCATGGCCATTGCAACGTTTTTAGCCATTCTTATCTTCATTCCGCTTTTACTCGTCAGCGGCATCGTAGGACTTTTTTTCAAACAGCTTGCTTTCGTCCTTGTCGTGACCTATTTCATATCACAGCTGATCGCTGTTTTTTTGACTCCCGTTATCGCCTATGTCGCACTGCCAAAAAGCGAAGATGAGAAACCGGATATTTTAGAATCGCTGATCAGTAGATATAAAGTGTTTTTGCTTAAATCGATGCGCTATGCCTGGGTTTCTGTTCCGATCATCTTAGGCGGTTTTGTTCTTAGCTGGTATCTTTATGAGCATATCCCCTCGACCTTTCTCCCAAAATGGGACGAAGGAAATATCGTCGTAGACCTCGTACTTCCTCCGGGAACATCATTAGAACAGAGCGGTGATGAGTTTAAGGCCGTAGGAGATATTTTAGACAGGACGCCGGAGGTCAAAGGGTGGACCATGCGTATCGGCACGGCTTTAGGACAGATTAGCACACAATCAAATCAAGGAGATTTTCTGGTAACACTCAAGCATGACAGGGACAAAAGCTCTTTTGAAGTTATAAAAGAGCTTAGAAAGCAGATAGAATCTCAAATCCCCAACCTTGAAGAGCTCGGACTTTCTCAGGTGCTAGAAGACAGACTCGGAGATATCATGGGGGCCGACGCACCGATCTCGGTCATGCTCTTTGGTTCAGACCCCGATAAACTCATAAAAGAGGGATACCGCTTGAGAGATTCTCTGAAATCGATCAAAAACATAGAGGAGGTCAATGTCCTGACATCGTATGCATCGCCTTCTATTAACGTGCGTTTAAAACCCGATGCCTCAGCTCTTTACGGCATCGATGAGAACACACTGATCTCACAGATCAGAAGTATGTATTACGGAGAGGTAGTAGCTTCTGTTGCAGAGGGGGAAAAGCTCATCAACATACGGGTGCTTATGGATCGTCCGCGCCGGGATCCTATCGCCTATCTTCAAAAAGAGCTTCTTATATATTCTGTTAAATATAAAAAAAACATCCCTCTTTCAAGCGTCGCAGACATATCTTATCAAAACAAGGTTGCTGAGGTCACACATTATAACCTTTCTCCCGTATGCGTTCTGGGGATCAGGTTTAACGGCAACGATATGTCCCAGGCCGTGAAAGATATCAGACAAACGATAGACAATTCATCTCTGCCTTCTGACATCACGACCGATATAAACGGTTTTTACAAAGAGCAGCAGAGATCGTTTCAGGAGATGAGCTATGTCGTCTTGTTTGCCGTCATGATAATCTTCATAGGCCTGCTGCTGAATTTCAGTAGTCTCAAGATCGCTTTTAATATCCTTGTTGCTCTGCTTTTTACGCTTACGGGCGTCTTCATAGCGCTGAAACTCACAGGAAAACCTCTTGATATTACCGCTTTTATGGGAATGCTCATTGTACTCAGTATAGTCATTAACAATAATGTTCTGATATATAATCTTTATCAGACGAACTTTTCGAAATACGACGATGAAAAGAGCAGGATCATCCATGCCGTGTCCGTACGCATCCGCCCCGTTCTTATGACGATGTTCTCGAATGCTTTCGCACTTCTTCCGATCGCTTTGGCCATAGGTAGCGGAACTCAGATCATACAGGATCTGGCCATCGCGATCATGGGTGGATTATTTTTCGCGATTATAGTAAACTTATACGTTATGCCTCTGTTTTTTTATTTTATGCAAAAAAGGATGAAAAATGGACATCAAATACGCTGAAATATATAATGTGCTTTCAAAGGAAAGAAAAAGCATCGAAAAACTGATCGAACCTTTTTGGTACAGGTTTTCACGCTACAAACTACAGTTTTGTCTGCTAATAATCTATGCTAAAAATCTGGATGAAAACTATTTCAATCTCCATATAAGACAGACGGATGAAGCCGTTATACTCGATAAAAACCTGATCTGCATCGTGTTTGAATCCAATAATGACAGGCAGATGACAGAAGGGATCGAAAAACTCCTTTACAACCAAGACGGAGATTTTCACAAGTCGGACAACTACTATTACAGTTCAATGGTCTGCTCATCGGAAAGTGAAGGTCTTGACGCAAATATAATAAACAGAAGTTTTATGATCCTGGAGTATGCTTTTGAATATCAAAAAACCAACGAGGTGTTAAATTATAGCGCCATCTTTACAAAATAACGCGTCATCTCTAAGTTGTCTTACTCGCAATAATCTGCTAAAAGTCCGCCTTTTGCTTTCTCTTTCGCATCGTCTCCAAGCAGTATCTTTATGATCTCGAGTCCAAAGCAGATAGCCGTTCCCGGACCGCGTGAAGTAAGGATATTTTTATCGCTCACCACTTTTTTAGTGGCATCATATCCTTTATGATCTATATCTGCTTCAACAGACGGATAACAGGTAAACTTCTCTTTTAGCACACCCGCTTTGCCCAGTGCAAACGGAGCGGCACAGATGGCTCCTATCTGCTTACCTTTTTGATCCATCTCTTTTAAAAGGGATTGTACTTTCAGATCTTCGGCTAAGATTTTTGTTCCGCCCCAGCCTCCGGGAAGCACAATCATGTCGATATCATCGGCACTTATATTTTTTATACTTGTATCTGTTTTCACGGTTATACCGTGTCCACCTTGTACATCGGCATTTCCATCGACTGAAGCCACAATGACCTCTATGGAAGAGCGTCTTACAGTATCGATGATCGATACCGCCTCGATCTCTTCAAATCCGGCTGCTAAAGGTACTAAAACAGTTGCCATAATATCTCCTTTAAAAAGATTATTTTACTTTTTCCAGATACTCGCCCTCTACCGTGTTTACTTTGATGGTATCGCCCTCTAAGATATGGTAAGGTACTTGAATCACAGCACCAGTCTCTAAAGTCGCAGGCTTTTTGCTTCCGCTTGAAGTATCGCCTTTGAAGTTGGGAGGAGTGTCGGTCACGACAAGCTCCATAGTTTCAGGTGCGCTTACGGAGATAGCAGAGCCTTTATAAAAGATCATATCGACGGTAGTGCCGTCTTTTAACCATTTCATAGCATCATCGCACTGATCGTAAGTAAGACCTATCTGATCGTAAGTGTCGTTATCCATGAACTGCAGCATCTCACCGTCGTCATAAAGGTACTGCATGGTCTTGTATTCAATCACGGGAACTTCGAACTTATCACCTGCGTGAACTGTCTTTTCTATGACCTTTCCGTTTAAAAAGCTTTTTACCTTCATACGTACGAAAGCCGCGCCTTTGCCCGGTTTTACGTGTTGAAACTCGACTACTTTGTACGGTACGTCAGAGATCTCCAAACGTACATTTTTTTTGATATCACCCATACCTATTGTTGCCATATACCTGACCTTATAAAAAATTTGTGCAATTTTACCGCAAAGAACCTTACATTGTAAAGAGACGTAAAATGAGCAAAGCCCATTTTTACTACGCTGGCCGCTTTGGCACAAAACAAGGGAACCGCTCGCCATAGCGATGTTTCCTCGAAACGCTTGCCTCTGTCGAGGCAGATTACATAAAGAGACGCAAATGGGCAAAGCCCATTTTAAAAAGACTTTCTAAAAGAGTCCCGTGAGCATCAAGTGCCAGTACATCGGCTCTAGCATATAGCGGTCGAACTCCCACCACATCCATCTTGGTTTTTCATAATCTAAAAATGGGAGAGTCGGCTTTGATCCGTAGTAATTGAACTCTGCCATAATGATCTTACCGTACTGAGTCTTGAGCGGACATACCGTATAGCCGTCAAACTTCTCTTTTAGTTCTTTTTTTTGCATAGCAAAGATAAGATTTGCCGTCAGGATCGGACCGTGATGTCTGGCGCTTCCTCCGGTTTTTCCCATAGGGATGCCGCAAACGTCGCCGATACCAAATACATTCTTGTATCTGTTGTGCTGCAGCGTATGTTTGTCTACATCAAGCCATCCATCACCATTGACAAGTTTTGATTTTAAAAGGGCATCGGGCGGCGTCATAGGCGGTACGACATGGATAAAATCGTATTTCACGACAACCTCATCGGCAAAACTTTGCATCATTTTATCACCGAAATCCGGATCGATCACCTCTTTTTCGTATGCATGAATGAAAGTGGCTTTTTTTGCTTTTACGTCTATGGAGCGTAAAAAGTGAGAAAATTTCGTCTCGATCTTATCATAGCGCTTTTGGACTTTGGTCAGCTCCTCATCCACTTTAGGCAGATGAAACAGTTTTTTTAAACCCGTATAAAAATAGTAATCCGCTCCAAGCCCGTCACGTTTGAGATAATCGGCACTGAGATAAAGCATCTTTTGCGGAGCACCGCCGCATTTTATTGGAGTGTCCGGCTGTGTATATAATACTGTCGGTCTTTTGGTCTTTGCCGCAGATTTAAGTTCATTGTACCAATCCCATGTGGCAGTCGCTCCGCGGGCCGTACCATGTTCGAGATCGCTTAGGTAAACGCTGGTGATCCCGTTGGTTCCTATATCTTCCTCTTTTAACCCCTGTATCTTGTCAAAACGGTTTACGACGCCCGTAGCGACTATTAGATAATCATACGGCACTTTTTTACCGCCGCGCGTAGTAACGGTATTGTTATCCGCATCGAAGCCGCCTACTTCGTCTTTGATCCACTTCACCTCTTTTGTGATGTAGTCGCTGTTAGGTTTTTGAAGGTCTGCTTGTTTCATAAGTCCCGCAGCCACGAATATCTGTCCCGGCTGATACAGATGTATCTCGTTTGGAGCGATGACGGTGATATCCGGGTCTGATATAGCGCGTTTTAATCTTGCCAAAGCCATGATAGCGCCGCTGCCGCCTCCGACTATGAGTATCTTTCCTTTTACGTCAGCAGCCTCCGCCTCGGTGATGCTTCCGCTTCCCGCAGATGCTAGAACAGATGCAGCGATAGGAGATATCCCGAGCAGCTTGATCGCTTCACGTCTTGACATCTGCCCTTTGGCGGCACCTGTTTTAAATAACTCGATCAAGTTGTCGTTTTTCATCTACCTATCCTTTTTTTGATTTGAAAACATTATAACAAAGAAAAAAATGATTGTATTTAAAATACTGAGTAATCATTCATTTTTTTTGATTTTTACTCTTGATCCGACAAATGCCTCGAACTCTTTTGAAGGCAGAGGCTTGCTGAAATAGTATCCCTGTATCTCGTCGCATCTGCTTTGCCGCAGCAGTTCGAGCTGATCTTTTGTCTCGACTCCTTCGGCAATTGTCTTCATATTGAGATTGTGAGCCATATTGATGATGGTTTTTACTATCATCCTGTCATCGAGGTTATGGGTTATCTCCTGTATGAAAGAGCGGTCTATCTTAAGCTTGTGCACGCTGAATTTTTTTAGATAGCTCATCGAAGAGTATCCCGTTCCAAAATCATCGATCGCCATACGAATCTTGTTTTGATGAAACTCGTTCATGATATCTATCGCCTTAAGAGGGTTTTCCATCGCCACCCCCTCTGTGAGTTCCAGTTCAATACTCTCAGGAGGAAGCCCGAACTCTTGCAGTATATCGAGCACAGATGAGACAAGTTTGGGATGGCGGAACTGTATCGCAGAGATATTGATGGCCATGACAAAAGGCTCGATTCCGTTTTCTATCCACTCTTTTAGCTGTCTTAAGGCTGTACGAAGCACCCATTCGCCTATGGCTATGATCTGCCCTCCGTTTTCGGCTATGGGTACAAACTCTGCAGGCGAAATCATACCGAGCTTAGGATGTCTCCACCTGATCAATGCTTCGGCTCCGACAAGGCGGTTCGTACCGAGTTGTATTTGCGGTTGATAATGGAGCTCGAACTCATTTCTCTCCAGCGCATGACGCAGACCGTTTTCCAGTTCCAGATTGCGGGCCGCGCGCGACTGTATCTCGGAAGTAAAGAAACGGTAACAGTTGCGTCCGTCATGCTTTGCATGGTACATGGCAGCGTCCGCAGACTGAAACAGCGTTTGAAAATCTTCACCGTCTATAGGATACATAGCTATGCCGATCGAAGGTGTTATATAGAGTTCCTGATGTTTGATACGGTATGGCCGGGAGATGACTTCGGTTATTTTTTCCGCGACATGGGCCGCTCCGTCTGCATCCGTACCCGGAAGCAGCATGATAAACTCATCTCCACCCTGTCTTGAAAGAGTATCTTCCTCTCTCATTACGGATTTTATACGCGAAGAGACCTCGACAAGCAGCAAGTCGCCTATATCATGCCCTAAGGTATCGTTTATATTTTTAAAGTTATCAAGATCTAAAGAGAGTACGGAAAGCGGATTGTTCATACGCTGTGCGATCTTGATAGAATGCTGAACCCTGTCATTGAACAAAGCTCTGTTTGGAAGTTCGGTCAAAGCGTCAAAGTGCGCCAGCCACTGTATCCTCTCCTGTGCGGTTTTTTGGATCGTAATATCCTGCATAGAACCGCGGATACGGACGACTTTCTCCTTTTTTATCACGGGCGTGCCTATCACTCTTACCCATTTTTCATTGCCTTTGAGAGTCGTCATTTTCAGTTCCAAATCATATGATATACCGTATTTCACCGCTTTGTCGATCGCATCTTGAATCTTTTTTAAATGCACATCGTCATAAACGCTCAGTCCCATCTCTTTTGAGGTCGGATCATCCGGGTCCATGTCATGGATACGTGCAACCTCTGCCGTCCACTCCCCTGCACCTGTTTGCGGATCAAAGTCCCACCCTCCTATGTGAGCAACCTGGCTCATATCCTCAAGAAGCTTTTCCGTTTTTTTCAATCGGTTTTCGGATTCTTTGCGTTTGGCTTCGCGTTCAAAGTTTTCCATAGCGAAACTGACATCCATCGCTATCTCTTCTATCAGTTTTTGACTCATCGGATCAAATCCGTTTTTGATCTTGGAATACAGCGTAAAAGCTCCGATCACTTCGCCGCCTTTGCGTATCGGAAGAGATGCCGAAGATTTCCAGCCCATCCTCTCGCCTTTTTCATGCCACGGTTTCGTAGACGGATCGTTCATAAAATCCTGACACCATACAGGATGATCTTCCCGAATGGAAATACCTGTCGGCCCTACTCCCGAAAGACTGTTTTTATCTACCGAGATTTCAATACCTTTAAGATAACGGTTTTCATCTCCATGCGATGCTACCGGGTGCACCATCTTGGTCTCTTTGTCAATGATACCTATCCAAGCCATGCTCATGTCTCCAAGTTCCACAGCATTTTTACAGATCTTTTCAAAGAGTTCATCGGCATTTGTAGAGTGCACGATATCCATGTTGCATTGACTGAGCGTCGCATATATGCGGTTAAGCCGTTTTATGTGCTCTTGATTTTCGTATCGCTCGGTGATGTCCCTTGCGATCCCAAGTACGCCTATGAGATCATGTTTATCGTCATACATAGGAGTTTTTATCGTCTCCAGCAGTGATTTGTGCCCGTCATCGGCAAAGGTGACCCACTCCTCATTGATGTTCGGCTTATCCGAGCTCATCGCCAATTTGTCTTTTTCCCTAAAGAGATCCGCGAGCTCTTTGTCTACGAAATCATAATCGGTCTTTCCGATTATAACCTCTTCCTTGGCTCCGACAAACCGTTCAAATACGGGATTGCACACAAGAAATACGCCCTCTTTGTCCTTTAACCAGACAAGATCGGGTATGGTGTCCAAAAGCGTATGGAGCTGCAGCATAGTCTGTCTATGCGACACCTGTTCCGTGACATCTTCAAAGATGCCGAAGATCCCTATTACATGCCCGTTATGATCGCAAAACGGCGTTTTGAACGTACGCACTATCGAAGTTTTGCCATCCAGAACATAGGGTTCTTCAAAGGTCTGCGATCTTCTTTCTTTGATAATACGCAGATCATCAAAACGGTATTTTTTGGCGATCTCTTTGGTATGAAAATCCATATCGTCTTTTCCTACGATCAGCTCGGGCGAGGCGAGCTTGAGATCATCTGCGTAATATTTGTTGCAAAAAAGATATTTTAGATTGAGGTCTTTTATAAATATTTTTTGGGGAATGTGGTTTAAGATCGTAAGTATCTGCGGCGAGAAGATGATCTTTTCAAGAACATGGATAAAGACCGGAGCGGCGATATCGGGAAGCTTGAATTTCAACGCCCGGCTTAAGTAGGAGTGATTATCGAAAATCACGGTCTCGCTGTTCTCGTAATCATCATCGCTGTCAAGCTCCTTGAGACATCCTTTAAAAGGAGCTTCTTGCAGGGGCAGGATTTTATAATAAGGCCGTCCTGCGACCTCTTCGAGTTTTTTTCCGCAGAGTCTTAAATAGGCATTGTTTGCAAACACTATTTTATATTCGCTATCATGTATGAATACCAAATCATTTATAAGATTTAAAGCATGCAAGTACATAAACTGTCCTTTTGCAAAACAATTGGAATAATCCTCTATTGTATCACAGCTTTTTATCATTCTTTATTTTACTTTTTTTTATATCTGAATTTAAAAGTTATTTTAAACAGTTCTCATCTATAATGGAACAGTTTGAATCAAAGAGAGTTCCATGACCGATGCGGCTGACAACAGATATAAACTGATCGAACAGACCATGAAAAAGCTCGGATACGACAAAAGCGCGCTCATCGAGACGCTTCATGTCGCCCAAGAGAGTTTTGGTTATCTGCAAAAAGATGTGTTGAAGTTTATTGCAAAGCGGCTCAAAGCTCCCTACTCCAAAGTGTACGGCGTCGCCACTTTTTATCATCATTTTACGCTCAAACCTCAAGGAAAACACAGTGTGATCGTCTGTCTGGGAACGGCTTGCTACATCAAAGGCTCAAAAAAGATACTTGAGAGCATAGAGGAAAGATTCGGCGTCAAAGTCGGTCAGACGACGCCTGATGGCATACTGTCGCTGCTGAGTGCCAGATGCGTCGGTTCTTGTTCCATCGCTCCCGTAGCCATTTACGACAACAAGGTAAAGGGCAGACTGTCCATAGAAGAATCGTTAGAAAAGATAGAGGAGATACTCCGATGATTACCTCGATCCAAGAGCTTCAAAAGGTTGCCGAAAATAGAAAATGCAGCGAAGAGAATATCCCGCAGGAGCTCAGAGTCTGTATAGGCAGCAGCTGTCTTTCACAGGGTTCTGATGCGATCCAAAAAGATCTCGAAGAAGCGGTCAAAGCAAAAGGTCTGCAAAACAGATGCAGGGTAAAAGGCGTGGGATGCAACGGTCTTTGCGCCAACGGCACCTTAGTGTCGCACTGCGACAGCTCCAAAAAAGAGCAGACGCTTTATGAAAAGGTCACCGCATCCGACATCAAAGAACTCGTCAAATGCGTAGAAGATCACTCCGTCTATAAAGAAAAGCGGTGCGACACGAATCAGCCCTTTTTTACAAAACAGAACAAAGTTGTTTTGCAAAATGCGGGAGTGATCGATCCAAACGAGATCGAAGACTATATTGCCCATGGCGGGTATTCGGCTTTGTTTCATGTCTTAAAGGAGATGTCGTGTACCGACGTCATTGACGAAGTAAAGAGCAGCGGGCTTCGAGGCAGAGGCGGAGGCGGATTCCCTACGGGGCTCAAATGGGAAAGCGTCTACAAAGTCCAAAGCGACCAAAAGTACATAGTCTGTAACGGCGATGAGGGAGATCCGGGCGCGTTTATGGACAGAGCCCTGATGGAAGCCGATCCCCACAAGATCATAGAGGGAATGGCTATCGCAGGATATGCCTGCGGAGCAAATATGGGATACATCTATGTACGCGCGGAGTATCCTCTTGCGGTAGAAAAACTGGATCATGCCATCAAACAGGCAAAAAGACTCGGACTTTTAGGCAACAAAATCGCTCACAGCGGCTTTGATTTTGATATCGAGATAAGGCTGGGTGGAGGTGCTTTCGTATGCGGAGAAGCGACCGCACTCATAACTTCCATAGAGGGCAACCGCGGCAATCCAAGACAAAAACCGCCCCATCTCAGCGATTACGGGCTCTGGGGAGAGCCTACGATACTAAATAACGTCGAGACACTGGCAAACGTACCGACCATCATAAAAAAAGGTGCGCAGTGGTTTAAGAGCGTAGGGACAACCGCTTCAAGCGGAACAAAGATATTTGCGCTGACGGGGCACATCAAAAATACGGGGCTTGTCGAAGTACCGATGGGGATCACTCTTCGCGAACTCATCTATGAGATCGGCGGCGGAGTGAGCGATGGCAGAGAGTTAAAAGCGATTCAGACGGGAGGCCCAAGCGGAGGCTGCATCCCTGTAGAATATCTTGACCTGCCCATAGATTACGATTCGCTCAAAAGCATCGGCACGATCATGGGAAGCGGCGGAATGATCGTCATCGACGACAGTTCAAACATGGTAGAGATCGCGCACTTCTTTATGGATTTTTGCAAGAGCGAATCCTGTGGAAAATGTACTCCCTGCCGTGTGGGTACCACCCAGCTCACGCTTCTGCTTGAAAAATTCATCAATAAAGAAGCAAGCAAAGCCGATCTTGAGCTTTTAAAACAGATGTCTGAGATCGTAAAGAGCGCGAGCCTCTGCGGACTCGGACAGACCGCGCCGAATCCGGTCTTAAGCACTGTCAGATATTTTGAGAACGAATATCTCGAGGGGATCAAAGATGATTAAACAAAAGGTCAGGGTAAAAACGTTTAAGATCGACGATATCACTGTTACGGGACAATCGGATCAGACCGTCTTGGAAGTGGCAAGAGAGCATAATATCTACATCCCTACCCTATGTTATCTCGAAGGCCTCAGTTGTGTAGGCTCATGCAGAATGTGCCTTGTCGAGATAAAAGGATGCCGCGAACTTGCTCCCGCGTGCACGTCAAAGATCAAAGAGGGAATGGAGGTCGTCACAACCTCGCCCGATATCCAAGCGCACAGAAATATGATACTCTCCATGCTTTTTAGCGAAAGGACCCATACCTGCAGCGTCTGTGTGGTAAACGGCAATTGCGAGCTTCAAGACAAAACGGTGGAATTGGGACTTGAACACTCTTTAGTGCCCTATTTGGAGCAGAGGTTCGAGATCGATGCTTCACATAAAAACTTTGTTCATGATCCAAACAGATGTATCTTGTGCACCAGATGCGTCCGCGTATGCGATGAGATCGAAGGTGCCCATGCTCTCGACCTTGTAGACAGAGGCATAAACACGAGGATCATACACGATATGGACGAGCCGTGGGCAGACTCGCAAAGCTGTACGAGCTGTGGCAAATGCGTCTATGTCTGTCCGACGGGTGCACTTTACGAAAAAGATATCAGTACCGAGGAGAAACTTAAAAAAACCGATATCATCCTCAATCTTATAAAAAGCAGAAAAAAAGATGACTAAGATACGATTAGCGACCATCTGGCTTGACGGCTGTTCGGGTTGTCACATGTCTTTTTTGGATATGGACGAAAGGCTCATAGAGCTCGCACCCTATTTTGACCTTGTCTACAGTCCCTACGTCGATGCAAAAGAGTTTCCAAAAGAGGTAGATCTGAGCATAGTAGAAGGTGCCGTGAGCAGCGACCATGATCTAGAGATGATAAAAAAAATAAGAGCAAATTCCAAGACGATACTTGCTCTTGGAGACTGTGCGGTGACGGGAAACGTGTCTGCGTTAAAAAACCTCTACGGCACGGATGCGGTGCTGCAAAGAGGCTATTTTGAACTTGCGGATATCAACAAAAACAAAAGATATCCGTCTCAGATAGTCCCAAAACTCCTGGACAAAGTGATACCTCTTCACGAAGCGGTAAAAATAGACTATTTTCTCCCCGGATGCCCTACGCCTGCGGATGCTGTCTACGAGACGATAAAAGCGCTCATAGAGGGAAGAGAAATAAATGTAAACGAATTGACGAGATTTGGAAAATGAAGACGATCACGATCGCTCCCGTAACACGCATAGAGGGGCATGCAAAGATAACCATCGATCTGGATAAAGCCGGCAAAGTAAGCGATGCCCGTCTGCATGTGACGCAATACCGCGGCTTTGAAAAATTCTGTGAAGGAAGGTTTTATACCGAGATGCCCTCTCTTACCGCCAGAACATGCGGGATATGCCCCGTCAGCCATGTCATAGCCTCTTCAAAAGCATGCGACGTTCTCTTGTCTCTCACTCCGCCGCAAGCTGCCCTAAACATAAGAAAGATCATCAATCTGGCTCAGCTCTTACAATCCCATGCACTGAACTTTTACCATCTCAGCAGTCCTGATTTCGTGTATGGTTTTGATGCGCTTAAAGAGGACAGGAATATCTTTAAGCTGATGCAAACACATCCCCAGATGGCAAAGGACGGAATAGAGCTCAGAGCTTTTGGACAGAAAATCATAGAACTCCTCGGAGGGAAAAAAATACATCCGGAGGGAATAATCCCGGGCGGAGTCAGCCGTAAACTTGAAGACGATGTCAAAAAAAACATCCTCAGCCAAATACCTCGGGCAATGGAGATCGCAAAAAGCACACTGAAATATTTTAAAGAGAACATGCACAAGTTTCAAAAAGAGATAGACACCTTTGCCGTTTTTCCTTCTCTTTTTATGGCGCTTGTAAACAAAGACGGAACTCTGGAGCATTACGACGGCGTCCTGCGTTTTATCGACAGCGAAGGGAACATACTCGAAGATGCAGTAGATCCGCAAAGATACAAAGAGTTCATAGGAGAAGCCGCCGAAGAGGACAGCTACTTAAAATCACCCTATTACAAACCGCTCGGATATCCCGATGGGATGTACAGGGTAGGTGCGCTGGCACGACTTAACATCGCTTCGTCATGCGGGACTCCGCTGGCAGACGAAGAGCTTAAAAATTTCAAAGCGTTAAACGGCGGAAAACCCGTGCTTAATTCGTTTTACTACCATTATGCAAGGATCATAGAGATCATCTATGCCATAGAAAAGATAGAAGAGCTTTTAAATGACGAAGCATCCTTGAGCGAAGATATAAAAGCCGATGGAAAGATCAACAAAACCGTGGGAGTGGGATGTTCCGAAGCACCCAGAGGAACGCTTTTTCATGAGTACAGGGTCGATGAAAACGGAGTGATAGAAAAAGTCAACCTTATCATAGCTACGGGAAACAACAATCTTGCGATGAACGCAGGCGTCAAACAAGTTGCTGCAGCTTTTGTGGATGCAAACGACATAACCGACGGCGCGCTTAACCGCGTCGAAGCGGTAATACGCTGTTTTGACCCGTGTCTAAGCTGTTCTACACATGCTCTTGGCATCGTTTCCTCGACGATCCAACTGCGGGATCATGACAAAAAGATCATAAAGATCATCGAGCGGAATTGACATTTGAGAGCTATCATCGGTTATGGAAACGAGTTACGCGGAGAGGACGCGTTTGGCATTGATGTCATAAAAGAGCTTCAAAAATTTGAAATAAAAGACACCAGACTCATCTCGGCTTTCGGGTTGACCCCCGAGGTGGTCCTAGAACTTCTCGATACGGATGAAGTCATCTTCGTCGATGCGGCTTTTAGCAAAGAGGGAGATTACGCACTTGCCTGCAGCATAAATAAAGAGAGCACGCATCTAAGCCACAGTATTCTGCCTCACACGATCATCTCCATACTCGAAAATGTCTATAAAAAGCATCCGACGTATCAGATATATTCGATGTTGACAAACAGTTTTGAAAATATAGACGATGCAAAAAAATATAGAGAAAATATTGCCAAGGTCGCCTCGTTTTTATGCTAAAATGAGATATGCAATGGTTGAACAGATGTATATATTGCGATCATAAACTCTATCATCTGAGTGACGGGATGCTCAAATGTTCTTTGTGCAAAAGAAAATACAGCCCCAAACGTATAAATAAGATACTCACTCTTATAGACTCGTTTTGTGAGAATGAGAACGCGCTTCAAACTTCAAAACGTCTCAGTCTCTCTTACGTTTCCATACACAAATATTATGATATTTTCAGATTTTACTGTGCGCATATCTGCGAAAACGAATATGAGCATGCAAGACACAAACCCTGTGAATATGAAGAATATTTTTATCTCGAACAAAGTAAACGCCATGACAGACTAGCCATATTCGACGCACACAATTTTCTTACCTTTGATTATGAAAATCACATATATACCGTGGTCATGCCGACTCTGCAAAAATATAAACAGCAATTTATAAATGATGATCTGGAAAAGGTTTACAATAGCGAATTTGCCAGATTTAAACGAAAAAGCAGGATCATCAAAGTCTCGAAACATCTAAATAAAATAGTGGATTTTTGGGAGTATTTTGAAAAATTCATACTCAGCTACAAAGGCATCTCCACGGAAAATTTTCCGCTGTATCTCAAAGAAGCGGAGTTTAAGTTCAATCATCCTTTGGAGACACAAAAAAAATTACTGCAAAAACAGTATTTTACGGACGAATATAAATAAAAATATCTTGATATACTCTATGTGTGCCCCGCCCGCCATAATTGCCCCAAAGAGACGGAGGCGTCGTTAACCGGGGTTTTCTCTTGTATGTAGTACCTGATCTTTCTTTCTTCGAAGACCTCGATAAGGTTGTCTACCAGCACCCTGTTTTGAAACACGCCTCCGCACAGTACTACGGGAAACTTCGGATATCTTTGTACTATATCCAATATAATATTTACAATCGTTGAGATGAGCATACCCGCACCCCTCTTTGCATCTTGAAGCCGTGTTATCTCTTTTATCATCTGCGAAATATCGATCGCTTTATCCTCTATCGTGTAGCCGAACTTCTTCTTTTTATCCACACTCTCGGTGATACTCTCTAAAAGCAGACCGCTGTGCCCCTCGTAATCAAGCTTTTGTATCACCCCCAGCAAAGAAGCCGCCGCATCGAACACTCTTCCCATGGAGCTGGTATACGGGGAGTTGATCCCTTTTTGCCACACCCTGTGAAGGTTCCTTATCTCTTCGGGCGTAAAGCTTTTTACCGTCTCGTTCTCAAGAGCAAGCACCTCTTCTAAGCCATAGCATTCAAACAGCAGGGAGAGTGCGGCGCGTCTTGGTTCTTTTACCGCCCTGCTTCCGCCGATCAGACGAAACTCCTTTAGGTGATGGACCCGCTCATAGCCCTGCGTATCTGCTATGAGGATCTCTCCTCCCCAGATCGTTCCATCGTCTGCGTATCCCGTACCGTCAAAGCAAAAAGCCAGCACCTTTTCATCCAAAGAGTACTCCGCCATGCAGGCAAGGGCATGGGCGTAATGGTGCTGTACCTCTATAAGCTCTATATTTGGATTCTCTTTTATCATCTGCTTCGCCCATTTACTCGTTTCGTATTCCGGATGCTTGTCGCAGACGATGATGTCGGGCATAAAGTCATAGAACCTCTTAAAGGTCTCCAGCGTTCTTGTAAAATATTCAAACGCATCAAGAGAGTCCAGGTCTCCGATATGGGGAGAAAGGATGATATGATCGCCAAACGCCAAGGCAAGAGTGTTCTTCTGGTTCGCACCCACCGCGAGTATCCTCTTGTTGCTTTTCTTTGGGAGCAGAAAGCTCTTTGGGGCGTACCCTCTTGCAAGACGCATAAAGAGGTTCTTATCTCTAACCGTCTGCGCTACGCTGTCATCGCATCCGTTTACGATCTCTCTGTCATACGAGAGCACGGCGTCTATCACACCGCCCAGTTTTTTGAAGATATCCTTCTCATCCGTGATGATAGGCGCATCGCTCAGGTTCGCGCTGGTGGCTACCATGGGTTTTTTGAGCTGTTTTAACAGAAGGATATGCAGCGGTGTATAGGGCAGAAACACTCCCACTCTGTCAATATCGGGCGCCACATACTTACTAAGAGTGCCGCGGGGATGTTTGGCGACTATTACTATGGGGTGTTCTTTAGAGAGGATAAGTCTTTGCTGTACATCGTCGATGAGAGCCTCTTTTCTTATCGCTTGGATATCTTCAAACATCACCGCCAGAGGTTTGTTCGGGCGTTTTTTTCTCTCTCTTAGAGCCGATACCGCTTCATCACTTGAAGCGTCGCACACCAGATGAAACCCTCCGAGTCCTTTTAGGGCCAGTATCTTCCCCTCATTTATGAGCTTTGCAGCGAGTGAAATTGCCTCGGAGCCCTCTGCCGTCCTGTTAGCCTCTTTGTCTAAAAGATAAAGCCTCGGGCCGCAGTCTGGGCAGCTTATGGGCTGGGCGTGGTAGCGTCTGTTTGCGGGGTCGTCATACTCTTTTTTACATGCTTCACACATCTTAAAGCTGTTCATAGAGGTATAGGGTCTGTCGTAGGGAAGCTCTTTGATGATGGAGTATCTCGGCCCGCAGTCGGTACAGTTGATAAAGGGGTAAGCATATCTGCGATTGGCAGGATTGCTCATCTCCTCTTTGCATTTTTCGCACACGGCGATATCTGGCGAGACCATCGTAAGCTTTGAGAGCTTTTCATCCGAATGCTCTATACGAAAGCCGCTTGTGTCTTTAAGGGGAATATCCCCGCTTGCCACGCTCTCTACTTTTGAAAGTACGGGAGACTCCTCGCTGAGCTTTTTTATGAACAAAGCAAGAGAGGTCTCTTCTCCCTGCACCTCTATCAGGACACCATGGGCATCGTTACGCACGAAGCCTTCAAGAGAATGTTTTAAAGCCAGCTGATAGACAAACGGACGAAACCCGACCCCCTGGACCACCCCTTTGACCCTGATGCGCGCTCTTTTAGAGATAGGCTCCGCCGACAACGGCATTCTCCTTGCCTATGGGATAGTTGACGTTCATAAAAAAAGGCGTCTGTTTGAGGTTTCTGTGCATACGGCTGAAAAGGGAGAGGTTGGCGAAGTGGCTGCCGCAGAGGATGACGTTCTTTGCTTTGGTCTTTGTCTTTATCTCCTGTATCAGCTCGCTGAAATAATCCCCGAGGGATTCGAATATGGAGTAGCTCAAAAGCACGCTCTCTACACCGCCGAGCTGATAGCTCACTATGCTCGAGAGAAACGCGATATGATCGAAGCGGTTGTCTTTGACATGGGTGTCTATCTGGATACCCCCTTTGCCGATGAACTTCAGCGCCTCTTTGGTGACACCGCGCATGTTCTGCTCATCAAGCCCCAGTATGACGGCCGTGGCTTCAAAGAGGTCTATGCTGCCCCTCTCTTGGAGAAGCTCGAGTTTTTGATACACGGCGGGAAGTTTGGCTTTGAGGTTATTCACCAGACGCTCGGACCCCTCCCGTAAAGCAGCCATCCTCTCTAAAAGATCAGCAGCGTTAAAGTCGCGGGGAGGAACGACGCGTATCACTTTCTTACCGTCATAGTATAAAAAAGAGGCCTCCTCGTCGAAGTATGTCCCCACGCAGCTTGTGCCAAATAGACCGTGTTCTGCGATCACCGACATAAAAGAGGCTTCATCCTGATGCATAGAGGTCTGCTCGGAGTGCCACCGCTCTTTATCCTCTCCTTCAAGGACGACCGCTTTTGAGACATGGGCGGATTTGAAATGCTCCATCTTGTCAAAGAGCATCTCATCTCCCTCTTTTATGCCTATAAGCTCATGGGCGATGCTCAGAGTATCGGTTGCGGGAAAAAGTGCAGAGGGGAAGGATACCCGCTCTCCTTCGGCGATGAAGCGGATATCCTTGTCGATAAAGAGCCGCAGCTCTTTTTGGGGCGTCACCTCCAGATCATGATCCATCACCATGTCACAAGGAGTATCGCTGAGGGCCTCTTCGTAGCAGATATGATCCGTACCCAGTGTTTGCAGCTCTTTTGCAAGCAGGACGGTAAAGCCTTCGTCGGGGTATTTGACATCGGCGGTGTTTCCCAGTGCTCTTTTTAACCCCTCCTCTTTTAGGGCCATATGCAGGATCGGCCGCTCGATGCAAAGCAGCGCGTTGAACTCCTGATCTATCAGGGAGAGATACTCCGTGATCTTTTTGGCATTGATCATCATAAGGATCGAACTCTTGTGTGCATGTTCGCTCTTATAAAAGAGTCTGTACCCCATGGCCGTCTTGACGAGGAGGCGTTTATCGTCAAGCAGCGCTTTTGCCGCGACCTCAAACATCGTCCTAAAACTTCCCGCGTCGTTTGCGTAGCGCTCTTTGCCTTTATGCACCAGCCTCACGGGTACGCCGCATTTATGGCAGCTGTTGATCCTATGGGCTTCTCTGATCCCCACGCCGTTTATCTCAGACTCGCACTCCCCGCAGGCCTGAAAGAACTTAAAAGAGGTGTTCTTGCGCTCATAGGGAAAGCCCGTAAAAAATCCGTACTGTCCTGCGCAGTGGCTGCAGGAGGTGAAGGGGTAATAATATCTGCGCGAAGAGGGATCGAAGATCTCTTTTTGGCAGGAGGGGCACAGGCCAAGACCCAGCGGATAGCGTATCTCGTATGAGGGAAGGCTTTGCGGTTCCTCCTTTGTTTCATAGTGCGCACTGCCCGTTAAGAAACAGGATGCCGGCAGACGCCGTGCTATCGCATCGACACAACCTTGCAGGTCCTTATGTCCCGATGCCAGAGCACAGACGATCTTTCCCGCCTCTTTATGTACGGAAGCTTTTATTCCGTGTTCTCTGATGATACTGATGATATAGTTTTTGATATAGTCTTGAGAAGAGCTTGTCTTTAATTCCAGCACGAATGCCATTTGATTCCTTTTAGCAAAGAGGAAGAGCACTTCCTCTTCTGCCGTGTCATATTAGTTCTCTTTGACGAATTTGCTGCCGCCAAACACAATGGCGATATCGCCCTCTTTCCAGAATACGGTGCGCCATATCTGATAATAGATATGAAACATCACCCACGCGACGATATACCACATGCTGTAGTGATGCGCGATACGGACATCCATGATCGTCCCTCCCGTCACGACGAGCGTCCAGTCGGTCGTCAGATGCAGCATCCACGGCCACCAGTTCCCTATCGAGCTTATCCCCGATTCAAGCCCCGAGACGTACAGCTGCAGTCCTGTAAAGAGCATCCACACCAAAAGCAGGTGGAAGATGAGAAAGTAGACGGAATTAAAACTGTCCGTATGCGCGGAATCGAACTTTTTACGTCTGTTGAGCGTCACGAGGTTTAAAAACACTTCGAAAAACTCCGAGACGTTCTTTGCTGTGGGAATCACCTTCTTGTACGCTTTTTCAAATCTGCTGAAGAAGTAGAGATACGCGATCACCACCGAGGTGACGTCAAAGATGATGGCCACGATGAAGTGCCCCCATCTGTTCCATGCCATCACATACTTGTCCACCGCGCCATCGGCGATGAGTGTCTGGTAATAGGGATGCCCTATATACAGACCCGTTATGATCGCAACGACCATCGAGATCGCATTCGCCCAGTGGATGATGCGTCCCGCACTCGTCATGCGTCTTACCTGTTTATGTTCAGAGTTCATGATAGGCCTCCTTAGACACTGCACTGCGTGTCTATCTTATAGACGCCCAGCTCTTTGCCCTTCGTATCGAGCACATGCACCGCACAGGCGATACACGGGTCGAAGCTGTGGATGGTGCGGATGATCTCCAAAGGCTGCTGCGGGTCGGCCACTTTCGTGCCGATGAGGCTTGCCTCGTACGCACCCATCCTTCCTTTATAATCACGCGGTCCGGCGTTCCAGGTAGAAGGGACCACGGCCTGATAGTTGGCGACCTTGCCGTCTGCTATTTTTACCCAGTGTCCCAAAGCACCGCGGGGCGCTTCTGCAAGTCCCATACCTTTGGTCTTTACGCTCACTTTATCAAAGTCAAACTCCGTCCAGGTGCGAAGATCGCCCGCTGCTGCGTTTGCGGCGAGTTCATCCGCCCACTCGACGAGCATATCGGCCATCAGCTCCGTCTCCACGGCGCGCGCCGCGGTTCTTCCTACGGTACTAAAGAGCACGGAGACCGGAAGGTTTCCGCGTTTTAAGAAGTTCATCACGTATTTGGTGATCCTCTCGTCTTTTCTTGCCACTCCCACGATCATACGCGCAAGCGGTCCCACTTCTACGCGGGTATCGTTGTAGATAGGAGATTTTATCCAGCTGTATTTCTCATTCGTCTTCAGGTAGGCGATACCGTCTGAGCGTTTGTCAAGACCTGTATATTTAGGAATGGTCTGACCGTCGTAAGGGTGTAGAGGTTTGCTTCCCTCATACCAGGCATGCGTGACGTCCTCTGCGATCTTTTGAGGGTCCACATCCTGTACTTTGGAGATATCGCCGCCGTACACTATGCCGCTGGGAAAAAGCAGAGCGGATTTATAAAAGCCGGTATCGTCCAGACGAAAATCCCCGTAGCTCATATAGTTAAGCAGACCGCCTCCCGTTCCGCCTACGCCTTTGCCCTCCATCAGCTCGCTGAAGGTGGCTTTTGAATCGGTCGCCTCATCGGCGTACATCGTCCCCGCCATGTAAACATCGGGAAGGTATGCCTCTTTTACGAATCTCGTACCGTCTGAGAGCAGCTGTTTGAACAGGGCTATACGCGCAGGGTTCTCGATATCCTGCACACAGGTCACACCGCCCACCACGATGGACTGTGGATGCGGGTTCTTTCCGCCGAATATCGCCTGCATCTTCGCCAGGTCGCGCTGAATATCCAGCGCCTTTAGGTAGTGCGCCACGCCTATGAGGTTCTGTTCGGGGGTCAGTTTATAGTGTTTGTTGCCCCAGTACCCGTTGCCAAATATTCCAAGGCGTCCCTGTTTTACGAACTTGGCGACACGGTCCTGGATCTCCTTGAACTCGCCTTGACCGTCGGTATACGGGTTCACGCCCGCGACACCTGCCCACTTTCTGGCTTCTGCGGCGGTTTTTGCGGGATCTGCCGAGAGTGCGGAGACCACATCCACGAAATCAAGTGCATGCAGATGGTAGAAGTGTACGAGATGGTCATGGACATAGAGCGATCCCTGAATCAGGTTGCGCACGATACGCGCGTTTTTAGGGATGGTGATATCAAATGCATCTTCGACGGCCTCGATGGATCTCTGGTAATGCGTACCCGTACACACGCCGCAGATACGCATAGCCAAGAGTCCGCAGTCGCGCGGATCGCGCCCCTGCAGGATGGTCTCTATCCCGCGGAACATCGTCGATGCGCTGTATGCGTCTACTATGGTGTTGTTCTCGTCTATGACCGCCTCGATCCTCAGATGCCCCTCTATACGTGTTATAGGATCCACTACGATATGTTTCTTGCTCATTATTCTGCTCCTCCGTCTTCTTTTTTACCGCCGATTGCACTGGCGATCGCATGAATACCTATACCTATACCCGCTGCGGTGAGCAGTCCCAGACCGAACTCATCGACGCTTTTCTCGACTCCGCCCGCCGGCGCTTTTATCTTCGCGTTTGCCATCGGGCGTTCATATGCGTATTTATCCCAGAAATCGGGTTCCGAACAGCCGATACATCCGCGTCCGACCCCGATCGGCCAGTTCACCGCTTCGTTATAGCGTATGATGGAGCAGTTGTTAAACGTCATCGGGCCTTTACATCCCATCTTGTACAGACAAAAATTGTTCTTCGCTCCCTCGTCGCCCCACTCTTCCACATACTCTCCCGCATCGAAGTGCGCGCGTCTTTCGCAGTTGTCATGGATACGGTATCCAAAGGCGAATTTCGGACGCAGCAGGGAATCGAGTTCGGGAAGCTGTCCCGTGAGGATATAGTGGATAACGACCCCTACCATGTTGGCCGGGTTTGCCGGACAGGCGGGGATGTTAATGAGGGGTTTGCCTTTTACGACGTCCATGACGCCCACGGCCTGTGTCGGGTTGGGAGCAGCCGCGGGAATACCGCCGAATGTCGCGCACGCGCCTACTGCCACGACTGCCGCAGCATCTTTGGAGACACGCATCAGGTGATCGTAAAAGGTCTCCGCGCCTGCACCTATGGTGCCGTACTGGCCGTTCATCCCCATAGGCACCGAGCCTTCTACAAAGAGCAGGTATTTGCCTTTAAAGGTCTTGATCGCGTCTTCGAGCTGTTTTTCCGCCTGAAAGCCCGCTGCGGCCTGAAGCGTTTCATGGAACTCCAAAGAGATGATATCCAAGACGATCTCGTCAATCTTGGGCCCGTCAGAACGCAAAAGCGCTTCGGAGTTGCCCGCGCAGTCTTGGAGTTCCAGCCAGATGACCGGAGCGCGGTTCATAAGCTCCGCGGCTTCGGCCACTAAAGGGGAGAACATCGGAGGAAGCATAAGCATCGCCGTCGTCGCGCTCACCCATTTCATAAAATCGCGTCTGTCGACGCCGTTGTTACTTAACACTTCGCTGAAATCCAGCCGGTCGTTTGCAGGCTGTGATACGCGCAGTTCCCGTAATCGTGTCTGACACCTCTCAAACAGATCGTTGTAATAAGACTCACCTTTGTTCGTCTCGACTCGAGCGCTCCTTGAGGTAAACAACTTCTTCACCCCTTCGATTCTATCCGGCATACCAAACTCCTTGAAAGTGAATGTGTGTATACCATACTAACCCAGCAGAACTTAAACAATTATAATATATATTTATACAATCTTAAAAATATAATTTCTTATTTAATTTAAGGACTAAACGATCAATGCTCTTTTGTAGAAGATTTTTCTACCCAAAGTTCTTTTTCTTTTGCCGGTACCCAGACTCTGTCTATAAAATAGCCCGTTATTTTTATCCAATCACCTTTTTTTATATAGGAGGTAAAACTTGTATCTTTACTCCATATCTCGATCTTTTTTCCTTCGGGACCGTCATATATGTAACTATCTTCTTTGAGCCTGAAAGAGCTTGCTTCAAAATATGTTACGTTGTTGTCTTTTTTATCGTATTCATCTTTCATAATCAGCTTGGGCAGAGTGTTGTCGGGAGTCTGCATACTCTTTATTTTCGCTTTTAGGCTTTTGATATCTTTATCTTTGAGCTTCAAAAGTTTTTTGCTCTCTTCTACACTCTTTTTCAGATCTTCTATCTCTTTTACATACGGTTCTTTATTTCTGGAGTTCAGCTCCTCCATAGAACTTATTTCCGTTTTTAAGACACTGTTCTTCTCTTTAACGTCAGTCAGTTCTTTCATGCAGGTTTCATAATTGACTCTCAATTTCGAAATATCGTTTACGATATCGTCAATTCTGTCTATCTCATCGGCATTTAGAGACAATACTATTAAAAATATCAGCGTTAAGATCTTCATTATCGACCCCTTTTTATAAGTTTAACACCCATCTCCAGGTGGTGTGTATACGGAAACTGATCGAACACGGCCATCTTTTGCACCTCATGCGTTTTTGAGAGATACTTCAAGTCCCTATACAGAGTTTCCGGATTGCAGGAGATATACAAGATGTTCTCATGTCTTGCGGCAAATTCACAAGATGCTTCATCCATGCCCGCACGCGGAGGATCGACGAAAATAGTCTTAAGTGCATAAGAGCTTATATCTACTTCACCCATACGGCGGAACTCTCTGACTCCGTCAAGAGCTTGAACAAACTCTTCAGAGCTCATCCTGACAAACTCTATATTGGAGACGTCGTTTAAAAGCATATTGTTTTTCGCAGCTGCAATGGATGATTTTGATATCTCCGTTGCAAGAACTTTATCGAATTTCGAAGAAAACGGGATAGTGAAGTTTCCGGCGCCGCAGTAAAGCTCCAGCAAATCACCACTAAGACCTTCGAACTGGTTTAGCGCCCAAGATATCATCTGCTCGTTCACTCTTGGATTTGGCTGAGTGAAACTGTTTTCTATCTGCATGAACTTATAATCGATATCCTGTACATGAAGTGTCTCGGTTATGTGATCTTTTCCTATGGTCACTTTTTGCTTTCTGCTTCTTCCGATTATGGATATGCCAAGCTCTTGAGACAGCTCTTTTGCTTTTTCTTCCCACTCCCCGTCCAGTTTTCTGTGATACAAGAGAGAGACCGCTATTTCGCCTCTCAAAGAGGAAAGAAAGTCTGCACCAAAAAGCTTTTTATCCATCTTCTTCTCTTTTATGGATTGTAGCAGTTTTGGCATAAGGTCCATGATATACACGTTTACCTGCGGACACTCCTCGATGATGACTACGCCTTTGTGCTCAAGTGCGTTCATAGCATAATGTATCTCATCGCCTATATGCCAGATCTTGAACTCTGCTCTTGCCCTGTATCCGCTTTGGGGTGACCGGCATATATCCATGTCACCTTTATAAAGATCTGCAAAACGTTTCTTGTTCGACTCCACTTTATTTAGAAGCTGTGTCTCGTATCCGCCTTCATAATCACGGCAGCTTCCGCATTCGCCAAAATATTTACAATTCAAAAAAATCCCTTAATTATTTGTTTTTAAAACCAACTCTTCAAATTCTCTGATCGGCAGCGGTCTTGAGCAATAGTACCCCTGATAGACATTGCACTCCACCTCTTTTAAGAACTCCAACTGCTCTTTTGTCTCTACGCCTTCGGCTATCAGTTTTATCCCCAGAGAATGTCCCATCTTTATTATCGTATCTATATAGACTTTACCCGATTTGGAACTGTAGTCATCTATAAAGCTCTTATCTATCTTTATAACGTCAAAAGAGAATTTTTTGAGATATGACAAAGATGAATAGCCCGTACCAAAGTCATCCAAGGATATGGTAAAACCCAGACTGTGAAAAAGGTTGACTATCTCAAAAGCCTCCTTTACACTGTTTATGAATACGGATTCTGTAAGTTCGATCTCCAAGTTGTTCGAATCTGCACCGCTGTTTTCATATATGGTTTTAAATCTTTGCATGAACTTTTCATTTGCGATCTGTTTGGCCGAAACATTGACGGACAAAAGCATCTCTTTAAACATATCGCTCATCGACCATCTTTTTTGCTGCTCGAAAGCCGTCTTGAATATCCATTCTCCAAGCTCGACGATAAACCCGCTGTTTTCTGCGATGGGAATAAACTCGTTTGGAGAGATCAAACCGTTTTTTGGAGAGTTCCATCTGATGAGCGCTTCTGCTCCGATGATCTTTGAAGTCGCAATATCGACTTTTGGCTGATAATAGAGTTCGAACTCCTCGTTTTTAAGAGCTTCGCGCATCCTATTGTTCGTCTCTATCTCGTTTATAATCTTTTTGTTCAGCTCCTGAGTAAAGAAGTTGAATCTTGCCCTTCCTTTGTTCTTGGCTTCAAACAAAGCGATATCCGAGTTTTTCAACAGGCTCTCTATATCCATACCGTCTTTTGGATAAAAAGCGACACCCATACTTGCCGATATATTAACCTTATGATTGTTTACCGTCCACTCCGAACTTATGATATCCAGCACGTTTTGTAAAATATTTGTCAGGTCCATAAGCGATTTGTATTCGCTGATGACAAGCACAAACTCATCTCCACCTATTCTGGCTACGATATCATTTATTTTCACTGTAGCGGGAAGTTTTTTGGAAACGTCGACAAGCAGATTATCGCCTATCGTATGTCCCAAAAGATCGTTGACGTCTTTAAAATGATCGATATCCATAAACACGAAAGCAAACTCTTTTTTGTCCCTGTCGGATTTGGCAATAAGCCTGGTCAGTCGCTCTTCAAGATGGTTTCTGTTTGAAAGACCGCTCAACTCGTCTGTGATCGAGGACATATAAAGCTTCTCTTTTTCTATCTCCAAACGGGTAAAGGTTTGAAGCATGGAGGAGCGTATATACTCCAACTCTTTTATCATGAACATGGGAGGTATGGCAGAATTATAATACGCATACTGGCGAAGCTTCTCAAGAGGAAAGATCACATATTTATCGATCACTTTCCATAAAAACAGATAGATAAATACGAAGATCAGCCCATAGATGATCAAAAAGTTCGTCTTCAGATCTAAAAAGTTCTGTTTTATCAGATCATGATTCAAGATCAAAAGAAGATTTAACTTTATGGGTTTGTCCTGCTCATAAATATAGATATCTGTTTGAAACCCTTTCTTGTTCAACAAATCATAAAACGAGATATGTTTCAGATCGCTTGAAATCCGATCTTTTTTAGGAAGTTTTACATCGCCTACCTTGCTGCTTAAGATCGGTGTTTGATTTTTCAAGACCAAGAAGTCGTCTACGATCTCGTTGGATGCGACCCTGCGGTCTATCATAGGCTCCAAAACGGAGATATTTTTCGTACTGTCTAAAACTTTTGAAGCGTAATAACCGACTTCCAGAAGATTTTTTTGTATATCGCCTGCTATGAGATCGACCATCTTTTCTCTTTGAGAAACGTACATAAAAACAGATAATGACGTAAATACAACTATGATGATCGCATATAAGATCAGATTGAACTCTTTTATTGAGAGTTTCATCTTATGATATCCGCCGTTGAAAATCGTATGGAATCAAGTTTTTTTTCTAACTCTTTAGAGAGATTTTTATTTATCCATTCAATTTGGTTCAAAGAAACGATGAACTCATCGTAGGTATACCCTTTTAAGTAGGGTTTAACTACCCGGTAATACTCTTTTGGGTTTTTTTGGACAACCGTTACTGCATCGTCTATAATCTTTTTCAGTGCTAAAAACTGTTTTTTATGAGCACCGAATATCTCTTTATCGGCATATAAAGCGTCTATTACGACCAGAGTCAATCCGTTTTTCGTACAAGCCACTTCATGAAAACCGTTTTTTTTCAATTTGGCGTCATATGGGCTGTAAGTGACAAGAAGCACCGTTTTAGACGAGAATTTTTTGCTTTGTAGAGTCTCTATGACCGCCTGATCCTTGTTTATATAGTTTATCCTGCTTTTATCGATCTTATATTTTTCTATAAAGTATTTGAGTAAAAGATTGTTTACGGAGTTCATCTCAAGATATGCATCTATCTTTTCGTTTGAATTTTGCATCTCTTTAATGCTTTTGTTGCTAAATATCATATCACCTCCGAACGATCTGTCCAGAAGTATGATCGGCATAAGGGTTTTGTCCTTGTTTTTCATCAACGAGTACTCATATTGCGTTCCCGTAAACGCATCAGATCTCCCGACATCGTACAAACCCATATTTTCACCCAGAGAGACGACATTGACAAGTTTTATATCCAGCTTGTCGAGCCACCCTTTCTCTTTTGCATAATAAAGCGGCGAATATCCTATCCACTCATTGCACGATATGATGAGAGTATCTTTTTTAGCCGGTCCGCAGCCGATAAAAAGAAGAGAGATAAAAATGATAAGCAGCGATCTCATAAAACTCTTTCCCCCTCCCTCTCTATTTTATGCTGGCGATTAGATTTCCGATAAGAAGATTCCAGCCGTCAATAAGGACAAAGACGAGTATTTTAAACGGCAGCGATATCATAACCGGCGGAAGCATCATCATACCCATCGACATAAGGATGGAAGCGACAACCATGTCTATGATCAAAAACGGCAGGAATATCAAAAAGCCGATCTCAAAAGCGGTTTTGAGTTCACTGATGATAAACCCGGGAATGACAACCGAAAGCGGCACTTCTTCAATGCTCTTTGGGTTTTGCAGATGGCGGATACGGACAAAAAGAGCAAGATCTTTCTCTCTTGTATTTCTGATCATAAAGTTTTTAAAAGGCTGAGCCGTCTTGGTAAACGCTTCTTCATATCCTATCTTTTTTTCCAAATAGGGTTTTATGCCTGCGTCATAAGCTTTTTGTCCTACCGGTTCCATGACAAATATAGTAAGGATGAGTGCGAGCATCACCATCAACTGTGTCGGCGGAACCTGCTGTGTGCCGAGCGCCTGACGCAAAAAACCGAAAACTATGACGAACCTCGTAAACGTCGTCATAACAAGAACGATGCTCGGAGCCAGGAACAAAAGCGTCAAAGCCACTAAGACGTTGAGCGAACTTACCAGCTGCTGAGGAGTGTCCGGAGCGGACAATGAAAAATTGACAGTAGGAATAACTGCATTTGCCGCAAATACGGAAGACGCCAGAAAAAATAGGATCAGTATAGCTCTTATCATTTAGATACGGCTGCCTTGTCCAATATATTTTTTTTGATGCTATCGCTTTTGGCCGTTTTTTTACCGTAGAAACTGATCTCGACACGCCTATTTTGCTCGCGTCCTTCTGCTGTCGCATTGGTGGCCATCGGGCTATATTCCGCATATCCCGCGGCATTGATCCTGTTTGGTTTGACCCCGTCATCGATAAGCTCTTTAAGTACGGAAATAGCACGCGCAGACGAGAGTTCCCAGTTGTCCTTATACGGCGAATTTTTTCCCGGAGCCGTGTTGTCGGTATACCCTTTTACCGTAATATCCATTTCATTAGGCAGTTCTTCTATGATCAAAGCTATACGTTTTAAAAAAAGCAGTGCGTCTTCATTCTCTATCTTCGCGCTGCCGATTTTAAAAAGAAGCGACGAAGGAAGATTTATGACAAACCCCTCTTCTGCCTCTTCGACGGAGATCGTCGGACCATGACCTTTTTGCATCATTTCGTTTGCGTCTATGATAGCCTGGCTTACCCTGTTTACCGTTTGGCTCGATTCGTTTTGCTTTTCAATAGGAGTCGATTCTTGAATACGCATCTTTGATATCTCGGTTTTTGTACCGCCTTCAAGGACACTCATCGCACCCGAAAGAGAACCGATGGCTTCAGACACCTTTTTCGCATCCATGCTCGACATGGAGAGCAGAAGAACAAAGAAACAAAGCAAAAGACTCATCAAGTCCCCAAATGCAGCCAGCCACTCCGGCATACATTCAGGACAGTCGGGACATTTTTCTTTAGCCATTAGTCAAACTGGCTTTCACGATTTGCAGGAGGAAGATAGCTAAGCAGTTTTCCTTCCAGTGTTCTTGGATTATCGCCGGCCTGAATCGACATGATTCCCTCAACGATCATCTGCATCACAAGCATCTCGTCATCATTGCGGATATTTAATATATTGGCGACAGGATTTCCGAAGATATTACCGATCATCGCGCCGTACATGGTCGTAAGCAAAGCGACCGCCATCGAAGGACCGATCGCCGAAGGATCCGCCATATTCAAAAGCATCGCGACCAAACCGATCAGTGTACCGATCATCCCCATCGCACCGGCAAGCCCGGACCAGTTGCTAAAGATCGCGGAATTGCTTTTATGACGGCTGCTTGTCTGCTCCATCTCTATTTCCAGAAGATCACGGATAGTATCGGGTTCATTTCCGTCTACCGCCATTGAAAGCCCTTTTTTCAAAAATTCGTTCTCTTCGTTATTCGCGGCTGTTTCAAGGGCCAAGATACCGTCTCTACGGGCTTGGGTGGCATAATCGACAAGTTTTTTTATGAGTTCGGGGACATCTTGCTGCGGAGGTTTGACGGCGATCATAAATATCTTGACGAAGTTCTTCATCTGCTCCATTTTAAATGAGACCAGAAGAGCTCCTACCGAACCGCCTATAACGATTAAGACTGAGGGTATATCGATATAAGCACCTATACCGACACCCATCGCCATAGCACCAAAAAGAAGTGCCAAGACCAAGACTAAACCTATGACCGTACCTAAATCCATTCACTCACCTTAACAAGCATGAAAAACACTTTTAAATCTTAAATTAAGTTTATTATGTCCAACCACTTAACGTCTATATATTTTTGGCTTATGATACCACAACTTTCATTAGCCGCTACATTAATCAACAGATTTTTAAGTATAATTTTGAAATTTTACAAACTATAATGCAACTGAAACGGATATAAATCAAGCTATGAAAACGACTCTCTATGACAACCCGACAAAAAATGCTTATCTGCTGATTATCTTTTTAGCGATCTTCAGTGCCATTTACAACGCTTTTTTGCCTTTGCACGGTGATGAAGCGTACTATTGGGTCTGGAGCAGACATCTTCAAGCCGGATATTATGACCATCCTCCTATGATCGCTTTTATGCTGTATCTAACTAATTTTATCTCCCAAAACGAATGGGGTGTCCGGCTGGTAAACGTCTTTAGCATGAGCATCGCCGCATTGTACATATTTAAGCTCACAAAAATGCTCTCCGATGAGAAAACCGCATTAAACGCCCTCATAATATTCTCCTCGGTGATACTCACTCATGCTGGTTATATCATAACCACTCCCGACTCGCCGCTGATCCTGTTTTGGAGCGTATCCATGTATTATACTTACAGGGCTCTTTTCATCGGAGAGAAAAAAGATTTTATCCTTACGGGTCTTTTTTTAGGTCTGCTGATGCTGAGCAAATATACGGCAATATTATATATAGCAGGCGTGGTCATATTTATGCTTTTAAAAAGGCGCGATCTTTTTTTAAACCCTTATATGTATCTTTCCATGGCAATAGCCGCTCTTGTCGTATCTCCGATGCTTTTTTGGAACTATAAGCATGACTGGATAAGTTTTACTTTTCAGCTGCATCATGGATCCACCTCCTCATACGAAATATATCCCCATCTCTTTTTTGATTTTTTCGGCGGACAGTTCGGAATATTTTCTCCTGTTTTTACGGCCGTACTGTTTTTCTTTTTGATAAAAGACAGGCTCTATTTTAAAGACGACAAACTCTTCTTCATCTCGCTCAGCATCGTCGTCACACTTCTCTTTTTTATGTATAAAAGTCTCTATACAAGAATGGCGCTGAACTACTCGGCACCTGCATATATCGCTGCAGCAGTGCTTTTAGCCGTTATCATCTCAAAATATGAGATGAAAAAGACTTTTAAAGCAGGTCTCATCGTAGCTTTGATCTTTACGATTCTAGGAAGGATCGCTTTTTTGTTTTTTCTCCCTTATGTACAAGAGAGAATGTATGGAAACAAAGAAGCAGTAGAATTGCTTGCCAAACATGCGAAAAAAGGAGATTCATTTTACGGAGACCATCTCACCATAGCCGCGTATCTGACATATTATCTGCCGGGTCATCCCGATGCCGATCTGGCACTTCCCTCAAGATACAGCCAGTATGATATGTGGAGAAAAAAAGGGTATCTCAAAGACGGTCTTGTGCTGACAAGAGATCCCGAAGAAACAAGGCTCAAGCAGGTATACAAAGATGTCAAAGAGGTAGACACTTTAACCGTTACAAACGGACTGCATTCTACAAAAACGTTTCATATCTACCGCGTTAAAGAGCATTATTAGTATTATTTCGATAAAATATCGTCTATTTTAAATATTGGCTGTCGATGAAAAACGTCTTAAAACTACTTATTACTATCGCTATTTTTTACTATCTGTTCCAATATATAGACTTTTACGCCCTTATAACAGTCCTTTCAAAAAGCCACGGCGGCGATATTCTCATAGCTCTTGTATTTCAGATGGGAAGTACCTATCTCGCGGCTTACAGATGGCGTGCGATCAGCAAACTTCTTGTGTTTGACGAACCGCTTTCCTTTTATGTCAACAGTTATTTTAAAGGCAGTTTTTTCAACCAGGTTCTACCCAGCAGTATCGGCGGTGACGCCGTGCGCGTACTGGATCTTACATCCCACGGATACGACAAAAAAGAAGCATTTTACGGAGTGTTTGTCGACAGAGTCGTCGGACTTGTGGGTCTTTTGGTCCTCAATCTTTTCTCCACTATCTTCTTTTTCGGAACGTTTAAAGACAGCTTTTCATATCTCATCATCTTGATCTCTTTGGCGGGAATATCCGGCTTTACCCTGCTGTTTTTTCTTAACAAGATCCATTTTTTACAGCATTATAAATTTTTAAATCTCTTTTACAGACTGGCAAACAGACTTAACTCTTTATACAAAAACAAAACGATACTTTTAAAACATATAGGTATCTCGGTAGGAGTCCATCTCTTAACGCTCATGGCGATATTTGCCATCGCACTGAGCATCGACGTCAAACTCGATTTTCAGATATTTCTCATCGCTATACCGCCCGTATTTTTACTTATGATAGTCCCTCTTTCCCTTGCAGGATGGGGAATCCGCGAAGGTGCCATGGTCGGGATACTGATGCTTGTTTACGAGGATAAAACAAAGATACTCGCAATATCGATCCTCTACGGACTGCTGCTGATCATCAGCGCATTGCCGGGTTCGTACTTTTGGATAAAAGGCATCTCAAAAAAAACTAAAAAGATAGGATAGACAGTGAACGTTGATTTAATGAGAAAAATAGATTATTACGTAGGTGTTCCGCTGACATTTATCGGTACGATCATGGACAAGACCATGAAGATATTTTCTTCCGGCAAAAAAGTCAAACCGAAGAACGTCCTCTTGATAGAACTCTCCGAAATGGGAAGCGCCATCATCGTCGATCCCGCTATGAGAAAACTCAAAGCAAACATACAGGGCGAACTCTTTTTTGTCATCTTCAGCAAGAACAAAGTAAGCCTTGACCTTTTAAAGACCGTAAAAAACCAAAACATATATACACTTGATGAAAGCAGTCTCATCTCACTTATCGTAAGTGCCATAAAATTTATATTCTGGTGCAGAAAGAACAAAATAGACTCCACGATAGATCTGGAGCTTTTTTCCAGGGTTACGGCTCTTTTATCGTTTGTAAGCGGTGCAAAGAACCGTGTCGGTTTTCACAGTTTTCATAACGAAGGGTTGTACCGCGGCGATTTTTTGAGCAAAAAAGTAGCGTATAACCCGCATCAGCACATCGCAAAGAGTTTCGTTGCACTAGTCGACGCGCTTCTCAGCGAAAAAGATGAGATCCCATTTACCAAACGTGTCATCCCAGACGAAGAGATCCGTATCGCAAAAGCCGTCATTGACGAAACGGATCAAAGAGAAGTGTTGGAGATCATCTCAAAAATGTACAGTGGATTCGATGAAAAAACAAACCCTGTCATACTGGTCAATTCAAATGCTTCGGATCTGCTTCCTCAGCGCAGATGGGATAGAAAAAACTACTGCGAGGTTATTAAAAAGATTCTTGCGTACAATGACAAAGCCCTCATACTCCTGACGGGAGCGCCTGCCGAGTTTGAAGGTGCGCAAGCCCTTGCGGACTGCGTTAACAATGCGAGATGTATCAATTTTGCGGGCGGAGTCAAGTTCTTGCAGCTCCCTACTCTGTACTCTCTCAGTGCGTTCATGCTCACAAACGACTCGGGTCCTGCACACTTCGCTTCTATTACCGATATGCATACTTTTGTGATCTTCGGCCCGGAAACTCCTGCACTTTACGGCTCTTTGGGACCGACGACTCCTATCTTTGCGGGTATGGCGTGCAGTCCTTGCGTCAGTGCGGCTAACCATAGAAAAACACCGTGTACGGACAACCAGTGCATCCAAGTCATCACGCCTGACTGGGTGTTCAATACTCTCAAATTTAAACTAGATGAAATTGCTAAATAAAGAGCACTATCCGCTTTTTTACTTCATCGCTTCAGTAGCCGTGATAAGGCTGCTTTTATCCGCGCATGTCGGTCTTGGGGTCGATGAGGCCCACTACGTACTATACGGTCTCAATCTCAACTGGAGCTATTTTGACCATCCTCCGCTCGTAGGGTGGACGGAAGCGTTTTTTACGTCCATATTCGGCGTAAACGAGTTTGGTGCAAGGATCGGTGCCGTTCTTATCGGCTTTTTTACATCCCTGTTCGTATACAAGCTCATTTACGAGATAAGCAAAAGCTCTTCGACCGCTTTTTTTGCCGTTCTTGCACTGCATGCATCGTTCTTGTTCAATGCTCTGTTCATTATGCTTCTGCCCGATACGTTTTTATTTTTACTTGTCATTCCTATCATATTTACCGTTGTGAAAGTAGAAAAAACGGGCTCTCTTTCATCGTGGATACAGTTGGGAATATTACTCGGTCTGGGCGGGCTTGCAAAATATACCGCCGTTTTGTTCATAATCCCCATAATCCTCTATGTCCTGATCAAAAGACGCTGGGACATGATCTTTACTTTCAAGATCATTCCCGCCGTCTTCATCGCACTCGTTTTGATCTCGCCGGTGATCTACTGGAATATAGAGCATGATTGGATAAGCTTCACCTACCAAAGTGGTCATGTCGTAGGGGAAAGCCGCATCGACTGGAAAGGGTTTTTCGGCTCAATCGCTGCGCAGTTTGGAGCATACAACCCTCTGCTCTTTCCCGTAGCCTTTTTCGGTCTCTACAAAGCGCTTAAAAGCAAAGACGATACGATCTTTCTTTCGGGACTTTTTGGCCTTGTGCTTATCTCGTTCTTTACGTATGCGTCGCTGCATAAACCTGCCCTGCCTCACTGGAGTGCGCTTTTTTATCTGCTTTTCATTCCTATGGGAACATACTATATGCTCGAACTTGCAAACGGATACAAAAAATATTTGCGTGCAGCTGTTTGGTTCGGGCTTGTTGTCTCGGCTCTGGCATACGCCGAACTCGGCTTTAAAATGATCCCCCTGCCTGATTACCAATCGCTTCACCGTGATATATACGGCTGGGACACAATCCTAAAAGAGGCAAACGGCTTTGTCAAAGACAAAGAAAAAGACGCCATAGCCGTGACAAACTGGACACTGGCATCGCGTGCCATCTTTTACGATCAAAAATATAAAAGCAAGGTCTATCTGATAGACGACAGGTACGACCAGTTCGACATCTGGCAAAAAGGCTCGCCGATAGGAAAAAATCTGGTAATCATAGATACCCATTTTTTCCATAAAGACATAAGCAAATATATGAAATGCGACAGCATCGTAGAAGATAAAAGTTTCGATATCATGTTAAACTCTCACAAAGTAAACACCGTAAACCTGTTTACATGCAAGAACTACCAAGGACTCAAATGATCTTTTTGAAAAAACGGTATCTTTTTACGATCTCTCTTACCCTCTTGTTTATCATCTTTGCCTATCTTTATCTCGATAAAAACATAGCACGGTATTTTTTAGCACGAGCCTCGACCTACGAAGCGGCGGGTGATTTTATCAGTATCTTCGGCGAATCTTACTGGTATATCGGAGCAGCGCTTATCGGATTTCTATTTTTCGGATTTTTTAAGAAAAACGAGCTTTACAAACAGAGATTTCTGTTTCTGCTCTACACCAATCTTTTCTCCGGACTTCTCAGCATCATACTTAAAAACATCTTCGGCAGAATACGTCCATGGGGATTGCGAAAAGGCGGCGACGAGTATGGGTTTTTACTGTTTCAAAACTTCGATATGGGATTTGTCGAAAAGATGAAATACCATTTTGTCACGCTTGCCGACGCACCTACGACCTACACCTCGTTTCCTTCGGGCCACTCGACTACCGTATTTGCCGTATTTACCTATCTTATTCTTCTTTTTCCAAGATATCTCTATCTCTGGCTCGGTATCTCCGTTATCTTGGTCAGCGGAAGGATAATGGACAGCGATCATTTTTTAAGCGATATCACCGCCGGTGCGCTGCTTGGTACCCTCTCCACCCTGTTCTTATATTCAAAACTCAAAGAAAAAATATTCAAGCAAGCGGATGGTACTGCCTGACCGTGTCTTGAAGGTTTTGCTTTTGGACATGCGTATATATCTGAGTCGTCAGTAAAGAAGCGTGCCCCAGCAGTTCCTGAACAACTCTCAGATCCGCTCCCCCGATGATAAGCGAAGTCGCGTAAGAGTGTCTTAAAACATGCGGAGAAACCCCCAGATACTTCTGCGTAATCTTATATGCAGATATGCGGCTGAGAGGCTTGCCTTGATAGTTGAGCCAGATATCGTCCTTTTCAAAAGGGATCTCATTCAGATATGCGTCTATCGCTTTTAAAGAGATATCGGCTATCGGCACAATGCGTTCTTTGTCGCCTTTTCCATGTCTGATATGCAGCCATTCACCCTCGATATCTTCGCGTCTAAGTGCTAAAGCCTCGCTTATCCTTGTACCGCTGGCATATAAAAAAAGAATGAGCGCGTAATCACGCAGTCCTATCCACGACGATCTGTCTATAAGCGACAATGCTTTTTTGACGTCATTAAAAGATAAAAATTTCGGAAGAGTTTTTGGTATCTTTGAAAGTTTAAAACGGTTTTTCTCGTCTGCAAACCGACTCTTGTAGCAAAAATCGAAAAATGCGTTTACAGAAGAGAGTTTGCGGTTTAACGTACGCTTGTTGGCGTACTCGCTCAGAAAATTTAGAACCTCGTTTGAATCAAGCTTAATAAGAGGTTTTTTTAAAGCATCCTCTATATGCTTCAGATCGTTCTTATACGCTTCTATGCTTCTTTTGCTTAACGCTTTTGTGACCGTGATATACTCTATAAACGCTTCAAGTTCGTTCGACATTATTTTATGGAGAAATACTCGTCATCCACGTAAAACGCTTTATCTCCGACATAGACGTAGCTGTCTTTGCTTATACTTACGTCATACAGATCGTAAGATGAGAGATCTTTAGTAAGGGAGATGATATAGCCCTGCTTCTCGAGCAGATATACTCTTTTATCCGTTACTATCATCCCCAAAAAGTGGGCAAAAGGGAATTTTGTCTTTGCTTTTACCTGAAGAGACGGCGTCAGATTGACGACTTCACCCTGCTTTGTAGCTATATATATGCCGTCCTTGTCATATTTCATGTTGCGTATCTCATAAGGTTCGCGTATCTCTTTGTTCGTCAGCGACAGTATCTTGTATCCCGTCGCGGCAACAAGGTTGTCGTTGACTACGCTAAAAGCGGTTATATTGTTGAAATTTTCCGCACTGCTTACGATAATGGATCTAAGCACTTTTTTTTCTTTGGAGTTGACGATGACTATTCTTCCGTCAAGCGTCAAGAACAGAACAAGATCATCCAAAAAATAGGGATTGACGATCTTTGCATTGACGATGAGAGGAGCATTTCCCTGCGAATGAAAGATTATCTTTTTGGTTTTTACGGAATATATCGCCAACTCGTTGCTTGCAAAAAGCACGGCCAGAAGATCACCCTTTACACTGGCGGCGGCTACCGTTTTTTTGAGCTCGAAAATATCTTTGAGGGTTTTGTCGCTTTTAGATATAAGGGTCAGATTGCCGTCTATCTCCGATGTGATTATCCATTTATCGCTTACCCCGATGAGTCTCTCTTTGTCTATCGAAATACCCATGTCGATGACATTGTCTTTGACGATCACGCTTCCGTTTTGTAAAAGAGCCCCGTTTGAAGTAACGTCTACGATCGAGTCTTTCAGATCATTTTTATATTTCCACGAACCGACAGTGTCTTTCGCAGGTTCAAATACTTGTTTGCTGCTGCATCCGCCTAATACCAGTAAACTGAACAGGGCTGTAATATATAAAAAAGTTTTCACGTTTTACTTTACACCATAATGCATCAACGACATCGCTGCAGGATAAACCGGTGAAGAGGATGAGATCAGTGCGAGTTTTCTATGTGCCTGATCCAGCTTTTTTTCCTGCATAAGCAAAACGGCACTTTGCAAAGCAGACATATCTCTGTATATAGAATCCTCGTTATTTGTATAACTGTTCAGGTCAGCCTGTTTTTTCTCCAGAGACGCGATCTGATACGAAGCGAGATCGGACACGGCTAAAGCTTTTGAAGATCGCAGCTCCTTAAGCTTGCTTACATCTCCTTTTTCGATCGCCGTCGAGAGCATGTACAGATCATAAAGATTAGGATTTTTATCTTTTAATACAGCTAAAGCCTCTTTGTTGCCTGCATCTTTTTTCAAGATCATAAGGGCAGCGTTTGAAGCCTCTGCTTCGCTGTTTTTTATATATTCATAAACGATGTTTGCTCCGATGATCACGGCTGCGGCAACGGCCAGACCTATCAGCTTCGTCTTATACTTTTTTACAAAACGCTCAGTCTTAACGGCATTTTCAAAAAACTTCTCTTCTGCGTTAAGTTCATCTCTTACCATAGATATATTCTCTTTTAAGCTCAAAAATTATCTCCGTCTATTTAAATTGTCAATAATGATAGCAAATAGATTGTTAAAGTTTTGTGAAACAGCTTTTTTTTGTTACAATCTCCTATATAAAACAAGGGAGCCCAATGCAAGTCGATAATGCACTTTTAACACGTTTGGAAAAACTGTCATACCTCAAAGTATCCGATGAAAAAAGAGAGGAGATCATCGCTCAGCTTTCAGAAATCGTCTCGTTCGTCGATAACCTAAACGAACTGAATACGGATAATGTCGATGACAAGTTTTTTATGAACGATCAGGCTACGTTCACACGTGAAGATACAGAAAAATGCAATCGCAGCGTCAATGACGATATCTTAAAACACGCACCTGATGCTCAGGATCATTTTTTCATAGTTCCTAAAATCATAGAGTGATTTTTTTATGATCGTTGTAAACGGAATAAAAAATTGCGACAGCGTAAAAAAAGCCCTCAAATTTTTAAAAGACAACAATATAGAGTTCACCTTTAGAGATTTCAAAACAAAGAGTGCAGACTGCGACGAAATCTCGGCATGGCTGAAAAATGTAGATATAGATAAACTTTTTAACGCCAAAAGTACGACATATAGAAAATTAAACTTAAAAAAGCTAAACTTAGAGCAGACCGACAAGATCGATTGGCTGTGCAGAGAGAATCTTTTAATAAAAAGACCTGTAATACAATATCCGGGTGGTATAATAGTCGGATACGATAAAGAGATTTATGAAATGGAGTTTCTATGAGTCAAGAAGTTCAAAAACTAGACATAAAAAAACTTTTGAAAAGTGTTGTCGCCTATAAGGCTTCCGACCTTCACCTTGTCGCCAATTCCGAGCCTCAGATCCGCAGGGACGGAAGGCTTGTCGCTTTAAATCTTCCCGTTTTAGACGGTGACATGATCACCGATATGGCCTATTCGCTGTTATCGGAAAAACAAAAAAAGGATTTTGAGGAGTTCAACGAGCTCGATTTTGCGATAATGATCCCCGATGTCGGACGTTTTCGTTCCAACTATTACAAGACGATGGGCGATATAGCATGTGCTTTTCGTATCATCCCGACAGACATCCCTTCGCTTGACGATCTCAATGCCAAAAAGATATTTAAAGAACTCGTAAAGCGCGAAAAGGGCCTTATTCTTGTGACCGGTCCGACAGGTAGCGGTAAATCGACGACTCTAGCGGCTATGTTAAACGAGATAAACGAAACGGAGAAGAAACATGTTATCACCGTCGAAGACCCGGTCGAGTTCGTTCATAAAAATAAAAAATCCCTCTTTTCACAAAGAAACGTGGGAACCGATACGAACGGATTCCACACGGCGCTCAAATATGCACTGCGTCAAGATCCCGACGTTATCCTGATCGGTGAGATGCGTGACAAAGAAACCATCGGAGCGGCTTTGACCGCAGCAGAAACGGGACACCTCGTCTTTGGAACGCTGCACACCAATTCTGCACCGCAGACGATAAACCGTATCATCGACGTTTTCGGCGGAGATGAACAGCCGCAAGTAAGAGCACAGCTCTCGACTTCGCTGATCGCGGTTATCTCTCAAGCGCTTATCCCCCGCATAGGCGGCGGCCGTATCGCTGCACAGGAGCTGCTCGTCGTAAATCCTGCGATCGCAAACCTTATCCGCGAAGACAAGGTTCATCAGCTCTATTCTCAAATGCAGTTGAACCAACAGTCTACGAGTATGACCACACAAACACAGGAGATCATAGAGTTCTTAAGAAAAAAGATCATTTCAAAAGAAAACGCTATCGGTTTCTCAAACCGTCCAGAAGAGCTTATAAAGATGATAGAAGGTCTGTAACAAAAAAGAATTTTATACGAAATGCCGAGCTGCTAGAAGTAGCTTAAAGGGGTATTTTATTATCCCCCCAAGCGAACAAATTATGAAGAAGCTCTTACTTTTGAGCTTCTTTTAACGTATCTGCGATCAAAAATGCAAGTTCGAGCGCTTGATCCGCATTTAAGCGCGGGTCGCAGTGCGTATGGTAACGAGAACTCAAATCCTCTTCCGTGACGACAAAAGAACCGCCTATACACTCAGTGACGTTCCTGCCCGTCATCTCCAGATGCACACCGCCTCCAAAAGTACCTTCCGATTTATGTACCTGGAAAAACTGTTTCATCTCTGTCAAAATAGAGTCGACCGGACGAGTTTTAAAGTTGTTTGACGATTTTATCGTATTGCCGTGCATCGGATCACAGCTCCAGACCACTTTCATACCTTCGCGTTCAATGGCGCGGATAAGTTTAGGCATACCTTCACCCACTTTATCTGCACCCATTCTGACGATGATATTTAAACGTCCCGCTTCATTTTGAGGGTTCAATGCATTTACAAGTCTGATCAGATCATCGGGATCGGTCGACGGTCCCGCTTTGACACCGATAGGGTTTTTGATCCCCTTCATGTACTCTATATGCGCGCCGTCAAGCTGACGTGTTCTGTCTCCTATCCAAAGCATATGTGCAGAGGTATCGTACCATTCTCCGGTAAGTGAATCCTGTCTTGTGAACGCCTCTTCGTACGGAAGCAAAAGCGCTTCATGAGAGGTATAAAAATCCGTTTCACGCAAGGTTCTGTATGTACTTGACGTAATGCCGCATGCCGCCATAAACTTCAATGAAGTGCCGATATCTTCTGCGAGCTCCTCATATTTTTTGCTTATCTCGTTTTGCTGGGCAAAATCGAGTGTCCATTTATGAACCTGATGAAGATCTGCCAAGCCGCCCGATGCGAACGCTCTCAGCAGATTGAGCGTCGCTGCCGATTGGTTGTATGCTTTGATCATTCTTTCAGGGTCCGGAACGCGCGCTTGGGCTGTAAAGTCGACGCCGTTTATAATATCGCCCCTGTAAGAGTCCAATGTTACGCCGTCTATCGTCTCCGTATCGCTCGAGCGAGGTTTTGCGAATTGACCGCCAAGACGTCCGACCTTAACTACCGGCAGACCACCTGCATACGTCATGACTACGGACATCTGAAGTATGACTTTGAACGTATCTCTGATGTTTTGTGCATGAAATTCTGAAAAACTCTCCGCACAGTCTCCGCCTTGAAGTAAAAAAGCACGCCCGTTCGCGACTTCTGCCAATTGTGCTTTTAATGAACGCGCTTCTCCTGCAAAAACAAGCGGCGGATATTTTTTAAGTTCGCTTAAAACACGGTTTAGATGCTCCTGATCCGGATATACCGGCTGCTGCAGGATCGGTTTTCCTCTCCAGCTTGATGGATTCCAATTACTCATTTTTAAACCTTATTTACAATTATTATATAAAGGAAATAGTAGCTTTACATAAATACTATTTGATTACAAATTGCGTGATTTTACTAAAAAGTTCCTAAAATACCTCTGATTTTAAATTTTAAACGATCCAATTTCAAATATCATACCTCCTTAAAAGATATTTTTATACTTAAAAATGTATAATGACATCACTATTAAAAAATGAAAGTCAAAAAGATGAATAAATCTAATGCAAAAAAAATATTGGAAGAGTTATATAACGATATCACTTCAAAAATAGATGGCCAGGACGGCATAATATCAAAAGACCATCTTCTTGACTTGATGAGATCAACGGTCGACATGATTTCGAACCTGGATTTCGAACTGCCCGACGCACTTGACAGCTTAAGAAGATCCCTTGATGACGGCTTTAAGGACCTGGCAAAAGAGAGCATAAAACATTATGACGACACGAATAAAAAATTTGAAGAGCTCGCATTTAAGCACAAACAGACCATAGACGACTGCCAGGACCCTTTGATAAGCATAGAGGATATAACCGATAAGTTCAGCAGTATTCAAATGCATATGATCGAAGAGGTAAGCAAAGCGAACAATCTTATCTCGGATCTGACCAAAAAAGTAGAAAGACTTGAAAAGACTTCGCAGATCGATCATCTTACAAAAGTTTATAACCGCAAGATGCTCTCCGAACACCTTGCGAACATCTGTAAGAACCTGCATCATACAAATGACATTCATCTTTTTATGATCGATATCGACGACTTTAAGATCATCAACGACACCTACGGGCATGTGGTCGGCGACAAGGTTCTGATATTTTTAGCGAATATTTTGAGAAAGACCCTTCGAGACGGCGACAGGATATACAGATACGGCGGAGAAGAGTTCGTCGTTATTTTAAACCGTATCCAAAAGACCGAATGTGCGAACGTGGCAAACAGGATCGTTTCTTTGATGCAGACCAACAAGCTCATATATAAAGAGCTCAACATCAACGTCACGGTAAGTCTGGGTGCAACCACATTGCGAAATACCGATACCCCGGACACTCTGATCTCAAGAGCGGACAAAGCGCTTTACAAAGCAAAGAAAGACGGTAAAAATAGAATAGTATTGGATGAGAAAGATGGAAATTAGTTATTTTGACATCATAGTCGGAGCGATCATACTGCTCCTAGGTTTAAAAGGAATAATAAACGGCTTTTTTAAAGAACTCTTTGGGCTCATAGGTATAATAGGCGGTGTCTTTGTCGCTTCACGCGCAGGCGGCAGTATCGGTCAGATGCTGAGCGATTCTCTGCTGCATATTCAAAATCAGACCGCTATAAATTTTACGGGCTTTTTAGTGACGCTTGCCGTTTTTTGGCTGGTCATGGTCGGTGTCGGATTTGCGTTTAAAAAACTAAGCAAGCTGAGCGGGCTGGGTCCTGTAGATAAAATAATGGGGTTTGTCGTAGGTGCGGGAAAATTCTTTTTGATCATCGCTGTTATCGCATATGCGGTCTACAATATCAAAGTCATCAAAACAAATATGCAAGACACGATGAAAAGCAGTATCCTCTTTCCTGTCTTGGTGGAAACGGGTGGTTTTATCATGAAGCTTGACACTACCCAAGTCTCAAAAGATATTAACGAGACCGTCACTAAAAAACAAGAAGAGATGCAGACGCAGATAGAAAAAACCATAGCCGAAAGTAAAGACAAAGTCTTAAAAGACGTATCAGATCAGATCCAAAAGAACGAAGAAAATATGACAAATGAAGTCAAAGAGAAAATAAAAGACGCAATGCCAGAAGATATGAAAAAGAGAGTTAACTAAGATATGAACACATCGACAGATTTTACGGAGAGAACGGTAGAATACGAAAAGCTGCTTAACGATTTTAAAAACCTGCTCAAAAAAAACCATTTAAAATTCACTATTCAGCGTGAAGTCATCTTAGAAACCCTGTATAACTCGGATGAACATCTTTCACCGGAATCTCTATACAATCTGATCCAGGAAAAGTATCCCCAGTTAAACACGGGAATAGCTACCATCTACCGTACGTTGACGCTTCTGGAAGAATCGGAGATCGTCACTTCGCTCTCATTTGGCACCCAAGGCAAAAAATATGAACTGGGAGCCAAAGACCATCATGATCATATGATATGCACAAAATGCGGACATATCACCGAGTTTGTCGATGAAGAGATCGAAAAACGCCAGCAGACCATTGCCAAAGAACTCGATTTCAAAATGACAGACCATTCGATGCAGATATACGGCATCTGCAAAAACTGCCAATAACAACTTTACAAGGAACTCTAAATTGCCATTTAAGAACAAATATATTCAGCAACGTATAGAAAAAGCAAACCAGCTTAAAGAGCTGGGATACAACCCGTACTCGAACGAATCACACAGAAACACTACGATCTTAAAATATATGAATGTCAACTCCGACGTGCAGCATCTTGAGAACAGACGCGATGAGAACCGCAGCTACACCCTTAGCGGACGTATCAAGTTTTTCCGTATCATGGGAAAAGCAAGCTTTATAAAAATAGAAGACGAAAGCGGGATGCTGCAAGTCTACGTGGCACGCGACAATCTTCCTGAGGGTTATTACAATGATATCTTTAAAAAGATGATAGAAGTCGGCGATATCATCGAAGTAAGCGGCTACCCTTTTGTCACGAACCAAGGCGAGCTCTCTTTGCATGCAGATTCTCTAAAACTGCTTACAAAAGCGATCTCACCGCTTCCTGAAAAGTTTCACGGTGTCACAGACAAAGAGATAAGATACCGTCAGCGCTATCTTGATCTTATCATGAACAGCGAGATAAGAAAAACGTTTCAAACCCGTTCAAAGATCATCTCGCTTACGCGCAGATTCTTTGAAGACAAAGGATTCTTAGAGGTCGAGACACCTATGATGCATCCTATCGCGGGAGGAGCGAATGCCAAACCGTTCGTGACACATCATAACGCTCTTGGGATCGACAGATATCTCCGCATCGCACCTGAACTTTATCTAAAAAGATTGATCGTCGGCGGATTTGAAGCGGTATTTGAGATAAACAGAAACTTTAGAAACGAGGGGATGGACGCAACGCACAATCCTGAATTTACGTCGATAGAGTTTTACTGGGCATACAAGACGTACAAAGATCTGATCAGGATCACAAAAGAGTACTTCGAATATCTTTTTGACCATCTAAATCTGCCGACCGTTCTTCCTTACGGAGATCTCAAAGTTGATTTCGGTGACTTCAAAGAGATACCGCTTATCACGTCACTCTCTGAGATCGGCGGAGTACCCGAGGAGATCGTAAACGATAAAGAAAAAATACTGGAGTTTTTAAGAGCGAACAGCCTTGAAGCAAAAGAGTCCATGAACCTTGGACAGCTTCAAGGAGAGCTTTTCGACGAGTTTGTCGAAGCCAAACTGATCAATCCGACGTTTATCACGGAGTATCCTGTAGAGATATCTCCTTTGGCAAGAAGAAGCGACGAACATCCTGAGATAACGGAGAGATTCGAACTTTTCATCGCAGGCCGCGAGATCGCAAACGCTTTTAGCGAGTTAAACGATCCCGTCGATCAGCTTTCACGTTTTGAATCGCAGATGAGCGCAAAAGACGCAGGAGACGATGAAGCGCATGAGATGGATGTGGATTTCGTCAACGCACTTAGCTACGGAATGGCTCCAACTGCAGGCCAGGGTATAGGTATCGACCGACTTGTGATGCTTCTTACCAACGAACATTCCATTAGAGATGTACTGCTCTTCCCGGCGATGAAGCCTATACACAATGAGATAAAAGAGAGCGATGACTCTCAAAATGAAGAATAATTGAAGTTTAAATCATAAAAAGGATCAAAAGATGAGTTTTTTAAAAGAGTTTGACAGTGAAATATATGAGTTATGCGAAAAAGAGTTAGAACGCCAGACCGACCATTTGGAGATGATCGCGAGTGAAAACTTCACTCTTCCTGCGGTCATGGAAGCTATGGGAAGCGTGTTTACGAACAAATATGCCGAGGGTTACCCGCAAAAACGCTACTACGGCGGTTGTGAATACGCCGACGGTGTTGAACAACTGGCTATAGACAGAGCATGCGAGCTTTTTGGATGTAACTTTGCAAACGTACAACCGCATTCGGGAAGCCAGGCCAACGGTGCCGTTTATGCAGCACTTTTGACAGCGGGCGACAAGCTTCTTGGTATGGATCTAAGCCACGGCGGACATTTGACCCACGGCTCAAAAGTAAGCTTTTCCGGAAAGAACTACCATTCGTTTACTTACGGCGTGGAGCTTGACGGGCGCATCAACTATGAACGCGTTATGGATATCGCCAAGATCGTGCAGCCGAAGATCATCGTATGCGGTGCTTCCGCTTACGCCAGAGAGATCGACTTCAAAAAATTCCGCGAGATCGCAGATGCCGTAGGAGCGATCCTTTTTGCAGATATCGCACATATCGCGGGTCTTATCGCTGCGGGCGAGCACCCAAGCCCGTTCCCTTATGCCGATGTCGTAACTACAACAACCCACAAGACTTTAGCAGGTCCTAGAGGCGGTATGATCATGACAAACGACGAAGAGATCGCCAAAAAGATAAACTCTGCAATCTTCCCCGCGCTTCAAGGCGGACCTTTAGTGCATGTAATCGCCGCAAAAGCTGTCGGATTCAAACACAACCTCTCGCCTGCATGGAAAGAGTACGCAGTACAAGTGAAGAAAAACGCTTCCGTCTTGGCTGACGTATTGATGAAACGCGGATACGACGTAGTAAGCGGGGGTACGGACAATCATCTTGTACTTGTAAGCTTTATCAATAAAGATTTCAGCGGAAAAGATGCCGACGCGGCTCTTGGACGTGCGGGTATCACGGTAAACAAAAACACCGTTCCCGGCGAAACGAGAAGCCCTTTCGTGACTTCGGGTATCCGTATCGGAAGTCCCGCTCTTACTTCACGTGGTATGAAAGATGCTGAGTTTGAACTGATCGCAAACCGTATCGCGGATGTCCTGGACGATATCAACAATGAGTCCCGTCAAGCCGAAATAAAAGAGGAACTAAAAGCCTTAGCGAAGAATTTCGTAATATATAACCAACCGACATATTAAGACAAAAGGACAGAGATAATGACTGCAATGGATTTAAAACTTATAAAAATGGTGACGACCCATTATTGGCAAAAATGCGACAGGGTCGTCGACAAAATAAGTTTTAAAGGCAGAACATTTTTCAACAAGTTCGAAAAGGTGAACAAAACATTAACACAGTCCGTGATAAACGAGCATCTAAAAGGTAATATAACCGTTGCTCATTCACTCGTCAACGCCAGAGGTATCGTTGAAAACATCGTCATCGATTACAATGGCCGCGATCCCGAAAGATTTTACCATAAAGCTCAGCTTCTGCTGCGTGAAGAGGGATATATAAACTTCACCGCTTTTAAAACAAAAACGGAGGGACACCTGCATGTTTACGTACATAAAGGGCATACCACTTTACAAGAGGCTATACAACTTGGTAAAATGATTTCTATGAAATTAGCGGCGAAACAGCCCAAGCAATGGAAGATGTTTCCGAGTGACGATATGCCGCCGGAATACAACATATTGACGCTACCATATGAACTTTATGCCAAAGAGCGCGGGGCTTCTTGGTCAAAGCATATGTAACAAAGGAGCTATTATGGAAGAGAGAAACGAATTAAACGATATTATCCTCAACAAGGGTAATGATGCAGCAAGTTCAAGCAAGAAAGTTATTCTGGTCGTCGCTATATTGACGATTATTCTAATAGTCGTAGTAATGATCATGAAAAATTCAGGATCAAGTACCGTTGAAAACCTTCCTCAAGCTCAAGATACGGCAAAGACGAATCTGCCTCCAGAACCGCCGTCTCCTCAAGCAGACGCACAACAAAACAGTTCGCTTTTCGAACCTGTCGAAATTGTAAAAGAGGATAAGAAAACAGATGACGACCTTGACAAAATAGCTAAAAAACTAAAACAGGAAAGTTTGACTCAAAACGAGATGAAACCTGTACAAGAGACAGCAAAACCTTCCGTTAAACCGAGTTCAAGCGAGGCAAAAGCAAAAAAACCTACAAAAGCACCTGCTGCTAAAACCACAGGTACAAAAAAGATATATGTCCAAGTCGGCTCTTTTGCAAAATATGAACCGGATAAAAAGTTCCTGGCATCGATTAAAAAACTCGGTTATGAATACAGCTATCATAAAGTCCAAAGAAACGGTAAAACCATTAACAAGGTCTTGGTAGGTCCATTTACAGGAGAAGCGGATGCAAGAGAAGCTTTAAAAAATATACGTAAGAATATAGAGCCGGGTGCTTTTATTACAAAAAAATAGAGATATGTTTATATAAGGGCCTTTCTTGATTCATCATACACAGTTCACACTTGATCAGTTCGCACCGATTGCCGTTTATCATAAGCTCAAAGAGATTTTTACGAACGAAGTAAGTTATCTTTTTGAGAGCGCCGGAAAAAGCGAAGGAAACTACAGCTTCATTATGATAGGAGCAAGAGAGAGGCTTCAATACAAAGACGACGTCACTGTCTACACCAATGCTTTGCAGGAAAAAGAGATAAAAGAGATCTCACCGTTTCAGTTCTTAAAAGAGTACTATAAAAATATCGATACAAACATATACAAATCTGCATGCAAAGAACTCAATATCGGATATGTCGACGGATTTATCGGTTATATCGGATATGATATGGTAAAAGTGTTCGAACCAAAACTCAAAAGCAGTATGAAGCACTTAAAAGATGAACTCAACACCCCTGATCTCGATCTCATTCTGCCAAAGCTCGTAATCGTATATTCGCACAAGAATAATGTCATCTCTCTGGTTTCCGTACTTGATGAGATGAAAGAAAGATTCGGCGAACTTGAATCTGCATTAAAAAGTTCGTACAACTATGTACCTATGATAAAAAACAAAGGAGACGACACAGGTTCTTTCGCCTTTAGCAAAGAGCAGTTTTTCTCGATGGTTGAGAGATCAAAAGAGATGATAAGAAGCGGCGACGTTTTTCAGATCCTTATGACGAATCGTTTCACAAGAAATATACAGGTTGATCCGTTTAGTTTCTACCGTATCCTTAGAACAAAGAATCCTTCGCCCTACATGTTCTTGATGAATTATGAAGAGTTTAACATCGTCGGAAGTTCTCCTGAGGTCATGGTAAGGCTTACAGACGGCGAGATACTTCTACGCCCTATCGCTGGAACAAGAAAACGCGGCAACACCAAGCAAAGGGATAAAGAGCTTGAAAACGAGCTGTTAGAAGACCCAAAAGAGCTTGCTGAGCACCTCATGCTCATAGATTTGGGACGTAACGACGTCGGACGCGTGGCACGTACAGGAACCGTAAAAGTGGAAGATATGATGCATATAGAGCGTTTTTCTCATGTCATGCATATAGTCTCGGACGTTGTAGCCGAGCTTCGCGAAGACAAAGATATGTTCGACCTTTTTATGTCGACGTTTACAGCAGGGACGATGACGGGAGCACCGAAGATAAGAGCTATGGAACTCATTGCAGAGTTTGAAGGTCTCAAACGCGGTTTTTACAGCGGAAGCATCGGCTACTTCGGGTTTGACGGCAATATGGACAGTGCCATTACCATAAGAACGGCGATGGTAAAACCTGAAAAAATAATTCTTCAAGCCGGAGCAGGTATCGTGGCGGATTCCATCAATGAACTCGAGTACTTAGAAGTTGTAAACAAACTTGGCGCACTTACGAGTTCGCTAAAAGACCTCGACTGATGTCAAAACTTTATGCCATCTTCGGAGACCCCGTGTCCCACTCGCGCTCTCCGCTTATGCACAACTTCCTTTTTAAGACTCTGCATGTAGACTCTTGCTATACCAGAGTGCATCTTCATGACGGTTCAAAACTAAGAGAAACATTTTTAAAGCTCGGCCTCAGCGGCGCGAACATCACCGTACCTCACAAAGAAGCGGCATTTAACGCATGTGATGAGATCCGGGGTTTTGCAAAGAGCGTCGGCGTTGTCAATACCATCATCAATGAAAACGGCAGACTCATCGGTTACAATACCGATGCAGACGGTTTTATGGAAGCTATAAAACCCTTTGGAGAGATAAAAAGGGTATTAATACTTGGAGCCGGAGGAACGGCTAAAGCTCTGGCAAACCGCTTTATTCAAGACGACTCACACGTAAGCGTATTAAACAGAGGTGAAGAGAGACTCTCTTACTTTAAGGAACTCGGTCTGACATGTATGAACTGGGATAATTTTATATGCGACAATTACGACCTTGTCGTAAACACTACGAGCGCAGGTCTGAAAGATGACGCCTACCCTGCACCTAAACAGATAACAGACGAGATACTTTCTCATTCTGCATACGCAGCAGATGCCGTCTACGGAAAGCTCACTCCTTTTTTAAAGCTTGCCAAAGACAAGGGCATACCATGCAAAGACGGAACAGATATGCTTTTATATCAGGGAGTCCTTGCAAACCACCTTTTTTGCGATAAAAAATATGATCTGAAAACTACCGCGGGGATAATGCAAAAGAGCTTCAGCCTTTAAATAGTATATGACAAAAATATAATTTTGATGTATACTTCCAAAATCATGAAAAAATTATATTTACTCAGCAAAGGATGCTGAAAACATGAAAAACTTTTTTGAAATATTCTCTCCAAAATCACTTATCGTCTTGCAAGAGGGATATAAACGCTCCTACTTTATGCCCGACCTGGTCGCAGGGATCACCGTCGGCGTCGTCGCTCTTCCGCTTGCCATGGCATTTGCAATCGCCAGCGGACTCGGACCTGAAAAAGGGCTCTATACCGCCATAGTTGCCGGCATACTCATCTCGCTTCTTGGCGGAAGCCGTTTTCAGATCGGAGGGCCGACGGGAGCTTTTGTAGTCATCATCTACGACATCGTGATGCGTCACGGATATGAGGGGCTGGCGGTCGCGACATTGATGGCAGGCCTGCTTCTCATCGTTATGGGTCTGCTTCGTTTTGGCGCAATCATCAAATATATCCCCTATCCCGTCATTACCGGATTTACAAGCGGGATAGCTCTTATCATCTTCACATCGCAGATAAATGATTTTTTAGGTTTGAAGATACATTCGCTGCCTTCGGATTTTCTTCTAAAGTGGGAGACCTATTTTAAATATATAGATCATATAAACCCTTACAACCTCGCACTTGCTTTTGTCTCTATAGTCATTATCCTGACGGTCAAACGATACTTTCCGAGGATACCGGGTCCGATAATAGCCGTCATCTTCGGCGCCGTTGCGGTATCTGTGTTTCATCTGCCCGTAGATACGATCCAGTCGCGCTTTGGCGATATTCCGCGTACGCTTCCTTCTCCGTCACTGCCCGTATTTGATTTTGCTCTTATAAAATCTCTCATTCCCGATGCTTTGACCATTGCCCTGCTTGCAGCGATCGAATCACTGCTCAGTGCAGTGGTTGCCGACGGTATGACGGGACGTACTCATAAGTCCGATACGGAGCTTATAGCGCAAGGTGCGGCGAACATCGGCTCAATCTTTTTCGGGGGTATCCCTGCGACCGGTGCGATCGCCAGAACCGCCACCAATATAAAATCCGGTGCCAAAACACCGCTTGCCGGAATCGTCCACGGCATAGTCATCGCTTTGTTTATGTTCTTGTTCGCCGAATGGATCATAAAAGTGCCGATGGCCGTTATGGCGGCGATACTCGTTATCATCGCCTGGAATATGAGCGAAATACATCATTTTAAACATATACTTCAAGGGCCAAAGAGCGATGCGATGGTTCTTGTGACGACATTCGTGCTAACGGTTTTGGTGGACCTGACCGTTGCCGTTCAGGTTGGCGTCGTGCTTGCATCGCTGCTTTTTATCAAACGTGTGATCGAAGTAACGCAGGTACAAAGCAGCAGATTCAAATTAAGCGGTTTTGAAACCGACAAAGAGGAAAATCTTGACGATCCCGATATGCTTACAAAAAAGAATATCCCCGAATATACCGAAATATATGAGATAGACGGACCGTTTTTCTTTGGTGTCGCGGACAGCTTGAAAAGGGTTTTGGAAACACTCGGCTATACGCCAAAAGTTTTCATTCTCAGAATGCGCAAAGTTCCCGTAGTAGACGCTACGGGGATGCATGCTCTTGAAGAGTTCTATCTGCGCTGTAAAAAACAAAATACGAGATTTATCCTCTCGGGAGTAAATCCAAATCTGGAAAGTATGTTAAAAAAATTCGGCTTTTACGCGATGATAGGCGAAGAGAATGTTTTTGATCATATAGACAAAGCCATCAATGCAGCAGAAGAGGAGATCTTAAAGCCTATTTAAGACCTCTTAAAGCTCTATTCATCGGTAATAATTCTGTTTTTGCCGTTTTCTTTGGCATTGTACAGTGCCAGATCGGCTCTTTTTATAAATGCCTCTTTTGTTTCATCTTTTCTGTAAGTGACCAGACCGATGCTGACGGTGAGATGACCTACCTCCTCGAATATATGCTCCGAGATGCTTTTTCTTATTCTTTCGACGATCAAAGAAGAGGTTTCCTGCACCGTTTTAGGCAGGATTATCATAAATTCCTCTCCTCCGTATCTTGCAAATATATCGCTGCTGCGAAGATATTTGCGTACTATCTCCGTAACGGTTTTCAATACGACATCTCCGACATCATGCCCGTATGTATCGTTTACCTCTTTGAAATTATCGATATCAAACATACATAATGAGAACGAAAGGTCATATCTGTTGGACCTGTTGATCTCCTTTTGCAGGGCATCGTTAAAAAAGTATCTGTTATATATCTTGGTCAGAGCATCCTTGACGGCGATCTCTTTCATATCATGGTAGGCTTTATGCAGCTCTTGCGTTCTTTCGTCTACTATCTTTTCCAAAGATATATTGAGGTTCGTCAGCTCATTGTTCTTTTCCTTGATCTCTTTGGAGTACTCCGTCAGCCTTTTTTTCAGTGAAACGGATATAAGATAGGAGACAAACAGCGACAAAACAATCAATACAAAAGAGAAGAACAGGATTCTAAGATACTGCTTTTTATACATCTCTTGAAGAGATGCCGCTTTTTTTTGCAGACGGTCGTTAAAAAAGTTATAGTAAAATCCGCTTCCGACTATCCAATCGGTTCCCAAAACCTTCTTGACATACGAGAATTTTTCTTCTACCTTGCCCGTAAGCGGATTTTTTAATTTATACGATACGAAATAGGATTCTTTCGAATCGGAACTTTTTATCAGCTCTTTGACAAACTCTTTTCCATCCGTATCTTTTAAAGAGAGTATATTGGTGTTTTTTGGAAAAAGGTCCTGCCCGTTCATTATGTTGTTGCCGTATTTGTCGATGACGAAAAAATATTTGCTGTGATTTAAAAACATATTTCTTAAAGTGTTTAAAGAGTGCTCATGCATCTGCGCCATTGTCGTATCCAAATACTCCGCCGTACCCAAATACCAGTTAAAATGGTTAAATCGCTTGACATATGCAAGCTGTTTGTACTGTTTATGGAGATCGTCGTTCGGACGTGTAAAAGTATCCCAAAGATATCCTTCGTTTTTTTCCTTTGCCAGCGCTATCTCTTCTTTCACGACATATCTTTTATGTGCGTCCTGCAGATCAAGGATACTTTTTCCTTCAAAATGCCTCAGATATGATGGAGAAAGCCGCGAGATACCGTTAAAGTCGACGATAAAGATATAACTTTCGCCATTGTTCCAAAGAAGAGGTCTGAGCGAATCGATAATTATCTTTTGGACCTCTTTTTTGGTATGGCTCTTGATATTTTGGTCATAGATATTTTTAGCTATGGAATACGCCGTGTTGACTCTGTTTTTGAGTTTCTCTTTTAGTATGTCCGTCGTAACAGATTCATTATATTGAAGCAGCTTGGAAGCGATATCGACTTTTGAGATGGTCTTGTTTTTTTGCGCTTCGACATATACTGTTTCCATATCTTTGAGAGAATCTTGATACTGAAGCTCGGTCAAATGCAGCAAAAACATCGAAATCATCGTTATGACGAAGGGTATGAAGATAAACGGACCGTACGCGATTAAAGAGACTAAATTTTTTTCACTCAAAAAATCAAGCAAATTCTTCATAAGGCAACTTTCTGACAATAACTTTATACTATCATACCCAATAAATATAGAAATAACAAAACAATGAGAATTTTTATACTTTTACTCTGTCTTGCAATGCCCTTGTAAGAGAAAGGATATCGATATTTTCAAGACTGACTCCTGTGGGTACCCCTTGAGCAATTTTTGTGAATCTGACATTATACTCACGCAGTTTGTCCTCTATGTAAAGGATCACGGCATCGTTTTGGATCGAAGGAGTAAGTGCGAATATCACTTCGCTTACCCCGCTTGAGACGATGTCTTGAAGATGAGAAACATCCAGATGTTCCAAAGAATCGAGTACAAAATATCTTCCTTCAAAAAGCCCGTTCTCTTCAAAAGTCAGTATATCTTTGGCGTTTTCGACGATGCACAGCACTTCGATATCTCTTGAAGTATCGCTGCAGATCGCACAAAGTTCGTCCTCGCTCATCCCGCCGCAGGAGATGCATTTTTTGAGGCTTCCGACCGCATTTTCTATGGCATGTGCCAGTTTTATAGCGTTAAAACTCTCTTTCATCACCATATGGTATGCAAGCCTGACGGCTGACTTTTTACCTATCGTAGGGAGTTCTTCCAAGCATTCGACAAGACGGTTGAATTTTTCCAGTGATCTTTTCATCTGACATTCACTTTAGGCAAGAATATCCACATTTTCAGTTTTGCTTTGAGATTTCCGGCGATATCGAGAGCCTCGTCGCCAAAACCCGTAAACAGATCGGCTCTTATAGCGGATTTTATGGCAGCTCCTCTGTCTTGAGCAAATACGATCCGGTCTATATTATGATACATATCTTTTGCATCGATATAAAGCATGCTTCCAAGCGGTATATATTTGCTGTCTACCGCAGCGGAGCGCATCGGCGTCAAAGGGATGCCCAAAGAACCTCTTACTTCTGTCATGACCTTCTTTTTAAAGTACACGACCCTTGGATTATGGTTTAAGACATCATCGACCTTTTTCGGGTTTTCCGCTGCCCATTTTTTTATGTTCTTAAGGGACATGTCTTTCCTATCGATAATGCCGTTTGAGATCATATATTTTCCGACAGAGGTGTATTTTTGTCCGTTATTTCCGCCGTATCCGATATATATGGTGTCATTGTTGTCGAGTTTGACACGACCTGAACCCTGTATCTCCAAAAAGAAAGCGTCTATTTTATTGTCAACATAACAGATGGCAGAAGCGTTTATGTCTTTTTGCTGGGCTCTTGTATAGTACGGGACTATTTTATTTCCTTCGATCCTGCCTTTGAGGTTATATTTTTTAAGTTCTGGGTAAAGAGTGCTGAAATCGATATCGTACATATCTTGCGGTTTTTCGTAAAGTGGATAGATATACTTGTCATGCCTGCTGAGAGAACCGTGAAGCTCCGGTTCGTAATACCCGGTCAACATCCCCGTATCGCCCTCTTTGCCGACTATTTGGTAAAGTTCGAAGTTCTCTTCTACGAACTCTTTTTTGTCGTCTACATGCAAAGCTTCCTGACAGAGCACGCCGTACATTTCCTGCGTTTTTTTAGTTTTGCAGTTTTGCAAGAATCCCTCTACGACCTCATCGAAGTTCTCATCTTCAAATCCCTGCAGATCGGAAATATCTGCTTTTTGCAACGTAGTATCCGGCATCGCCGGTACAGTGAGCTTATTGGAGCATCCCGCAAAAAAAACGATCATAATAAAAGGTAAAAAAAACCGCATCACTCTCTGTCCAACTCTTTTTTAAGATACTCTCCCGTATAGCTTCCCGTTTTCTTATAATCTCGTGCAAGCTCTTCTGGTGTTCCCACGGCGATAATATCTCCACCGCCGCTTCCGCCTTCTGGCCCCATGTCTATGATATAATCGGCATTTTTGACCATATCGAGATTATGTTCGATCACAAGCACGCTATTTCCGAGTTCCACAAAGTTATGCAAGACTTTTGTCAGACGGTTCACATCGTCAAAATGAAGCCCCGTCGTAGGTTCGTCAAGGATATACAGAGTCTTTCCTGTGTCTTTGCGGCTTAACTCTTTAGAGAGCTTGATACGCTGCGCTTCACCGCCTGAGAGCGTCGTTGCGTTCTGTCCCAGAGTGATGTACCCAAGACCCACGTCAAAAAGCGTTTGTATCTTGATCTTGATCTTGGGGATCGCTTCAAAAAATTCCAAAGCTTCGCTCACGCTCATCTTTAAGACATCGGAGATGCTTTTGCCTTTGTAATGCACCTCTAAAGTCTGTGCATTGTACCTTGTGCCTTTACACGCGTCGCACTTGACCATGATGTCGGGCAGGAAATGCATCTCTATCTTTATTTCACCCTCGCCCTGACATTTCTCACAGCGTCCGCCTTTGACGTTAAAACTAAACCTTGAGGAGCTATATCCGCGTATATTCGCCTCTTTCGTCTTTGCAAAAAGCGCACGTATCTCGTCCATGACTCCCGTATATGTCGCAGGATTGGATCTCGGAGTTCTGCCTATCGGACTTTGATCGAGGTAGATGACTTTGTCCACATGCTCCAAGCCGTCTATCTCCACACCAGCAACTTTTTTTACTTTTCTGGCATGGTTGAGTATCTCTCTTGCAGTAGGCAGAAGCGTCTGAAGGATAAGCGAGCTTTTGCCGCTTCCGCTCACTCCCGTTATACAGGTAAAGTTGTTCAGAGGAATCTTGGCACTCAGGTCGTTGATATTGTTGAGCGTTACGTTCTTTATCTCGATGAATTTTTCTTGCGGACGTCTGTAAAAATACTCTATCTTTTTGCGCCCGACAATGTAATCGGCTGTAAGAGTCTTGGCTTTTTTCAGTTCATCGAACGTTCCTGCAAAAACGACTTCTCCGCCGAATTTTCCCGCACCCGGACCTATATCGACTATATAATCTGCCTGCTCTATCGTCTCTTTGTCATGTTCGACGACGATCACGCTGTTGCCCTTCTCTTGAAGCGAACGGAGTGTGCGGATGAGCTTTAGGGTATCCCTCTCATGAAGACCGATGCTCGGTTCGTCAAGAACGTACATGACCCCCGTAAGCCCGCTGCCTATCTGCGAGGCGATACGTATACGCTGCGCTTCTCCTCCGCTTATAGTCCTTGCATCGCGCCCGAGAGTTATATAACCAAGACCCACGTCATATAAGAAATAAAGACGCTCTCTGATCTCGCCGAGGATCGGTGCTGCTATCATCTTTGCCTGAGCGTTCAGGTGAGAAAAGTTCTTGTCAGATTTAAACCATTCGTAACTTTTAGCAATAGGCATATCAAGGATCGATGCTATCCCAAGATCCGATACCTTTACCGCCAGACTCTCCTGCTTCAATCGATATGAGCTGCAGACATTACACACCTTTTCACTCATATAATCAGCCAGCTCTTTCTCATCTTTGAACATATCGTACGCTATCTTGATGATGCCCGGCCATACACGTTTGACAGGATGATTCTTCCAAAGAAAGGTGACCTCGTCTACACCGCCGTGAAGTATCGCTTTTTTCTGGTACTCCTCCAGCTCCGAAAATGGGATCTTTATATCGATACCGTTCGCTTCGCAGAAACCTTTTAAAAAAGTAAAATAGTACCCTTTGTTAAACCCGTAAACTATCTTGATCGCACCCGTTTCGATAGAGAGATCCTGGTCTATTATCTTGTCATGATCCAATGCATAACGCACTCCAAGACCGTCACATTCCGGACATGCTCCCTTTGGAGAATTGAACGAGAAAGATAAAGGTTCGAGCTCGTCAAAACTTATCTTACAGTCAAAGCATGCATTATGTTCGCTGTAATGGATGCTCGATTCTTTGATCCCCAGCTCCTCATGGTTCAAGATATCGACCTCAAGCTCGCCGTAACTCTGCTTTAGCGCTTTTTCTACATCCTGGGCTATACGGTCTTTGTTCTCTTCGCTTATTACCAAACGGTCTATGACCACTTTGATAGTATGTTTTTTTGTCTTGCTCAGCTCTATCTCTTCATCAAGCCTTGTCATGACGCCGTCTATCATCGCTCTGACATATCCTTTTTGTACCAGCGACTCTATCATCTCGTTAAACGAACCTTTTTTCTCGCGGGCAAGAGGTGCAAGCATGACGACTTTCGCGCCTTTGGGAAGTTTTAAGACTTCGTTTATAATATCTTCGGCACTCATATGAGTGATCTTTTTTCCGCATTTGTGACAGTGCTGCACGCCCACGCGCGCATATAAAAGGCGTAGATAGTCATAGATCTCGGTGATGGTTCCTACTGTCGATCGGGGATTTTTAGAGGTTGTCTTCTGGTCTATGGCGATCGCGGGAGTCAGCCCTTCTATCTTATCGATATCCGGTTTTCCTATACGATCCAAAAACTGTCTTGCGTAAGAGGAGAGAGACTCTATATATCGGCGCTGTCCCTCTGCATATAACGTGTCAAACGCCAGTGTAGACTTACCGCTTCCGCTGAGACCCGTACAAACGACCAGCTTGTTTTTGGGTATCTCTAAAGAGATATCTTTTAAATTGTTTTCACGTGCACCAAAAATTTTTATCATTATCTATCCTAATTCGCTCTATTTAAAAAATGTTCTATACGTCAAATAGCTGACTACGCCCACGTAAAACAGTATAAGCAGCCTTCTTTGCAGGGATTCGCTTGCCGTATGTTTCAGCATTACGCCAAAATGTACACCGACAAGCGACGCAGCCCCTATGATGAGTCCGCTGTGAAAGTCTATGACTTCGTGCAGGCTTTGCGATATGAATCCTGAGATCGAAGAAAAAACCACAAAAAACAACCCTGCGGACGTCGCATTTTTCAGCTTCACATGCAAAAAACCGACCAAGATCGGAACGAGTAAAAGTGAACCGCCTACTCCGATGGATACGCTGAACATACCCAAAAAGAATCCTATTACAAACAAGATAGCGGGGTTGAGGGTTTTATGGCCTTTATGTTCTTTGACCTTAAAGAAAAGTCTTAAAAGCGCAAAAACCGTAAAACCCAAAAAGACGCTTTGTAAAACGATAGCGCTCACATTTGAGACTATCATCCCGCTGAAAAGCGCTCCTATGAAACCTCCTGCACCTATGGTGAAGACCATTTTTACGTCCAAAGTACCTTTTTTCAGGTTCAAATAGCTGCCGTATACGGAGCTGAAAACCATTTGAACGACGGATATTCCGATAGAAGTCTTCATATCGAATCCATGAAACAGAAGCAGCGGGACAAGGATAGTCCCGCCCCCTATTCCAAAAAAACCGGACAGCAGTCCGACGAAAGTACCAAGCAGACCAAGTTCAAACATCAACACTCTTTAATTTGGTTCAAATTTCGCCCGATTATACCCAAGAAATGCTTATGTAGATACACGGACGATCTCTATATTAATTTATTTTTAGGTTTGTATAACGTATAATCTACTAAATTTTGTTTATTGGATTAAAAAATGTTATCTACCATCACTAAAGCCGCTACCAACTTTTGTGAACATCAGATCAGAAAACCCTACTCATTGACCAACGAGATACCGAAAATGAGAATGTTTATTGCTTCTATAAACATAATGGAGAACAGCAATACGCATAAAGTATACGTAGCCGCGCCAAAAGAGCTGCTTGAGATGCTGTGCGGAATCTTCCTTTTTGAAGAAGAGTGTGACGAAGAAACGCTCAAAGACATGCTGATGGAAACGGCAAATATGATAGTAGGAAGCGCAAAAGTGATAGCACAGGAAAACGGAATGAAAGCATTTGATATAAGAACTCCGGTATTTTTGGATATAAAAGAGTTCAATTACCCGTATGATGCGGAAATCAATATCAATATAGACAACACTAATATAATAGTAGCGATCAAGGAAAACAATGCCGCATAACAATGAAAACGAATTCGACTCACAAAAAGAGCTCTCATGGATGAACTATGAAGGCCTGCTTGATATGGAAGTCGAGTTTGTTGCAGACCTGGGAGAAACGGAGCTCAGCATCGGCGATATACTGAAACTGGAAAAAGGCTCTGTGATCGATCTCAAAAAACCTGCAGGAGAGAGTGTGGAGTCTTATGTGAACGGACGCATCTTGGGAAAAGGAGAGGTAATGGTCTATGAAAAGAATCTTGCTATCCGTATAAACGAAATCTTGAGTTCCAGTGCCGTCTTATACCATCTATCAAAGGAAAGATTATGAAAAAGACAATATTTCTGCTTCTCATTCCTTTTGCACTTTTTGCATCAAAGATATTAAGCTATAACGTCTATGACAGAAGCGACAGGGTCGATGTAATGTTCACGTTCGACACTCCCTACGAAGGAGTCATAAGCCAAAAGACGTCAAACTCAAAAATAATAATCAAGCTTGAAGACGCGACGATAGAATCCCAAAAGACAAAACAGCTGACATCGCCTTATTTGACTCAGCTGACCATTACCCCGGTATCCGGTTATACTCAAATCACCGCATATGTTCCTGCCAACGTAAACCTGCAGGCATCAAAAACATCCGATGCGTACGGACTCCGCTTAAGATTTAACAAAACTGCCCCTGCGTTACAGACAAGCGCCACCGGCTCGGTCGCAGCTCTGCCTACAAAAAAAGACCTCAAGATCTCAAGCGGCTACTATATCGTCATTGCTGTTTTGCTTGCAGGTCTTGTCTTCGTTTTTTATTTAAAGAGAAAAATGGCAAACCCGGCAAAAAGATCTCCAGGTGCACCAAAACCTGCAAGAAGACCATGGCTTTTTAGTAGCAAAAATGCCGAGCAGGAAGATGTAAATATACGTTTTTCAAAACAGATAGATCAAGTAAACAAAGTGATCATGGTCGATTACGGAAATCTAAGCTATCTTATCCTGGCAGGCAACGACAACATTCTTCTGGATAAATTCGAAGACAACAAACCCGTAACGACCAACGAATTTGAAGAGATACTCAAATCCCGTAACGAAGAGCTTACGAATCTTTTACAGATAAAGAATAAAGAAAAAGAACCTTTTCAGACATATAAGGAAAAAGCCGCTTCGATAGCATATGACGTTTAACGGATGTTAAAGTAGATTATCAGCACGATGTTTAAAATAAACATGACCGTAAAGGCCGTTCTGTAAAAGAGCAGAGGCGAGCGTTCTATGATCGAGCTGTCTTTTGGAAAAAACGGCTTGACCTTTTGCGGGAACTGCAGTTCATACATCATCTCAGAATAGTGCTGGTACCTCCTGTGTGTCTCTATGGCTATGGCTCGAAGTATCACGCTGTCGAGCCAATCGGGAATATTTTTATTGTATACGCTCGGCTTTTTTGCTTCTTTGAACGAAGGGTTTGAAAAAGGTTCTATCTCTCCGTAAGGATATTTTTTCGTCAATGCCATATAAAGCGTAACGCCGATGGCAAATATCTCCGTTATCTCGCTGATCGCTTCGTTCTTAAATCTCTGAGGAGAAAGATAACTCGGGGTTCCGGCTCTTGAACTTGTAGAAAATATCTCTGTGATGCTTCCGAAATCTATGATCTTAAAATCGATGCCGCTGCCGTTTTGCATCACCATTATATTTTTTGGTTTGATGTCACCGTGAACCAGATCGTACCGCAAAAGATACTGGGACATGCCCAAAAGGGCCCTGCCTAGTTCTATGGCGTCGTCTATGCTTATATGTTTATGCTGCAGATGACTTTGCAGATCTTCACCCTCTAGCAGCGGCATTATGTAGTAGCGGCATGTCCTCTTCTTGGGTATCACGGCCTTAGGAAAAAAAACAGAGTTTAATCTTTTTGCGTTCCATGCCTCTTTTACGTAAAGGTCCAATATCCTTTCATCGTCGATCGCTTCAAGAGGCGGAAACTTTATAACATAGCGTCTGTTTTTTTTCAAACATATCCATGTCCTTTCGTTTTGGGCAAGCGGCTTGTTTAAAACGTATCCGTCGATTATTTGATCTTTTTTCAATGCTCTTAAAACCGGCAGGCGCAGCTGTTTTAATATTTCGAACTCATCTACTTTTACGATATCCAAGACAACGGCGGTAGTGTCGTCCGGAAGATCATGGCGCATTATCTTGCTGGCTTTTTTTACAAGTCCGTGAGCCCCGAATCCTATGCCGTTTTCAAGTCGGTTTTTATCCATTATATTGTAAAGACCGTCGCTGCACAGCAGTATCTTATCGCCTTTTTGAATAATGTTCTCGAAATAGTAGGGTTCTATCTCCTCCTCTATGCCGAGGGCTTTTGTAAGGACATCTTCATATCCTTCTTCTTGCATGACATGATCTTGGGAGAGTTTATTTATACTGCCGTCTCTATAAAGATAGATCCTGCTGTCTCCGGCATTTGCACCGTAGAGGCGGTTTCCTTCAATGACGACCAGTGCCAGAGTCGTAACGAGTTCAGGACGCTCATACTCTACGATCGACTCTTTATATAAAATGGAATTGATCGACTTTATAAAAGTGATGATCGATTTTTCGATACTCCAGCTTTTTGGACGCATCTTGAAGTTGTTAATAAGATATGAAGTTACCCTCGATGCGGCTTCGGCTCCCTCGGCGGCACTTCCGACTCCGTCGCAGACTATGGCGACGGTCAAACCTCCAAGAGTCTTTACCTCAAAAAAATCATCACCGAGAAGCTCTTTGCCTTTTACGAGAGTAAATCCGGAACTTTTTATATTGGTAAAGGGCATATCTCTTCCTGTTTTATATTCTGCCTCCGGCAGTCACTCCCCATGTGGTTCTCCATCTGGTTTTTACCAGACTGATACCGCTCAATGCCGCTACGACGACGACTGCAAAGATCATAAAACCGGCAGAATAACCGTCAAATGCACCTTTACTCCAGCCGAAAGTCTTGATAAGAGCCGTACCGCCAAGACCTCCCGCAGCGCCTATTATACCCGTCATTATACCAATATCTTTTCCGAATCTTTGAGGCACAAGCTGAAAAACGGCGCCGTTTGCCATTCCCAGATTTGCCATGATAAAAAACAGTACCAAGATAGCTACTGGAAACGGCAGAGTGACAAATGCGTTTATCATAGCCATCAGCGCAACCGTTCCAAAAAACAGATAAAGCGATTTTATCCCGCCCATCTTGTCTGCAACCGCCCCGCCGACGGGACGCAGTACCGCACCGGCAAATATACATAAAGCTCCGAAATACCCGGCTACTACTTTTACGTTGCCTTCATCCAAAACATTCAGTCCAAATGCGCTCATATCTGTCTGATAGGTATTCATAAGATAGACCTTCATGTATCCCGCAAAACCGACGAACCCTCCGAAACTTACCGCATAAAAAAGGTTGAACCACCATGTATCTTTGTCCTTTAAAAGCTTCATATAGTCTTTTAGCTGTTTAGGGCGCGGCGTATATACCTCTGCGGGTGCGTCTTTTGCCATAAATATATAAGCTATGAAGATGATGGTCGAGAGAAATCCGCCCACTAAAAATACTGCTTCCCATCCCCAGATCTCAGCGATCTTAGGCGCAAAGAGGAAATCTATGACAACGCCTATATTTCCGGCTCCGGCAATCCCAAGTACGACCCCTTGAAGCTTTGGAGGATACCACTGCCCTGCCTGAGGAAGCGCTACTGCAAAAGAAGCACCCGCAAAACCAAGACCCAATGCAACCAGCAGCAATTCGTTGTATGTGATGCCGACTCCTCTGAAATACGCATAAAAAAGTACGCTTATTACAACCGCCTGAGAGACAAGAGCGGTTGCTTTTGCTCCAAACTTATCGACTCCGAACCCGAGAAGTATCCTTAAAAGCGCTCCCGCTAATATAGGAATGGACAGCAACGTGGCCTTCTGCGCCGCACTCATGATAAATCCTGCATGCGCAAGCGCTTCGCTGATCTCCGTTGAAAGAGGACCCAACATAGTCCACACCATAAAACTAAAATCAAAATACAAAAACGCTGCCATAAGCGTCGGCCAGTGTCCCTGTCCTTTTAATGCTCTAATTCCTGCCATCTTGTCATCCTTAAACTTAATTTTTCATTAACAAATGTTGAACATCAAAATTATAACAGGGAAATATCCTATTATTGACCAGTTTGTTGTTTAAAATTTATACAGTTTAACATTAATTTTACATTAATTCGATGCTACAATTTTCAAAACATTCATATTTAGATATGCCTGCATACTTTATGTATACATATCTGTCTGATTTACAATGGAGGATAAGATGCAAAGATTACAACAAGCATATGATGCTAAAGCCGGCAAAACGAATAAGATAGAAAATATAAAAACTCTCAAAGACCCGATCGATGTTTTTAACAAACTTCAAATCTATGCAAAAGAGGGATACGATTTTATACCTGAAGAAGACAAAAAATATTTTTTAAAATGTTTCGGTCTTTTTGACAAAGATACTTTGACACCAAAACAGTTCATGATGCGCGTTCGTATACCGGGAGGACATCTTAACTCCCAACAAGCCAAAGCTCTCGGTGAAGTCGCACGTGACTATGGAAGAGATTACATCGATATAACGACAAGGGCGCAGGTAGAGCTTCGCTATCTTGACATACAAAACATTCCGACTCTGTTCAAAAGACTGCAAGAGGTAGGGATAGATTCTTACCAAACGGGTGTGGATAACTTTAGAAACATCGTCAACGACCCGCTGGACGGCTATGCATATGACAACGTACTTCCATCCCAGGATCTCTTAAAAAAACTTCAAAGCAAGTTTTTGCATGATCCAAATTGGATCAGCGCACTGCCGAGAAAGTTCAACACAGCTGTTTCAGGTTCGTTTTCAAACAGATGCAACGCTTTTGGACATGACTGCTGTTTCGTGCTTGCGCAAAAAGACGGGATATACGGTTATAACATGTATCTTGGCGGCAAAGTGGGTCAAGTAGCCAAAGATGCCGATATTTTTTTATCTTCCCAAGAAGAGGTCTTAAAAGCATACGAATCGATCATCGACCTGTTCAAAAGATTCGGGTTTAGAGACAATCGAAACAAGAACAGACTTCATTTTCTTATTCAAGAGGTCAAAATGGAGGAGATTGCAAGCGCCATACGGGAAAATGCCGGTATAGATTTTGCAACTGCGGGAGAGACGATGACGAGCCTTGATTTTACCGATGCGGGGCATGGCAAAGTGCAGCTTAGAGACGGCAGTTTCGCTGTGCATGTAGTAGTTCCATCGGGAGTATTCAGCGGAACCGATCTTTTGCAGACGGCATCTTTGAGCGAAAAATTCGGAAACGGCGAACTTCGGTTCAGCATCGAACAAAATCTCTATATTCTTGGAGTAAAAGACACAAGTGCTCTGCTGCAGGAGGATTTTTTTCAAAAATACAAAAACATCGATACGCCCTACTTCAACAATCTTATCGCATGTGCGGGAACAAAACACTGTACGTTCGGTGTTATCGAAAACAAAGAGGATGCCAGACGTATGGCCGATTATCTAAGCACAAGCGTTCCTCTGGAATCGGGACGGGTACGTATGTACTGGTCAGCATGCGTCAAAGGATGCGGTCTGCATGGACTCGCAGACATAGGTTTTGAAGGATGCAAAACGAAAGTCGCCGAAGTAACTGAGGACGGAGTACACATCAGCATCGGAGGCAGACTTGCCGGCGAAGGTCTTGAAGGATACACCGTCATCAAATCGGCTCCTCTGCGATATGCACATTTTTTTGTAGAGAGTCTGATGCTCGAATATAAAAAACTAAGAATCAAGAACGAAAGTTTTGAAAAGTTCAACATCAGGGTCTTGTCGCAGTACACATCGGCATATATAGGTTTTATGATGCAGTTAAAAGCTTACCTGAGACATAACAAGATAGAGCTTGAACTGGATATAAACAAGATAACAAATACCGGAAAGAACGAAGAGTTCGAACTTTTTGAACTTGGCAGAAGACTCTATTACCAACTGACAAAAAAAGAAGCGTATTCATCGTATGAGAGATTTACAAATGCAAACAAACGAGAAAAGCCGGAAGATATAAGAAAACTTGTTTTACATATGGATGAAAAATTCGTGCAGATGATTGAAAAGATGATAGGCAATGAGAACCGAGCCGTAGTTTTTTCGGAACTTTTAACGTTTATAGCGCTGGAGGATTAAAAATAGAGGTTATGCCCCCAAGTGTCCGATCGTATTTCATAAACGAAAGGAACATGCCTTGGGGATTGATCATCGATTCTTTTTACTGAAGGTTTTTTCTGACTTCGGCTATAAATTCATGGATATCGTCATAAAGAGCCTGCAAGTCCTCTTCATGCTCGACCTCGTCGGCCAATATCTGAGAGACCATGTCGTACGTAACGATGTCTTTGTCCTTGGTGATCTCTACAAGTTCCGAATAGATGCTGATAGCACACTGTTCACCCTTAATAGCCTGCTGCAAGATAGGCAGGACGTTTGCATCGGTGGGTGCGTCATAACCGCAGTTCGTATGCGTAAACCAGTCTTTTGGGCTTAAAAGCGGGGTGCCTCCGAGCTGTACGATACGATCGGCGACCATCGTAGCGTGGCGGAGTTCATCGGCTGCATGCTGCGTCAGCTCCGTTATCGCCGCGTCTTTCATGATACCTTTAATGACTTTGCTTTCCGTAAAATACTGATAATATGCCAGCCACTCGTCGGCATATGCTTTATTTAAAAGCTGTGTGACCTTTTGTGCTTCAATACCTTTTAGTATCGATATTCCTCTTTTTGCCATCTTACGCTCCTTTTTTAATATAGATTTTCACGTCTGAAGTATTCCTGTCCTACTTTACATAAAGGACATGCTTTGGGTGCTTTTTTACCTCTGTGGACATGTCCGCACACCTCACAAACCCAGTATTCATCTTCATCACTGTTAAAAAAGCCCTCTTCTTCGAGAATTTTTTTCAGTTCGCCGTATTCGCGTTCATGCTCCACCTCTACTTTTGCGATGGCTTTTAAGAGGCGCGCGATATCTTTATGTCCTTCGCTTTCCGCAATATCCGCAAAATTCGGATACATCTGGGTATGTTCGTATTTTTCTCCCTCCATCGCCATTTCGAGATTTTTTAGCGTTTCATGCATCTCTATGCCGTACATGAGTTTGTTGTATGCTTCATATTCGGCTTTTGCATGATACTTTTCATTCATGGCCGATTCGGCAAAATGATCGGCTATCGCGTGCCATCCCGCTTCACGTGCGAGCTCTCCGAAAAACTCATACTTGTTACGGGCCTGACTCTCTCCCGCAAAAGCTTTCATCAGGTTTACCGCAGTTAAATTTACAGTCGTGCACTCCATCGGCTGATTACAGCATGTCAGCGTACCGCCGCCCACATGCTGTACCTCTACTTCGTTTCCACAAACATTGCACTTGTATGTTTCATACTGCCTCATCTATACACTCCTTTAAATTTTATCTGTTATGAGTATAGGGCAGATGTTCTTAAAAGAAAATAATTATCCTTTAAAGCTTTACTATTTTTACCGCGCTGTGATTATAATCCGGCTCAAGCGATTCACTGTCGTACAGATCGATGGTCAGATAGTTCACTTCCCTGTTGCTGATGGGAATGAAAATATTTTTTTCATTTATTGCTTCGGTTATAAGAGCTTTTGTAATAAGCTCGCCTCTTTTTGAGATCACTTTTATGCTGTCTCCGTCTTTTATCCCGAGTGTTTTTGCGTCAAGGGGATTGATCTCGCAGAAGTTGAGTTCTTTGTATTTGAGCAGAGTGGTAGGGAGATTTGTTTTCGTACCGCTGTGCCATTGGTCGCGGGTACGTCCCGTTAAAAGGATAAAAGGATACTCGAGCGAGCTCTTTTCGCTTAAGAGTTTGTTTTGCACGAAAAAAAGGTTTCCTTTTTTATCCGGTGTGAGGAACTCTTTAATACCCTTTCCCCAGACGAACGCGCTGTTGCGCATCTCATCATAATCGGCCTTGTCGATATCCATATAGCTGTTTAGCTTGGTCATCTGCTGGTATTCTTGAAATATCTCTTTTGGATTTTTAAAATTAAAGGCTTCTTTAAACCCTAGCTCCACAGCTAAAAGCTGAAATATCTCCCAATCCGGTTTAGAATCGATCGACTGGCGGGTAAGTCGCTCCTGTCTGGTTATGGTCCTGTCCAGATTTGTCTGCGTCCCCTCTTTTTCTCCCCATGGAGAAGCGGGAAGCCTTAGGTGGGCAAACTTTGAAGATTCGGAGTTTTCATAGGCGTTTATCTCCACGACAAAAGGGATCTTTTGGATAAGCTTCTCCGTCTTGTTTCGGTTTGGAAGATGGTAGATTGGATCGGTATGACAGATGATAAGCACGTCAAGATCCGCTTCGAGCATCTGTGTCGCCGTAAGTCCCGCATGTGAGGCGACATTATTGCTTTTCCAAAACTCTGAAACCTTTTTTACGCTCTCTTTATCAAATCCAAGATGAACAGCAAGCATCGTTGAAAGTCCTCCTACTTCCCTTCCGCCCATTGCGTTTGGCTGCCCTGTAAGGCTCAAGGGCCCGCAGCCTTCTTTAAATATCTTACCCGTCAAGAGATGGGTGTTTATCAGTGCAAGGTTCTTATCCACGCCCTGGACCGACTGGTTGAGTCCCATCGTCCAAGCCGTAATGATGTTTTCACTGTTTTTATAAAGCTCGAAAAATTCGTCAAAAAGCTCCTGCGGCAACCCGGTTCTTTTTATCATCTTTGTCGTCGGAACTCTTTTGAACTTGTTTTTCAGCTGCTCGAAATTGTTGACACGGTTCTCTACGAACTCTTTGTCATAGAGCTCTTCATCGATAAGGCGTTTGGAGATGAGATTGAAAAAATCTATATCGCCTCCGGCTTTTATGGGCAGATAGAGATCTGCGATCTTTGCGGTCTCGGTGTATCTTGGATCGATGACGACGACTTTAAGCCCCTCTTTTTTCGCTTTTTTTATCTGGTTGTGAAACACGACATGCGCCTCGGCCGTATTCGCTCCGGCAAGAATGAGCAGATCTGATTTGAAGATATCGTCCATTCTAAGAGGAACGAAATCGGCTCCTATCGCTTTTTTATAAGCGACGACGGCGCTGGACATGCAGGTACGGCTGTTCGTATCGACGTTGGGTGTACCTATGAAGCCTTTGCCGAGCTTGTTGGCGATGTAATAGTCTTCCGTTAACAGCTGACCGGAGAGATAAAATCCTATCTTCTCTTTGGAACTCTTTCGTATCTTGTCGGCTATGCGTTTTATCGCATCTTCCCATTTTAGCGTCGTAAACTCTTGATTGAGCGATTCTCTATATACAGGTCTTAAAAGTCTCGTATCGGTTTGGATGCTGACTAGTTCCGACACCCCTTTGGAACAGACCTTGCCGAAATTCGTCGGATATGTGACATCACCTATCAAATTTTTCTCGTCATATTCCAATCCGCATCCAACACCGCAATACCCGCACACAGACTTAATCATAAAAAACCCCGATTCGATCTATTTTTTAAAATTGTAACACAGCTAATGTAAAATTAAGAAATATGATGATTAAATTTTAGGCATTTTTTGCCTGTATGGTGGAAAAGTTGTTTTTTTATGAAATATTAAGTTTTATTGCAAGATCAGAGGATCTTTTGAGGCTTTGCTCTTTATCTCTTATCCATAGAGGCAAAACTCTCTTTTAAAAGATTGGCGATGGTTTTTATATTGTTGGCACTCAGAGAAAAGCTCTTGTCCATCAACTTTGTCACATGATAGACCTCAGTTACGGTAATACCGTAAGGATCCTTTTTTTCGACAATCATCGCACCCTCGTCGTTATATGATATATAGTCGAGTTTTTTGCGGGTATACTGGATGTAGTAGGTCAGAACGATCTCGTCTGAATGTTTCTTTTCCAGCGCCACGATGATCTTTTGGTCGTTTTTAATATCTGCTTTTATATTCATTATCTTTTTGAATTCGGAGGGATACATAAAGCCCAGATATATTTTTGTATAGAGATCATGATATCTTTGAGTAAGCGGATCTGTCAGAAACTTCATATTTATCAGTTGATTTCTGTTTGAGCGCAGAGATCTGGTTATCCAGCTTAAAGTATTGTAATATCGAAACGGAAAGATTTTCAGGCTCTGGGCTTCGACCATCTTTTTACTGTCCATCTCTTTTTTCGGCTTTCTCTCGTATGCTCTTCTGTTTTTGAGATAATCCAAAACCTTTTGGGATGAAAAAGATTTTGTGATCCAGACCTTGCAGTAAGGAGGAAGCTGTTTTACTCCGCTTACTCCTTCATTTAGAATGATAAGCGCTTTTATCTCGTAATCGGGAAAGATCGTCTCCAAAAGCGCTTTCTTCTTACGGAGCCTTTTTTTAAGTTTCAAAACAGATTTGACAAGCGTCATCTCCACGAAATAAAGCTCTTTTTTCGTAAAGATAAGCGCATCGAACTCGCCTATTTCCCTGCTTTTCGTACGATAGACTATCTGAGATTTTTCGCTTATCGAAAGGGTGTTCGCAAAGGCTTTGTCTCTGCTTTGATGATGTCCTTTGAGGACGAACTTTTCTACTTCGTCTTGTGTCTGGACATACGCCAAAAGCTTTTCGTACATATAGTTCTCAAAGACCTCGCCTTCAAACGATCTAAATGAGCTCAGGTATCTGTTGTCGTCTTCGGGTACTTTGGCTTTTATCAAAGAGAGCAGATGCTTTATATTGTAATCGTAATATAAGACATTATCGTCTATATCGTCTTCTTGTAGGTTTATAATCGATTCTGTTGCTTCAAGCATTACTCTCCCTATTATCTTGCAACGATCTCATTCTCCAAAAAGAACTTATCTATCACATCTCTGTATTCGTCTATATCGCTAATCCTGTTTACCAGATCGCGTAGAGCGGACGCACCCTGATACCCTTTAGAGTAGGTATGCGTATGTTTTCTGAACATACTGACGCCATGTGCGCCGTAAAACTCTATCATCTTGTCAAAATGTTCCATGATTATCTCATGCTTTAAAAGTCTGTCGATATCCGCCGAACCGGATTTGAGCTGATGAAATATCCACGGAGCACCGACCGCACCGCGTCCTATCATCACCCCGTCGGCTCCCGTATGCTGCAGCACCCACTGAGCTTTTTCGTAAGAATCGATATCGCCGTTTGCGATTACCGGGATCTTCACTGCCTCTTTTATCTCTTTAATGGCATCATAATCGACCGCAGCTTTGAACTTGCCCGCACGGGTACGTCCATGAACCGCGAGAAAATCGGCTCCGCTGTCTTCTACGACCTTTGCTATATCGATATGGTTCTTTTTCTCATAACCGAGACGGATCTTCACGCTTGTCATCGATTTGTTGGAAGTATCTTTGATTGTCTTGATGATATCGCCCATAAGCGGTAGGTTCAAAAGAAGCGAGCTGCCGCTTCCATGCCCTACGACTTTTGGAACGGGACAGCCGCAGTTAAGATCGATGATATCTATACCTTCTTGCTCGTTCAAGACTTCGACTGCCTGTTTGACGATATCCGTCTGCGATCCTGCTATCTGAACGGAATAAGGGTCTTCATTCTGGTTTTTCTCAAGCATTTGCAAAGTCTTCTTCGATCCGTGCGCAAGAGCATTGGAACTAATCATCTCGCTTACCGTCAAATCCGCACCGAACTTTTTAACCACATTTCTAAATGGAAGGTCGGTATATCCGGCAAGCGGAGCAAGTACATATATAGGGAGATCAAAAGATAATTTATTTTGCATATAAAATATTCCGGATTGTTTTTATAGAATTTTATCTAAAAAGAGATTTCTATTAGATAAACACTTGTTTAGAAAAGAAGCAGGATGTCCAGGAAAAGAAAATCTCCTAGACAAAAAGTGAGATATCATAATTTTTATTACACTCTTTTAACGCACGGTAAGCTTTAAAATACATGTATTCGTCCGGCTGCGAATTGTCCAGTATCTCATCGGCAGGTGAAAGCATCTCCAGATCATAAAGCGTGTAGAGATATCCGCCCATCGCCTCTTCGGACTTGTCGCTTAAAAGTTCAAAGAGTCTTATTCTCTGCTCAGGAACCATGTTTTTCGATAAGATATGCGAAGCTTCGATAAAGTCTTTCTCTTGTAGATCAAGCAGTGAAAAGAGCTGTATCAAAGACTCGTTTGTGATATCCAGAGGATCTTTATCGGCATTTATACGCGACAAGATGTTTAAGAGCGAATCTTTGCTCATGAACTCTTTATATTTTTCAATACTGCCTGCAGAAGCGGTTTTGGATAAATCCGTATATGCTTTGATACAAAGTTCTTTCGGATACTTCGCGGATTTGCCCAAAACGTCTTCCGCGCTAATATCTTTTGCATTGTATCTGTTTCTGTCATTTAAGATGACAAGTTCGTTATCCGATTGCAGACCGAGCTTTTTCAAGTCGACGACATCGCCGTTTTTGATCTTGTTTATGATATCCAGCGTAGATGAGAGTTTCTCATCGTCGATCTCGGTTATCTGAGCATTCGTATAGATCGATATATTGTCCAGTACTTTGCCGAGCTGTTTGTATCGTTGTGTCTTAAACTCGTAATGACGGTTCTTTTTACCGAGTAAAGCATCGCTGATAGAACTTATGAGCTTCTCATAGTCTTTTTCATACTTTCTCAGGTTAAGAGTACCGACCAATGAGTAAAAGCTCATATGCAAAACGCTCGCTATATAAAGTAAGATCACCGGTAAAACTACTAAAACGGCAACAGGCAAAGAGGGTAGAACTATTCCGAAAAAATCTACCGCGATACTCTGCTGCGTCACAAAAGTATAGACATACCATCCTAGCAAAATTACAAATAAACTCACTGCTATAGTGTAGCGTTTAATATACATATTTCTTTCCTTATTTTGTGTCTTTTTTCTCCGCGATCTCACGGCAGTCTATACAATATTTTGCATGCGGCTTAACTTTCAGACGATGAATATTAATAAGCTCCTCACACATCTCACATCTTCCGTAAGACTGTGTAAATATCTTATGTAAGGATATCTCTATCTCTCGCAGCTCTTTGTTTTGTTGTTCGCCTATCGCCGATTCAACCAGATTGTTATTATTCATAACGGCGTAATCCGCATCATCGTGTAACTCTTCTTGACGTAACATACCCATCTCTTCTTCAACACCAAGGATATTTTTCACTATCTGTGCCCTACGTGTTTCTAACATTTTTTTGAAAAAATCAAGCTCACTCTGTCTCACTAATTCCCCCGCTATTTATGGTATGGATGGTTCGATAAAATTGAAAACCCCCGATATATCTGCTCAAGCAAGACTGCTTTTGCTATCTTATGGCTCATTGTTATCTTCCCAAGACTTATAACCTTGTCGGATTTTTGTAAAAATTTATCCTCAAGGCCATAAGCTCCACCAATATAAAATTGAATGGACATTTTACCATCTATAAGCTTACTAAATTCAAAACTATCGATTAATTTTCCATCAGGATGTAACGAAACTACATATCCTTTGTTATCATATGCTTCAAAAGCCTTTGTATATGCAGCTTTTGAAGCCTCTACACCAATGTTGTGAGCTTTAGTAATTTCTTTGGAAAATAGTTCAATATCATTGATTTTTGCAAATCGAGATATCATTTTTTCTAATTCTTTGTACAAAGGGTCATAAGTCGAACGCTCTTTTTTTGCGATCGATATGATGTCAATATTCATAAAAGCCCGCTTCCGATCACATGGTATGTCACGTTCTCAAACCTGTCATCAAGTCTTACGCCGCCGATTGCGGCTACGGGGTGAATCGAGAAAGAAGCTATTTCATCCAGTCTGTCTGCGAGTATATTGTCCACTTCTTTGGTGGACGTCGCTCTATAGGCGCCAAGACCTACATAGTTTATATCCAGTTCATTGGCTTTTATGATCTCGTCTTTATTATGTGTGGAGAGACCGATCAGCTTGTCTTTTCCCAAAACTTCTCTGAGTATTTTTATGGCTTTTTTTTCGTCGGGATCGATCTTTTGAAGATCTTCCTGACCGATATGTACACCGTCGCAAAAAGGGCTGAGTTCAAAAGTGTCGTTGATTATCAAAAAGCCTTCAAAAAGCCTTCTTAGTTCGATGAGCTGCTGTTTAATAAAAGAGATGTCCGCACTCTTGTTGCGGTATTGTATCACCTCGGCATCATGCTTTTTGGCTATTGCAACAAAATCCTCCAGACAAAGATCGTTTTTATCCAGCAGGTCTTGGTCGCAAAGTGCGTAGAGTTTCATTTATTCGTTTACTAACATCTTTAAAAGATCTGATAGCGTCTGTTTCAAATTATTTCTGTTTACGACCATATCGATCGATCCTTTTTCAAGCAAGAACTCCGCTCTTTGAAATCCTTCGGGAAGATCCGAACCGATTGTTTGTTTAATAACCCTCTGACCTGCAAAACCGACCAGTGCACCCGGTTCGGCGATGATTATATCGCCGAGCATCGCAAATGAGGCGCTGACACCGCCCATCGTCGGATCGGTCAGAAGCGAGATGTAAGGAAGCCTATGCTCCGCAAGTTTTGCCAGGGCTGCGGAAGTCTTGCTCATCTGCATCAAAGAGAAGGTACTCTCCTGCATTCTTGCACCTCCGCTGGCACTTATAATGATAAGCCCTTCTCTTTTTTCTATGGCGCGATTGACGGCACGAACGATCTTTTCGCCCTCGACCGAGCCGAGAGACCCGCCCATAAAAGAGAAGTCAAAGATAACAAGCTGCGCACTTTGTCCGTTTATCTTACACTCTCCGCTTACCACGGAAGATTTACGGGATGTTTTAGAGTAGGCTTCTTCTATACGCTTTGCATAGCTTTTTTTGTCGACGAACTTCAACGGATCAACAGGAGAAAGACCTGCATCATGCTCTATGAACTCTCCGTCGTCCGCCAATAAGCTGATGCGCTCTTTCACGCCTATACGCAGATGAAATCCGCATTTGGGACAGACATAGTTCTGATTTTCGACCTCTTTATAATACATGAGAGACTGACAAGACGTACACTTGATCCAGTGTGCAGGAGCTTCGCTTTTTGTAGCCTGCTGCTTTTTTGAGCTTGAACTAAAAAGATTAAAAAGGTTCAAAACGGTTCCTTATTATATAGTTTGCATAATTTTTTAAACAGATCGTCATCTTTTGAGATTATGATTATTTCATCATCCATATATACATTCAAATCTTTGCACATGTAAAGACCGGCTTGTATATCGTAAACCCGCATTGTACCAAAAAAGAGCATATATTTAACATAATGTGCATACGCCAAAGATAACGCTATGGCACCTGGAGACCTGAATTTAAGATGATTTTCCTTCAATGGTACCGTTTTTTTCGGATCGGCATACGCCTTTTCCACTATGCCTACCGAAGACAGAGAATTGTTTTCAAGCACATCCAGCTTACAAGAAAGATCATTTAGATAGGTCTTATAAAACTCATTTTTTGTTCTGATAAATATCTCTGAAGATATGAAATTCACGATGACGGCAGCTAAAGTTTCATCACCGTCGCAAAGTGCGATGGAGGAACCGTAATAGGGAAAATTCGTTTTAAAATTGTCGCTTCCGTCTAGAGGGTCGAGGTAAATCGTGTACTTCCCTTCTCCGATAATGCCCGACTCTTCGGAGTCGATCTTAGCATATTTTTTCAGGTAAGAGACATAGATCTTTTCTGCCATGATATCGGCACCGTAACTTATGTCCCCGCCGGCACCGATATCCAGTTTTTCATATAAGGAAGCAGAATTTTTTTGCAGCTTTTCTTGTATATCGATAGATGCCGCGGCGGCATCTTCGATAAAAGAGGTGAGATCTATCATCAGCCTAAAAGAGATTTTACGATGCTTCTTGCTGCTTCACGACCGTCAAACGCCGCAGTTACGACCAGATCCGCTCCGCGGAAACAGTCTCCGCCCGCATAGACGCCGGCAGTCGTGGTTTCATGAGTCTCTTCATTGATGATGATTCCTCCCCATGAATTGGTCTCGATTCCGTTTTCAGCCAAGAAAGAGGGTTTGGACGGATCAAAGCCCAAGGACATAATGACGACATCGGCACTTACTCTGTGCTCGCTGCCTTTTACCTCCTCCATCTTCTGACGGCCGCTTTCATCTTTTGTGCCAAGAGTCGTCTTTGCCACTTCGACCGCGATAGCACGTCCCGATTCGTTCAAGATGATCTCTTTTGGAGAAACGCAGAAGGTAAAGTCGACGCCTTCTTCCATAGCGTTTTTGTACTCTTTTTGGCTTCCCGGCATATTGTGCGCATCACGGCGGTACAGACAAGTAACGCTTCTTGCACCCTCACGTTTTGCCGTACGAAGACAATCCATCGCCGTATCGCCGCCGCCTATCACTACTACGTCAAGGTCTTTAAAATCAAACGTTTTGTCGTATGTCATTTTAAAGTTCTTGCGCTGAATGTTCGTGAGATAATCCATAGCTTTATACACGTTTTTGGCATTTTCTCCGGCGATTCCCGCTTTTTTGGCGACGGTCGCACCGATACCGATAAACATAGCATCATGATTATCCGCTATCTCTTCAAAAGAGATATCACGTCCAACTTCCGTGTTCAAGACAAGGTTCATTCCCGCTTCTTGAAGCAGTTTGACCCGGCGATCGACCACTTTTTTATCAAGTTTGAAGTTAGGGATGCCGTAAGTCAAAAGCCCGCCCGCTTTGTCGCTTCTTTCATACATGGTCACGGCTATGCCCGAACGAAGAAGATACGTAGCAGCGGAGAGTCCTGCAGGTCCGGAACCGACGATAGCAACCTTTTTATCGGTCGTTATCCCTGGAAATTCGAGTTTAAGCCCGTTTTTGAATCCCTCTTCGACGATAAATGTCTCGACAGAACCGATCGTGATAGCACCATGTCCGTCATTTAAAGTACAGTCGCCTTCGCAAAGTCTGTCATGCGGACAAACTCTTCCCATGACTTCTGGAAACGGAGAAGGCTCGTTTGCAAGACGAAATGCAAAGTTGAGGTCCTTTTCGGCTACGCTTTTTAGCCACTGCGGGATATAGTTATGAAGAGGACATTTGTTTAGACAATACGGATCACCGCATTGGATACAGCGGTCGCTTTGAGACGCTGCTCTGTCTTTATCAAAGACTTCGTAAATCTCTTTGAAATCTCTTACGCGCTCTACTACTAAACGTTTTTCAGGATCAATACGTCCTGTATTTAAAAATTCTTGCATCCTAGTCTCCTTTATCAACGTTCAACGGTAGTTTTTTAAGATTTTTCGGGCGAACCAACCAGAAGTTTCTTATGTCTTCTCTAAAATTATCTAAAATGTCTCTGGCTTTTTCACTCGATGTTTCGACAAGATACTCTTTTAACAATCGTTTTAAGTAATGACGGGCTTCGTCTCCGTCATCCGTATCTATTCTTACCGCTTCGACGAGCTCACGGTTTACATTCTCTATAAAATCATGTTTTTTGTCATATACGAACGCGACACCGCCCGTCATACCTGCACCGAAATTGATACCTGTATCGCCGAGGATCACGACGATCCCGCCGGTCATATATTCACACGCATTGTCTCCAGCACCCTCAACGATTGCCAAAGCACCGGAGTTACGGACCGCAAAACGTTCGCCTACGTTTCCTGAAATAAACAGTTTTCCAGAAGTAGCGCCGTAAAGACACGTATTTCCTCCGGCACTAAACTCTTCGCCCGCATTTTTCGAAGTTACGACGACTTTTCCGCCATGGAGGCCTTTACCGATATAATCGTTTGCTACACCCTCTAGGTATAAAGATACGCCGTTTATCAAGAACGCTCCAAACGCCTGTCCTGCGATCCCTTTGAGCTTCATAGTTATCGTATCGGCTTTTAAGCCCGTATCTCCGTAATATTGAGCTATCTCGCCGCTGATTAGCGCACCGAAACTTCTATGAATGTTTTTGATCTCTTTTGTGATCCTTATAGGATGATCGGGATGCTTGATGGCAGGCATCACGTCATTTAATATCCCTTTTTCAAATGCATTATCGTCAAAAGGATTGTTAAAAGGCTCTTGGCAGGTGTTTATGCCCTCGACTTTATGAAGTACGGACGAGAAATCAAATTTTTGCGCGAACTCGTCGTCTACGACTTTAAGCAGATCGCTTCTGCCTATCAGCTCTTCCAAGCTTTTGTAACCGAGTCCTGCAAGGATCCCTCTTACATCTTCTGCCAAAAGAGTAAAGTAATTTACAACCTGAGGAACATGTCCTTTAAAGAACTCGTTTCTCAGTTTTTCGTTTTGCGTAGCGATACCCACAGAACATTTGTTCAAGTGGCAGATACGAAGCATCTTACATCCGACAATCGTAAGCACACCCGTACCAAACGCATAGCTCTCTGCTCCAAGCATCGCAGCCTTTACGATATCAAGACCTGTTTTGAGTCCTCCGTCCGTTTGAACTTCTACAAGACGTCTGAGATCGTTGACCTTTAGCGCATTATGCGCTTCGCTGAGTCCCAGTTCCCATGGATTACCCGCATATTTTATGGAAGTTAGCGGAGCAGCACCCGTACCGCCGTCGCCTCCGGAGATGATGATCTTGTCCGCATAGGCTTTAGCGACACCTGCCGCAATAGTACCGACACCCGCGGTCGAAACAAGTTTTACGGCGATGCGCGCTTTTGGATTGACCTGCTTAAGGTCAAATATCAGCTGCGCCAGATCTTCGATAGAGTAGATATCGTGATGCGGCGGCGGCGAGATCAGCGTAACTCCAGGGATCGTATGACGCAGACGTCCGATAAGCTCGGTTACTTTATGTCCTGGAAGCTGTCCTCCCTCACCCGGTTTTGCACCTTGGGCGACTTTGATCTGTATCTCTTCTGCTGAACGAAGATATGCAGGAGTAACTCCGAAACGTCCCGAAGCAACCTGTTTGATCTTTGAGTTGCGGTTCGTATCAAAACGTGCAGAATCTTCTCCACCCTCTCCCGAGTTCGATTGTCCGCCGATCTGATTCATTGCCATTGCTATCGTTTCATGCGCTTCTGGTGAAATAGAACCGAGACTCATCGCCGCCGATGCAAAACGTTTAAAGATCGCCTCTTTCGGTTCGACCTCGGAGATATCTATCGGCGCGCGGTCGGATTTAAACTCAAAGAAATCGCGGATAAACTTCAGACCGCGGTTGTTCACGATCGATTTTAGTTTGTCAAAATCTTTTTTATCTCCCGATTTTACCGCCGTATGAATAGCGTGTATCACGTCTGGACCGAAATCATGATATTCCTGTCCAGAGTAAAATTTATAATACCCTCCTATATGCAGCGGGAATATTTTGCTAAAGCCGTTGTCATTATACGCCGACCTGTGATTCTCTTTGAGTTTAGCATCGATATCGTCATAGCTCAGTCCCGGAATCAAAAGGTGAGAACCTTTAAAACAATCCTGTGTTACATCCTTTGCAAGACCGATAACATCAAACAATCCTGTGTTTCTGTAAGACGCGACGGTAGATATCCCCATTTTCGACATTATTTTGAGTATACCCGCATTTAAAGAACCGTGTACCGATTTCAACGCTTCTTGACAAGAGAGTCCGCCGTATTTTGCTTTTTCAAGCTCTTTTGCAACAGTCATAAAAAGCAGACCCGGATAAACCGCGCTCGCGCCGTAACCTATGAGCACCGCAGCACTGTGAGAGTCGACGACTTCCGAAGAGCAAGCGACGATGGAGACGAGATGTCTAAGTTTTACTTCAAGCAGTGCATGACTGATACGCCCCACAGCCATCGCCATCGGGATGATACGTTTTGTTTTGCTAAGAGCATCGTCATCAAGCACGACAATACGTACACGGTCGTTTTTGACGCTGTTTATTACATTTTTTACCAATTCGTCCAACGCCGATTTCAAGTCGGTATCGTACGCTGTCGAAAAAGTCGAGTTTTTGTAAAAATCCTGATAGCTCGGCGATTTTTTATCTCCGAAAGATTTCAGGACTTCCAGCTTTTCAAGCGTAATGATAGGTGAGATCGCCTTGAGTCTGTGAGCGTGAGAAGGAAGTTCGCCGAGTATATTGTGTGCCTCGCCGAAACCTGTATTTAAGCTCATTACGACCTTTTCACGGATAGGGTCGATCGGAGGGTTGGTCACCTGAGCGAATTTTTGTTTGAAAAAATCGGTAAACGAACGCTGCTTATTGCTAAACGCGGCAAGAGGGGTATCGTCTCCCATAGAACCGACGGCTTCTTTACCGTCGCGGATCATAGGTTCGATCACCTGTTCAATCACCTCTTGAGTGAGATTGAAATATCTCTGTTTTTTAATAATGGTCGAATCATCATGATCGCACTGGCTCACATACTGCTCTTCTACATGCTCTTGAAGATAGATCATATGTTCGTTGAGCCATTTCATATACGGGTTGGAACTTTTAAGATAATCGTTGATCTGCTCGTCTTTGAGCACTTTTCCGTATTTTAGATCAAGTCCTATCATCTGTCCTGATTTCAAACGTCCGCGCTCTTTGATATTGGATTCGTCGATATCTATGACGCCGTATTCGCTGGCAATAAGCAGCGTATCGTCTTTTGTGATGATATATTTTGACGGGCGGAGTCCGTTACGATCCAATACACACCCTATATAACGGCCGTCAGTCAAAGAAAATGCCGCAGGACCGTCCCACGCTTCAAATACGGTCGATTGATACTCATAAAACGCACGAAGTTCAGGGTCCATATGCGGAGCGTTCTGCCATGCACTCGGGATCACCGCACGTGCCGCTTTGAAAAAGTCCATGCCGTTTACAAGCAAAAACTCCAAGAAGTTGTCCGCACTCGCACTATCGGAAGATGCAGGCTGAAGGATAGGCAAGATTCGTGCAAGTTCTTCATCGGTGAACACTTCGCTTTTAATCGATTCGGATTTGATCTCGACGTTAAATCTATTTCCCTCTACGGAGTTGATCTCACCGTTATGCGCCACGGCGCGAAACGGCTGTGCAAGACGCCATTCTGGAAGCGTATTTGTGGAAAATCTCTGATGAAACAGAGCAAAAGAGATCTTGAACTCTTTGTCTTGAAGGTCTTTATAGAACTCTTTGATATGCGTAGGCATGACAAGCCCTTTATATGAAAGGACTTTTGACGACATTGATGAGATATAAAAGTTTCTGTCGTCCACCAAAGCGTGCTCACACTCTTTTCTGCTCAGATACAATAAAGCGTCAAAACGCTCCGAAGCCATGATAGAATTTGAAGTAATAAATAGTTGAATGATATATGGCAGAGTCTCTTTTGCCTGTTCGCCCAAAGCATTTATGTCAACGGGAACGTTACGTACCAGGATGACTTTAAGATCGTTTTTACTGCAGATTTTTTCAATTACGTCTATCTGTTTTTTGTTTTTTGTAAATACCGATGCTACGGCAAACTGATCGGGAAGCTCCACTCCCTCTTTTTGCGCCTGTTTGCGCATGAAGCTTACCGGCATAGAAAGCAGAAGTCCGCTTCCGTCCCCTGTTTTACCGTCAGCCGCGACTGCGCCGCGGTGCATCATTCTTTCAAGTGCTGTAATGGCATTTTCTAGGTTTTCATGTGACGTGCGGTTTTTTATGTTGGCGATAAGACCAAAACCACAATTATCTTTAAAAGATTTTAATAAGTCATTATATTCAACCATATATTCACTCCAAATTATTATATTTTTTGAAATTTTCTTCAAAAAAAGAGAAAATTTAATCTATTTTTAAATAAACTTAGTCTATTTAGAAAAATTTACGTGCTTATTGTATCTAATAAAGAATTAAAAAAGCATTTAAAAGTAATAATAATTATTTAAAAAATAAAATTCGTGTAAAATGGAAGCATACTATGCAGGGTTATATCATAAATATCAATCGGGCTAAGGACGAAGATCTTATAGTTACAATAATATCAAAGGATAACTTACAAATAGTTTATCGATTTTACGGTGCGCGCCACGGTGTCATCAACCTCGGATTCAAGATAGATTATGAGCTTGAAGGATCGATCAAAAGCTCTATCTCCAGACTAAGAGACGTCATACATCTGAGTTTTAAGTGGATAAGTGACAGGAACAGGCTCAGAGCATGGCAGGATTTCGTAACTCTCTTTCATCAGCACTTAAAACAAGCCGAAGATATAGGCGATTTCTATTTTAATCTGATAGACGACGCCGCAATGAAATGGGACAGACAAAACCCCAAGCGCGTAGCCGTGGAAGCATACAGCAGACTTTTAAGATATGAGGGCCGTCTGCATAGGGAAAACAGATGCTTTTTATGCAGCCAAAAGATCGAAAAAGAGATATCGGTGATCCGGGGCTACCTGCCGACGCATTTTGAATGTTCCCATACCCTTGGCATCGACAAAGACGCTTTAAACGAACTTTTCGACACTCATTCTTCACTTTTTTTAAGCGACAAAGAGATAGACAGGCTCTGGTACGTATTACTTGAAGGATTATAAAGTTTAAGAAAAAAAAGTCTATCATATAGACTTATTATCTAAAAATGAACGAGGGGAAAAGATGAATAAGATCAATGAGTTTTTTACACTATACCTTACCGAGACGATCGCTTTTATCCTGATCATATTGCTGATTTTGCTGTATGTCATCATCAAACAAAGAAGCGATAAACCCAAAGATCTCAAAGAGCATGAAAAGACAAAAGAGGAGCCAAAACCGATTCATATCTTCTCCGACATGCAAAAAGAGAAAGAGGATACGAAGCAAACTCAAGAGATAAAACATCCAAAAGAGGAACCCTCTGTTCAAACAAAACCCGAAATTAGAATCATTGAAAAAAAACGTGAACTTACTTCTCACGACCCGATAACAAAAGAAAATTTTAATATCTTCGCCGGATCGAAGATACTTGTTGCAGAAGACAACCTGATCAACCAAAAAGTCATAAACGGCATCTTGGGCGACTCGGGAATGATCGTAGAGATCGCCAACAACGGTCAGGAAGCCCTTGATATCCTACAAAAAGACAAAGACTTCTCTATCGTGCTGATGGATGCCCATATGCCTGTACTTGATGGATTTGAAGCTACAAGGCGCATCCGCGGCGACGACTCTTTAAATCATGTTCTAGTCGTTGCTCTAAGCGGCGATACGGCCTCTGATGATATAAAGAAGATGTATAACGCAGGGATGCAGGAACATCTCGAAAAACCTTTGAACGTGGAGAAACTCTACGAAGTGCTCTACTGCTATCTCGATATGAAAGATGAAAAAAGTACAAAGCCCGCAGAGGAACAAAACGATATCCTCAATATCGATGAAGGGATCGAGATATGCAGCGGCGACAACGAACTTTACAAAGAGGTATTGTCGGAATTTATGAGCATGTACAAAGATTCTGATAAAAATATCAATCTTATGATGGCAAAAGATGATACGGATTCAGTCCAAAAACTGCTTTTGGATATTTCCGGGATATCGGCAAATATCGGTGCAGACAGACTTGCAAACGTTTCGACCGAGTTCAGAGAGATATTAAAAAATAAGCAGGAAAACAAATTTTTTGAGATCGAAGAAAGATTTAAAGATACACTTTTACAAGTAAAGAGCAGTATTGAAACCTACATGCACTAAATAGACTTTAGTCGTATTGACTAAATTAAACTGATACGGCTTGCATATATTTATTTTTTTTTGATATACTTACGCTCAAGTTAAATCTATCAAAAAAGGAATTTAATATGGCAAAACATCAATTTCAAACTGAAGCAAATCAAATACTACACCTTATGATCCACTCTTTGTACTCCAACAAAGAGATCTTTTTGCGCGAACTTATCTCAAACGGTTCTGATGCATTAGATAAACTCAATATGCTGGTCCTTACGGATGAAAAATATAAAAACGTACAGTTCGACCCTCGTATAGATATCATACCTAACAAAGAAAATAAAACATTAACTATCAAAGACAGCGGTATCGGTATGAACGAAGAGGATCTAATAAATAACATAGGAACTATCGCAAAATCCGGTACAAAAGCATTCATCGAAAGTCTGAGCGGCGATCAGAAAAAAGACTCTCAGCTTATCGGACAGTTCGGCGTCGGTTTTTATGCCGCGTTCATGGTTGCAGGCAAAGTAGAAGTCGTAACGAAAAAAGCCGGTGAAGAGCAGGCATATATCTGGACAAGCACAGGAAACGGAGAGTTCGATCTTGACAAAACCGAGCGCGACGGACACGGTACGACGATCACTCTTTATCTAAACGATGATGAAAACGAGTTCTTAGAAGAGTACAGAATATCAAGCATTATAGAAAAATACTCCAACCATATCCCTTTTGCGATCTTTATGGACAAAGAGCACTATACTCCTGCAAAGAAAGATGATGAAGGCAAAGAGATCGAAGCAGAAAAGACAGAGATCGTAAATGAGCAGATAAATAAAGCGAACGCGCTGTGGACTATCTCAAAATCGGAGATAAGCGACGATGAATATAAAGATTTTTACAAAAGTATCGCTCATGATTCTACCGATCCTCTTACTTGGATACACAACAAAGCAGAAGGCGCCATAGAATACACCACTCTGTTTTATATACCAACAAATGCACCAATGGATATGTACCGCGTAGATTATCAGCCCGGCATAAAACTTTACATCAACCGTGTGTTCATCACGGACGATGAAAAAGAGCTGATGCCTACATACCTGCGTTTCTTAAGAGGTGTGATCGACTCAAAAGACCTTCCGCTTAACGTAAGCCGCGAGATACTTCAAAACAACGCCGTACTTGCGAAGATCAAAAACGCTTCGGTCAAAAAAATATTGTCCGAACTCTCGAAGATGGCTAAAAACGACGCAGAAAAATACGATACTTTCATCAAAGAGTTCGGCAACGTTTTAAAAGAGGGGCTGTATTCAGACTATGCGAACCGTGAAAAGATCTTAGACCTGCTAAGATTCAGCACTCTCAACTCGGATGAGAAAACATCTCTTGAAGAGTTTGTAAAAAATGTCGATGCCCAGAAAAAAGAGATCTACTACATCACTGCAAAATCGACTGTAAGCATGCTCAAAAACAATCCTGCCCTTGAGAGATTCAAAGCAAAAGGGATCGACGTACTTATCTTAAACGAAGAGGTCGACACTATCGTCTTCCCTATGGTAAGCAAATACAAAGAGTATAAGCTTGTAAATGTCTCCGACGCAAAATTCGAAGAGAGCGAAGAGGACAAAAAAGCCAAAGAGGAGAGCAAAAAAGAGTACGAACCGTTGACAAAAGAGTTCAAAGATACACTTAAAGATGATGTCAAAGATGTCGAAGTGACATTTGATCTTACCGACTCTGCCGTTGCGATCAAAGAGGATAAAGAGGATCCGTCGTTCATGATGGCTCAGATGATGAGACAGATGGGTCAAGGCGGCGACGTACCGATGCCAAAACCGATACTGCAGATCAATCCAAATCATGAACTGATCAAAAAACTAAAAGACTCCGCAGATCAGAACCTCATCAACGATGCCGCGCATGTTCTTCTTGATCAGGCAAAACTGTTCAACGGTATGGAGATCGAAGATATCCCTTCGTTTATCACAAAACTCAACCGCATAATAACAAAAGCTCTGTAAGCTAAAGGAGATTTCCTTTAGCCTCTTGGACGATATCTTACTCCGCGAGTTCCTCTTGCGGCTTGGAAAAAAAGTAACCTTGGGAAAAATCCACTCCCAGCTTATGTAAAACATTGTAGATAGTTTCGTTTTCTACAAACTCCGCGATCGTCTTTATATCCATCTTTTTGGCAAAATGCAGGATACTCTCGACCGTTGCGAGCTGTGTTTCGTCTTTATCTATATCTTTTATCAAAGAGCCGTCAATCTTTATGTAATCTATGTGCAGCTTGGAGAGATAGCTAAAGTTGGAATATCCCGTTCCAAAATCGTCTATGGCTATCTTGCAGCCGTATTGTTTGACTATGGAAATAAACTCCGACATCTTCTCGAAACTGTCGATACCTTCGGATTCGACTATCTCCAAGACGACCCTGTTTCCGCATCGGTATTTTTCCAGATTCTCTATCAGCAGATTCACTATTTTTACTGATTCAATATCCTGCAGGGAAAGATTTATGGAAAATTCGTAATCCAGATTTGCAAACTTTTCAAACGATTTTACTATCATGACTTCTGTTAGTCTGATATAGAGTTTCGCTTTTTTTGCATGTTCTAAAAAGAAAAACGGAGAGACTATTTTGCCGTCGCTCTCTTTGAGACGGATAAGAGATTCATATTTGACGATTTTTTTGGTTTTGTTATCGACAATACCCTGAAAGAACGGCAGGAATCGGTCATGCTGCAACGCCTCTTTGATCTTTGCGATTATGTTGATATTGTCCTTTATTTTTTTATCCAGATTATCGTTGTCATTGTAAAAGATGACATGTTTATTCGATTTTTTGTTCTCTTTAAGCGCAATATGGGAAAATTTATATATCTCGCTTCTTCTTCCGTATGCGACGCCGCAAGATAAAAATACGGAGATCACATCCTCGTACAGTTTGTAATCGGACCTTTCCAGATCTAGTATCAATTTGATTATATCAGCTTTGTTCTCTTCGTTGAGATCATGTTCGCACAGTATCGCAAATTCGTCTCCGCTTATTCTATATACTTTTTCATGCTTCTGTTTTAACCGAAGAGCGAACTCCTGCAGGACTTTGTCTCCTGTTTCATATCCGAAATAATCGTTAATATCGGAAAACCTGTCGATGTTTATAAGTATCAAAGAGGCATATTCGCTCGGTCTTATACTTAACTGATACAAAAGCGAGGCTCTGTTTTGCAAGCCCGTCAAAACATCTTCGAACTGCCTTTTGATGATCTTGTCTTTTTGTATCAGATCCGTCACGTCCGTTCTTGCCGCGATGTACTCGGTAATATTTCCCTCTTCATCCAGGATCGGCATGATCACGGACTTGACATAATAGGTCTCTCCGTTTTTTGTAAGATTTTTTATGGTGCCGTGCCATACCTTTTTATGCGTGATATCTTTCCACATCTGGGTAAAAACGGATTTTTCCGTCTCGGGATGCTTTACGATATTGTGTTTTTGCCCCAAAAGCTCTTCTCTGCTGTAACCCGAAACCCTGCAGAACTCGTCGTTGACATAGGTAATGATCCCTCTCTCGTCGGTTTTGGAAACGATGGCACTGTTGTCGAGTATCTCTTTATACTGATTGAGCTTGATAATATTGTTATTTAGGGCTTTTTCCGAAATGTTCACGAGATTTGTAAGAGATTTCAACATAGAGGTCTTGGCTTTTCTCTCTGTGATCTTCTGTTTCTCTTTCAACTGAGTCGATTCCGAAAGGCTGAGTGTCGTGGTAGTTATATTTAAAAGCTGGTTTTTCGTTTTGCCGTGATAGAACTCTCCGTACGTAAAGAAACCGACAGCCGGAGCTATCTGCTCTATCAAACCAAACTCATAGTTCAACTGATCTTTTAAAAACAGCTTTCTAACCGAACAGGAATATATGTACGTAGCTTCGACGGGAGCGGAAATGATATTGTCATAAAGTACCTGTGCTTTGTTCAGAATCTCTTCTACGTTTCCTATCGCGAACTTGACTTTGTCCCCGTTTTTAAAATGCCCCGCATAAACGAATCCTTCATCATCCGTTCTCGCGACGATCGATCTGGCGATCTTTACATTTTCGTCCGTTTTTATCAAGGGAAACTCTACGACCGTGGCAGGGAAGTTAAGCAGGATTTCGTCTCCGAGATAGTATCTGTATATCTTTTCTACCGGAAGATTGTCGATCTCATAGACGACGTTGTTTTGAGCTTTTGTAATGATCATCTCTTTGCCCACGGGCGTCCACTCCAAAGAGTAGTTGGTCGATACGCTCAAAGTTTCACTGTCGATCGCACACAATACGATCCCCTCAAAATATATCTTGTCTTTGTTTATGACAAACGTTTCTTTAAATTCTAAATTGTCTCCCGCATTGCCGCCTGCAATGGGGATATTATGTTCTACGGAGGAAAAACCTTCCAAAAACAGCTCCGAATCTCCCTTTAAAGCTTCACAAAAAGCCAGAACCGCTTTGGTATCTTTTTTTGAAAAACCCTTTACGGCATCGACGCCCGTTTGGAAATCCACCTTCGGATAATAGATAGTTCTGAGCGAGGAGTTTTCAAATACGGAAAAAGAAAGTTGTACGGTTTTGCTGTGAATGATGCCGCCAGATATTTCGCCTGCGGTGGAAGCACCGATGATCACTGCATTCGGGATCTTTTCGTTCAATACGTCTAAGACCGATTGAACCGTTGTGATATCGGATATTCCGCTGAAAAGCTGTACGAGGATATTTCCCTCTTTTGGCAGTTCGTTATCTATAAACTGCTCCAGAGCGGCACAGTTTTCAAAAGTATGATTAAGTAGTTTCAAAAAGCGATTTCCTTCCCATCCACATATAATTTCAAATAATTATATCCAAATTCCAATCTACCTGTTTTACTATAAGTTTTTTAAAGTTCATCCGGCTCTTTTATGACACCGAAAAGCTCTTCGCCGTTATAAAGAGACTGCGAGTTATCGACGAACATAGTTTCTTTTGTATCAAAGATAACGAATCCTTTCGTTCCGACCTCTATCTTTCCTCTCTCCTCCCCAATGGCTTTTGCAGGATTTTGCACGCAAAGACGTATCAGATCTTTCATACTGACCATTTCGGATTTTACGAGTTTCGTATAGTAAAGAGGCAGGGCATGATCTATACTTTCACATCCGTAAGCCGCATCAAAAAAAGCAACCTCTTTGTTCAACGGAGACGACGGATGATGAAGAACCGTGAGCAGATCGACCTCGCCGTTTTTCAGGGCTTCTTGCATAAGCTGCATATCATTCTGCGTTGCCAGCGGCGGATATATCTTTGCCGCCGTATTGAAGTTTTCGCAAAGTTTATCGGAGTGCAGAAGGTGATGTATGCTCACTTCGCATCTTACGTCCACACCCTCTTTTTTCGCTTTGCTTATCATCTCGATAGAACGCGGATTGGCTATGGATTTAAACAGTACTTTTATGCCATAGTAGCGCGCCAGCTCTATCATCCTGCTTACATGCAGAAGCTCGCCTATCGCAGGGATTCCTGCAAGCCCCAGACAGGAACTTGTCTCTCCTTCGTTCATGACACCCATACTTCTGAGACTTCTATCCTCCGCTCTGCAAAACAGCGTCACACCGTACATTTTGACATATTCGGCTATCTTGATAGCGAGATTGTTATGTGTCGTCGTACTCATAAACGGCGCAACCGCCCCTTTTTTGAGAAGTATGGCGATGTTACTGAGTGTCGCATCCGAGGATTTTATAGTATTAAAAGAGCAATGTATATTCGCTCCGTCTCGCGGGATCGGATTGTTTTGTACGAACTCCAAGACTATCTCATCGTCTATGGCAGGAGTCGATTCGGGATTGAGTATCACATCTTTGACGCCTCCTTTTGAAGCGTTGCATGAGAGATCCTCTATCTTTTTGGAGTTTAGGATGTCATCTTTGACCCTGACATTGAGGTCTATGAGCGAAGGGATCAGACAAAGCGGAGTATCGCTTGGCTCCTTGATCTCCTCTATCTTGGTTATGACACCCTCTTCGACCGTAACGTTAACAACTCTTTCGCCGTTTATATCGCAAATTTTCACATCTGTTATTACCATTTAAACAACACCTTTAGATATAATTACAAAATTATAAACAAAAAAGGTTTAAACCTACTATGAAACTTCTCGTCAGCGCCCTGGAACATTCCGCGAACATCCATCTAAAAGCTTTAAAACAGGAGCTCAGCCCTGATGTAGAATTTATCGGTATCTTCGACAAAGAGCTCGGAACTCCGCTCATAGATCTCTCGTCTCTGGCTATCATGGGGTTTGTCGACGCGATAAAAAAACTGAGATTTTTCTTCAAGCTCAATACGCAGATGGCAGAACTCGCACGTGATGCCGACAAGGTCTTGCTCATGGATTCATCGGGATTCAATCTCCCTCTTGCAAAGAAGATAAGAAAAAAATACCCCGACAAAGAGATCATCTACTATATCCTGCCGCAGGCCTGGGCTTGGAAACAAAAGAGAATTCCCGTTTTAGAACGTACCATCACGCATCTGGCCTCCATCCTGCCCTTTGAAAAGGACTACTACTCTAAAAACGCACCCATAACCTACGTGGGGCATCCCCTCTTAGACGAGATAAAAGAGTTTAAAGAAACACTTTCGCAAACGAACAAGATAGCTTTCATGCCCGGAAGCCGCAGAGGCGAGATAAAAAAACTGATGCCCGTGTTTGAAGAACTCAGAGAAAAACTGGAGTGCGAAGCGTATATTATCGTCCCAAAACAGTTCACTAAAGAAGATATAAAAGAAGTTTACGGTACCCTAACGAAATTTAAAATTGTTCACGATGCGCATCAGACTTTACGGGAGTGCGACTTCGCTTTTATATGCAGCGGAACGGCTACGCTTGAAGCCGCACTCATAGGGATCCCGTTCATTTTAAGCTACATCGCAAAGCCGCTTGATTATTTTCTGGCAAGCAGGCTGGTGAAGCTTGATTATATCGGTCTTGGCAACATCATGTTCGAAAAGTTCAAAGGCGAACCGCTTCATCCTGAGTTCATCCAGGACGAAGTGACGCCGGACAATCTTTTTGAAGCATATAAAAAATTTGACAGAGAAAAGTTTCTGAACAATTCAAAAGAGTTACGAAAATATTTAGGCCATGGAAGTTCCAAAACAGTAGCATCGATCATAGAGGAAAAGAATGAAGATTAATTTTATAGATTTACAGGCGCAGTATCAAGAGTATAAGACGGAGATTGACAAAGAGGTAAGCGAAGTCTTTGCGAGTGCGGGATTCATAGGAGGACCGAAACTCGAAGCTTTTGAAAAAAACATCGCAGCATATACGGGCGTAAAACATGCCATCGGATGCAGCAGCGGGACAGATGCGCTTTTACTTGCCCTTATGGCGCTCGACGTCAAAGCGGGTGATGAGATCATCACAACTCCTTTTACGTTTATAGCGACTGCCGAAGTGATCGCATTTTTAGGTGCAAAACCGGTATTTGCCGATATTGACGAAAAAACATACAATATCGATACATCCAAGATAGAAAACCTTATCACGGCAAAAACAAAAGCGATCATTCCCGTGTCTCTTTACGGACAATGTGCGGATATGGACGAGATAAACGCTATTGCCGACAAACACGGTCTTACGGTCATAGAGGACGCTTGCCAAAGCTTCGGCGCACAGTATAAAGACAAAAGATCATGCGCTCTCTCATCAATCGGCTGTACGAGTTTCTTCCCTTCCAAACCTCTTGGCGCATACGGCGACGGCGGAGCTATCTTTACCGACGATGATGAACTGGCTTCAAAGATGAGAATGCTTCTAAACCATGGACAAAACGAGAGATACAAGCACAAATATATAGGAATAAACGGCCGTCTTGACGCCGTTCAAGCCGCAATACTCGACGTCAAACTCCGTCATTTTGACAAAGAGGTGAAACTGAGACAGGATATCGGTCAAAGATATACGCTGCTTCTCGCCGATGCCGATGTCGTGACTCCATATATCGCAGACGATAGAACAAGCGTCTACGCACAATACTCCATAAGGGTAAAAGACAGAGCTGCAACGATCGCGAAGCTGAGCGAGAGATCTATCCCGACAGCCGTTCATTACCCGATGCCGCTTCACCTTCAAGAAGCTTTTGCGTATCTTGGATACAAAGAGGGGGATTTTCCTGTCTCCGAAAAGATATCAAACGAGATCATGTCTCTTCCGATGAGTCCGTATCTTACGGATGAACAGCAAGATTTTATAGTAGCAGCGATAAAAGGATAAGTATGATAAGAATAGCGATCATAGGTCTGGGCGCGATGGGGAAAAACCATTACCGCATACTAAGTATGCTTGACGAAGTAGAGGTCTGCGCACTCTGTGACGTCGTACAAAACGACCCCTACAAAGAACCTTTTTTCCATGATGTGGATGAGATGTTAAAAAACGCAAAACCCGATGCCGTCATCATCGCCGTTCCGACATTCCTGCATAAAGAGGTCGCTCTCAAATGCGCGGCTCAAGGCGTACATCTTTTTATCGAAAAACCGGCTGCTTCGACCGTACAAGATGCAAAAGATATCCTTAACGCCGTAAATGCGGCAGGAGTCAAAAGCTGTGTCGGTCATGTCGAAAGATTCAATCCCGTCGTTCAGGCGCTTAAAGAGGAACTCTCGAGCAAAGAGATATTTTCCGTGGCAATCACGCGTGTCGGACCGTTCCCTCCGCGCATCGCCGATGTCGGAGTACTCACGGACCTCTCGGTGCATGACATCGATCTTATCCGTTTTATAACGCACAGAGACATACTCAACCAGTCTATCTTCAAATCAAGAAAGATCCATAATCACCATGAAGACAATGCGGTACTTAGTTTCGAACTGACGGATTCGGTCATAGCCAATATCACGACAAACTGGCTTACTCCGTTTAAAAAACGCTGCATAGAGGTGGCTTGTCAGGATTCTTACTTTGAAGCCGATCTGATAGCGCAAAGTCTTACCGAATACTCATCGTTTAGCACAAACAACTCCTATGTCGTCAGAGGCTGCCACATCAAAAAAGACGAGCCGCTCATAAAAGAGCTGGAAACTTTCATAGCATACCTCAAAACAGGCGAACGTGCATCTCTTGCTTCCATAGAAGACAGCATCATCACGCTCAAGATCGCAATCCACTCATGATAGACAAAACAACCATCATAGAAGACGGCGCTTCGATCGCCGAAGACGCGGTCATCGGACCTTTTTGTTTCATAGGCAGAGACACGGTGATAGCTTCGGGCGTAAACATCGCTTCAAACGTGATCATAAAAGGTAAAACGACCCTGGAAGAGAATACAAAGATATTCAGTTTCGCAACGATAGGAAACGAAAGCTCGACGATCAGGATAGGAAAAAACACGCACGTCCGCGAATTTGTCCAGATCGGTACACAGGAGAGCGATAACAAACAAAGTATCGAAATAAGCCATGACAACTTCATAATGGCATATGTACAGATCATGAACGGCGTGAAGATAGCCAATAACTGCGTACTCACAAATGCCGTAAGACTTTATGAGAACGTCAAATGCGAAGAGCGCGTCATTATCGGCGGGCTGAGTACGGTCGAAGAAAACAACCGCATAGGGACGGGAGTGATGATCGGCGGAGCTTCCTACGTCAATCACGATATCCCGCCGTTTTGTCTGGTCGAAGGAAACCGTTCCAGCATCAAAGGTCTCAATATCATAGGTCTCAGACGAAGACTGGAAAATCCTGATGATATAGAGGAGATAAAAGCCGCGTACAAAAAACTTCTCAGCCACGGCGTCGATAAAGAGACGGCAAAAACACTTGAGCAAGAAAGCCAAAACGGCTACGTCAAACTATTTGCAGGATTCATCAAAGAGAGCAATCTATAAATATGCTCTCCTGAGTGCAAAACAAAATTCTTCCCCTGCTAAAACAAAATTCTTTTTGTGCTAAAAAAAGGTTGTTTTGGAAAATACAATCCAATATACTTGTGTTACAAATTATAGATAAAGGCAGGAACATGAAAAAACTATTGGCCGTAACAACAACAGCTTTAATGCTAAGCGGCGCATTATATGCAGATTCGAACTTTTACGGAAAAGTTGCTTTAGGATATGAGGATGCAAATAATATTACAAATAGCAATTATAATATAGATGCCGGTACAGGTGTTAACACTATGATGGCGATCGGTTATCGTTATAAAGACTTTGCAATTGAGGGTGAATATTCTCATTCAAAAGTAAATTATAATAATAAAAATCTAAATTATAAAAATGATATTACCGTTAATTCATACATAGTAAATGCACTCTACTATATTGACTTAAAATCGGTAGTAACGCCTTATCTTGGTGTAGGTATCGGTACTTCTGCATATGACGACGGTATCTCGACCGACAATGTCAGAACTTACGAAGGTACGGCAGGTATAGCAATAGCCATGAATAAAAGTCTGGATATTACAGCCGAATATAAATATAGAAAATTTGACGTAAAAGGTATAGGTACCAATGCCGATCCGGATACCAGTACAAACTCATATATGCTGGGTCTGCTCTATAAATTCTAATTTACGTCTTACTCAAAACTTTATAGGCAGATAAAAGCTCAGATCGAACTCTTTGTCGTCTGAGAGATATTTGTTTTTATAGTAGATGGCATATGAGGGTTTGGTGGTCGTCTCGAACTCGCTTTTTAAAAGCCATTCATGATAAACCCATTGGATGAATTTCAAAAAGTCGCCCTTCTTTCCTTTGAGATCGAACTTCGCATAGACGCCGTCAGAGATGTTGAACCTCGGCAGCCTGTCACTGCCGACCTTGTTTTTGGTCGCGATACACGCGACATACTGGCACTCGTCAAGCGGTGTGACGGTAGGATTGTCGTGAAACAGGGCTATCTCCTGATAATCCTTGACATTATTGCTCAGCACCCAGGTCTCCAGCTTCTGCCAGCTCTCTCGGATGTTTTTGGAGTTATATCCTTTATTTCTTATATAATAGCTTTGGATCACAGGCATCTTGACGATCGTCGCCGTTACATCGCTAAAGTCCGCTGTCGACTGTACGGCTCCTCTGGATTGTTTTAAGATATTGTCCGAATACACTTTATAGCCGCCGTTCTTCCACTCTTTTGGCGTCATGGAAAAACGCTCCTTGAACGCTTTTATAAAAGATGACTGCGAACTGTACCCGCACATGTTGGCTATGTTCGAGATGGTCGAATACTTGTTTGTCAAAAGCAGATTGGAAGCTTTTTGCAGACGAATAGATTTTATGCTTTCATAGATGTTTCTTCCAAACGCTTCTTTAAATATCCTCTGCATATGAAACTTGCTTATACCAAAATCCCGACTCAGTTCATCGACATCTATGTGGGTATCTATATGGGTATATACATAGTACATGATATCGTTGGCGATCTTGATTCTTTTTTGCAAAGTCTCTTTTTTCATGCAATAATTGTAGCATAATCAAACCATAAAGTAAGCACAAATGAACAACTTAATATGCAGAAAAAAGGAAGAACTTTTTTTTTGAAAGGTATAAAATTGCAAATAAAAAAGAAGGAATCCTTAAACCCGATGAAAAAGATAGGTAAAGTACTTATAGCCAACAGAGGCGAGATAGCTCTTCGTATCATCAGAGCTTGTAAAGAGTTGGAAATAAAAAGCGTAGCGATATTTTCCGAAGTGGATATAGAAGGTATCTGGGTAAGAAAAGCGGATGAATGTTACCCGATCTTAGGAAATCCCGTCGAAGCCTATCTGGACTACGACAGGATCATCTCACTGGCCAAAAAAGCCGAATGCGACGCTATCCATCCGGGTTACGGATTCTTATCCGAAAGTGCGGAGTTCGCACAGGCTTGTGAAGACAACGGCATTATTTTTATCGGACCAAAAGCGGATCACATCGCACTTTTCGGCGACAAGATGGCATCGAAGGTCGCTATGAAAAAAGTGGGCGTTCCTGTACTGGAGGGAACGGACGAACCTGTAAAAGATATCAAAGAAGGCGAGAAAATATCTAAAGATATCGGTTTTCCCGTCATCATCAAAGCGGCATTCGGCGGCGGCGGCAGAGGGATGAGGATAGTAAGAGAAGAGAAAGACTTTAAAGAGCTTTACGAATCCGCAGCCAACGAATCAAAAAAATATTTCGGCAGGGACGAGATGTTTATCGAGAAGTTCGTCGAAAACCCAAGACACATCGAGATACAGGTGATCGCAGATAAATACGGCAACGTCGTACATCTTGGCGAACGCGACTGCTCGATCCAAAGACGCCATCAAAAAGTGATCGAGATAGCACCCAGCCCGAGACTAAACGACGATGTCAGACGCGAGCTCTACCGCATCTCCACAAAAGCGATGTTCAAACTCGGTTACGAGAGTGTGGGAACAATCGAGTTTTTGGTAGATGAAGCCGACAACATCTACTTCATCGAGATGAACACAAGGGTACAGGTCGAACATCCCGTTACCGAACTTATCTCCGGAATTGACATCATCCAAAGGATGATACAGATCGCAGAAGGGGACAAACTGCACTTTATGCAAGAGGAGATCAAGCTTAAAGGCTACGCCATCGAGTTTCGTATAAATGCCGAAAACCCGAAACTAAAATTTATGCCGGCTGTCGGGACCATCACGAACTATATGGCGCCGGGAGGTCCGGGCGTCAGACTCGATACAAGTCTGTATGCAGGCTACAAGATCCCTGCAAATTACGACTCCATGATAGGAAAGCTTATCGTATCGGCACTTGACTGGGACGGAGTGGTCAGAAAAGCAAAAAGAGCACTGGACGAGTTCTTTATAGACGGCGTAGCTACAAACATTCCTCTTCACAGAGCGATAGTAAGAGACCTTGATTTCATAGAGGGCAAGTTCAACACAAGCTATCTTGACGCCAAACTGGACAAGTTCAACCTCGACGCGATAAACAACATAGAAGAGGAAGAGCAGAAGATGACTCAGATCTCAAAGCTCGTCGAGACCATCAAGCAGCATAACCTTCACGTCAGACATTAAAACTTTTGCAAAGAGAGCCTTATAAAGCTCTCTCTGCCTTTTTTAAAAACACTCTTTCATCTCTTTTTATAGGCGGCAAGCTTTCCTTTTACCGTCATTATAGCTTGTGCGAGAACGGACTTGACATCCTTAAAAGTCGTGTTTTTATTGGCATTGAAGTCGATGAGCCGATGTTTCGTCCATCTTTTTCTGTAATAATCGTCTATATTAAATCTTACTTCCTGCAAGGCGGGCTGTCTATGGACATATTTTCCCATTACTGCAACAGAAGCGTTTTGCAAAGCGCAATACAGGTCGAGCTTTTGTGAATGCGAGCAGTTTGTGGGATGCTCTTTTTGCCATGTATTTTCATCAGACAACAAAGCATCCGCTTTTGTCAAAATATCCAGATCGACCTGCGATACACGGATATCTCTTTTTTCATAATCGGGGAGACCTAAGACTATTCCGTTCTCAGTTTTATAAACACCTATGACTCCAAAAATGATAAAAGAGCCCAAAGCGAGAAGAGTTAAAAGCGTGTACAATAAAATTTTTTTCATAAATACTCCAAACTGCAGGAATAGCAGAGGTCACTGGTATTATATAAGAACCGATTAAACAGATGTACACAAAAGATTTTAAGAAGGACTTTTACCATATCTCACTTCACCTACAATAACTGCTTGTTTCTGGATACATTAATGTTTAACTATTAAATTCTTCTTTATACCTATTTAAAGCATCAATTGTTTTTTTTAAGCTTGGAGAGTTTTTCATTGCTCTATTTAAATCCCAATAATTGTCAATAAACTCTTTTATTGTTGAATTGTAAGCAGGACCTATAGAAGCACCACTATTTGGTAATATAGCTTCTTTATATTTACGTTTATTAGATTTTTTAACTACTCTAAACACTTCATTTTTAGGATCATTTAACTCATCTGGGTTATTTACAAAATTAGCAATAGGAATATTAAGAAATTGAGAAAAACCTTCTTTATCAGCAAGAAGCCAAGATTCAATTTCTCTTACAACAATCCTAAAAAACAACTTGTCATTCTTTGATATTTCACCTAACCAATCGTTTATTTTAGCTGACGGACAAGGATCATTGTCTAAATCTGTTAAAATAAAGTAGTGTATATATTCAGCTGCTTGATTATATTTGTGAATTGCTTTTTTAATATTGCCATAACCATTTTTACAATCTTCCCGAAAAATACAAAACTCTTGTGGAAATTCTCTTAAAATTTTACGAATTATTTCTATACTCGGAGCATCTTCACCTACAATATAAAAATTAATCATTCAAATTCAAAGACCAATTGATTAAGATTTTTTGGTTTAATAATAGGCTTAATTATTTCTCCAACGCTAAAACCACCTGCAAGCATGGCTTGTACTTCAGTTAAACTAGATACATTGCGGACACTTGTACCTTCTCTATCTGGAGACAATAAAAACACTTCATTTCCACCTATAGATTTTGCATTCAATAAATCTATACTATGAGTAGTCATAATAACTTGACGCTTACGTTTTAGTTTTGCTTGAATTCTAAAAATTAGTTCTGGTAATTGTTCAACTATTGCAGTATTTAATGAAAGTTCTGGTTCTTCTAATAATAATAAAGCTTCACCTTCTTGTAAAGACCATAATAATGCAATTAAACGCAAAGTTCCGTCTGAAAACTGTTCTTCTCGTTGTTTAGCATCTTTTCCTCGCCAGTTATCATAACTAGTTTCTAAATGTGGTTTACCTTCATCATCTTTAATATATTTAAGTTCTTTAAATTGTGGAACTGCTATTCTTAAAGCTTGTTCTATTCTTCTTAATCTCGCATCTCTTGTAGGTGAAGGTGTTTTAGCTATATGCTGTAAAAAATTTTTTCCAAAAGGATCATCTGATCTTTCATATCCAATAAATTCTTGTGAATGCCTAATTAATTGAGGAATCAAGTGCAAATATAATGTTTTTTCAAAGAAAATTGCCAGCTCACGGAACTGTGCATTAGCATTAATTTGTTCAATATACGTTTGAGTTAACCTCTTATCATCATTCTTATCATCTTTATCTGGGCGATCAATGAGCATAGTTTTATTTTTCCACACTTGCTCCTTTGCTACTACGACAGGGTTTTTACCTCCTTTTTCTTGCTTAATACTTAAAAAATATCTCCATGTTGTGTCTTCATCATCCACTTCTATATCTATTTCTACGTCAGGATTTTGTCTCGCTGCTAAACATCTTATTTTAGTTAATCCACCTCTATCTTTAACTGCTTTTTGAAGCCCACCACCTGTCTCTTTTGCTATCTCTCTAATGAAACGAAATACATCAAGAAAATTAGATTTACCTGCTGCATTTGGACCAACAATAAATACTCGATTATCTAAGTTTATGTCTATATCTCTAAAATTTTTCCAATTTTTTAGCTGTAATCGTTTAATCTGCATAATACCACTTTTTATTTATATTATATTTAATTTGTTATTATAAAGTAAACTACTTTATGAATTTCTTGCACCTACTTTACTAATAAAATACATATTTATTTTACGACCTAGAGACTTTCCAGGTGTTTTAAGAACTCTTTTGCCTCTTTATATCCCGTTATGGTCTTGTCTTCTAGCACGGTTCCGTTTTCATCCATAAAGACGATGACGGGAGGGCCGAAGACTCCGTATTTTTTAGAGACGGCTTTTTGTTTGTCTGTATTTGCGCTTATGTCCGCGCGGATGAGGACGAACTCTTTCATCTTGTCGATCACGTCCTTATCTTTAAACGTCGTCTCGTCAAGCTCTTTACAGGCCGTACACCATGAAGCCGCAAAATCGAGGACGACTTTTTTGCCTTTTGCCTGTGCGAGGGCTGCATCCAGTTCATCCATATTTGTGACTCTCTTGAACTGCAGCTCGTTTGCACCGCTTTTTGCCGTACTTTCAACCGTCCTTGACGTAAACTTATCCAAAGGGGAAAGCATCTCTTTGGAGCCGCTCAGCGCACCGATGAAAAGGATCACGCCGTAAAGCAGGATGATCACCGCAATTATCTTTTTAAAGCTGTTCTCTCTTTCTCCGTTTTCCACCTGCAACGGCTCCAGCGCTCCAAAATGCACTCCCGAAGCGATAGCCAGTACTGCCCAAAGCATCATGACGATCCCCTCGTCCAAAACGCGAGAAACCATCCAGATAGCCACGCCCAGCATCATCAGACCAAACACGGTTTTCACTAGCTCCATCCAGCCTCCAGGACGAGGCATAAACTTGCCTGCTCCCGTACCGACAACGATGAGAGGTATCCCCATCCCGATGGAGAGCATAAAGAGCGCCGCACCGCCTAGCAGCGCATCTCCTGTCTGCCCGATGTACACCAAAGCTCCCGCAAGCGGTGCAGCCACACAAGGCCCGACTATGAGTGCGGATAAAAAGCCCATAATAGCGACACCGATGATACCGCCTCTGTTGCTCGTAGCACTGCTTACTTTTGACTGTATGAAGCTTGGCACCTGCAGTTCGTAAACGTCAAACATAGAAAGCGAGAGAAGAACAAAGATACCCGCAAACGAGTAGATGACCCAAGGAGTTTGAAGTGCTGCTTGCAGGTTTGCACCGAAAAGCCCTGCCAAAATACCCGCTATCGTATAAGCGACCGACATAGAAAGAACATAAACGACGGAGAGGAAAAAGGCGCGTTTTGTCGTAAGTCCTTCCCCCTGCGATACGATCACCGAAGAGATGATAGGTATCATAGGAAAGACACACGGAGTCATGGAGAGCAAAAGTCCAAAAACAAGAAACATACCGAGCGTAAAAAGAATATTTCCCGATTTTAAGGTATTTGCGATGTCATCGGTTTCGGAAAGCTGTTTTTTGGAAGACTTTACAGATTTTTCCGCAGCAATCTTGCCCGAAGTGATCTTTGCCGTATCTATATTCAGCGTATATGTATGCTCTTGAGGCTCGTAGCAAAGCCCGTGCAGCGAACATCCTTGAAATCCCAGAACAAGATCGACTTTTGCTGTCTGTGCCGCGTTAGAAAGCTTTTTGAGCTTTACAATGATGTGAGGCGAGTTCATATATACTTTGTCTTGCTCATGCTTGACGCTTTTTGGAAGATCTATGGATTCTACGGCAAGGGCGTCGTTTTTCTTCAAAGAGATCTTCAGATCTTTTTCGTAAAGATATATATCTTTACCCAAAACGATATCGATGATTATGTTCGATCTCTCATCGACAGTCACGGAAGGTTTAAAAGCCTCGTTTGGCAGAAGAAACCCTTGTGCCTGAGCTAATGTGAAGATACTGAGCAAAATCAGCAGCAGCAGCAGTTTTTTCATATTTACACGTCCCGTCTCATTCTTTTGATATATTATATTATCTAATTAAATTAAATATCTGCCCGGCTGCCGCGTTTTTTGCCAAAATTTAAAACAGCTTTGCCTCTCTCGTAACATTTCAGCCGCTTGATCTATTTGTTTTGGCAGCTTTTTAAAAAGCATGTTTATGAGCATTTTTCATATTTAAAAGCAGTTTTGCATGCGGATAATCATTGATATACCCCACTTCGATCCGATATTTTTTGCCGGGCTTAAACTTCAGATCAAAACTCTTAGAGCTGTTGCCTTCATAAACGGCTTTTCCGTCTACCATGACACGAATATCTGCATGACTGACATTCACGTCGAACTCGTAAGTGACGGGTCTTGCAAAGATAAAATCTCCCACCCAGTATCCGACGAAATTATCGGCTCTTATATCGTGAAAACCGTTTTTTACATAATCAACGGCTATTTTAAAAACATTTTCGCTATATCTGATATTTGAAACATCGAACTTGTCCATATAGTACGCTTTAAACGAATTGCTCGGTATCTGGGCATCGTTTACATGCAAAACGTCATGCCATCTTTTGCCTTTATACCGATAAAACGGATCAGCAAGCCTTCTTTGAAGCTCCTCTTTTTGCAGCCTCATAGCTTCGATGCTTCCGTTTATCTCATCGTAACGCTTTGTGTCAAACTCTATCTGCGGAATTTTTACCGGGGTCTCTTTTTTGTTAGTACCGTCCGTAAATCCTGTTATCTTTTTCCCCAAAAGCTTGCGCATCCATGCATTTAAAGCCGCCAGCTCGCTAAAGGTCGAACATTCGATCCCAAAGGGAGCGTGATTGACGCACTCCAGTTTTTTGGGGTAGACTTTATATATCTCGGGCATCTCTTTTATGCGCAGCAGGCTTACATTGCCATCGAACTTAAATCTAGCTCCTACTCCGGCATAGACCACCGCTTTTGTGTTCGAACCTTTTATATTACGGATATCATAAGCGGCCGCATCGGCAGAGTCTATAAACAAGACCGAAGGTTTTGCCGAATCTTGCAAGTTCATTCTCCTGTCGCTGTTTTGGGCGGTGAAGAACAGATCATACGCTTTGTTTTTGACGATCTTTTTTAACTCTTTTGTCATGTTCTCATCCGATATTACAGGAGTAAAATCGTTTATACCCGCACGCATCACGGCTTTTGAACGTCCTGAAGCATAAATATATATCCGCAGATGATGCACCCCTTTTGAAAGATTGACAAGCAGCTCTTTTTTTTGCGAATCAGAAGCAAGTACGAGTTCGCCGTCAAGATATACTTCGGCTTTTGCCTGCTTTATGTCTGTATATATCTCTTTTTTTACGGGTTTTACATTTACGAAATAGCCGTCCATCATGACATAAAAATCTTTTTTTCTGTCATGGTGAAACGTTTTTGCCAGATACTCAATATCTACTCTTGTATCTGTTTTGGGCAGATATTTTTGAGAATCGGCGGCATCGGCATTATGATACGTGATATAAAAGCTGTTTATGCGGTAAGAAAAAATATCGGGCAGCGAAGTTTTAAAAAGTACCAGAAGGATCGTCAAAAAAGCAACGAGAAGCAGAGGAACGAAGCCTCTGTACACGACAAAAAACCTCACAAGGACTATACATGCCATTACCGATAACAGCAGATAAACGGCGATATCAAATATAAGCATGAAAAGACCTCATTTTTTTTAAAAGCTTTTGTTCAATCTCTCTTGAACTTCATAAAATATGATCTTGACCTTTGAAGAGTTCTTTTTGCCTACTTTGCTAAAGAGTACCGTCGCAATCCAAGCCGCCGTAAATCCCGGTAAAAGTTCATACAGTTCAAAAATGCCTCCATGCAAGTGCTTATAGATGATGACCGTCACCGAACCTGCGAGCATTCCCGCTATGGCTCCGTTTTTCGTTATGTTGTGGTCGTAAAGAGAGAGGATGACGACAGGACCGAACGCCGCACCGAACCCTGCCCAAGCATAAGCCACCAGTTTTAAAACACTTGAATTCTCATCGGTCGAGAGATACCATGCGATCACCGCAATCGCTATCACCGTCAAACGTCCGACCCATACAAGCTCTTTATCCGTCGCGTTCTTCCTGAAAATGGCATGGTAAAGATCTCTTGTCAAAACTGAAGAGGAAACAAGCAGCTGGGAATCGATCGTGCTCATTATCGCTGCAAGTATCGCTGCAAGCAAAAAGCCCGCTATCCAAGGATTGAAAAGAAGCTGCGAAAGAGTGATGAATATTTTCTCACTGTCTTTAAGATCGATCCCGTGCGAAACGACATATGCCAGACCGAAGAACCCGACGGAGAGCGATCCGATGATGGAAAATATCATCCAGCTCATCCCGATGGTTTTGGCTCTGTTCATCTCGTCTTCGTGGCGTATGGACATAAAACGCACAAGAATATGCGGCTGCCCGAAATACCCGAGTCCCCATGCCATCAAAGAGAGCACCCCTATCAGTGATGTCCCGTTGACAATATCGAGATTCGCAGGATCGACGGATTCTATGATCCTCAGTCCCTTACTGAGCCCGCCCACATCATAGATAACTACCAGAGGCACGATCACAAGTGCGAGCATCATCAGTATCCCCTGGATGAAATCCGTCCAGCTTACAGCATTGTAGCCGCCCAGAAAAGTATACGATACGATAACAAAACTTCCTATAACAAGTGCGGTGGAATAATCGAGATTGAACGTCGCTTCAAAAAGTTTTGCACCGCCGACAAGTCCTGAAGAGGTATACAGAGTATAAAAGATCAAAATGACTATCGCCGTTACGACTCGCAGACTGTTTCCCGTATCTTCAAAACGGTTCGAAAAATAATCGGGTATAGTGATAGCATCATCCAGATGATGCGTATAAACACGAAGAGGTTTTGCGACGTAGTGCCAGTTGATGTAAGCTCCAAGAATAAGACCGACCGCGATCCAGCTGCCTACTATCCCCTGTGTATACATCATACCCGGAAGCCCCAAAAGCAGCCAGCCGCTCATATCCGACGCTCCTGCGCTCAAAGCGGTGACTCCCGGTCCCAGACTTCTTCCTCCCAGAACAAAATCGCTCAGGTCATTGGTCTTGAAATAAAAATATATTCCTATCCCTACCATGACCAGCATATACGCTACAAATGAAATTACTATCGGCATTTCCATCATTTTTCTCCTTTTTTTATTGTTTTAGGCCTCTGTACCCCAGATTGCCGTACCTATGATAACTGTTCGAGATACTCTGCTCTACGAAGTAGTGCATAAGCTCTATACGTCCATGCGCCACGAAAGGGTCTTTTGCTATATATAGAGCATCCTCTGCCGCTGCTTCATAAACGAACGAAGAGACGTTTTGAGGTTTTAAAAAACGAACTCTTTGTACCTCTTTCATTCTTTTGACAAACTCTTTTTCATCTTCGGACACGAAGATATCCTCTTCATCCAGCAGCACGCTTTTTTTTCCGCTCAAATAGATCAGATCCCCGTCTTTTGGATCTTTTGGTATGGATACATGGACTTTTGCCCCGACAATCTTCGCAGCGGATATGGAAGCCAGCATCTCATATAAAGAATCCCCCTCTTCAAAACGGAAAAGGATATCTTTTACCGGAATATAGCCAAAGACGTTGCTTTCGCCTCTTATGTTGAAATGATCGTTCTCTTTGCTGAAATGAGCATTGAACCAATAACTGAAATCCGTCGTGGTCTTGAGCATTTTCTCAAGACTGTAGGCGATTCTGTCCTCCTCTTCAAAAAGAGGTTTCAATCTCTGCATATAGGAGTTCTCTGATTCACTTTCGTCAAATTCGATCCTCATGAACTGCGATACGTAATTGATACCTCCGGCTTTTTTTCCGCTGCCTATGGCAGATTTTCTCATACCGCCAAAAGGCTGTCTGAGAACGATAGCTCCCGTCGTCATACGGTTTATATAGAGATTGCCTGCATGAAGCCTCTTTTTAAATATTTCCTGCTCACGCTCATCGAGACTCTCTAATCCCGAAGTCAGACCGTATCCCGTAGAGTTCACTATATCTATGGCGTCTTCGAGGTTTTCGGCGCACATCACGCTGAGCACAGGACCGAAAAGCTCGGTAAGGTGGCAGAAATCTCCTTTTTTCGTTCCGTATCTGATAGAGGGTCGAAGAATATAGGGATTGTCCTTTGCATACGAGGGTTTGAGCGCCCATTCTTCGTCTTTATCCAGATATCCAAGCGCTTTATCCAGTTTTCCCGTCGGTCTGTCCACAAGCGTGCCTATCCTGTTTTGAAGGTCCCATACGGAACCCGTATTCAGCGAAGATGCCGCGTCTACGAGCATTGTCTTGAACTTTTCATCCTCATATACCTCGCGTTCCAAGACCAAAAGCGAGGTCGCCGAACATTTTTGCCCCGAGTTGTTAAACGCCGAGGCCACGACATTTTTAACGGCCTGATCTCTGTCGCTGAGAGCCGTTACGATCGTTGCGTCCTTGCCTCCCGTCTCAGCACTCAAAGAGATGTCCGGACGGCTTTTTATCATCTGTTTTGCCGTCGATTCGCCGCCCGTGAGTATCACGAAGTCTATATCTTTATCCGCTATCAGTTCCTCTCCCGCGAGCTTCGCACTGCATGGAACGAACTGCAGGGTATTTTTACTTACTCCCGCTTCCCAGAAACATTGACACAGCCTGTATGCGCAAAGCACCGCATTTGAAGAAGGTTTTAATAAAACGGTATTTCCTGCAGCCAGCGATGCTGCGACTCCTCCTGTGGGAATGGCGATGGGAAAATTCCAAGGACTCACTACAAGGCCGACTCCTTTGCCCTGCACTTTGATGCCCCGAAGCGACGTGAACTTTTTAACGCTGTAGGGATAAAAGTTTAAAAAGTCTATCGCTTCTGAAATCTCCACATCCGTTTCGGCAAAGACTTTTCCTACCTCTGCGGCTGCGACGCCTATAAGGTCGGCTCTGCTTTTTTTGAACTCGTCCGCCGCTCTCATAAGTATTTTTTGACGCTCTTTTACGCTTAGCTTCCGCCAGCCGTCCGGGTCTTTCTTCGCTGTTGCGACCGCTTTATTCAAATCCTCTTTTGAAGCGCTTTTATAGGTTCCGACCACAACGTTTTGATGGTATTGCGATTTGTCTATGACATCGATGTTCTTGCTTGTAGAAATCTCTTCTCCCGCAACGACGGCAGCGGCATGAAAACCTCCCGTATCCGAGATGTTTTGCCACTTGTCTCGTATCTCTTCTGACCATCTTCTGTTTGGCGGCAGGGAAAAATCGGTATCGCTTTCGTTTTTAAACTCATACCCGTCTATATCTTCAAGAGGTTCTACAAGCTCATTGTTTCTGTCCTGTGTGCGAAAAGCTTCCAAAGGTATCTTCGGCAGAACCGCAAGTGCATCGTCATAGCTTTGAACAAGTGTTTCCCATTCAGGAGAATCGGCTTTCAATCCGAAACTGTGGCGCAGGAAGTTTTGCTCCGCAGTATTCTCGTCAAAACGTCGCACAAGATAGGCGATCGCATTTGTAAATGTTTTTGCCGTCGCTATAGGTGCGTACAAGATGACGTTTAACCCCTCTTTTTTTAACACCCTGTAAGCGGTCTCGCTCATCCCCTCCAGCATCTCTGCGGTATAAAACTCCTCTACACCGCGTTCGCGTGCGAGCAGCATCCCCAAAGCCTGATCGAAAAGATTGTGCGAAGCGATCCCGACGTTCACGTAGGGAGTCACATCCTTATCTATGAGATAATCCATTAAAAGCTTGTAGTTCGCATCGGTCTGCGCTTTGTTCTGATATGTCACGCAAGGCCATCCGCGCAGAGCGGCTTCGGTGAGTTCCATCTCCTGATTGGCACCCTTTACCAGACGGATCTTTATGGGCACTCCGCCCTTGTTCATCCTCGTTTTTGCCCATTTTACGAGTTTTTGAAGATTTTTAAAAGTATCGGGAAGATAAGCCTGCAAAACGATGCCCGCTTTGAGCCCGTAGAACTTTTCCTGTGAGAGCGTCTGCATAAATGCGTCTATGGTTATATCGACGTCCCTGTACTCTTCCATGTCCAGATTTACGAACTTGTTTTCGCGTCTGCCTTTGGAGTTTGTAAAGCTATTCTCCATCGCCGCTTGATAAATGTTTTGCAGTCTCTTTGATATCTCATCGACACTCCATTGATGGGCCGCGGGAGATATCTGTGAAAATATGGTGGAGATCTTGATGGAGATATAGTCGATATGAGGATTTTGTAAAGCGCTTATATACTTTTGGATCCGCTCCTGCGCCTCCTTTTCACCCAATACGGTCTCACCGATGATGTTTATATTGACCCTTGTGTGTTCCTCTTTACGTTTTTTCAGATGTCTGTTTAAAGAGCTGTCTTCACCCTTTATGACTATCTTGGCAACATCGTTGCGGAGATATCTTATAAAGAGGTCGACTGAGATATCGGGCATATATATGCCGATATGCCGAAACGACCATACAAGAAGCTGTTCGAACTCCGTAAAGATATTCGTGTTTTTATATTTTGCAAATATATATTCCAGTTGATCGGCGATACGCTTGGGATCTTGAGAACGAAAACTCTGATCCAAAAGCTCGATGAGAAAAACCTTGTTCACGGGATCTTGGAGCATTTTTTTCATCACTTCATGAAATCTCTGCTCGCTGCTCTCTCTGCTTTTATCGATGTCGTTCTGCCAGATACGCGCCACATCTTTTGCTCTTTGAAACGTATTTTTATCGATCTGCATGACTGCCCTCCAAAACCCTCCTATGATAACAAAATAGGTTTAAATCAAACTTGACTCACTTCTTTAAGCGCAAAATTAGTAAGATTTATCTACTCTATATCCTTATATTAATATTTTTTGAAAACAGGAAGATCATTATGGCCAACAGATTACAATTCGAAGACTCTCCCTACCTTCAACAGCATAAAGACAACCCCATAGACTGGTACCCTTGGTGTGAAGAAGCTTTTAAAAAAGCAGACGATGAGCAAAAACCCATCTTCATCTCGATCGGCTACAGCAGCTGTCACTGGTGTCATGTCATGGAAAAAGAGGTCTTTGAAGACGAAGAGACTGCGAAATTTGTAAACAAACACTTCATATGCATAAAGGTAGACCGTGAAGAAAGACCCGATATCGACAAACACTATCAAGAGGTCTATCAGCTTCTAAACCGCCGCGCAGGCGGCTGGCCGACATCCATCTTTGCAACGCCGCAGAACAAGCCTTTTTACGCGGGGACATATATACCGCTTCATAACAAAGCCGAGTATGTCAATATGATGGGTTTTACCGAAATAACCAAGATCATTGCCGAAAAGATCGCTCAAAAGGACGAGCAGATATTTAAAAATGCCGAGGAGATAGTAAGTTTTTTAAAACCTGCCGAACATCCAAAAGAAGCGACAAAGCTTACAGAGGATTTTTACAAAAATTTCATACTGCAGGCACAGAGAAACTTTGACAAAAACTTCGGCGGTTTTTCCGTCTCTCCAAAATTTCCGCACGCTTCGACGCTCAATACACTGTTAAACATCTCCTCCCTTTACAACAGCAAAGAAGCGCGCGATATGGTCACATTCACGCTTGACAATATGATTCAAGGAGGGATGTACGATCTCGTCGACGGCGGTTTTTGCAGGTACTCTACCGATGAGAGATGGCTTGTGCCCCATTTTGAGAAAATGACCTATGACAACGCCCTGCTCTGCGGACTCTATGCAAAAGCCTGCCTTGCATATGAAAACGAAGACTACCTGCATATAGCCAAACAGTCTGCCGATTTCATGATGCGTTTTATGCAAGAGGACGATCTGTTTTACTCTGCAAGCGACGCCGACAGCGACGAAGGAGAAGGCGCCTACTTCACCTATTTAAAAGAGGAGATCGAAACGGCGCTCGCCGCCGAGGGATATGAGAACGGCGAGATAACGGCAATATTGAAGTTCCTCCATGTAAGCAAAAGAGGAAATTTCGAAGGACGAAATATCATAAGGTATGAAGAAAGCGTCAAACCCGACTGGTACGACAACGTCATCCGTATCCTCGGTTCGTTGAGAGAAAAAAGAGAGTATCCCTTCATCGACAAAAAGGTGCAGACATCCTGGAACGCCATGATGACAAAAGCGCTTTTCATGCTCGGGCAGATAGAAAACTCGTACACCGATGCCGCAAAAAGATCGCTTGACGCTCTTTTAAATACGATGTACAAAGAGGGCGAACTCTATCACTCCGCTCTCATCCACAAAGAACCCAAAGTCAAAGCTTTCTTAGAGGATTATGCATTTATGGGCACCGCTTTGATCGCGGCATACGAGCAAACAGGTGATGAATCCTACCTCATCACCGCACAAAGATTTGCAAATAGAGCACTTGAAGAGTTTTACGACAACGGAAGATGGTTTTTCAGCAAAGGAGAGTTCACCACTCAGGCAGAAACTACCGATAACACCTATCCATCGGCCATAAGCGTTATGGTAGACCTCCTTTTGTCCTTAGGAACTTTGATCGAAGAGAAATATACCCGTTTTGCATTTAAAACGCTCGAATATAACTCCTACGACCTGGGAAGAAAACCTATCTACTCTCCCTATATGCTCGACCAGACTCTGCGGTATCTCAAAGGTGACAGGATTATAAAATCCAAAATGAACAACCTGCACTCAAATTCCAAGATCATCGCGCAGATACGATATCCTTATATATTAAAACAGCCGAGCAGCAACGACGATTTTTTAGTGTGCGGCACAAGCAGCTGTTTTGCAAATACGGATAAAACCGATAAAATAAACGAAATAGTAGACGATTCGGTCAAAGAGGGATAGTTTTATGAACGCGATTTATCTTATCGGAGAATGGTTAAAAGAAAGAGCTGATGAAGTGGTCGACACTTGGCTTGACAACACCGTTATAAAAGAGATATTTCTAAACTATCATATCGATATCAAAAAGTTCTCGGCCAAGTTCTCCCACGCGATTCTCACACACAATATAGAGGTTTTGCAAGATAAAAAAAAGATGGACGACTGTCCTATCATGAACAAATTCGTCGACCTGATGATCGAAAAAAATATCAGATCCGAAGATATCTTTACTATCTGTTCGGGGCTGAGAACGACCATCTTCAATAAACTCTGGAAAGAGTATCCGGAGTTTTCAAAAGACATCTCCTCCATCCAAAAGATTTTTTTCGTATTTGACAGGAACCTCTCGGGCGTTCTTGCAAACTTTGACCAAAAGAACATTGCCAAACATTCGCAAAAAAATTTGAAACATTATCTTGAACGTCTTCAGACCGTATTTGACGTTCAAGACAACATTGTCTTTAAAATACATGACGGCGAACTTCATCTGGCAAACAAAGCGTTCTTTCTTACCCTCGGAATAAAAAGCCTCAAAGCGTTTAAAGAGAAATATCCCTATCCTCTGGCATTCATAAAGCATGTAAACACTTTCGAATCACTCTTTAAAACACAAGACTATATCAAATGGATAAAGAAGCTTATAAAAGAGAACAACGGCGAATGTAAGGTAGAGATATTTGATCATATCACAAATAAAAAATCCATCATGCATATGAAAATCGCCGATGTCGGGGAGAACGTGAACGATTTCATCTTTACGTTTACAAACATCACCGAACAGCAGCGCGAGATAAAAAAGCTCAAAGATCTTGTTTACAAAGACTCATCGACCGAACTTGCCAACTTCAAGAGATTCGAAGAGATGATCGAGGAAAAATTGAAAAAACTGCCTGAAAACGGCTTCAAAATACTGATGATGCATCTGCGGGGATTTAAAATAACAAACGAAATGTACGGCAAAGAAAAAGGGGAGCATATCTTAAAAAACATTGCCGATGTATTAAACAAACATTTCCCGGGAAGATCGGCCAGGATCGATATCGACCGTTTTGCGGTGATGAGCGACGATATGACGCTCAGCGTTGCGGAAAACACCGTAAAAGAGATCGACGACATTCTCGCCAAAGACAAATACGCAAACAACATAAACACGAACTCCGCCATCGTTCTTTTCCATGATCAAGACACAAAAGAGAGCATCCTTGAAAGAGGCGATATTTTGTTAAATCATGTAAAGAACAACAACGACAAGATAGTCTTCGACGAAACGATCATGCAGGAAAAAGAGAACGAACGCCTGCGGCTGCAGCAGATGTTTCTTGAACTGATGCATACATATCATGACGAGAATAAAAAGATCCCTATCACCAGCTACTATCTCGATATACCGATAAGATCCGATGCGGATATTTTAAACATTAACAACAGTTTAATGTCGGTCACTCTGAGAAAGATTTCGCTTTTCTCTTTATACCGTAACGACAACGTATATATCGAGATGCCCGAAAAACCGAATTTCAAAGCGACCGTCATAGAGGTGAATGCCGTCCATAACAAAGTAATGCTAGGTGATTTTAAAGCAGTAGACACCTCGCCTCTGGATCGCAGAAGCATACATGTAAAACTTCAAAGACAGATCGATATCTCGGTAAAATCACCGAAAAACAGCATAAACGCGGAACTCGATTCGCTCTCCATCAACAGTTTCGTCATCATCATCGACCATCTTTACGATATCGACATAGGTACGAGTCTGGATATGAAAGTGACGATCACCGACCACGAGATGGAACTTAACGGAAACGTGCACAAGCTCATAGCCGTAGCCGACAAGTTCAAGATAATAGTGCATATAAGCCCAATGGCCGACGTACAAGAGGAGATAGTGCAGTTTATATCCAACAGACAGATCGAAATCATAAAAGAGTTACAAAAAAATGTTTTATAATACTGCAAAGAAGGAAGAGAGATGAAAGAAGATAAACTCGTAAAAGTTATGATAAAAGCGTCGAAGCTGGCATATGAAAAAGAGCTCAGAACCCTGCAGATAGAACTTTTAAAGATGCAAAACCATATAAAAGACACGGGAATGAAACTTCTTTTGCTTTTTGAAGGCCGCGATGCGGCGGGAAAAGGCGGAACGATAAAACGCATAACCGAACACCTAAATCCCCGCGGCGCGCGTGTCGTCGCGCTTGATAAACCTTCGGATATAGAAAAAACGCAATGGTATTTTCAAAGATACGTAAGCCATCTTCCCTCCGCGGGCGAGATAGTACTTTTTGACCGAAGCTGGTACAACCGTGCGGGAGTCGAACCCGTTATGGGTTTTTGTACACCAGAGGAGCATGAGGATTTTCTGCGTTCCGTTCCCGGATTTGAGAGAATGCTTATGAACGCCGGAATTCTTGTGTTGAAGTTCTATTTTTCGGTTTCAAAAGAGAAACAGGCAAAACGGTTCAAAGACAGAAAAACGGATCCGCTCAAGCACTACAAGATATCGCCGGTAGATGAAAAAGCGCAAAAACTTTGGGACAAATACACGATCGCAAAATACTCCATGCTATTGGCTTCCCAGACTCCGGGAACTCCATGGACGATTATCCGTTCGGATGACAAAAAAATGGCGCGTATTAACTGTATCAAGCATATAATTTCACATATTGATTATCCCGACAAAATATCAGACGAGTTTTTAAAAACCGACGATACAATCGTCCTTGACGGAAACGAAGAGATCCTGATAATGGAATCGAACATGAACATCAAAAAAGAGATAGACTAAGGACAAGCGCATGAAAAGAGTGATCCCGGTTTTATTGCTTGCGATCGTAGCTTATGCCGGAGATCAACCGATCTCGACAAATAAAAAAGAGATATTGCAATTAAAACGGGAACAGATCAAAAAAGATACCGAAGTTTCGACAAAAAGCTGGATATCCCCTTTGAACCTTTCCCTATCGGCCAGCAAAAGCCAAGACGCCCTGCACAATGACAGCGAAACGAAAAACGCAAAGATAGAGTGGAGTCAGGATCTTTTTAGAAGCGGAGGGATCTACTACACCATAGAGCAGTCAAAGGCTTCGGGAGAAGCAAACCTTTTGGGTGTTGATATAGAAGAATCAACCTATTTGAAGCAGATATACACTCTCAAAGCACAGATCCAGCGCGACAGGCTGAAGATGAACCAAGAGGAGCTGACTCTAAAAAATATGGATATCGACCTTTTTATCATAAAAGCCAAATACAAAGTCGGAACATCCGATATCAGCGAGCTAAATCAGGCGACAATCAACAGAGACAATGCAAGAACGAATCTTATCTCGACCAAGAATGCTTTACATGCCGAAATATTCGAACTGAGAAAACTTATCGACAATCAAGACGTGGACTCCGTAAAGATTCCCGATATCCCGTCTGTTTCAAGAGATGAATACCTCTCCCGCAGCATCGAACTGCTACAATACAAACAGACCGATATCGCCAAAGAAGCGGCATGGAAGAACAAACGCTCGACATACCTTCCAAAACTGACATTTAACGGCTCGTACGGGCATGTGGACTACAGAGGCGACACGACCGACTATAACGGCAACGCATACAGTTACGGTGCGGTACTGAGCATGCCGCTGGACATAAACACACTTAGCACTGTCGAATCTGCAAGACTTCAGGCCCTGCAGGCAAAAACTGCCATGCAGGACAGAAAGCTGGAACTGGAGCAGGAGTATGACAAACACAAGAACAACATAGACGATTATAAAGAGAAGATATCCGTAGCCGACGATATGATAAAGATGTACTCAGAACTCTACGACTTTACGAAACAGCAGGTCGACGCGGGCTTTAAATCTTCGTACGATCTGGAATCTCTTGGAAACTCCCTGAGTATCCAGCAGATCGAAAAGAAAATACAAAGCTACAATATAGCGATAGAAAAGATATCTCTGTATTTCGACATAAAACATTAAGGAAAATATATGCAAGAGATGCAAAAAGTAACTACGTATAAAAGCAAAAGATATGTGTGGACGCTTTTGCTGTTTTTATTTATCCTCATCATAGCTTTTATCAGCTACGAGATATTTACGCCCAAAGAGGAGCAAAACGCATATTCGTACATCTCCGAACCTCTAAAAAAAGGCGACCTTGTCATGACCGTATCGGCTACGGGGAATATACAGCCCATAGAGCAGGTAGAAGTCGGCAGCGAAGTCTCGGGAACGATCGAAAAAGTGTTTGTCGACTACAACGATGCCGTAAAAAAAGGGGAGATCCTTGCCGAACTCGACAAAACGAAATACCAAAGCGCTCTGAACAAAGCAGAAGCTTCTCTTGCTTCGGCAAAATCCTCTCTTGAAAATACGCAGGCTCAGCTTTATCAGGCAGATTCGGTCATCACAAGAGACAAACTGCTTAAAGAGTCCACTAAAGGGGCTCTTCCTTCAAGAAACGACTGGGACAAGGACTGGTCAAACTATCTTGTGGCAAAGGCTCAGGTTTCTAACGCCAAAGCCCAGGTCGAACAGGCCAAACAGGTCCTTATATCTGCAAGATACGACCTTCAAAGGACGACCATATACTCTCCCGTAAACGGCATCATCCTTGTACGCAACATCGATCCAGGACAGACAGTAGCAGCATCTTTTCAGACTCCGGTTCTTTTTAAAATAGCCAAAGACCTGACAAAAATGGAACTTCAAGCAAGCATCGACGAAGCCGACATAGCAAAAGTGAAAGCCGGACAAAATGCGACTTTTCGGGTAGATGCTTATGAAAATAAAACCTTTAATGCAAAAGTAAGGCTTGTACGTGTCAACTCCGAGATACTCGAGGGTGTCGTGACATATAAAGCCATCATGAACGTCGACAACTCGGCGATGCTTCTAAAACCCGGTATGAGTGCAGATATAGATATAACCACGCAGACCATCAAAAATGTATTTATTGTTCCAAAGGCCGCCCTGCTTTTCATACCCGTAAAACCTAAAGTAAAAAAACTTAACGCTTCAAGAAGGTTTGCAAAGGTCACGATCGACTCCAAACCTCATATATGGAAAAAAGAGGGCAGCGAAGCGAAGAAAATATATGTAAAAGTACTCGGTGACAGCGGTTCTAGGGTCGCGATAGAATCCGATCAGCTAAAAGAGGGAGATCCCGTGATCGTCACTCAGGAAAAGAAAAAATGATCGAACTCAAAGGGGTCACAAAGGTTTACGGAACCGCAGATATAGCCTCAACCGTTCTTAAAGATATAAATATACGTATAGAAAAGGGTGAGTTTATCGCCATCATGGGACCAAGCGGCAGCGGAAAATCCACCCTTTTAAATATTCTTGGCACGCTTGACGTTCCAAGCCAGGGCAGCTACACCTTTTTAGATACCAATGTCGGGGCTCTTTCAAAGGATCAGCGTTCACTCTTCAGACGTTACGTACTCGGCTTTATCTTTCAGGGGTTTAACCTGCTTAAAAAGACATCTGCTCTCGAGAACGTCGAGATGCCGCTTATCTATCTTGGCATCCATGCAAAAGAGAGAAAAAAGAGAGCTTACGATGCACTTGTAAACGTCGGTCTAGGCGAACGCATGGATTATGAGCCTTCAGAACTCTCCGGCGGACAACAGCAGCGCGTCGCCATTGCAAGAGCCATCGTGACCAAACCGCAGGTGCTCATCGCAGATGAACCGACAGGAAACCTGGACACGCAGCGAAGCCGTGAGATAATGGATATCCTAAAAAGCTTCAATCAAGAGGGAATAACCATTATCATGGTAACGCACGAAGAGATGATAGCATCTTACGCTTCACGGATAATTCACGTGCGAGACGGTATGATAGAGAAGGAAACACACAATGCTCATTAATGCTTTTTTGCAGGCGCTGCGCGAGATAAAACGCAATCTTATGCGCTCACTGCTTACGGCTATCGGCATCGTCATAGGTATCGCCTCGGTCATCGCCATGGTAAACATAGGCAAAGGAGCAAGTGCGTCCATAACACAAAGCATCTCCAAACTCGGAAGCAATACCCTGTATATCTTTCCCAGCCAGGAGCATGGACCCGGAAGCGAAGCGCTGGTCTCCAAACCTTTTAAAATGAAGGATATCGATGTTTTAAGAGAGTCCATATTCGCCCTGCAGGCGATAACTCCCGCAGAAAGCACCACTTTAACCGTGCTTTATAAAGACAAGAACTACCAAACTACCGTAAGAGGGGTTTTAAACGATTACTTCAGCATACAGAACTGGGATCTAAAAACGGGACGCCTCTTCACCAAAAACGAACTTCGTACAGGCGTAAACACCTGTATAGTCGGCAAAACGGTTGTAGAAAAGCTGTTCCCTCAAGACCAGAACCCCTTAGGCCAAAAGATACGCATACAAAAATTTTCATGTGAAGTAGCCGGAGTTTTGGATGAAAAAGGTGCAAACACTTTTGGAAGAGACCAAGACGATATCATACTTGTCCCGCTAAAGCTGTTTCAACGACGTATCAGCGGCAACGACAATATCCATCTTATCATGGCTGCCGTAAAAAAGAACATCCCTCTTGAAGAAGCATCCATGCAGATACAGCAGGTCTTAAAAGAGAGACGCCATCTCAAACCTGAAGATGAAGAGAACTTCTCCGTCAGAAGTATGTCCGCGCTTGTGGATACGATCAGCCAGATAACTTCGATGCTTACCATCATGCTCGGCGCCGTCGCGGCGATATCTCTGGTCGTCGGCGGAATCGGGATCATGAACATTATGTTCGTCTCCGTAACCGAACGTACGCGCGAGATAGGCATAAGAATGGCTATCGGAGCGATGGCGCAGGATATCCTCATCCAGTTTCTTATAGAAGCGGTAGTACTTTCCGGGCTCGGAGGGATCGTCGGAGTGATAGTCGGCATCGCCATCACTTACGGCGTCTCGGTCGGCATGGATATCATCCTCATAATCGACCCGACGATCACGATCGCCGCTTTGATGTTTTCGATGCTCATAGGAATAGTGTTTGGAATAATACCCGCGAGAAAAGCGGCGAACATGAACCCGATCGACGCTTTGAGGTATGAATAGTCTAAAAACTATTCATATTAAAAAATTACAGGAACTTTAAGATTTCGGACTCTATCATCTCTTTTTCGATGACGGTCTTTTGAGCTATCTCTTTGCTAAAAAGCTCTTTTATCATAACAGGGATAGGCAGCTTCGCTTCTTTTGAAATTGCGTTGAGCGCATCTTCGTCATGTGCGTCAAGTTCGCCCGTGAGTGCATTTGCGATCGTAGGAGAAAACTTCGTCCACTCTGCGGTCGAATACGCTATGGTCACATGATCTCCGGTCGCACAGCTCTCATACGCTTTAAAACATGTCGCCGTATGAGGATCCATCAGATAACCCGACGCAAACGTATCTTTAATATATTTTTTACCCTCGTCGCCGTTACAAAAATCGGCTGCAAACGATTCTTGAAGTTTTATAAGCTCCTCTGATGTCAGTTCATAGACAAATTTCGTATCAAGATCGTTCATAAGCTCTTTTGTACGCTTGTCTCCGAACATATCGTACAAGATACGCTCGACATTCGACGACTTTAAGATATCCATCGCAGGCGATGTCGTAGAGACTACATCGTGCCCTACCAGATCGTATCTTCCCGTGTTGATAAGGCGTGTGAGGACATTGTTCTCATTTGATGCGATGATGATCTTTTCAACAGGCAGTCCCATCTTCATGGCATAGTATCCGCCAAGCGCATTCCCGAAATTTCCGCTGGGAACATCTAGATAGACCTTCTCTCCCATTGTAAGGGCGCCCTGACGCACAAGTTCCAGGTAGCTGTGGATATGATAGATGATCTGAAAAATGATACGTCCGAAGTTCACGGAGTTTGCAGCCGAGAGAAGGATGTTCTTTTCTTTTAGGGCCGACTTGAAACTATCGCTTGCAAGAAGACGTTTGAGAGCATTTTGCGCATCGTCAAAAACACCGTTTATCCCTATGACCTTGAGGTTCGCCGCATCTTCTGTGACCATCTGCAGACGCTGCACATCGCTTGTTCCGCCATCAGGATAAAGACATGCAACCTGCACGTTCGCACGATTTTTGAACGTTTCTAAAGCCGCAGGGCCGGTATCTCCGCTTGTCGCAGCCAAGATAAGATAGTTCTCGCCTCTTTTTTGCGCTATGGATGAAAGCACTACACCAAAAGGCTGCAGCGCCATATCTTTAAAAGCACGCGTAGGGCCGTGGTAAAGTTCGCTCACATAAAGATCTTCTCTCACTTTTACCACAGGAACAGGATTATCGGCATCATCAAATTTATCGTAAAGACTCAATGCTTCGTCTATGACGCTTTTGTCTATGTCTATCTCAAAACGGGAAAGCATATCGCCTGCCAGCTCTTTGTAGCTTGAGTTTAGATGCTTGTCTAAGAAGGCCTGTCCCAGAGCGGGGAGTTCTTTTGGCACATAAAGTCCGCCAAACGAAGCGATAGGCGAAAGTATCGCTTCTGAAAATGTCACCTCTTTAGGATTTTTACCGTCGTTACCGCGTGTTTCAATAAAGTTCATATCTCGTCCAAAAAATTTTTGTGAAATTATAGCGTAATTTGAGTACCGACGCCCTCGGACGTAAACAACTCTAAAAGAAGCGAATGTTCAACTCTGCCGTCGATGATGTGAGCCTTCTCTACTCCGCCTTCCACCGCTTCAAGACAGGCGTCCACTTTAGGCACCATCCCGCCGTGAATGGTACCGTCGGCTTTAAGCGCTTCGACCTCATCACGCGTTAGCGAAGGCAGAAGCTCTTTATCGTTGTTGAGCACTCCCGCCGTATCTGTTAAGAAGATGATCTTTTTCGCACCGACAGACTTTGCGATATATGAAGCCGCAAGGTCCGCATTTATGTTATAACCGGGGTGTCCCATCTCTTCGCCTGCTGCGATAGGCGCAATGACAGGCACAAATTTCTCGTCCAAAAGGTTTGTAATGACGTCGGCATTGACACTTTTGATCCTGCCCGTAAGTCCCCATTTTGCGAAATCTCTCGGCTCCGCTGTAATAAAATGCGCGTCTTTTCCGCTGATACCTATCGCTTTTGCACTGTGGGAGTTCAGAAGCGATACGATCTCTTTGTTTATTTCGCCGCTAAGGATCATCTCCACTATACGCATAACCTCTTTTGTCGTGACGCGCTGCCCCTCTATGAACTTTGTCTCTATCTTAAGCGCATCAAGCATATCCGTGATGGTTTTTCCCCCTCCATGAACGATGATAGGGCGGATACCCACCAGATACATAAGCAGTATATCCTCTGCAAACTGCTCTTTTAACTGCGGTGATGTCTGCGCCGAACCGCCGTATTTTATGACTATTTTTTGTTTTGCGAACTGTTTTATAAACGGCAATGCTTCAAGCAGCGTCTTTACTGTCTCGATCTTCTTTTGCATCACATATCCCCTTTGACATAATCGTCTATTAGTTTAAATATTCTTTCATCGACATCAAGGTCTAGATCCAATATTGAAATATTAATACCAAAATCCTTGATTTTCACATAATCTTTAAAAGTTACGAGCAAAGATGCCGCTTTACTCGACTTCATGATCTCTTCAAGCTCCTCTTTTGTAAAGAAATGATGATCTTCGAAATAGTGCCTGCTCACGACCCGGGGCAAAAATGCATCTAGCCTCTGCGGTCGTGCTATAGCTGTCACAAGCGCCATATTTTCGGTTTCGTTTTCTATACGAACAGCTCTTTTAAAATCAACTCCCTCTTGTAAAAGCTCTACTTTTTTCCCGCTCCACGCCTTCTCGCGGTAAGGACCCGAAGGCAGACAAAAACCGTTTTTGCTTCGAACATCTATGAGAAGATCAAGCTTTTTTATGTGGTGCTTTGAGTATCCGTCGTCCAAAAAAACGATTTTTGCGCCCATCTCTTTGGCTTTTTTGATCCCCTCTTCTCTTTTTTCACTGACAATTACTACGGCTTTTGGAACTTTAAGCGCATATATCATAGCTTCATCACCGCTGCATAGCACATCGCAAAGTATTTCGCGGCCGTCAGAAACCACCTGCAGCCCTTTTGTCTTTCTTCCGTAGCCGCGAAGGATGATGGCGGCATTCTCATACTTTAAAGCCAGTGCCGTAGTCAAAGGGGTTTTCCCGCTTCCGCCTACGCTGAGATTACCTATGCTGATGACATCTATGCCATGATCAAAAGGCACTGCCCTTTTATACTTTATCCAGACTATCAAACAGTAAATGAAAGTAAGCGGAAGAAGTAAAAAAGATAAAAGACGCTGAGAGATATCCGGCTCGTACAGATATCTCTCGATCCAAAAGACTATAGATTTTTTCAAACTCTTGTTTTTGCTATCTTTTTGATCGTATCTATCACATATTTTATCTCTGCATCGCTCATCGACGCGAAGATAGGGATAGAGAGCACTTTTTGAAACGTTTTAAGAGCGACAGGAAAATCGTTTACTCTTAACATATACTTTGTCTTGTAGTATGAAAGCAGATGCAAAGGGATGTAATGCAGAGCCGTTTTTATACCGTTTTCCTCCAGCTCTTTTGCAAACGAGTCTCTATTTTTGTCCACCTCTATGATAAACAACGCAAACGCATGATCGCCGTTGCTCAAGTTCGGCAAGCTGATATGAGGAGTCGTATTTAACGCATCGCTGTAGATATGCGCGATTTCGCGCTGTCTTTTTATGTTTTGATCCTGTCTTTCAAGCTGCGCGCTTATATATGCCGCATCAAGCTGACTCATGGTGTATTTATTCCCTATATCCACGACATCGTAGATATAATCAAGAGTATCTTCGCTTACGACCATGGCATGGTTTCTAAGAAGTCTGGCCCTGTTTTGTATCTCTTCATCATCCGTCACCATCATACCGCCGTTACTGATGCTGTTTTTAAGATGCGGCGAGAAACTAAAACATGTAATGTCCGCACCTGTCGCACCGATCTTGCTGCCGTTATATGTCGCACCCAGTGCATCTGCAGCATCTTCGACTATCTTTACGTCGTAGATCTTTGCGATATTGTAAAGACGGTCCAGATCAACGCATTGACCCGCTATATGACTGACAATCACCGCTTTTAGCTTTCTTGAAGAGTTGTCCTCTAAATAGCTTTCAAGCTTATCAAGGTCTATGTTATAGGTTTTAGGATCGATATCTATAAAAGTCGGTTCGGCATCGAAGTGTCGCACGACTTCAGGAACGGAAGGAAACGCATTTACCGAACAGATAACCTTGTCGCCGCGTTTAAGGTCGATGGCCAGCATAGCCAGATGAAGAGCCGAAGTTCCGCTGGATGTCGCTATGGCATAGGTTGCACCGGTATATGATCTAAAGTCTTCTTCAAGTTTTTCAACAAAATTTATCTCGTCGCCGTCTAAAACATCAGCGATGTTATCATGCTCCGTGACCCCGCTTTCTTGTCTGTAAAATGGAACTTCCATATTCTCTCCTTATAAATTTATATCCCTTGGATAGTTAAAATCGTGATTTATCGTACGTGACGTCAGTTTTGCGATAACGGGCATCTTACGCTTGAACTGATTTGCGTAGATTTTCTTGATTATCATATCCAACATCTCTTTATCGACACCGCGTTTGACTATCTCTTCGATGCTCAGCCTCTCTTCGACATAAAGACGAAGCGCTTCATCCAGCTTGGCATAACTATACCCCAGATCGGATTCATCGCTCTGACCGTCCCAGAGATCGGCAGAAGGCGGCTTATCGATTATGCTTTTGGTAACCCCCAGATAGCGTGCAAACTCGAATATCTCGCTCTTATATAGATCGCCGATAGGGTTGAGTGCACTCGCCAGATCACCGTATAAAGTCCCGTATCCTAACATAAGTTCGCTTTTGTTGCTTGTACCAAGGACCAACGCACCCTCTTTTGCCGACATGTCAAAAAGCGTGGCCATCCTGAGTCTGGCAGACAGATTCCCCTTGCGAAGGTTGTCCATATCGGGATTTTGCGATTCATACGCCTCAAGCAGAGGCGCGATACTTTTCGTAACCGATCTCATCTTAAAATCCATACAGAGACTTTGTGCATCGTCCAAAGAGCTCTGAGAGGAGTATTGAGAGGGCATCTTCACGCATAAAAGATCGTCTTTAAACGCGCGATGCGCCAAAACGGCGACCACCGCCGAATCGATACCTCCGCTTAATCCGACCACGACACGCTTGAGTCCTGTCTTTCGAACCTCATTATCTAAAAAACGTACCAGATAATCGGTGATTTGTGCATACTTTTTCATACTTTATTGAAACCTTATCGTTAACGGAAAATATTATATCGTAATTTTTGCAAGATGCTTTAACACACATCACTGTGCGCTATCCTCTTCAGCTCGCCGCAGGAAAAACCGGCCTCTTTTCTGGCCTCGACATTGAGTTCTTTCTTCTTGCCGAGCCAAAGAGGATAATATTTGTCTATTATAGCAAAATAACTCTCCTTTTCCTTGCCTTCTTGAACGCAGGCATATGAAAACCATCTATCCCCTTTTTGCACATGAGATATCTCTTCATCGACTATGATTTGCAAACTCTTTATAATACGTTCGAGAATTTCACTTTTTGGCAGTTTTTGAAGTTTTTTGAGTATTGCGGGAGTCGCATCAAGCCCGTTTGCCTCGAGATAACGCGGAACCACAGCCATCCTCTCAAGCAGCGAATGCGAAGTGCGCTGCATCGCTTCAAAGAGCGCATCATGCACCTCGACGTCGCCGTAATGCCCGCCGGCCTCGGTCAAAAGTTTTTCGATCATAAGAAAATGTCTTATCTCGTCATCCGCGACCTCAAGCCAGTCGTCGTAGTACTCTTTTGGCATATCCGCAAAGCGGTAAGCCGCATCAAGCGCCAAGTCGATGGCACTGTATTCGATGTGCGCGATGGCGTGAAGCAGATATATCTGCCCCTCTTTGGTGGTAAGATTTTTTCTTTTTGGGACCTCCTGCGGAGGTACGATCTTGCAAAAAGCGCCGTACGAAGGAGAATCAAAAAGTTTTTTTTCATACTTTTTTTCAAAAGAGAAATCGCCGTTCTTATATCTTTCGTAAAAATTTTCAAAACTTTTTATCTTGGCTTTATAGTCGGCTTGTAAAAGTATGTTTTCCAGTTGTGCATAGAACTTCATGATAAAAATTATACACTATTTAGCTCTTTTAACTGCAGCAAAGCTGACAGAGTCTTTTTAGTGATCTTTACTAAAATCTCTTTAATATCTATTTGTATAAACTTTTCTTATAAAGGATTTATCATGATAGTTGAAATCGTTTTTGCAGCAGGCTGTTTTTGGGGCGTTGAAAAGTATTATGAGCATGTAGAAGGGGTCATAGACGTTAAGTCAGGCTATGTCGGAGGAAATTATCCCAGCCCCACTTACGACGATCTGCTGAAATACAGAAACTCCAAGGATCCAAAGATCATAAACTATACAGAAGCCGTCAAAGTAAAATTTGACAATTCCAAGGTAACAGCAAAAGAGCTGATAAAAGATTTTTGGGAGCTTCACGATCCCACTCAGCTCAACCGTCAGGGAAACGACATCGGAACAAACTATAGAAGCGCCATATACTATACCAACGAGAACCAGCACAAGATAGCGCTTGAGACCGAAAATGAATATCAAAAGCTCTTAAATCAAAACGGTTACGGAAAGATAGTGACCGAGATTAAACCGCTTAAAAAGTTCTACGCAGCAGAAGAGTACCATCAAGACTACCTTCAAAAGCATCCAAACGGATACTGTCCAAACCATAGTACGGGCGTGAAGTTTAAAAGCGGTTACGTCGCCAAAGATGCGATAGCTCCCCTTGGAGGAAAAGAGATCATAGTCGTGGTCGCAGAGGGGTACTGTCCCTATTGCGAAAAGTTCAAGCAGGATGTCAGCTCATCCTATCACGGTTCCATCCCGCTGAGAAACGCAACAGCAAGAGAACTCTCCCGATTCAACATAAAGACAAAGCTGTATGCGACGCCGACGATACTCTTCATCCAAGACGGAAAAGAGGTATCGTCGCATCTGGGCTACATGGACAAAAAGCAGTTCTATAAAGCTCTGGGTGATTTTAAGCTGGGAAAAAACTCCGAAAGCTACAAAGTGGCTTTTAGTCAAGGAACCGACAACCGTTTTTGCAAGCAGTACGACATCTTTAAAAATACACCTGATGGCGTCTTTATAGACAAACTCTCGGGTGACGTTCTCTTTGACACAAGAGACAGGTTCAACTCGAAAACGGGATGGCTGAGTTTTTACAAAGCCGTCGACGGTGCTACGATAGAAAAAGATGATAACAGATTCGGCGTGCATGCAGTCGAGGTCATAGCAAAAAAAAGCGGCATCCATCTGGGGCATGTCTTTCCCTATGCAAATAACAAAAGAAGGTTCTGTATCAACGCAACGGTATTGGAGTTCGTTCCCAGAGATAAGCTGAAAAAATAATCGTATGGACATAAAGGTATATTTATCAAATAAAAGTTATACTTTTTTATAAAAACTAAAGAACGGGCATCAATGAAATATCGCACTAAACTTTTGTTACTTCTTTTAACGGGATTTATGATCCCTCCGTTCGCTTGGGTGCTGATCGTCTACTTTTCAAACATATTCAGTCTTGACGAGATAATTACCATCCTCTTATCCATACAGATGATCGCTTACGTGCTCATCGTGACTTCGGCCGTCGTTTTTTTCTTTAATGCGAAGCTCAAGATCGTCGAAGATGCGGTAGAGACGAAAAAAATCACCGAGAAAACACACAAGACCCTGGCCGCTCTTCCCGTATGGTTTATGATTGCACAGTTTCTTTACAGCAGCCTCGGTCCCCTCATAGTGATCGTAAACTTCGATTTTGTCACCACTCAAAAGTTCATCCTAGCACAGCTCTTTACTCTTCCTCTTATCCTTTTGTTCATTATTCCCGTTTTTATCATATCCGTCATAGATCTGGAAAAGTGGACCAAAGATATTGAGCTCTCCGATAGATACCAATTCTTATCGTTTGGCAAGAAGATGATCCTCTCCATTTTCAGCACGATCTTTGGAAACATCATCCTGCTCATCCTCTTTAGCGTTACTCTGGCTATTACGAACAGCCGCGTAGAGATGAATGAGATCATCATAAAAAATATCACCGTCGGTTTTATCGGTCTTATCATTTCCGCACTTAACATCTATCTTGTAATAAAACAGACCACCTCTTCGGTCAAAAATATTTCAAACGCCGTTTCAACAGAATACGACAACCTGACAAAATCCATACATGTCTCAAACAGGGACGAGACAGGGATCATGGCAAGAAGTATCAACCTGTTCGTATCTGAACTCCGTCATACGGTCGATGAAGCGAAAAACGTCTCAAGCGTGAATCAAGACGACGCACAAAACATGAATATTATCGTCGCGAAGATAAAAGAACATGTCGATGAAGAGTTCAAGATCGCTACAAAAACGACCGCGCAGGCTCACTCTATCCAAGAGATCATAGAGCTGACATCCAAGAACTTCGAACAGACCAAAGAGAATATGCAGGAGACGAACGATCAGCTCTTGCAGGCAAAAAACGATATCTACACCCTTACCGAGAGCGTGAACCACAGTGTGGAACTTGAAGGCGAACTCAACGTAAAACTGAGCCAGCTCTCTTCTCAGATGGAACAGATAAAAGATGTATTGGTCTTTATCGGCGATATTGCCGACCAGACGAATCTGCTTGCTTTAAATGCTGCCATAGAAGCTGCGCGCGCGGGTGAGCACGGACGCGGTTTTGCCGTTGTCGCCGATGAAGTGAGAAAACTCGCAGAACGCACGCAAAAAAGCCTCTCGGAGATAAACGCAACCATAACCGTCATATCTCAATCGGTGATGGAAGTCACTCAGCAGATGCAGGACAACGCTAAAAACATACAGCATCTTTCCGAGATATCAAAAAATGTCGAAAGCAACATCAACAACAGCGTAGATGCTATCGACAAGACAACCGCATTGACCGAAAAAAGCGTAGAGGGTTCACATATGATACTCTCGCATAACAGCGATATGCTGCATCAGATCGATACACTAAACGATATATCAAAGGAAAACGACATAGGAATGAAAGAACTCTCAAACATAGCGGACAATCTTTACAGATCCGCAAAAGACCTCCACACCAAACTAAACAGATTTAAGACATGATGAAAATAAAAAGAGAACCCATGGGGTCATATCAGACAAACTGCTATATCGTAACGGTAGAAGGGAAAGATTTTATCATCGATCCGGGTGTCGGCGCGACTCCATGGGTCATGCAAAACGTCACAAATCCCGTAGCCATCCTCAATACGCATGGGCATTTCGACCATGTATGGAGCAATCAGGAGCTTAAAGAAAAACTCCATATCCCGCTTTACACTCCAAAAGACGATGTCTTCTTGCTTCAAAACAGCAGCTGGATGCCCGGCCTTCCGCCTTCATTTCCCGACGTTGAAGTAGAGGGTGATGCAGAGTTTGATTTTGAAGGCGTAAAGGTCAAGTTCCGCCATTTTCCCGGGCATTGTCCGGGATGTTCTACCATTGAGATCGGAGATGTTATGTTTAGCGGAGATTTTATATTCGAACGCTCGATAGGCAGAACGGATTTTCCCTATTCCGATCCCGAAGCGATGAAAGAGAGTCTGAAAAAATTCTCGAAATTGGATTACGATAAAACGGTTTTCCCCGGGCACGGCGATTCTACGACGATTGCCGCTGAACAGCAAAACGCGCCTTACTGGATAAATATGCTCTAAGCTTCTCCCGCACTGTCGAGAAGTTTAAGTTTTAATACATGTCTTTCGGTGATGACGGTTTTAAACACTCCCGTAAAGACTTTTATATCCAATACGAAAGCTTCCACTTCCACGTTTCTTTTGCGCCCCTCTTTATGACGTACTTTTGCCGTAACTTTTACGATGTCTCCTAGTTTTACGGGTGAAAGGAACTGGCATTCGCTCGCAACCAAGACGACGTTTCTTTCGTTTACTGCGGCCATCGCTGCATAATCTGCGGCACCGAAGACAAATCCGCCGTGGATCAGTCCCATTTCGTCTGCAAGCATCTCATGCGTAGTTTTCAGCTCGGTTTCGGCATACCCGAACTCCAGTTTATGGATCTCGCCGCACAGCTCTTGATGTATGCTGTCATGAGTTTTTAGATATACGGTATTTTCGTTACTATACTCTTCTATCCCCAGTTCTTCGTCCTGCTCTTCATTTTCTTCGTTTTCGTTTTCAATTTCGTTTTTATTTTTCTTAGCCATTTCTTTCCTTAATAAGTTTTACATATACTCTTTTTGGAGCGGGATATCCCTCTATGGTTTTACTACTATCGTCAGGATCTAAAAAATCTTCAAGGCTCTGCCCTTCGATCCAGTCGGTTTTTCTCTGTTCATCCGTCGACGTCTTGGATGTTTCTAAGACTTCAAAACCGGAAAAACCGGCGCGAAGGCACCAGTTTTTAAGTGCGGGTATCGTAGGCACGAAATAGATGTTGGGTATTTTAGAATAACTTCCTTTTGGTGTCAAAGCCATCTCTTCATCGCCCTCTATATAAAACGTGTCCAGCAGAACCTCGCCCTCGGTATCAAGCCCTTTATAGAGATCTTTTAACATCATCACGGGATCACTTCTATGATAAAGCACACCCAGACAAAATATAAAGTCGAACTTCTCTTCATAAAATGGCAGGTGCTCGACGCCTAAAAGTTCATAAACGATATTCGTCTTTGCAAAATGGTTTATAAAATCAAACTGCGTCTTGTATAAAGCCGAAGGATCGAAGCCTATCAGCTTTTTAGGGGAATCCTCCTGCATGCGAAAAAGATAGTATCCGTTGTTGCACCCTATGTCGGCTACCCGCTTATCTTTGAGATCAAAATAGGGACGGATAAGATTGTACTTGATATTGCTTTTCCATTCGGTATCTATAAACAGACCAAAAAGATCAAACGGTCCCTTTCTCCACGGCATCATGGCTCTGGCATTCTCTTCTATGAGCTTCAAATCTATCGGCTCACTGCACGAAAGCGTCACCGTGTCGCCGAGCTCCATCCTGACATCGACATCGGGCAGATTGTCTATGATATCTCTGAGCGGAGCTATGTTCTTCCACGTCATCCACTTTTGTCTGTCTTTTCTAATCTCATCTAAATTCATTTCGCTATTGTAACAACTATTTGTTATAATCTCAACAAAAAACAGGATATTTATGCGTATTGAACAAAAAGCCACCGTTGCGTCCATGTCGGTGGCGGCGATCTTGGTAAGTCTGAAGATGATTATAGGCGTCATGAGCGGCTCGGTCGCGGTACTGGCCTCGGCGATTGATTCTCTTTTAGACCTTACAGTATCGGCGTTTAACTTTTTTGCACTCGGCCACGCACAAAAAGAACCTGATGACAAATTCAACTTCGGAAGAGGAAAGCTTGAACCGCTTGCGGCCGTAGTCGAGGGCACCATCATCTCGATGTCGGCAATTTTTGTCCTCTACCAGGCGATCATGAAGATCGCAAACGACACTCCTACGCAGCATCTGCAGGAATCGATCGTGGTGATGGTGCTCTCCATCGTCATAACCGGTGCTTTGGTCCTGTTTTTAAATTATATCGCAAAAAAAACGAAAAATATGGTCATCCGTGCAGACGCCCTTCACTATAAGACGGACCTCTTTTCAAACGGTGCCGTCCTTTTGGCTCTTGGTCTCATCTCTATGACCGGAGTGGAACTCATCGATCCTGTTTTGGGTATCGGTATCGCGGTATATATGTTTTATTCGGCTTTTCCGATCGTTAAAGAGGGAGTACTTATGCTTTTGGATGTCGCTTTGGAAGAGGAGGACGTAAACAAGATAAAAGATCTGCTTGAAAGTGAAAAAGAGATAACGACCTACCATTTTTTAAGCACCAGACAAGCGGGTTCACATATCTATATCTCCGTTCACTTGGTTTTCAACGTCACCGTGACCCTTTATGACGCCCATGTGGTCGGGGACAAGATCGAGATGAAACTCAAAAAGCTTTTTCCGGAGTATAAGGTCCATACTCTCGTACATCTCGATCCATATGATGACTCGGAAATGAACGAAACGGAAGATGAATACTAAAGAAAGAACACGACGCATCAAACAGATCGATCCGATCAAATCCCATAAATAAAAAAGACTCAAATGATACAGCTTATAAACATCTCGAAAAGTTTTGCTTCGCAAGAACTTTTTTCCGACTTGAACTTTAAACTAAATTCCGGCAACAAGGTCGGGCTGGTCGGCAAAAACGGCAGCGGAAAATCTACTCTTTTTAAGATTATCCTCGGCGAAGAAACGCCTGATGGCGGCGAAATCGTCATACCAAAAGGCTACAAGATAGGTGCGCTCAAGCAGCATCTTGAGTTCAGCGAGCCTAGCATCAAAGATGAAGTCGCCCTAGCCCTTGGCGAAGATGACAAGTTCAGTATCTACAAGGTCGAAAAGATCCTTTTCGGGCTCGGATTTTCTCATGAAGATCTGGACAAAAGCCCCCTCTCCTTTTCGGGAGGATATCAGATACGTCTTAATCTGGCGAAGCTTTTGGTAGCCGAGCCCAATCTGCTTCTTTTGGATGAACCTACCAACTATCTCGACATCGTCTCGCTCCGCTGGCTGAAAAACTTTTTAAAAACTTTTGAGGGAGAGGTCATTCTCATCACGCATGACAGAGATTTTATGGACGGTGTGACAACCCATACGATGGGAATCATCCGCAGATCGTTAAACATCATCGCCGGAGATACTCATAAGTTTTACGCCCAGTTAAAAGCAGATGAAGAGCTGCACGAAAAGCAGAAAATCAACCAGGATAAAAAAGTAAAAGAGCTCGAAGAGTTCATAGCTAAAAACAAGGTGCGCGCCTCCACCGCTGCCCTTGCTCAGTCAAAAGTAAAACAGCTGGAAAAAATGGATCTCTTAGATGATCTCGGATATGATCCTACCCTCAAGTTCGACTTCAACTTCAAAGACACGCCGGCAAAGATCCTGCTGGAAGTAAAAGATCTGAGTTTTGGATACAGTCCGCAGAACATCCTCTTTAAGAACATCTCTTTTGCTCTGGCAAAAGGAGAATGCCTGGGCATCATCGGGAAAAACGGCAAAGGAAAATCCACGCTTTTAAATACCATCGCAGGTGAGTTAAAGCCGCTTATCGGAGAGGTTCGTTTTCACACGACGGCCCAACATGCTCATTTCGGACAAACAAATATTGCCCGTCTGCATCCAAACAATACCGTTATGGACGAGATCTATCTGGGAAATCCGAAGCTCTCGGAATCAACGGTGCGAAGCATCTGCGGCGCAATGATGTTTAGCGGCGAAAGTGCCAAAAAAAAGATATCGCTCCTCTCGGGCGGGGAGAAAAGCCGCGTCATGCTCGGACAGATACTCGCACGCGATGTGAACCTGCTCTTATTGGACGAACCTACCAACCACTTGGATATGGATTCCATAGAAGCCCTCACTCTCGCCATACAAAACTTCAAAGGCTCCGTTGTCATCGTCACTCACTCTCAGGAGATGCTTCGCCGCGTATGCGACAGACTCATCATCTTCGGCAAAAACGGTGCGGAGTATTTTGACGGCGGTTATGACCTGTTTTTGGAAAAAATAGGCTGGGAAGAGGAAGATGCGGAGGAAAAACCAAAACCTGCACCCAAAACGAACAGAGCGGAAAATAAAAAACTCAGAGCCGCACTCATCCAAGAGAGAAGCAAACTCACTTCGCCGCTGAAAAAAGAGGTTGAAAACGCAGAGAAGTCCATTATAAAGACAGAAGAGGAACTCAAAGTGCATCATACCGAACTCATAAAAGCTTCAAACGCTTCGGATAACTCCAAGATAATGGAACTCTCACAGCTCATCTCAAAACTCGAAAATGCCGTAGAGGAAAAATTTGAGCTGATGGAAGAGACACAGAACAGGCTTGACGAGCTGTTAGAGAGTTATGAAAGAAGATTAAACGATTTAGAAGGATAACCATGCAGACAGAACTTTATTTTTTACGCTCGTCCGAGCAGAAGATAGCATCGGATATGCTTTATTTTGCCTACCGTCTGGACGAACTTGGAAAAACATTTCAAGATTTTCCTGAGCTGGGAAAGTTCACAGAGCACTACGGACTCACTAGCAGAGATCTCGGCATATATCTCTTAAAAGGACACAAGATCGCCGGGGCAGCGTGGATACGCCTGCTAGATACCCTGCCCGTCTTGACCATCGCCGTAAAACCGGAGTTTCGAGGAGAGGGTTTGGGTTCCATGATGCTTGAACAGCTCCTTTTGGAAGCGGCGGCAAAGTTTGAACAGATATTTGTGGATGTACTCAAAGAATCTCCTGCCGTAAAATTCTATGAACGTTTTGGATTTACGCCGCTGGAAGGTTCGGATACAAAAAGCCTCGTTGACGGCAGAGAGATATTTACGATGATAAAAAAACTGGAATATAAGGAGATAGTGCGTCCAAGCGACGGTTATGACGCTTCCAAATGGATGGATTGAGAGACTCCCGCATGTAAGGCTTTGCCTTACATATGATTTTACTTTGCGTAAACGGTAGCTCTTGTCTCGCGTATCACGTTTACTTTTATCTCTCCGGGATACTGGACCTTTTCCTCTATCTCTTTTGCTATCTCTTTTGCCAGAAGCACGGATTCATCATCGTTTATCAGTGTCGCATTCACGATGACTCTTAGTTCACGACCCGCATTTATGGCATAGCTCTGTTTGACGCCGTTATGTTTTGAAGCTATCTCTTCGACCAGACTTACCCGCTTCAAAAAACTTTCGAGTACTTCGCGTCTTGCGCCCGGACGGGCAGCTGAGAGCGCGTCCGCAGCACAGACAGCGCCGCACTCCACACTTTTGATCTCTTCATGCCCGTGGTGAGCATAGATGGCGTTTATCACCACTTCGCTCTCGTTGTATCTCGTGCACACCTCTACTCCGAGGTCGACGTGATTGCCGTCGACATCATGCGTCAGAGATTTGCCGATATCATGAAGCAGACCCGCCCTTTTTGCCAACAGCGGGTCACCACCCATCTCTGCAGCCATGATGCCCGCCAAGTGCGCCACTTCAAGCGTATGCGCAAGTGCATTTTGTCCGTAGCTGGCACGGTACCTGAGTCTTCCTATAAGCTTCATCAGCTCGGGGTGCATAGGAGGAAGACCCATCTTCGCAACAACATCTTCACCCTCTTGCAGTATCTTGTCTTCGAACTCGTCACACACTTTTTGGTAGATATCCTCTATGCGTGCGGGCTGGATGCGGCCATCCTCCACAAGAAGTTCTATCGTCCGTGTGGCGATGGCGCGTCTGTAAAGATTAAAACTGCTCACAACAATGGTATTTGGCGTATCGTCAATGATGATATCGACGCCCAGAACCATCTCCAGCGCTTTAATGTTTCTGCCCTCTCTGCCTATGATGCGCCCTTTTAGTTCGTCGCTTTCAAGGTAGATATTGTTCACGAGCCTTTCGCTTGCAAAATCTCCTGCATAGCGGGTCGTGGCCTGCGCCAGAATGAAGTTGGCTTTTCTCTGCCCTTCCGTTTTTGCTTCGTTTTCATATTTGCGGACAATATGTGAAATATCCGCACGCGAGCTCTCTTCAACTTTTTGAAGAAGCAACGTTTTAGCCTCTTTTTTTGTCATTCCCGAGGCACCCTCTAAAACTTTTATGACATCGTCGATACGCGATTCATAATCATGTTTTATTATTTCTAGAGATTTCTCATTTCTTTTTAATTTCAATCTTTCACTGGATAATGCCAAATTTTCATTTTTTAACTTCTGCGTTTCGCTCTCTTTATATTTGCCGAACTCACGCTCTTTTCTTTGAAGTTCGTCATCACGCTCCTGCATATCGCGTTTCACGCGGTCTTTGACGCTTTCGTACTCTTTTTTGGCCTCCAACTCGATCTCTTGAGATTTTAAATTCGCTTTATGTAAAAGTAGTTCGGCCTCGCTCTCGATGGCTTTGGCTTTTGATCTTGCCTGTTCTACATATATCTCAAAATTGGCACTTGAAACTTTTTTAGAAATGAAAAAACCTGCTACCCCGCTTACGATGGCTATTAAAGCCCCTAACAGTACGATAGTCAGCATTTACTTTCCTTCGATGCAACAATCTTATTCTCGGCGTTATCAACATATCGCACGATATATCATGGGTATCACAAATATCTTTTTCCGTATAACAGATCTGTGATTGTAAAAAAATTTTATATGGATCATTTTTGAGTTTTTCAAAGAAACGATCATACATTCCTTTTCCAAATCCAATACGTCGCGATTTTTTGTCAACTCCAACCGCAGGAATAATAGCTACATCAATTTTTCTTATATTTTTAAAACTGTTTCCCGCTTCATATATATTAAACTTTTTTCGTGACAGCGGTAATCTAAATGGTACCATTTTAAAACTGATTTCTTGCATAAACGGAAGAAAAATATTATTATTTTTTCTGATTCTAGCGATCGTTTTTCTTATATCGACCTCCAGTCCGAGCGGCCAGTAACAAAGTATATTTTGGCCCTTTACCTCTTTAAATAGCGTTATCAGCTGCCTGTTTATCAAATTATCGCGATAAATTTTGTTGAATTTTGAGGATCTGCAGAATTTTTCCAAACAATTTTTGCGAAAGTTCTCTTTTGTCATGTCCATTTTCAATCTTTTGATATAATTTCGTATATTTTATCCAATAAAAGGTTTTATATGCTAAAAAAATCACTCATACTCTCAGCTTTAGCCGTTACTCTGCTTTTCCAAGCCTGCAGTGACAAGAAAAATGATGAAAATTCTATGATAGCCTCAAACAAATTTATGGTAAAGGATTTAAGCAACCAAGAACACACCGTTGTCAAAGAGGGAAATAATTTTACTTTTGACAATGTCAAAGGCAAGGTCGTACTGTTCGATATATTTGCCACATGGTGTCCGCCGTGCCGCGCCGAAGCATCACATCTGTCGTCGCTGCAGCATAAATATAAAGACGATCTGATAGTTGCGGGCATATCCATACAAAAAGATCTGGCAGCATCGGAGGTCGTCAAGTTCAAAAACGATAACGGCGCCGATTATATGATGCTTACCTCCGAAGACAACCGCAAACTTGCTTTCTCGATCGCTTCTACGCTGGAGGGACTAAGTGCGGACTTTCCTATCCCGTTGATGGTGATGTACAAAGACGGAAAACTGATAAAGTACTATGTCGGCGCAACACCTGAAGAGTTTATTGAGAGCGACATCAAAAAAGCATTAGGAAAATAATGTTCGGATTTATAAAGCAGGGGCTTAAAAAGACCGTCGATGCCATAAAAACGGTCGTTCCGAAAAAAAAGCTCACCTTAACAAAAAATGAATTGGAAGATATACTTCTTGAAGCCGATGTCGAATACGCTTTGGTAGAGATCATTCTAAACGAGATCTATCAAGAAAAAGTAACACGTCAGATACTCGAAGCCAAGCTGCTGGCGACTTTTGCATACTCAAGCTATGCACAGCCGAAATACGACGCGCCTTTTGTCGACTTGATTATAGGCGTCAACGGTGCGGGTAAAACCACAACCATCGCCAAGCTGGCATCTATGTACAAAAACGAAGGAAAACGCGTTATGCTCGGAGCTGCGGACACGTTTAGAGCAGCAGCGATCGAGCAGCTTACCCGATGGGCGGACAAACTCGATATCCCGATCGTGTTCTCTCGTCAGGGGCATGATCCCTCTGCCGTCGCTTACGATACCATCGAATCGGCAAAAGCCAAAAATTTGGACAATGTCATCATAGATACTGCGGGTCGTCTGCACACCCAGACAAACCTCGCAAACGAGCTTAAAAAGATAAACCGTATCTGCGAAAAAGCACATGCGGGAGCCCCGCACAGAACGATACTCATCATAGACGGTACGCAGGGCAACTCGGCCATCGCTCAGGCAAAAGCCTTTAACGAGATGATCGGCATAGACGGCATCATCATAACGAAGCTTGACGGGACGGCAAAAGGCGGTTCCGTCTTTAGCATTGCTTATGCATTGCAGCTTCCGATACTCTACGTCGGTGTCGGCGAGCAGCCTGAACATCTTATCAAATTCGACAAATACGAATTTGTAAACAGTCTGCTTGATGAAATCTTCGCAGCAGAGGAAGAAAATTAAAATATGACAATATGTCATATTTTAAACTGCAACACGAACTTTCTCCTACAATATAATAAATTTCTCCCTTACTCATAAGGCTAGGCTAAAGGTTCATATTTATGGCAAAGAAAAAAGTTCTTTACGAATGTCAACACTGCGGACTGACGACTCCAAAATGGATGGGAAAATGTACAAATTGCGGTGCGTGGGACTCTTTTGTCGAACTCGATGAAAAAGAGCAGGAGATCGTAAAATCCCTCTCTTCTTCGAGCAATGCAAAGACAAAAGCCGTATCTATGCCCGATATCACGGAAGTAGATATCCCGAGATTTTCATCGCTAGATTATGAGCTCGATACCGTTCTTGGAGGAGGCGTCGTTCCCGGTTCGCTTACGCTCATCGGAGGAAGCCCGGGAGTGGGAAAATCGACTCTGCTTTTAAAGATCGGTTCAAATATAGCTTCGACCGGCAAAAACGTCCTGTACGTCACAGGAGAGGAATCCGAGAGCCAGGTAAAACTTCGCGCCAACAGGCTGGGATCGAATGAAAAGAACCTTTACCTTTTAAGCGAAATAAGGCTGGAACAGGTCTTAGTAGAGCTTCATCACAAAGAGTACGAGTTCATCATCATCGACTCCATCCAGACACTCTACTCCGAAGCGATTACGTCTGCACCCGGCTCCGTCACGCAGGTCAGACAGATAACGTTCGAGCTGATGCGCCTTGCAAAAGAGAAAAACATCGCTATCTTCATTATCGGACATATAACCAAAGAGGGCTCTATCGCAGGACCGAGAGTTTTGGAGCATATGGTGGATACAGTATTATATTTTGAGGGCGATTCATCACAGGAACTGCGGATACTCAGAGGATTTAAAAACCGATTCGGACCGACCAGCGAGATAGGCGTATTTGAGATGAGAAACGAAGGCTTATTGAGCGCAAAAGATATCTCCTCGAGATTTTTCAACCGCGCCACCTCCCAGCCGGGTTCGGCGTTAACGGTCGTTATGGAGGGTTCCCGTCCGATAATCCTCGAAGTCCAGGCATTGGTATCCGAATCGCACACATCCAATCCCAAACGTCAGGCTACTGGCTTTGACAACAACAGGCTCAATATGCTTCTTGCACTTTTAGAAAGAAAGCTTGAGATCCCGCTGAACGGCTACGACGTATTCATCAACATCACCGGCGGTATCAAGATAACCGAAACCGCGGCGGATCTGGCCATACTCGCGGCAATCATCAGCAGTTTTCGAGACAGAGCGATATCCAAAGAGACGGTTTTCATCGGAGAGGTTTCGCTTGTAGGCGACGTGAGGGAAGTTTTTCAACTCGACTCAAGACTCAAAGAGGCAAAAATGCAAAATATCTCAAAAGCGCTGATAGCAAAAAAGACATTGGAAAAATCTACCATAAAGACCTACATAGTGGACGAAGTCACAAAACTTCTGGAATGGTTTTGATTTGTTTAAAAACTTTTTGTATAATGTTTTAATTATCACTCAAGGAACATAAAAAATATGATAACAGCAGAACATAAAAGTGAAGAGCGCTACGCAAAACTTTCAATAGTTTTTGATACGAAAGAGGAAGAAGAGAAGGTTTGTTCGGTCGTAGACGACATCGTAAGCAAAAACTCGATCAAACCGGGAATATATACCTGCGAACTTCCAAACAACAAAAAAGTATTGGTCGTTGAGTATCATGACGATTACGACCGCTCATCCGAATCAATTTTTAATAACATGATGAAAAATCTGGGAATATCACACTGCTAATATTTAAAGGATATTATTTTGGATTTAAAAAAATTTGCTGAAGGAAATGAGCTTTTTCAAAAAGCTTATTTCAAAAAGAACGAACAGGCTCTTTTAGAACTTGCTCAAAACGGTCAAAATCCGAAAGCTCTTTTTATCGGCTGTTCCGATTCCAGAGTCATACCGGATTTAATGATACAGTCAAATCCCGGCGATCTTTTTGTCATAAGAAACGTAGGAAATTTTGTTCCTCCTTATAAACCAGACGAAGATTATCATGCAACCGCATCGGGGATAGAATACGCTGTAAGCGTTCTTAACGTGAGCGAGATCATCATATGCGGTCACTCCCATTGCGGTGCGATCAATCATCTGTTTCAAAACATCGAGGACCCTTCGCTCACGCATACGAAAAAATGGCTTGATCTCGGTGAAAAAGCAAAATCTATGGCTCTTTTAAGTCTAGGCAGAAATGCCGACCGCGAAGAGCTGCTGCGCGTGACGGAAAGACTCTCCGTAATAACACAGATCGAAAATCTTTTGACGTATCCGACGGTCAAAAAGAGAGTAGCCGAAGAGAATCTGCATATTTACGGCTGGTATTACGACATACAAACAGGCGGAATACATTACTATGATCCCGATACCTACGAGTTCGAACCTCTAAACTCATTGGTAAAAAAAACCGATATGGTATAATTATCGAAAAATACAAACTCACAACATCTAAGGACGGATAATGGCGGAAGAGAAAAAAACAGAAGAAACCGAAGCAGGGGCTGAAACCAAAAAATCAAATTCATTAATGCTGATTGTTATCATCATAGTTTTGGTGGTCGTTATTTTAATTGGTGCTATCATCGCCGTACTTATGATGGGAGGAGACAGCAGCTCGTCAAAGCAGGTGCAAAAGAACGTACAGCAGTCTGCAAGTTCTCAGCCGATGAAAAGGTCTCATGCCGAGCTTGACAACTCCAGAACATTGAACAAAATCGGTATCTTGTATCCGTTGGACACTTTTACGGTGAATCTCTTAAGCGAGAACGGAAGCCGTTACCTCAAAGCTCAAATATCACTGGAGTTGAGCGGACAGGAACTCGCTGCGGAACTCGACTCTAAAAAAGCGGTCATCAGAGACAGGATACTGCGCCTTCTCTCTTCAAAATCACTTGAAGAGGTCTCTACTCTAAAAGGTAAAGACAAACTGAGCGAACAGATGATGGACGTTTTAAACCCGATGCTTACCGACGGCAGCATAAACGGAATATATTTTACCGAATTCGTCATTCAATAGTTTAAGATATAGAAGCTCATAAATTTGGGCTTCAATTCTACCGTTTCTCTCAAAATATACCATTTCATTTAAAACTACTTTCAGTTTCAAACATTAAATTTGCTATATTTCAGCTAAAAGCTTTTCACTATTACGCATATATGTTACATTAAAGAATGCACTGCATACAAGCATTAAGTTTTGAAAGGAGATGTTTTGCATGATGAAGAGTTAAATGACATAGATTGGAAAGAGTTAAACTGGTGGAACGAATTAAAGAACAACATTAATTCGATCGATAAATTAAAAAAATATATGAATTTTCGTGGAGACGAGGAGGAAAAACTGCGTGAAGTAGTTGCTAACCATCCTATGAATATTCCAAGATACTACTTAAGCCTCATCGATCAAGATAATCCCGACGACCCCATCAAAAAATTAGCGTTTCCCAACAAAGAGGAGCTGACCGTTTCGGGAAGTATGGGAGAAACCACGCAAGACCCCTACGGCGACGACAAACATAACAAGGGCAACGGAATTTTACATAAATACCCCTATTCTGCGCTTATAGTCGCAACAGACTACTGTTCAATGTACTGCAGACACTGTTTTAGAAAAGCGATAGTAGGTCTTCCAAACGACAAAACCGTCGAAAACTTTCAAAATGCACTAAAATACATAAAAGAGCATAAAGAGATTACCAACGTCATCATATCAGGCGGCGACCCAATGCTCATTGACACACCAAAACTGAAAAAGATGCTTAACGGTCTAAAAGAGATCAAACATGTAAACTATGTAAGAATAGGAACAAGAACACCTGTGGTGTATCCTCTGCGTTTTTTTGACGATGAATTGATGGATTATCTCAAAGAGTTTAACAAAGTCAAAACACTCTATATTCCTACTCATTTTAACCATATCAATGAGATAACAGAAATCTCTAAAGAAGCTGTTCTGCGTATTAGAGAAGCAGGTATTACAGTTAATAATCAAGCAGTCTTTTTAAAAGGCGTGAACGACAGTGCGGAGGATATAGAGGAGTTGATGAACGGTCTGACCAGTATCGGTGTCAACCCCTATTATTTGTACCAATGTATGCCTGTCAGCCGCGTAAGAAACCATTTTCAGGTTCCTTTATCCGAAGGGATCAATATAGTCGATGAAGCGAAGACAAGACTTGACGGATATGCGAAGAGATTTAAATTTATCATGGGGCACGATATAGGCAAGATAGAGATCATAGGTAAAGTAGACGACAAACTGATCTTAAAGCATATCCATTCCCGCCCCGAAAAACCCAAGGACGCAAGCAAGATAAGAGTTATGGAACTCACAAAAAATGCCGGCTGGCTAGATGATATGAAAGAGGTCACGATTTAAATCATAGATACAGAGTAAACTGTGCTTTTAAAATTTTTCACTCTTTTTTAGAGCCTTTATCTCTTACAATAGCACAGTTCGCATTTTATTTATCATCGCAAAGATCACTCATCTGCAAACTCTTTTTCCACTTTTTTCACTTCCACTACAGGCGGACTCGGAAGCTGCGGGTATATTCTTTGAACAGCGTTGCTTACCCATTGCGGATATATCCTAAAGTTCAGTTTTACCGTCACTTTCAGCGGATATTGCAGCTTCGTTCCCACCTCATACGTCTCAATGCGTCTTTCTTTTGCAGGGATCGTCGTATCGCTTAAAAGCTTCGCGGCTTTCCAAAACATCAGACCGACTGGTTTGTCGTTTTTGTCGCCGAATACTTTCATAAAGACCCTCGAGCCTTTTTCTATGCTGCCGTCTTTTGTCAGTTTTCCGCTTGAAAACACAGTCTTGTTGTTTTTGTCCTGTACGGTAACGTCTAACCAAAGCTCTCTAAAGTCGGCTACTCCCGTAGGCAGATTGTGTCCGGCTCCCACATTTTTGACACCCACGAGTATTTTGCCGTCTTTGATATCTACGTCAAGTTTTGCCGATGTCCTTAACAGCTGTAAGGTCTGCTCTTCATGCGCTTTGTTTTTCAGTCCCACAAGAAAATGGTTCGAACCTGCGAAATAATGGACCTTTATATCGCTTTTTATCTCGCCTCCGTCGGTAGAAGCACCTCGCAGAGGTGAGAACTTGCCGTCTTTTAGGTTTGTCATGTGGCAATCGATACAGGTTTTGTTTTTTGTTTTGTCCTTCGGATCGTTATACGGCGATTTTTTCCATTGCTCATAGGTGGAGACTATCTTAAACCCGGTTACGGGATGAAACTCGTCATGGCATGAAGCACAGAACTTGCTTTGTTTGTATACGTCGTTGGAATAGCTGCTTTTGTGTACGCCAGGTTTTGAGTTAATGAATTTCTGTCCCACCCATCGGCCGATATCCGATCTGCTCTCTTCTAGCATATATTTTTTTCGGTCTGTCAGATCCAGCGTATACGAAGCGTTTCCTGTACTGTTTACATCTTCGATCCTATGGCATGCTATACACGACACTCCCTCTTCAAGCCTAAAGTTATCCTGATCGGCGAAATCCTCTTTTGAGGCTTGTGCGTTCTTTTCAAATATATCGTTGCTGAGAAAATTACCCTGCATCCCGTGCGTCGTTTTCTCATGTTCGGTTGTAAGCGCGCTGGGGTTATGGCATCCCATACACCATTTTCTAAATCCCTGTCCCTGATCTTCTCCCGCAAGTGTCTCCATGACCATATAGTAAGGGTTGGAACCCGCTATATGCTTGTGATTGGAATCTGCCCACTCGTTAAAGATCTCGCTGTGGCACGACTTGCATTTTACGGAGTTGGTCCAGTCTTCGCTGTGGTATCTTTGGACATGATCGCCGAGCTTTATCTTGGAAAGTTTCTCCTCGGCGTATGACGATGCCGGATATGCAACGCTTATGAGCAGTATGAGGAGAGATATCTGCACTTTTAGATCTTTTACATGTTTGCGCATATGATAAAACAGCATTCCAAGCAGAACAAAAGAGCCGTAGAGATGAACATAAAAGGATGCGCTGCCTAAAATATCTCCGCCACGGTTACCGACTAAAAACAGATATGTCCCGCTGATGAGGATAAGCAAAAGAGCTCCTCCAAGCAGTGCCCCGTCCCTGTAATCCACTTTCTCGATAACGGCATAATAATAAACGTGTCTTTTTATCAGCGGTATAAGAAAAAAGATCGTTACAAAGATGGAACCGAGGATGTGTACGGCTTGAGTCAGCGTAAAAAATTCCCATTTTATATGGAGCTGGTCCAATTGCAAAATTCCCGTTATAAACATTAAAATTATAGATATCTTAACAATATATATTTTCATATGTTCCTCTTTTCAATCTTTTTTCTTTTTGGTGTAATCGACTATATCCCCGTTAAGCGTTTTTAGAAACGCCACTATCTCGTCTATCTGTACACTGGTCAAAGGAAGTCCGACTTGATGCTTTGCCATGGTCGCGACGGCTTCTCTGAGTTTTGGCACCGCTCCGTTATGAAAATAGGGAGAGGTTTTTGCCACATTTCTTAAAACAGGGACCCTGAAAAGGTGGTTGTTGTCTTTGCCCAGAAACCCGCCGTTGTTCTTAAATGGAAACTCGTCATCACTGTATTCTATGTGCGCGATCGTCTCGATATTAGGCCTGAAATAGGAGATAAGAGCGAACTTTCTCAACGGGAATCTCTGGATACTCTGCCCACCTATGCTCATCCCCGAGTGACAGCCCTTGCATCCGAAATTGATAAAATCGGCCAGTCCTCTTTTTGCTTCGGGGCTTATGGCAGTGTTGTCGCCGTCTAAAAACCTGTCGTAACTGCCTCTTGTTATAAGGGTCTTCACATACGCCGCTATGGCTTTTGTCGCATCTTTGAAGTTGGCATCTTCGTTAAAGACCCTTTTAAACTCTTCTCTGTAGAGGTTGTTTTCATTTAGCCTTACCTCCGCCTCGCTTGTTGATAGGTCCATCTTATAATTTAGATGTATAGAGTTGGCGGCTTCATCCTCTATGCTTTTAACTTCGGCGCTCCATGTGTAGAATTTTGCCAACGCGGAGTTGAGAATGGTCTGGGTATTTAGCAGATGAGGATGCTTGCGTCCGCCCTCTCCCACAGAGAACGTAAACCTGTCCGTACCGCTTTGATCCTGCAGATGGCAGGCGGCACAATTCGTGGTCTTGTCATTTTTGGACGTAAGCGTCTTTAAAAGAGCGCCTTTGTTGGCTTCGTCTTTGTCAAAGGAGTGGCAGGTAGCACAGCTTATATCCCTGTTTTTAGAGAGGTTCGCGTCAAAGAACAGCTGTTTGCCCAGAGCTATTTTTTCAGGTGTCAAAGGATTACTCGGAGTGTCCATGAGCTTTTTGAGTTCTTCAAAAGAGCTCGGCGTCGGTTTCAAACCTTTTGACAAAGCAAGTTTGCGCAGTTCGTTGTCGGTGTAATGAGGCCACTCACGTGTCGGCCAGATAAAAGGCAGTGATAATGCGATCAAGACAAGAACAGGAGGCGTAATAAGTATAATAAATAAATATTTCTTCATTTTTACTCCATAAACGGATATTTAACGTTTTATCTCTCATTTTAACCGTATTTGATCCATTTCTTATTGAGTTTAGTCAAGAAGATAAGCTGATTTTATAGATAACTGCACTTGCGGGATCGATCTCGTTAAGACGGATAAAATGAAAAAATAATAATTTTGGCTAATTGTATAAAAGTTTTTACAGCTGTTACTTACTTATACACCAAAAGTTTCCTTTATGTGTCGCTCGAATTTTTCATTGCTCAACTCCTGTCTAAGAGGAACGAACGTTTCTGCTTCAGCGCCTACAGGCATAGAGATATCGGCGTTTTCGTTTTCAATGATATATTTAACCGCATCGGCTATGGGCTGAGAATTCGGGCCTTCATTGATAGCTTTTGCGACAATAGGAACAAAGTGGTCTACCAAAGTTTTATAAGGTGAAGTCTCACTTACTGTTCGCGCATTGGCTACAAGTCCTTTTTTGACAAAGTTTGTACCAAATAATCCCGATTGAATCGAATGGACACGGATATTAAACGGCAAGCTCTCAAAACGTAAAGAGTCTACGATGCCTTCGACTGCATATTTGCTGGCATTATAATGTGCTAAAAGCGGAAGCCCCATTTTGCCTAGAAACGAACTGATATTAATGATAACGCCGTTTTTTTTCTCTCTCATATACGGAAGCACTTCTCTTGTCATTTTAAGAAGTCCGAAAACGTTGACATTGAACTGGTCAAACATCTCTTCGTCAGTACCCTCTTCAACTGTTGCCAGCAGACCGTATCCGGCATTATTTACCAATACGTCTATCTTTCCTTCTTGCTCTATGACGTACCTTACCGCATTTTTAATACTCTTGGTATTTGTAACATCGAGATAGATATTTTTAAGATTATGTTTATCGGATACAGTATCGAAAGTTCTGCTGCCTGCATAAACCATATAATTATTTTGCGCTAGAAACGCTGCTGTGAGTTTCCCCATACCTGAACTCGCCCCCGTGATCAGTACTACTTTTGCCATAATATTTCTCCTCAAATATTTTTGTAGCATAAGTATATTGGATTGTATTTTCCGAAACAACCCTTTTTTAGCACGAAAAGAATTTTGTTTTAGCACGAAAAGAATTTTGTTTTTTTAGTAGATCTTTAGGATAAACACCAAAATTCTTAAAAAAAAGTTTTGAAAAATGTCCTTGGTGTTTATATCCTACTTTATGTGCGATCTCTCCGATAGAGTATATCTGCTCCATAAGCAGAAGATTGGCCATCTCCAGCCTTTGTTTTTGGATGTAGTTATAAATGGTAGTCTGATAAACTTTTTTAAAAACCATTTTAAGCTTCGACTCATTTGTCGCACATTTATGTGCCAGTTCCGATATGGTAGGCGGATTTGCAAGATCATGCAAAAGATGTGTTTTTGCTCTTTTTGCTATTGTTAGTTCATCCTCGCCGATAGAGGTATCAAATATATCAAGCTGTAAAAATCTATGTATCATAAGCTCCATGACATTGTGTTCACAACGGATACTGTTCATATTTTGATGCCGGGCCGTGATCTTATTGATGAGATATAAACTAAGCGCGTCTATGGTTTTTTTGTCCAAAGATATCAAAGAGATATCGTTTTGCAGTTTTTGATAGAGAAAATCTATCGGTTCTTTTTGTGTTGACAAAAGATAGCGCTTCAAGAAAAAATCTGCAATAAAAAGAATAAAGGCATCACCCTCGGCTTTAATAGTCAAGTCTTGTCTCGTCGTACAAAAGATCTCGCTTGTGTTTGCATGGGAGATAAACTCTTTTTGAGACAGATGATCCGATATAGAGAATTTTCCCTCTTGAACTATGACCAAAATAATCATCCGATCGATATTTTGTATATTCAATTGAGTGAAAGCATGAATATCCAAAAAAACGATACCGTTTGAGATATCGACTCTGTTGAAAGATTTTTCTTTAGTTATTTTGTAGCTTCGGTCGGTGATGTTGAAGAAAAAACTTTCCATTATAGATTGTAATACCTTTGTACATGTCTTTCAAAATCTTCATCGCTCAGCTCTTTTCGCATAGGAATAAATTTTTTGGCTTTGTCGCCTATCGTCGCACGGGCAGAAAAGTTGTCATTAGTGATGATCTCCAATATCATTTTGGCAACTTCATCAGCATTGTTGCCGAAATTGATCTGATCTACGATGGTAGGAGCCAGATTGTCGACAAGCGCTGCATAAGGCGAATTTTTATCAAAGGTTTTAGCATTTACGGCCAAGTTGTCTTTTGCAAAATCGGTATCGAAAAATCCGGGCAGGATAGAATGTACTCTGATGCCGAAATCTTTTAATTCATATCTCAAAGAGTCGGTTATGCCCTCCACGGCATATTTGCTTGCATTGTAAAATGTAAAAAGAGGAAGCCCGATCTTGCCCAAAAACGAACTGATATTTATTATGATGCCGTCCTGCTGATTTCTCATTTTTGGTATCACTGCTTTACAAACTCTAAGGATACCAAAAACATTGATATCGAACTGATCGAACATCTGCTTTTCCTGCACGTCTTCAACGGTTGAAACGAGACCGTATCCTGCATTGTTGATAAGAATATCGATTTGATCTATTTTAGAAACAGCATCGGCGATGGACTGCATATCTGTTAGATCAAGTTTGACGGGATGAATATTTTCACTGATCAAGTCACTGATCTTTTCGGGTGTTCTTGTTCCGGCATATACGGTAAAACCGTTTTTTGCTAAAAAAAGCGCACTTGCTTTTCCCATTCCGGAACTACAACCGGTAATAAGAACTACTTTTCGGGGAGCTTGCATGTATCGATCTTTTAAGTCTATATTTTTTATCAAATTCAGATGCAGAATGTGTTTTGTTAGAAGATGGTAACACTTTTTCAAGGCGGAAACATTGACTTTTGTCAAAATACGTTTTTAGATCGATCATTTTGAGTTTAATCAATAAGATAAGCCGATTTTCTATATAATTGCATTTGCAATAGAAAAATATTTGAAAAATTGGATTTTAAAGATGATAGGGATCGATCTCGTTAAGACTGACAGGATGAAAAATATGATGGAAAAATTCGGAGAGAAAGCTCTTTTAAGATTTTTATCCCCGAAAGAGTCTCTTCTAGTCAAAAATCATAAAACTGCGGCGGGTTTTTGGGCCGCGAAAGAGGCTTGTTCAAAAGCTCTCGGGGTCGGGATAGGTTCGGAATGCGGCTTTTTCGATATAGTAATATCCAAAACGCAAAAAGGAGCTCCGCAGATCACTTTCAGCGAAAAAGTACAAAAAAATTTCAATATAAAAGACTCTTCTCTTTCGATCACGCATGACGGCGATTACGCCATAGCCGTCGTCGCCATAGAGAGGTTTTAGCCGCTTTAATCACCCTCCGCCTACAAAATCGAGCAGTTCGACCCTGTCTTTGTCTTTCAATCTGCAAGAGGCCCAGTTCTCCTGTTTGACAACCTCCATGTTAAGAGCTGCAGCCATGACCTTGTCCTGCAGGCCCAGTTCGTTTATCAGCTCTTGCATAGAGATCCCCTCTTTGACCTCTCTCATATTTCCGTTTACCGTTATGTTCATTTTTACTCTTTTCATCTTTTTTATTCAAAAAGAATATTACTATTTTTTTATTAATTTATTACGATATAATTCCACTAATATACGACTTAAGGAACCATATGTCATCCTCTGCAATAAAGCGTCATAATCACCGAGTTCTGCCTTGTGATAAAGACCGCAAGATCGAGCTCATAAACTTCCTTATAGAAAAGAACAGCGACCTTGACATTGCGATCATAGCAAAAGAAACCATAGATGATTTTAAAGCTGTCTCATCAAACGAAAGAGTAAAGATCCTAGACGACAGCCGTTTGGATTCAAAGTACGATCTGATCATAAACTACGATCTTCCCAAAGATGCACAGCAGTATCTCAACCGCATCTCTTTAGCAAAGACCTACGCTTTCATCCTGCTTGATCCCGAAGAGCAGAAACTGCTCTACCCGATAGAAACGCTTCTGGGACGCTCTCTTGTAGAAGAGGTCATCAAAAAGTTTGAGACGACACAAAGCCAAGAACGTAAAAAGGCAAAAGCGAAAAAAGAGAAAAAAGCAAAACGTTTTGAAAAAGAGCGTCAAAAAGAGAGAGACAAAGAAGAGAAAAAAGCTCAGTCCCAGCTTCCTCCAAAGCGTACCGTCAGAAAGATAGTGAAAAAAGACTGACGCTACTTTTTCACCTCGTTTAGAGGCGAAGTGCTGAGATAGGGAACTTTTCCCGAAGGAACAAACTTCGATGCTGCTTCAAGATGCAGCTCCTGGTCGTCAAAAAAGATATGAGGCTTAAACGCCTTGAGTATCTTCGATTTTTCAAGCCCTCCCAAAAAAAACACTTCATCGACATACACACCCCACTGCCGGAGCGTCTTTATGACTCTGAGCTCCGCAGGTGCGTTTCTTGCCGTCACTATCGCTATTCTTACCGGAGAGAACTCCGTACTAAAAGGCAGCCTCTCCTGCAGCCTTGCGAGTTTTTTAAGCAGCGCCGCATAAGGCCCTTCTGCCATCGGGACATCTTGATTCGTATCCTCGTTTTTATGAAAGCCGCTGAGCCCTTCGGCTTTATATACGATCTCGCTGCTGTCGTCGAACAAGACGGCATCCCCGTCAAACGCTATACGCACCTGTCCTTCTGCAATACGACTCAAATCTTCGGGCGGATTTTTAACAATAGCCGCCGCACATGTAAAGCCGTCTATCACTTTTTGCGCGTCATCTATGTTCGTCGTCAAGAACAGATCGACATCGTACGCTTCAAGATAATCCACAACGGATTCCCCGCCGGTAAAAGCGTGTCTTGAAATATTAAGCTTCGTTCTTCTGATGTTGTTAAAGACCTGTATACCCGTTTCGGGACTGTTTCTGGACATGACAACCACTTCGATGAGAGGCGATTCTCCCTTCGGCTGATATCTGTTTAGCTCCAAGAGGGCCTTGACAAGAGGCATCCCCGTACCGTCTTTTAAAGGTTCATTCTCACGCTCGAGCATATATTTTCTATACTCGTTCATTGCCGTCTCTTTGTCCTCTTTGTATTTTGACTGAAAAACCGCATCCGCTTCACTGAGATCAAACAAAGCCGTCGCCGAAATGCCTACGACAAGAGTATCGGAGAGGTCAAGTGCCATAGTGTTCCTTTTAGGATTTTCTTATCCGTATCATCTTAAATCTCTCGCCTAAGAGATTTGGCATGATGAGCATTTTAACTTTTTGAAGCTCCTGCTCGTATATCTTCTCGTCCACGTTGATGCGAAGCATCTCCAAAAGCTCCAATATACCCATATCCACCAAAGCCGTCATTTGGGCTTTTAGCGCCACAAACTCGCATCCTGCTTCGACAAAAGCGTCTTTTACATGTTCAAACGTCACGTCATACGTGATGTCGGAGTTTTTAAACAGTTCTTTAATATCTATCTTCTCGTCAAAGAAAGGAAACACTTCGTGATCTTTGTAGATTCTAAGCGAAAAATCGGGGCGGGCTTTCATCTCGCCGTAATCAAAACTGACAAACTCAAATTTTTTACATGAGCCGTACATCTCTTTTGCAAACTCCTCGTATCCCACGGCTATCTCACCTTTGTCTTTATGGTACTTCGCAGCTTTTTGCAGGATCTTTTCATCGACAGTATCAAACTCCACCTTGCCGTTGGTGACAGAAGCGATCTTACCGTCATATAAAAGCTCGCAGCCGAATGCATCGAATATCTCGTTTGCAATAAAAAATGCGTTCTCGCATCTAAGCTCGCCAAGCGACTTATAATGCGTCAAAGAGACCACATCGCCGAAAGACTCCTTAAAATATGCGCGCTGACGCTCTTGAAGCGCATCGAAACGCTCTATGATGACAAACTGCAGACTCTCCAGAAGTTCGGGATAAAGGGTATAAATAAACTCTACCACATCGGCCAAAAAATAGCCGTGATGCGCGCCTATTTCGCAGATGACGGCATCACGCTGTAAAAAACCGTCCTCGATCAAAGAGAGGATATGTTTGGCGATCGTACCGCCGAAAAATTTCGAAGTGCTCACGGAGGTGTAAAAATCACCCTCTTTTCCTATCTGTTTGTAGTTCGTGTAGTAGCCGTCTTTACCGTAGAGCCACTCGTTCATGTATTCGCTAAATCTCATCTTTAAACTTTTCATACAGACTCAGCAGTTCAAGCTGCTTGTCCATCTCATAAATTTTTGTGTCGAGCTTTTGGATCTCGACGGAGTTTTTCAGCGTGTCTACGTCATATTGCGTTTTATACCCCGCTTGAAAAAGCTGTGCCGTATCCTCCAAGAGTTTTTCATACAACTCTTTATTTTTTTTTGAAAGCTGTATCTTGTTCTCAAAGTTTTTTATGTTCTGCATTACCTGCTCGAAAAGCGCTTTGAGCTCTCTTTTTTTGTCTATGACCACGACTTGGGATTTGAGGTACTCCACTTTTGCGGATTCGACGTCTCTAAAGGTGTTTATATCAAGAGGGATGGAAGCCTTGATGCCGTAATTGTAGTAATCCGTTTCACCTGAAGAGGTGATACCCGATCCTCCATACTGCTGGTTTTTTGTTTTGTCCCAGTTGTAGCCGGCCGTTATGCTGATCTTTGGAAGATATTTGGACACGGTCACGTTTTTGTTGTATCTGTCTCTTTCCTCTTGGCTTCTTATCTGATAAATGTCTATATTGTTTTTTAAAAATTCGCTCTCGTTTAAGATTCTGAGTTTTGGAATCTCTGCCGTTTCATAATTCATATCGCTTATGCTTTTAAACTGTGATATCAATTTTTGTTCGTTTGCTTCGATATCAAAAAGAGCCTGATTTGCTTCATTTGTCTGTATGATCGCACTGTCTAAAAAGCCAGAATCCAATTGCCCGTTTAGATACTCCTCTTTTTTCTGCTCCAGATTTATCTCGGCATTTTTTATCTGAAGTTTCTGCTTTTGCTTCTTGAACTCCGTCTGCTTTATCTGCATCAAAAGGGCGACGGTGTCTTTTATGAGTTTTCTTTTTGCGACGTCTATGGTATAGTCGGAGTATTTTCTTGAGGCTTGAGCGAATTTGATTCCGTAGTAGATACCGCCGCTTTGAAAGATGGGTTGATCCATCACTATCGCGGCTTTTTGGGACTCCTGAGAGTTTTTGTACGGATCGCTTTTAGAGTAGGCGTAACTGATGATGAGCGGTTGTATCCAGGAATCTCTCAGTTTTGAGCTGTCGGCTTCGACCTTTTTGTAATCGTAAGAGAACTCCTGCTTTTTGATATCGGAAAGATAGCTCTCAAGCTTTTGACCGCTTTGTTGTGCAAAAGCAGGATTAAAGACCGCTAACAGCAATATTAAGACGTTTAAAGCCCTCATCGATCTCCTCTTTTGTAATAGTCAGCGGCGGCAGCAGTCTCAGCGTATTTCTGCCCGCTTTTAAGACCATGACACCGTTTTCTCTTGCACTGTTTATGATTTTTGCAAGGGTATCGGCATCTTTGACACGAAGACCGCACATCATGCCAAGGCCGACTTTCTCCGTGAAAATATTTTTGTGAGCATTATAAAATTTCTCAAGTGCTTTATCGAAAAAGAGCATACTTATCTCCAGATTTCCGCTGCTCACGTACTCGTCAAGTATGTCCATGACCTCGCAGACCGCAGTCGTGCTCAAATAATTCCCGCCGAACGTCGAACCATGATCGCCTGCGCCGAAAATATCTTTTAATGTTGTCATCACGACGCCCACAGGCACTCCGCCGCCCACGCCTTTTGCCAGGCTCACGATATCGGGCTCTATCTCGTAAAGGTTTGACGCAAGAAATTTTCCTGTTCTGTAAACACCCGTCTGCACCTCATCGACGATAAGCAGTATATCTTTACTCTTTAAAAATTTTGCAAGCGCCTGTACTTTCTCTTTATCCTGAGGCTGTACTCCGCCCTCTCCCTGCACCAATTCTATCATCACCGCAACCGTGTGGTCGTCGACAAGAGATTCTATCTCATCGATGTTTTTCGCGTACACGAAGCCGTCGGGGAACGGTCCGAAATAGTTGTGCATGCTTTCCTGCCCCGTTGCTTTGACGGTCGTGATAGTACGTCCGTGAAACGAGTGATCTAAAGTTATTATCTTGTATTTTTTTACCTGACCGTCTTTTTCACCGTATTTGCGCGCTATCTTGATGGCACCCTCGTTGGCTTCGGCTCCGCTGTTTCCAAAGAAACATTTCATGTCATAACCGCTCGCTTTTACGAGTTTCTCCGCAGCACGTGCCTGAGGAGCTATGTAATACAGGTTTGACATATGTACCACGTTTTTTATCTGGGCGCACAATGCGTTTGAAAGTCTTTCGTTTCCGTGCCCCACACTCACTACGGCGATGCCCGAAGTAAAATCTATATACTCTTTTCCGTTGACATCGAAAAGTCTCGCATTTTTACCGCTTACAAACTCTACGTCCGCTCTGGCGTATGTAGGCAAAACATATTTGTTATCTAATTCTTTTGTTGTCATTTCACAACCTTCATACTGTTTTCTATTTTATTATCCGAATTATATCTAATCATCCAGAGAATTATTTAACTCTTTTAAAAACAGGATCATATGATCTTGATCTTCACTTTATTTTCCTGAAAGACCGCACTGTTCCCCTCAAAGCTTCGCTTAGAGGTGGTAAGATTGTTCACTCCGTCCGTTCCCGAATAGATGAGTACGCAGTCAGGTCTTAATCTGCCGTCTAACGCCACAGATAAAACCACGCTTCCCGTTTTTGAGACGATCTCCACCGTTTGTCCCTCTATATAGCCCAAAGAAGGGTTTATATAGACTTTATTGTCCGTTTTGAACTGCGAGTTGAGGCTTGTCGGCGACTTGCTGGTGATGAGGAAAAAATCGTCCGTCATGTTGAACTCTATGTCTATCTCCTCCAAAAATGCGAACTCTTCATCATCGGTCGTAAAACCCTCTTCATAAGATATAACACTTCGTCCTTTTACCTCTAAAAGCCCCTCTTCGTTTTGTCTGGCAAAGGATTTGAAATGCTCCAAATACTCCTCTTCGCTTTTAAGCACAATACCGAATTCGTCGCATAAAACGCGTGCAAGCCCATATTCGCTTATGCCGATATCGCTCTCTTTTTGTTTAGGCATCAACGAGAGATAATGCGTGCCGTAATACGTTCTGACATCATCCTTTTCCAAAAAGTTCTTCGCGGGAATGATAAGGTCCGCCATTGCCGAAGTCTGGTTTTCAAAGAGACCGAAATAGATGAGATTTTCTACGTTCTGCATCTCTTTTTTTACCCGTGCGGTATCTGGCATCTGGTTTAGCGGGTTTGTTCCCTGCACAAACACCGTATCGAAATCGCCGAATCTCGTATCTACTTTGCTCACTTTTTTTGCAGCAGAAGCAAAAGGAGATTCTATACCCGCTCTTGAAGAACCGAGATAGCTCACACCGCATCCCTCTTTGCCAAACAGCCCCAACAATGCGGCAAAAGAGTCTATGGCGCGTATGACATCGGCTCCGTCACGATATTTTTGTATCCCCACCCCGCAGATGATGGCCACGCGTTTGTCTTTGATGATCTCAAGGAACTTGCCGATATCTCCGAGCGTCGCACCGATCTCGTCCAAAACGGCTTTGATGCGTACCGTCTGCGTCAGTTCGTAAAAATCCTCATGCTCGCTCGCACATCTGTTGACAAAAGAGAGATCGACACTGCCTTCTATACATAAAAAACGGGAAAGCAGCATGGCAAACTGCAAGTCACCATGCGGTTTTATCTGTACATGAAGGTCGGCATGTTCTGCCGCCTTTGTCTTCACGGGATCGATAACTATCACCTTTTTATCTTTTATAAGCGGCAGCAGATGCGAAGAGGTCGCATGAGGATTTCTCCCCCAAAATACGACCACTTCGGACTTTGCTATCTGTGAGGGTGTCATAATGTCATTGTGCCCTCTTCCCTCTATGATGCCCGCTTCGCCTGCTCCGTCGCAGAGCGTACCGTTTGTAAGAGTCGCGCCGTAAGAGGTAAAAAAATGATCGGTCACTTCCTGCATAAGCCCGAAATTGCCGTTACCTTTGTAGTGAAGGATGTTTTTGCTCTGTTTGAGTATCGTTTTAAGGTGCCCTATCGCTTCGTCCATCGTAATGGTCTCGCCTTTGTATCTGGGTTCTTCTATCCTTTTAAAATCGGCGTAATGGTTGAGATGCGGACATAAAAATCCCTGCGTAAGTCCCTTTTTATAGCCTTTTAACTTTTTATCCGTGTACTCTACTACACAAGCATCGTAACAATCCAGCGGGCATGCGGTAATATTATTCATCTTTAAACTCGATCTGTACAAGTTTTGAGAATCTGTGAGGCGTTTTTACGATGATCTGAGCTTTGTAGCTCGATATATGCGTCTCATCCGTAATATTCCAAAGTCTACTTATTTTATAGTTCGTCTTTTGTCCGTCGATATAGATCTTTTTGCTTTCAATACCTTTGACATCTTTTTCGTCAAGAAATACGGTCAGAATGGCTTTTGATACATCGGCGACCTTGGCTAGGGGTGTGCCAGGCGAAACTACCTGCCCCTCTTTTACCATCAGATCGTAAAGAACGAAATTTTTTGCATTTAAGTGTTTGTCTTTTACCGATTTGTTCAGCCTTGCTATCTGTAAAGAGGTGTCTAAAAGCTGCATCTTCAGACTGTCAAGCTCTTTTTTTGTAGAAAGATATTGATTTTGCGTCGTATAAAGATCGTAAAACTCTTTATCTTTTTCGACGGTCGATTTTATTTTCAGAACTTTGATTCGGTCATAATTTACATTTTTTTTCTCTAAAATATTTCGATAGTTCTTTACTATCTCTTCATCCAGTTTGACGGTATCGTTTAGCAAAACGGTTTTTTCTTTGAGCTGTTTGAGTTCTACGAGATCAAGTTCATCGTCAAGTTTTATGTAATCATCGGCATCAAGAAGTTTGCCGAGTTTTTTTTCATCCGTAAAAACGACTTGTGCAGATACGTTTGAGGAGATGCTCCGTATCTCGTACGGCTCGATTTTCGAGTAGTAGACCTTTGCGTTCAAAGAAACCGCGATCAAAGCAAAAAAGATAGATCTGTTCATCAATACACCCTTAATGATCGTTAAAAATTTTATATGCATTCTACTCACATATCACTTTTAAAAAGATAAGTAAACGAATATAAACTCATATTCATATTTATTTTGATAATATTACATATAATCGCACAAAGGATAATGGTATGTCCGTATTAGACAATGTAGATGCATCCACAAATTTAGCAAAAAACAATGAAGTACAGCTATTAGTATTTAAAGTGAGCAACAATGACGATTCGGCTTTTTACGCCATCAATGTTTTTAAAACACGTGAAGTCGTCGAATCTAAAAATCATTATCTAACGCAGATCCCATCTTCACATCCTTTGCTCGAAGGAACCATCACGCTTCGAGGAATCCAGATCCCGATACTCAACCTCCCTTCCTGGCTGCATATGCCTCTCAACAAAGAGGAGATGAAAAAATCAAATATCCTCATATGCGACTTCAACGGCATTATCATCGGTCTTCGCATCATGTCAGCATACAGAGTCATCAAGAAAAACTGGAATGAAATGCATGCTCCGGAAAGTTACAGACTCGGCGAAGACGGTGTCGTCATCAACGATACGCGGCTTGAAGACGGCAATATGTGTCTGATTCTGGATTACGAAAAACTTTTGGCAGATGTGGTCCCTCAGGCGATGGTCGACGTCAGTGAAGGAAAAAGAGCTCTTGAAGAGGTCGATATTCCTAAAAAACTTAAAAAAGGGACTATCTTAATTGCCGAAGATTCAAAAACCGCACAAAAACATCTGATGCAGATATTTGACAACGCCCTTTTAAAATACAAAATATTCAACAACGGAAAACTGCTGCTCGAATATATATTCTCAATGGAAGACCCGAGTATTATTCCTGTCGTCATCACGGATATCGAGATGCCTGAAGTCTCAGGATTTACGGTCATAAAAGAGTTAAGAGCAGATCCAAGAACATCCAAAATGCCTATTATCGTAAACAGTTCGATGACTGGTTCGAACAACAAGCGCGAAGCAACGGGACTTGGAGCCGACGGATTTATCGACAAAACAAAAAGCCATAACATCATACCTTTGATAGTACAGGCTATGAACGGGAGAGGACATCTGTAAAAAGATGCCGCCGATATCAGGTTAACAATATTCGATCTGGTTTCTGCCGTTCTTTTTAGCAGAATAAAGCCTTTGATCCGCTAAACCGAGATATTCATCTAAAAAATGCTGTTTATATTGTATTTGCGGCATTATCTCCGTAAAGCCGATACTTACACTGTGCTGGATCGGCTTCTTGTCGATCTCTAAAATATCATCGTAAAAATCTTTACGTATCTTTTCTAAAACGATATGAGCTTTTTCTTTATTAACGGCGGGAAGTATTATTATGAACTCTTCGCCTCCATATCTTACGACAATATCCGAATTACGAATATTTCTTTTTACCACATTAACAAAATGAACCAAAATCTTATCACCGAAGAGATGACCGTGAGTATCATTCAGATTTTTAAAATAGTCAAGATCGCACATTGCAATGATAAAAGGATTGCTTGTAGCCAAAGAAAGCTCATATTGATTTTTAAATATGTTTTTTAAATTATGTCTATTGAGCGCATTTGTCAAAGGATCTTTGATGACTCTGCTGTTCATTAGGATGTTATCCACAAGAGCCAGCTCCGTTCCTATGCTTAAAGAGAGCATTTCACATTTTTCAAGATAGGTAATAATCACGTGATGCTCTTGTGTAAACATGCTGTCGAGAATCTTTTTTGCAAAAAGGTGCAGACTTTTGTGCAGGTTGTCTATGGTGTTGTATTTTGAATTATTTTGTATGATCTTTTTTCCCTCTTCATGCATCCATTTTCCGAAATCGCATGTCAAGGGGTTCAGTTCCGGAAATTTGTTTATAGTTTTATTCTTGATACAATCTGCAAGATCGGAAAGCCATACAAGATGCGCTTCGTAATGAACTAAAATTTTTTTTTCCATTAAATCGGAAAGAGAAGCTATACGAACGTTGTTTATCGATTTTATATTCTCTGCATATGATTCCAGATATACGGATGCGATTTTATTGTATATATTGTTAAACAGTCTAAACAGATCAGTGAAATTAGCCTTTGTCTGATTTTCATCAATCTTGTTTATCAGAATATTTTTGAGGTTGTTTATCTCATTTGTTATTATTATGTAGTGTGTGCCTGAAGATATCTTATGGTTTGCAAACAGTTCGAACTGCTCGAGCAGATCCTCTTCTTCAAATTCTCTGCTGAGCATCTGTATGATGTTCTTATAATATTTCATATGCAGATCATAGTTTGTATCATCTTGATTTGATTGAAAATAGGATGTGTATTTATCTATAAACTCTTCTAAAATAATTTCTGTATTGTCAAATAGTTTTGAGAAATTATATTTCATTGTTTATATCCTATACACCTGCACGGTTTTTTTAAGGGACGATTATATTTAAATAATACTTTAATTGCACTTTAAAAAATAAACAAAAAAAAACATCTATAAAGAGGTGTGTCATGGACTCACATGCAAAAACTGCATGTAAGTTAGAAGTTCTTACTATTTAAAGATAGAAAGAAGTACGCCTGCTGCGACCGCAGAACCGATAACACCCGCAACATTCGGACCCATTGCATGCATTAAGAGCATATTCGTTCTGTCATACTCCATACCGACCTTGTTCGATACGCGCGCAGCCATAGGAACTGCAGAAACACCCGCCGAACCGATAAGAGGATTGATCTTATGTCCTGGAAACATGTTCATAATCTTCGCCATAAGCACACCCGCCGCAGTTCCGACCGAGAATGCAAGGCTTCCAAGCAAAAGAATCGCCAGCGTATCGGGTACCAAAAACTGATCGGCCGCGAGTTTTGAACCGACACCCAGACCGAGCATGATTGTAGTGATATTGATAAGTGCGTTTTGCATCGTGTCAGAAAGACGATCGACCACACCCGATTCTTTTAAGAAGTTACCAAACATGAACGCACCGATAAGCGGTGTCGAATCAGGCAGTACCAAGATAGAAAGAGTCAAAACCAACAAAGGAAATATCAATTTCTCTACACGCGATACGTGACGAAGCGTCGTCATTTTGATGCGACGCTCTTTATCGGTAGTCAGCGCTTTCATGATCGGAGGCTGGATGATAGGAACCAAAGCCATATATGAATACGAAGCCACGGCGATTGCACCTAAAAGCTCGGGAGCAAGGTTTGTCGCAATAAATATCGACGTCGGTCCGTCCGCTCCGCCGATGATAGAGATAGCAGAAGCCTGTTTGAGAGTAAAGTCAAAAATATCGGTGTACTGTGCAAGAGCGACGGCTCCTACGAGAGTACCGAAGATTCCAAACTGCGCCGCACCGCCCAAAAGAGCGGTTTTCGGGTTAGAGAGCAACGGACCGAAATCGGTCATCGCACCTACGCCCATAAATATGATGATAGGGAAAAGTTCGTTTGAAAGACCGGCATGAAAGATCACGCCCAGAAATCCGTGAGGACCTGCGATATCCGCGACGGGAATGTTTGCCAAAAGCCCGCCAAAACCGATCGGCAGAAGCAGAAGCGGTTCAAATCCCTTTTTAATAGCCAGCCAGAAGATCAAAAACGTCACGAGTATCATCAGTACACGGCCCCAGCCCTTATGAAACTCGCTCATAGGTTCTCCGGTCGCACTGAGTTCGTTCGGATCAGGATGCAAAATAGCATTGACCCCCGTCGTTTTTAAAAAGTTGCTGACCATAACAGAAAAATCTTTTGCCACATAGGTTTCTTTTTTTTCCGTTGTCTGTGCCGCAGAAGCCGCTTGATGCTCGTTCGCACCGACACCGACAAATCCAAACAGGACTAAAAGTGTTAAAAACCTGACTAGAAATGTTTTCATAAAATTATCCTATTACTGCTACGACTTGACCTTCTACTACCTTGTCGTTTACGCTTACATTGATAGATTTTACGACTCCGCCTTTAGGAGCGACTACATCTATTTCCATTTTCATGGATTCAAGGATCAGAATAACATCGCCTTCAGCAACGCTTTGTCCCGGATTAGCAACTATTTTCCAAACTGCACCCGGTAGAAGCGCTTTGATAGTCGTACCATTGGTCGATGGCGGTACGGCCGTATTTTTCGGAGCAGAAACACTTTCACCGTTTACCGCCGTTACTTGGATATCTGCATCACCTTCTGCTATTTGAACACTGAATTTTTGTCCGTCTACTACTACCGTATAAGTTCCTGTACCCATGCTTTTGACTCCTTCGTTATTTGTTGTTTTTGCTTGGCTTGCTTCTTGTGCCGCCATTAATGATTTTTTTCTTACGTTTACTTCGGCTTCACCCTTAAGGAAAGTGATCCCTTTATCCTGACAGGCTGCTGCGATGAAGATGTTTTCTTCAGTCGTCTCGATCCCTTCGAGTTCAAGTCTTTTAATCCAATGGTCTAAAGATTTCGTCTCGTCCGCATCCGCCAGATCCAAAGCTTTTTCGGTCGTCGGCTCTAAATGCAGCTTTTCAGAAGCTATCTTGACTACTTCCGGATCCGGCGCGACGGGAGTCTTGCCGAAATATCCAAGAACCATTTTTCCGTAACCCGGAGCGATAGCTTTCCAAGGACCTTGCATAACATTATTAAGCGCTTGTTGGAAATAGAACTGTGAAACAGGAGTTACAGATGTACCGTACCCGCCTTTTTCTACGACTTCGCGCATCGCTGCGATCACCTCAGGATATCTGTCCAAGATATTGTTGTCACGCATCATCTGAGTATTTGCAGTAAGTGCACCGCCCGGCATAGGAGAGAACGGGATAAGAGGAGAAACCATAGTAGCTTCGGGAGGCATAAAGTAATCTTCCAAACAGCGTTCTACCTCTTTTTCATAAGAAAGGATCTTATCGATCTCCAGACCGCCGAGGTCGTAATCCATCCCTTTGGTAGCGTGCAGCATAGTAAGGATATCGGGTTGAGACGTTCCGCCGCTTACAGGAGAAGCCGCCATGTCGATACCGTCGATTCCGGCATCAAGCGCAGCCAGATAAGCAGCGACCGAAACACCTGCGGTTTCGTGAGTATGAAGACGAAGATGGGTTCCCTCAGGGACCAAAGCACGAGCCATTTTTATGGTCTCATACACTTTTTTAGGGCTTGAAGTTCCGCTGGCATCTTTAAAACAGATACTGTCATAAGGGATACCGCTGTCTAGAATATCGCGGAGAGTCTTTTCATAAAAGGCGACGTCATGAGCTCCAAAACATCCCGGAGGAAGATCCATCATGGTTACGACCACTTCATGTTTAAGTCCGTGGTGGGATATTCTCTCGCCTGAATATTTAAGGTTTTCAACATCATTTAGCGCATCGAAGTTACGGATAGTCGTAGTTCCGTGCTTTTTAAACATTTTTGCATGAAGATCGATCAGTTCTCTGGAACCCGTATCGAGCATAACGGTATTTACACCGCGGGCAAGGGTCTGAAGATTTGCATCCGGTCCAACAATTTCACGGAATCTGTCCATCATTTTGAATGCATCTTCATTCAGATAAAAATACAGCGATTGAAATCTTGCCCCTCCGCCAAACTCGAAATGTGTGATGCCGGCATGTTTTGCTGCTTCCACAGCCGGAAAAAAATCGTCCATAAGCACGCGGCCGCCGAAAACGGATTGGAACCCGTCCCTGAATGTGGTATCCATGATATCAATAAATTTCTTTGCCATATCTATCCTTGTCGTCTATGATGCATAATAGCTGCCGTAATGGCGGCGACTATCTTTTTATTGTCTTGCGCACTCTGCGTATGGGCCTCATGTGTCTCTGTCTTAGGTATGCTTACAGGTTCCGGAAAAAATCTGTTTATGACTTTAGAAACGATGTTCGTCGCCACGATCATAATAAACAGAAATACGAAAACTGTTCCCATACCCAGAAACATAAACTTTGTTCCTTCAAGAACTAAATTTGTCTCCATCTCATTTCACCTTAAAAAATAATCCGTAATGGTAGTATAAATAATATTAAACTTTTTATAGATTTTCATCTAACTTCAATATTTTATAATCCTTGTTACTTTTTTTAGATTATTTTACGAACATATAAAGTTAAGACGATATAATTTCGGTACTAAAAATAAAAAAAGGCAGAATTTATGAACTTAGATAAAATAGGTTACGGCGAAAACCCGGACAAAGTAAAAGCTATCATAGAGATCCCATGCGGTTCGAACATAAAATATGAAGTTGAAAAAGAGAGCGGTGCGGTAGTTCTTGACCGTGTTATGCATTCGGCTATGTATTATCCGGCAAACTACGGTTTTGTCAACAAAACTCTTTCTCAAGACGGCGATCCTGCCGACGTTTTAGTTCTTGCCGAGTATCCTATGCAGGCAGGTTGTGTCGTAAACTGCCGTTTGGTAGGAGTATTGATCATGGAGGATGAAAGCGGAATCGATGAAAAACTTCTTGCAGTTCCTACATCAAAGATCGATCCTACGTTTGAAGAGATACAAGATCTAGGCGATATCCCAAAACACACTTTGGCAAAGATCAAGAACTTCTTTGAAACATACAAGATGCTTGAACCGAACAAATGGGTAAAAGTAAAAGGTTTTGAAGACAAAGCAAGTGCGACGAAGATCCTTCAAGACGCAATAAACAACTATAAATAGGACATAAAAGATTATGATAGCGCAGATGTATGAACAAGATTTTATCGCTTATTTCATATTCGGAATAGTGCTGAATTTTGTTTTTTCCATACTGTTTGGGATCTATCTCAGCAAAAACATCGGTATGCAGGAGATGATAACGAGCAAAGGGGAAAAAGAGCAGTCTTCACTGGTCGCTATCTCTCTTTTTATCCCCTATGCAAAGATGATAATAACACTTTACAGAGTGGCAATACTACAGTTTTACTTTTTAAACAAAGGCAAGACGCATAAAGAGTTCTGGATATATATGACTCACGAAGAGTAGATATCTCGGTCTGCTCTTTGCAGCTCTTTTAATATCTTTCTCTCTTTATACAGCGAAACCAAAAACATAGATATATAGCTGCCAATAAGCGCAACGACGACGGCGATAATATTTTTTGAATAAAAATAATAGATCCCGTAAAATATCATTACCAGCGAAGCGATTCCCCACAAACGGATAAAAAGGGCTGAAAGAAAATCTCCGCTGGCCTTTATAACCGATATCTGATAAGCATTGAGCATAACGAAGATAAAGAAAAACGATATGTGTATGATCATCAAAGACGCCTCGGCATACTCTTTTGAAAAAAGAAACAAAACGACTCTGTTTGCAAAAAGAAGCGAAAGCACGATAAAAGTCGTGCTTACCGTAAATGCGAACTTCATTACCCACCTTTTGACCCTCTTGAGCTCATCATACTTTTTCTCGCTGTAAAGTCTTGAAAGCTCCGGCAGAACGAATCTGAAGATCGGAAAAACGAAAAGCATGATCATATAAGTGAATATAGGTTTGACGACCACTTGAAAATCACCGAGCTCTTCTAGTGTAAAATATTTCATAATCAAAAGCACGGCGGTATACATCATAACGATTCCCGAACCGAACTCTATGGTGGAGATAAGAGAGTTTTTCAAGAACTTCGGCGTATCGTGTTTATGTTTGGGTTTGTCTACGGAGACACTTTTTATCTCGCGCGTCTTTTTTATATAGATGTAAAGAGATATGCTAAACGCCGTCATGATAGTCGATATGAACAGAGGCTGAAGTCCGTGCGTGTGGACAAAGAAATACGCTATCAAAAACCAGACGATGAGAAGTGCCGGTTCTAAAAAGGTTACGAAGTTTATGACCTTGTACATCCTGTACATCGCGATGAGATTTGTAAAATAAACGCTGAATCCAAGCGATATGACGGTAAAGACCAGATACCAATAATCTATGTGCACGCCTATCCTGTGCTTTAGGTAAGGGATGACAAATCCCCACACCGCCAAAACGGTCACGAACAAAACGGTTTTAAAAACCTTTAATATCTTATAGTCATCCTTTGTCTGGGCAAAAGTAACCACCATCGAACTTCTAAACCCGACAAGCACCAAAAGGGTCATGGTAAAGATATCTATCGCGGTAAAATACAAAGCCAGATCCGCTTTTGGCATGAGCCTTGCCAGAAATATTTTAAATCCGAAATTTAAAATGACGCTCAGCGACGATATCCAGATGCTGTGATAAACGGCTTTTTTCATTTGTAAAAGCTCTTTACGCAGCTCTGCAGAGTTTTATCGCTCCAGATTCCGCTATTTCTGTTCTTTGCACGGGTTTGCGCTCTAAGAAAGAGATATCCGAATTCATCGTCTTTTAGGCTTGGCTTTTTTATCGCAAGGCCCTGCTCCAGAAGAGCTTCGGAGATCGTTTTTTGTCCGAAGGCGTATACCAGACATCTTTTATCTTTAAATTCTATATGGTAGTTTTGTCTTAGATGCAGGTTCATCTGTATAAAATATTTTTGTACGGGATTTTTAGAAAAATATTCTTCGATCCTTTTTTTGCATATCGGTATCGTATTCTTATCTGCCAGAATCTCTTCGAGCGTAACGACACCGTAAGGCTCACAGATAAAACTGTTCATTTTTATACTGAACTTCTGCATATCGTTCGAATATACGCTTCTTAATTCTGCAATCTGTATAGATTGGGCATTGAGAGTAAAAAAAATCATCAATAAAAAAATAGTTCTCATGCCCTAATGATAGCATTTAATCGATTTGAAAAAGGCAGATTCGATTTTTTATACGATTCAAGACAATATTGTTGAAATAATCAACAAACTTTCTTAAAAACTTTATTTATTTCTAAATCATTGGACTTTTTATGCTGTTTTTGGATATAATTCCACTCTTTTTTATATGGAGTGGTTTTGAAATTATTATTATTAGTATCATTTATATTTATGACTTCGCTGTTTGCGATAACGGACGATCAATTACGTACTCTTCAGATAGTCAGAGACGTCGCCAGAACCGTACCCGCAAAAAACGGCGAAACTTATGAGGACACGCTTAGTGCGATCTGTCTGACCGAAAGCAGTGCAGGAAAAAACCTCATAGGCGATTTCAATAAAAACGTTATTTTAACAAAAGCTTCTCTTGGCGTTATGCAGGTTCAAGTAGCAACTGCACGTTTTGTAGCAGGAAAAGTAGAGAGTATGAGCTGGATATCTTCCATGTCAAACGCTCAGATAGCCAACCGTCTGCTTACGGATGTGGAGTTCTCAGCACGTATAGCCGCCCACTATTTCGTCATACTCAGGGACACCAGAAAAAAATATCTTCATTCGGTAAGCGGTTATAACGGCGGTATGGTAAATATGCCTTACTACTCCAGAGTCATGAAAAATCTGACCATTATAAATAAACTCAAAGAGAATAAAAAACTATCTTGAGATTTCGTAAGTCTGCTGTAAACAAATATCTAGTAAAATCATCCTATGAATGATTTTAAAATAAAGATCCTTATCAGCATACTGAGCGGCTTGATATTCTCTTTTATATTTATACTTATTGCTTTGGTCGTACCTATAAAAGACAATAACGACACTCCGCTTGTCATGGAGAAGCCAAAAGGCAAGCTTGCTGAAATATCGCATGCTATGAAAAATAAATAACGATCAGTTTTTGATAGTCTGAAGAATCTTCTCTTTATTTGAATAAAACTTTTGAAATCTTTTTAACTCTTCTACGGAATCAAACATCGCTTCGCAAGCTTTTTTCGGTTTTAATTTTATCGTACGGCTAATAAGCAGATTTAAATACCTAGATATTTTATCCAGATCATTTTCATTTTTTATCTCTTTTAAAAGTGCGATGCCGTCTTCGATGCGAAGATTCTTGGCAACACCCAGATTTTTATGCGCCAGATCGCGTAAGGGCGTATAATCAAGCGGCTGATCCAGAAAACGGCACTCCCATAAAGCAGACAGATAAAGTTTAAATTCCCCGTATGTACGCAGTATCTGCTCTACGTAATCTTCTACCAGTTCATACACCAGCTGTTCTGAAAGACCGAGCTCATTGATGGCTTCTGAAGGGTCGTATATATAATCGAAATTATAAAAAGCAGCACCGTAAGCTTCATCTTTTGCATTGCAGATATTTTCCGCGAATTCAAGATATGAAGCCTCCAGCTCTTCTAATCTATTTAATTTTGAAATGTTCATAATATCGATCGAAAATTCTTTGTTTTTGAGCTGCATTAAAATATGTTTGAGGTGTTCGTCATAAGTTATCGCTTTTTTAAGCTTTTTGTCTTCGAGTATCGCTTGAGTGTAGTGTGCTTCCGGCGGAAGATATGAGGCACCGAAAAATTTATATATAAAATCTCTTACTTTTTCATTGCGTATCGTGACATTGTTTAATGCCGTTTGCAAGTGACATATTTTTACGCACTCGCTATTTTCCTGCAGCGCTTTAACTTTTGCGATAAGTAATATGTTTTTCAAAAGTCACCCCTAAAAACTTAACAACATATTATCATATTAAAATAATTTATATATTAAAATTCAATTGAAATTTTTGTTTGCAATATTTTCTATAAAGACGGTGGCATACGAAGCTTTTGGAAGCACGAAAGAAAGTTCCATCGCAGAATCCTTTTTGCGGTATTTGCATGTAAGATCTTGCGGATACACCCAGGCACGGCGTCTTAAACCCTTTTCCTGCAGCAGTTCGTCATCATATTTTTTTTCTATCTCTCTTGCCTCATCTCTGGCACGGAACACTTCGCGCCCGACAAGCAGACCCGTAAGAACGATCTTTTTATCTCTGAAATCCGTAAGTGAAGGAGATTTTGGAGTGAAAAGCTTGTCATCGTCACTCATCATCACATCGCCCTTTAAAAGCTTAAATCCGTTTATTGCATCCGCTTTACTGATCTCGACACGCTCTTTTAGCCATTCATTGAATTTTTTGCTTTGATACACGCTCGTTAAAAACTTCTTTAACTTCTTATCTTGTATAAATATCTCGCCTTCTATCATCTGCTGTGCCTGTGTCTCACTGTCCTGTCCGAATCTCTGATATCCGAAATAGTTCGGAAATCCGATCTTTTCGATATTTCTCGCAACTTTTTCTATCTTTCCGGCCTTTATGTCATCGACATTGCGTAACGTAACGGTAAATCTGTTTGATTTTAAATCACCGATGCTTATCTTTTTACTGTCTTTAAAGGTCTCGAGTATCGTTATCTGCTTATCTTGAAGCTTATTTAAAGATCTTTCATATTTTAGAGGCAGGGAAAGATACTGCGTCGTAGTGGCGTATTTGTCTTTGAGCCCTGCATATCCTATCGAACTCGCCGGTATATTTAAAAAAGACGCGATCCTTTCTATCATCTCCCATGTCGTCATATTCACCTTTTTGACATGCAGGATCAGAAAGTTTCCCTTTGTTTTAAAAGGTTTTGCAAATATCTCATCGACTATAAAATCGTCCCTGTTTTGTTCAAAAAGAAAATCTATCGGCTCATGGTCTTGTAAAAAGATTCTTACCGTCTCATTCATAGTTCAAGCATCTTTAATTCTCTCTTTGCGATATTTATATCCATGTTTATCTGCTTTTTCAACTCTTCAAGTGTTTCGAACTTCATGTTCTCGCGTATAAAATTCACAAAACCGATACTTGCGCTGCTGGTACATATCACTTGACCGTCAAGCAGATGAGTTTCGACCGCAAAACTCCCGTCTGTACTGACCCTATGACCTATGAAACTCACAGAGGGGTGAAAATGCTCTTCGTCATCTATACGTGTCAGAGTGGTATAGACACCCTCTTTTGGCAGGATATAATCGCTGACATGCAGGTTTATGGTGGCAACGAGCTCTTTTGCCCCTATGCCCTGGCCTTTTACAAGACTTCCGTGTATCGTATAGTTATGCCCGAGTAGAGAGTTGGCACTCTTTATATCTCCGTGTGAGAGCTTTTTTCTAATAGTACGGGAGTGAACCGACTCTCCGTTTACTTTAACCTCGTCGATGACCATCACTTCACCCTCGAATATCTCTTTGAGGTCATCATAGTTATGGGCTCTGTCTTTACCGAAATGAAAATCGTACCCCACGACTATCTTTTTCAATTTCGGAAAATTTTCTTTTAAAAGTTTCACAAATCCTTCGCCCTCAAGGTGACGGATACTCTCAAGAGCAAAATAAAACACGGGATAGTGCGTAAACTTTTCTCTGTCTTTGTTTGGGGTAATATTTGTATAGCCGGAATCTATAACGACGATACATCCGTTGTCTCCCAGCTCGCGAAAAAGATGCTGATGTCCGACATGCATACCGTCAAATCCGCCGATGGCGATAGTATCACTGTTTTTTATAGTAATAGCAGTATTCAAGATTACCCTCCTTTCCTGTGATTTTTGACGGTGATTTTACCACAAGATTCCATCCTTTTATGACACAGGCGTCTTCAAAATGTATCATCGCTTTTTGTATGATTTTTTCATCCGTAACAACACCGTTTTTATCCCGTTTTGCTTCGCGTCCGACCTCGAACTGCGGTTTGAAAAGAAGAATAATCTTATCGGACGACAAACGGTCTATATCGTCTAGTATGTGTAACAGCGATATAAAAGAAACATCGCTTGTAACAAGATCAAAACGTTCAACTGTTTGAAACTCTCTGATATCCCGATCTTCATAAACGCTTACTCTTGCGTCTTCGCGCAGCGATCTGTGAAGCTGATCGCGTCCGACATCCACGCAACTGACATGAAAGGCTCTGTTTTCAAGCAGCACCTGCGTAAAACCTCCCGTAGAAGATCCGATATCCAGCACATTCGCACCCTCTATATTTATCGCTATTTCGTCTAAAAATGCTGCAAGTTTAAACGCCGCCCGACTGACATAATCCTTATGTTCTTTGACTTTTACGATCGATTCCCCGCCGTCTACTTTGAACGAACTTTTGAGCATCACTATGCCGTCAACCGAGACCAGTCCCTCTTTTATGATGTTTTGCGCTTTGTTTCTGGTTTCTGCCAGACCGGCTTCTACGAGATACTGGTCCAAACGTTTCAAAATTGTACCTCGATTCCCGCATACACGTACTGCATGTTCATGTTGAATCTGCCTCTCGTATCGCTGTCATAAGCAAACTTGTACATATCGTAAGCTATCCGCAAAGCATATGTTCCGTTAAATCTATAGCTCATTCCCGCACCGTATACAAGAGCTGCACCGTCGCTGTTGGAGAGGCTGACATATGACTGTCCCGCACCGAATTTTGCATAAAAATCCAAACTGTCGTCCAGTACCGGATAGTGCACCAGTGCATTAACCGTGATAGATGAATAGTTGACACTTGTTTGTATCGAACTTAGATCCACCGCACTGAAATCCCCGCTTTTCATATATCCGAGCTCGACCGATAAGAATCTGTTTATATACGCACCCGCATAAAGATTATATGAAGCGCTGCGGGAATCTTTTACATCAGAAAAATAACCGTCGTCATTGTATGAAGCCTCTCCGTATCCAAAACCTATGTACGGACCGCCGTTTCTTTCGTTTTGCTCTGCATTGAGCACCGTAAACAGCAAACAGATCGATAAGAGCGATCTAATAAAAAACTTAGTCATCGAGCATCTCCTTCATCTCATCTTCGGTTACAGTCCTTACGCCAAGTTCCAAAGCTTTGTCGTATTTACTGCCTGCATCGTCTCCGTATATTACCATATCTGTTTTTTTTGAAACTGAACCCGACACCTTTGCGCCCAAAGATTCGAGCATCTCTTTTATCTCGCCGCGAGGGTGGCTTAAAGAACCTGTGAGCACTATGGTCTTTGCTTTAAAAGGGTTGTCTTTGGCTTCAATTTTCGGCTCCGGTATTTTCGGGTTCAATATCTCTGTAAGCCGTAAAATATGCTCTTCGTTTACCCTGACAAACTCCAGTACCGATTCGGCCATCTCTTCGCCTATACCCTCGATGGTAAGCAGATCGTTTTTTTCAGCTTTCATAAAACCGAGCCCGAACTCGCTGCACAGACTCTTGGATGCAACCTCTCCGATATGTTCCATACCAAGCGCATTGATAAATCTCCAGCAATCGCACCCTTTTACGTTCTCTACGGCATCGAGCAGGTTCTGGGATTTTTTCTCCTTAAACCCTTCAAGAGCCAAAAGTTTCTCCAATGTTAGAGAAAAGATATCTTCGACGCTTTTTACGAGTCCGGAATCAAAAAGTGCTTTGACTATCTTCTCTCCCAGTCCGTCGATATTAAGACACTGTTTTGAAGCAAAATAGATGATGGAGTTTACCACTCTCGCCTTGCAGGTAAGGTTTTGGCATTTGATAAGAGCACCCTCGTCGAGAAGTTCGCTGCCGCATACGGGACACTCTTTTGGGCGAAGCACTTCTATTTCACTGCCCGTTCGCTCATGTTCTAAGACTTTTATGATCTTTGGAATGACGTCGCCGCTTCTTAGGATGATCACTTTATCGTTGATACGGATATCTTTTCTCTGTATCTCATCAAAATTATGCAGCGTTGCACGCTCGACCACCACTCCGTCTATGTTTGTCGGTGCAACGACTGCAACGGGAGTAACGACCCCGCTGCGTCCCACTTGAAGAATGATATCTTTGACGGTCGTTATCTTCTCGACTGCGGGAAACTTGTATGCGACCGCCCAGCGCGGATATTTTACGGTGTATCCCATGCTCTCCTGCGACTCGATCTGATCGACTTTGACGACCATGCCGTCAAGCATCATATCATAATCGTCACGCTCATCTTTCATCTTTGCATACACTTTTTCGATATCCAAAAGCCATTTACAGACCGCACGGTAAGGGGGAGTCTTGAATCCGAGAGAGTAGATGAACTCCATCCTTTTGCTTAACAGCGGTATGTCCAGCGTATTTTGTCCTATTCCGTAAGGCAAGAACACAAGATTTCTGTTTGCCGTTATGCTCGAGTCAAGCTGACGAAGACTTCCCGCCGCGGCATTTCTCGGATTTGCAAAGATATTCTCACCGTTTTTTGCGCGTTCTTCGTTTATCGCTTGGAACTCCGATTTGAATATGACGACCTCCCCGCGTATCTCTATAGGCTCTTCATAGTCAATCTTCAAAGGAATGGTTTTTATGGTTCTTGCATTTTGCGTGATATCTTCACCAGTCACTCCGTCTCCGCGCGTAATTGCCTGAATCAGCCTGCCTCCCTCATAGTAAAGGTTCAGGCTCGCACCGTCGTATTTGGGTTCGCAGTAAAAACTTGCTCTGTCGTCAAGCTTGAAGATGCGTGCAAGCCATTTTTTCAGATCCTCTTCATCGAAAACGTCTTCAAGACTCCACATTCTGCTTTTATGCAAAGCTTTATGAAACCCTTCTGAAACGACATCTCCGACCCTTTGCGTAGGCGAATTATCAAGTACCTGATAGGGATTTTTTTCTTCGTATGCCAGCACTTCATGGTAAAGCTTGTCGTACACCTCGTCGGTAGTGATCGGATTGTCTTCGACGTAATAATGGTATGCGTATCTGTTAAGCTCTTCCACCGCTTTTTTGTACTCTTCGTAATTCAATGCGACCCTCCTAGAGATAGACTAATTTTGCACCGTATCCGCCCATATGCTGCGGTGCATCTTCAAATTTTTTGACTTTAGGATGCTCTTTTAAATAGTTTTTGACTGCATAGGAGAGTTTGCCCGTACCTATGCCATGGTAGACTATCACTTCATCCCAGCCCTGTATCAGCGCGTCGGAGATAAACTTGTCCAGAACTTCCAAGGCTTCGTCGCTGCGCATCCCGTGAAGATCGCATTTCAGACCGCTTTTTCTCTGAACGTTTAACTGCAGGTCGCTTTTGACCTTTTTGACCGTCTCGTTTCCGGAAGGTTTGAGATCATAGGTCTTGACGCGAAGACGCATCCCCTCGACCTCTATCATCGCCTCTTTGGCTTTGATGGAGACGACGGTGCCTCTTTTGCCTCTGTATTTTATAACATCTCCCGCACTAAAGTTGTAACTCTGTTTTTTAGGCGGTTTTATCTCCTCTTTTGGCAGGGCTTTTGCCGCTTTGTTCATGGCTCTGTGTATCGCTGCTGTATCGGTCGCGTTCGCCGCTTTTTTTGCTGCGTCTATCGCTTCGTCGAACTGGGCTTTGAGTTTTTGTTTTTGGGATTTGAGTTCATTGTACAGCGATTCTTCCAGCTCTTTGAGACGCAGCTCTTTTTTCTGAAGTTCGTCGAGTTTTTCGTCTACCTGTCTGTGCTTGTTTTTCAGCTCGCGTTCAAGCGTCGAACCGCGTTCTATCAGTTCGCTTAGCTTTTCATGGTTGAGCCCGTAGACTTCTCTTGCTTTTGTGACGATATTCGATGCTATGCCGTATCTGCTCGCCGTTTCAAAAGCATAGCTTTTGCCGATGACACCATGCAAGAACTCATAAGTCGGCAGACGTCTCTCTTCATCGTAAAGCGCGGCTAAAAGCTCTACGTCCTCACGATCCGCCATAAGCGAGGCAAGACGTTTATGGTGAGTCGTGATGACTATCTTCTGTCCTTTTTTCACAAGCTCGTCAAGTATGACGTTAAAGAGCGCCGCAGCCTCGTCGCTGTCGGTCCCGAGTTCTATCTCATCGACCCCCACAAGTGTCTCGCGATGCGTAAAGAGGTGTGCGAACTCTTTCATACGCCCCGCAAAAGTGGAGATGTCGTTCTTTACGTTCTGCGGATCGTCAATGATGGCTTCTATGTGTTTGAACGTTCCGATCTTGGAGCGGTTCTCGTTGATGCTCATCGGTATGAGATACTTTGCCATAAGCGCACTGCTGAGGATGGATTTTAAAAACATCGTCTTTCCTCCGGCATTGACCCCCGTTATCATCAACACGTTCTTCGTAAAATCCACACTCACGCTTTTTGCATGTTCGAGTGCGGGATGTTTGAAGTCGGCTATCACGATATCGGAGTTTTTCTGTGCATGCAAGATGACGAGGTCTTTGCTTCTGGCAAACTGTATACGCGCCTGATAGTGATCGAATCTGTCGAACTCTTTATCTATAAAACCTAGAAAAAGCACCGATTCGAAAAGTTTGGATGAGAACTGTTTAGCATACTCGTAAAAGAGCGCCTCTCGCTCCTGATCGATATAGCGTATCGCCTGTTTCTCTTTGATGATGGCATCGGGGGAGACATAAAAATACCCTGCCGTACTGCGCCCTACGACGCTGCCTTTAATAACATGATTAAATCCGCCGCGAAGGAGCAGACACTCTTCGTCATTCAGGTAATGCACCTGCGTGTCAATGAGATAGGAGCCCAGCTTTGAACCGTGAAGCAGCCTTTTGAGTATGGAACTTATCTCGCTTTTATGCGCCTTTACCCTTTGATTGAGTCCGTAAAGCGTCTCGTCGAGATGTTCGTTGAAGTTTCCGCTCTCGTCAAAATACTTTTCTATCTCTATAAAGTTCTCGGGAATGACGACTTTGTCTATCCACTCGCCTATGATCCCGCGTGGCTCCAGATTTTTAAAATACCTGATATAGCGGATAAGCTTGACGACCTCAAATATCTGCTCAAAGCGCAAGACTCCCTGCTTTTTAAGATGCATGATGAACGGCTTAAAACTCGCTATCTTCGCAGGAGCTTTAAAGACAAGTTTTTCAAGCTCTTTTATAAAACCGAAATGCCTCTCTTGGTCACCCTCTATATATAAAGACTGTTCTCTTGAAAAAAAGCTCTGCAGTGATGCTATATGAGTCAAAAGATCTAATTGAGCAGTCAGTTTGTCAAAATGGTTGTTGCTGTTTATCGACATGTAGAAGCACTGACCATATCACTGTAATACGGTGTATTTTCTTTCCCTATAAATGTGTATGTGCCTACACTTAGCGTGTAGAACGTGGAGTTTATATCTTTGCCGTTGCAGACAAGGGTCTTGCCGTTTTGAAAATCTCTTACCGTCTTTAGTATCTTTTCCTGCTCATTTTGCGTAGAAGTATTATACAGATACGCCAACAGGACGAAAAGCCCAAAGAGTGAAGATACGGCAAACTTCTGTTTATTGTTCAGTTCAGTAAAGTAGTTTAAAAGGGTAAATAACAACCCCAGAACAATTAAACCGTAAATATATCCCACTTAAATTATTCCTCTTAACTGGTATGTGATATCTCCCGCGCCAAAACCGATTATAAGTCCGTTATCGAGTGTTTTGAAGATATGCTCATCTTTTATAAGGTCGATCTTGTCGTTTTCTCTTTTTATATTGTCGGCCATGGTGAGGTTGTAACGGCTGAACTTGTCTGCAAAATCTATCTCTCTTGCGGTTTCGCCTGCTGCCCAGACAGGAAGAATGATAAGTTCCTGCGCACCGTCGAAACATTTGATGAACTCATCGAGGTTATCGATGGTTCTTGAGTATTTATGCGGCTGCCAGATAGCGGTTATCTTGTCGAAACCTTTAAGTCTCGCATACTCTTTTACAGACTGCAGCGTTGCACGGATCTCTGTGGGATGATGTCCGTAATCGTCGATCATAATGCTGTTTTGCTGAATATTTATGATGTCAAAGCGCTTTTTGATACCCTTGAAATTCAGTATGTTTTTACGGATATCTTCTATATCCATCTCCTCTGACGCCGCCAGGATAGCCAGCGACGCATCAAGAGCAATATGTTCTCCAAATCCCCAGACGTCGAAATATCCCATATCTTTGAGCTCGAATCTCGTGTGAGGCTCGTCGTTGATAAGAACATACTCGATATTTTTTATATCCATGCTCGGATACAGACGTACCGCTTCGATATCTGTCAATGTCGCCAAAAACGGGTCTTCGGCATTTATGACTCTGTGTTTTGCAGAGGTGATGAACCTGCGGTACGACTCATAAAAAAGCTCGTAATTATAGTCGTAATACTCCATATGTTCCGGTTCTGTGTTGATAACGATCGCACAGTAAGGGTTCGAATTGATAAAACTGCCGTCGCTTTCGTCCGCTTCAAAGAGCATCACATCTGTTTCTTTGTCGTATCTCACGTTCGAGCCGAACTCTTTTGCCTCGGCTCCGATGATCGCCGAACCTTTCATTATGGCGGTAAGGATCGCGGTCGTCGTACTTTTTCCGTGAGCAGCCGCGACCGAATATACCTTTCTGTCGTCAAGTATCTCTAAAAGTGCTTCACGGCGGGCAAGGACGCGTATCCCTTTTTCCACGGCCGCTTCGATCTCCGGATTATCGGGACGGATGATTGCAGAATGGACGACTAGATCCTGGTTCGTAATGGCATCGCCCGAATGCGGAATATTTACATCTATGCCGAGTGTTCTTAATTTTTTAGTGATGATGGTATCTTTGATATCCGAACCGCTGACAGTATGTCCTTTATAGTGCATATACTGCGCCAGTCCCGATATTCCGATTCCGCCGATTCCGATAAAATGGATCTTCATTTACTTCTCCGCCGATTTTTTTGAATCACTTAGCAATTTTTGTGCCTCATTTGTAAAAACGCTGACATAAAAAGTACCGGCAGATTGAGTCGCTTCGATATCAGCTATTTGATTTATGAAATCATCCAAACTCATCTTTGCATCTGCAGCTTTTTGATGGATCTTCATCGCATCTGAAAACGCTTTATCATGACTGAGCCCGCTTAAAACTTCAAAAAGCGCGGACGCGTCATGCAGACCGCCTGCACTGTAATGTTCGACGGCGTATTCATACAAAGCCCGAAGCGTTGCAAAATCCTGAACGTCGTTCATATCCATTCTCACTTTTTTCTCCAAAACATCCGTCAAACGCTCAAGTGCAAGCTCCAAAATATTGGAGTAGTAGCGCATCAGTTCATCTTCACCAAGTTCATCCTGCGCACGCTGTTCAAGCACGTAAAGTTTTGCTATATCACCGCTTTCTTGAGCCTTTAAGACCTCTTTTTTCAGATCTCTCATGATAAACACTCCTTTATGCGTTTTAATGCTTCTTTCGTCCGATCTTCACTTTCGACAAGCGCTATGCGGATATACCCTTCTCCAGGATTGATGCCGTTTTTATCACTGCGCCCCAAAAACTCTCCGGGAAGTACTTTTACATTATACTCCTCATAAAGCCTGCATGTAAAGTCTAAAGCATCATCGACCTTCAGCCAGACATAAAAGGTCGCATCCGAGATCTCGCATCCAAGTATCTCCTGTGCGAGTTCGAAGTTTCTTTTATATATATCTCTTGATACCGCCACGTGCGCTTCATCGCTCCAAGCCGCAGCAGCCGCACTTTGAAGAGGCAGCGGAGATGCACAGCCTACATACGTTCTGTATTTCATGTACTCTTTTAATATCTCTTGATCACCGGCGATAAACCCGCTGCGCAGCCCCGGTGCGGATGAGCGTTTTGAGATCGAGTTTATCACCAGCACGTTTTTAAAACTCTCGTTTTTTGCATAAATGGAAGCTTCTAAGAGCGAAGGTACGGACTTGTTCGTATATATCTCGCTGTAACACTCGTCGTTTAGCAGGACAAAGTCATATTTTTGTGCCAGCTTGACCCACTCTGCAAGTTCATCGAGAGTAAGTACGGATGCCGTGGGATTATTTGGAAAGTTCAAGATCACGAGATCGCATTTTTTCAGGCTCTGTTCGTCTATAACGGGTTTGAACGCGTTTTTTTCTTCAAGGTTGATGTGGATCACTTCGGCTTGAGAAGCGATAGCCGCACCTTCGTATATCTGATAGAATGGATTCGTATACGCCATTACGGGCTTTTCTTTGCCGAACAGCAGGAATTGAGGGAAGTTAAACAACACCTCTCTTGTGCCGAAAGTAGGTATTATCTCGCTCTCTTGCAGAGAAACACCGAACCTTTTTTGCACGAAACCGGTCATACTCTTTACAAGATAGTCCTCACCGCTTGTTTTTGGATATTTTTTTAGCTGAGAGGAGTTTTCGCAAAGCGTTTTTTGTATGAACGCAGGCGTTTCGAACTGGGGCTCTCCTATGGTCAGTGTAAGGGCTTCATAATTTTTCGATGGAGTTATATCTTTTAATAATGTATTTAATTTTTCAAACGGATACGGTTCAAAGTCTATCAATATTTCTTACCTTTAAAACAGATGCGCAATTTTAACATAATATTAGAACAGTTATATTAGGTAGTTCAAACTAAATTTTGTGCTATAATGTTTTCAAATAAGATATTAAAAGTGAAATCAGATGCCAAAGAATAAAGACCAGCTCGGTGACGATGTGTTGTTCAGCTCTGAATCAAGCGATACGCAAAAATATCTAGAGCGGATGAAGGATGCCAGAAAAATAAAAAAAGAGAGTTTCGGTTCGCAGAAAGTGGACCTTAACGACTACATACTTTCTCCCGAAGGGTGGGAAGGATTAATGCTTTTTCTTTATTTCATATCTTTACCTTACCTCGTAGGCGCTTTGTTCTTGTTCATATTCATAGCACACGGCAGCGTAACGAACTTTTTTGTCCTTGACATAGGTGCCTTCTTTATAGTCTGGGCGATCGGTTACGAAGTGATCGCCGTACTCCTCTTAAGCGCGATTTTCATCTCTTATCTGAAATATCTGAAAGATTCTATAAAAAACCCTATCCATTAATACGGCTTATTGTAATTTTTTGTAATATTTCTCTATTATAATTTTAAAAAAAAGGAAAAACATGGCTTATTTTGACGATGTAAAAAAAGGCGACAAACTTTACGGACTGGTATTTGGTAAAGGAAAGGTCATAGAGGTATTTGAAAACAGCCACTACAAGATGATGGTCTCTTTTAAAAACGGATATGAAGTCCCCTATACCGAAGACGGCATTCCGGGCTGGGGAAACTTCAAAAAACAGACTATATTTTATAAAAAAGATATCGATCTTACCGATGTGGACTTCACTCCTACGAAAAAAGTCCTCTCTACCAAGAAGATCATCAAGCTCAGGGAAAAGAAAAAACTTGAGGTCAGGCTTCCTTCTGGTATCTGGACCGATTGTACGAAATGCGTAAAAGGTTATATCGAAGATATGCTGGAGAAGGAAAAATATCACCTTTTCAGAAAGAAAAAGTGATTTTAGAGAAGAGATGAAGATATTTTTAACGATCATTATCGTTTTTCTCTCATTAATAAATATCTCGACTTATATAGACTCTGCCGCATTGGCTTTGCATGACCTTTCTTTTCAGCGGTCACTGGCCGCTTTTGGGATCGCCAAAGCGCTCAATGCCGTTATCTCCGTCTTTCAAGGCACAGAGTTTTCTTTTTCGCCTATGGGTATGGGCGTCAATATAAGTATCGGAGAGATACTCGATCCCTTAAACGATCTGATCGAACGCTTCTCCTGGCTTATGCTTGCAGCCACGATATCTATCGGCGTTCAAAAATTCTTTCTTCTCATCGGCACGAAGCTCTTTGTTCAGCTAGCATTTATCTTCAGTTCTGTTTTTTTAATGATGCTTTTGTGGATAAAGAACTTTCAAGACCGCAGATGGGTAAATATCTCGGTGAGAATATTTATCGTCATGTTCATCTTTCGGTTTGCGACCATCCTTTTTATCTATCTCAACCAGTTCGTATACACCTCTTTGCTTGAAAATGACTATAACAACGCCTCTGTTGTCCTTACAAAAACAGATCGACAGCTGGACAAAGAGTTCGCTTTGCAGCAGACAAACGCGCAGGATCTCGGCCAGATCTTTGACGTACGACAGAAACTCCAGACATTAAAATCGATTATTGACGATGCTTCCAGACAGATCATAACCCTAAGCGCCATCTTTGTGCTCAGCAGTATTCTCCTCCCGCTTTTGTATATCTGGATATTCGTACTTTGCATGAAATATGCCCTAACGGGTAGAATCGAAACTGAAACTATCCTGCGGCTAATAAGAAATAAAAGTTGATAATTATTTTTTAACCATTTTCCACTTATAATTTTGTATCAAAAAGAAGGAAGATGATGAAATATATATTACCCTTGATCATATCACTGTTTTTTACGGCTTGCAACAATTCAGATAAAACCGCTAACGAAAAGATGAGTGTAAACTCTACTTCCATAGAACAGGCCGTTACACAGGTCGAAGAGGAAAAACCCGATACGAAACCTGCTCAGGAAAATGCAAAAGCAGAGATGAACGGCGAAACGATTTTCAGCAAGTGCAAAGGCTGCCATGGAAACAGCGCCGAAAAGAAAGCTCTCGGCTCATCACAGATCATCAAAGGCTGGGATGTCTCAAAAATCGAAGAAGCTCTGCACGGATACAAAAACGGTACATACGGTGCGAAGATGAAAAATATCATGTCGGCACAGGCCAAAGGGTTATCTGATGAAGAGATCAAAAAAGTCGCTGTCTACATCCATTCATTATGATTAGAACGATAAAGGAGCTAAGCCCCTTTATCTACGCTGGGCGCTATGCCACTGAAGTTTGATGCTTCGCATCGGAAGTGTTAGGCTGTCGGAAGTGAAAACTTTTGAGTGACGAATTCTCCCTCTTGATTGAAAAAAAGATAATATAAAAAATCTTTCTTCACGCTCAAACCCGCTAAAAAACGCAAAGCCAGATTTGCCTGAAGAGAGGCTATATGCATCACTATGGGAGCGGCTATGCCCGCAGGCGTCTTTTGCGTTATCTTGAACACATCGTTAAAAGAGGCTTTGTCAAAAAAACATACCTGCCCGTTAAAAGCTTCCACGCTTCCATAGATCCAGGGAGTATTCACACTTTTTGCGTAAAGGTTTATCTCGCCGCGCACTGGAAGGTTGTCCGTCGCATCGATAATAAGGTCGACTTTTATCTTCTTCTCTTTAAATCCGTTAAAATCACACTCATGGGCAACCACTTTTACATAAGGAGATCTCTCTTGAATGATCTTTGCGTTCACTGCGGCTTTGTTCTTACCTTCGTCTCCCACTTTAAAAGCTATTTGACGGTGGATGTTATGGGTGCTCACTTCATCGAAATCAACCAGATGTATCTCGCCGATTCCGCTGGAACCCAAAGCAAAAGCAAGGGACGATCCAAGCCCGCCGCAGCCTATGACGGCTATCTTTTTATCTTGCAGCGAGCGCTGGGTCTCTTCTCCCCACAGCTGGACTTGACGATGAAAATAGTGCATCATTTCAAATCTCCTTATATATGAATTGTCTATTTTATCACTAATGCGCTCATACACGAACAAATATGAGTCAAATCATCAGGAATGGATCAATACTTCGTATTTATATCCCGAAATCCCCATGCACGTCTGGCTTCCACCGCTTCTGCATGACTCATCTCCACTATCATCAGCTCTTCGCTGTTGCCGAGTTCGTTGATAACGTCTCCGTTAGGATCGATTAAAAACGAATCCCCGTAAAATCTCCATGTATGATCTTTGTCTTTATACTCGCCTATCCTGTTTGCACGGAGCACGTAGCAGTTATGGGTAAATGCACGCATACGGGCGAGTTCTTTCCATCTTTGGGAAGATTCAAACGTCGAAACGCTCGGAACGATTACCGCATCGACGTTCTTTTGTGAAGCAAAATGCCAGAGTTTGTCCGCATGCATCTCAAAGCCGCTCATGACCGCGAATCTAAAACCATCGACGCTAAAGACCATCGGCGATTTTAAGAAAGTGGTTTCATTGGCAAAAAACTTCGCTTCGTTCCAGTGAGGATAGTTGATAAGGATCTGCTGGTAATAGTATGACGCGGATGTCGGCGAAAACTTGACTATACATTTATAGGGCTGTTTCTTCTTTACGATTACAAGCGGGGCTATGATGGTCATGGAGTATGTAGCGGAAAGCTCTTTAAGTATCTTTATCTGATGCTGTGACTGCTCTTGTATCATCGCAGTAGACATACTCTGCAGCTCTTTGAAAAAAGAGTTTAGGAGATACTCTCCCATGACAAGCACTTTAACACCCTTTTTATTCGCTATGCGGATGTAGTGGTAAAGTTTTGTCGAGCTCATTCCGATGGAGGGAAGCTGTAAAACGGCGGCCGTCATTTTGAGCTTTTTATCTCTTGGATTTTCAACTGGGCGTCTTCGAGCATCTTTTGGGCATCTTGAAGCTCTTTCATCCCCTCTTCGTAAGCTTTTATGCTGTTCTCCAGCGTTACTTCAGGATCCATCAGAGTCTCAAGTATCTTTTTTGAGTTTTGAAGCTTTGTCTCAAAATCATTCTTTGCCATCTAGCACCTCTTTTACGTAGTAATCAAATCTGTTCAACTCGACAAGAAAAGCATCATGACCGTAATCGCTGTCGACTTCGAAATAACGGTGATTGCTGTTTCCAATACTTTTTAAAGTATCGCCAATATGCTTCATCTCGTCGCTCAAGAACAGCATATCGCTTTTAAAGCCTATAAGATGAAGCTCAGAACAGATGTTCTTAAGTGCATCTTCCAATGAATCGTATCCGCGTGCCAGATCGTAGATATTTATCGCTTTTGTTATATAAAGATATGCAAGCGGATCGAACCATTTTGTAAAATTATTCCCGTTATACTCCAGATACGATTCGACCTGAAACTTCCCGAAAAGCTCAAAAAGGCCGTCGTTTCTCTTGTATTCACGGCCAAACTTCTCGGCCATGGAGTGATGCGACAAGAAACTGATATGTCCCGCCATCCTGCCGATAGCCATACCGCTGAGTCCATTTTCTTTTATCTCTTGCGGATCGTAATACCCGTTTTTGAAGTTCGGGTCTTTGAGTATCGCTTCTCCCGCTACTTTGTTAAAAGCTATCGCCCATGGCTGAGTCGCGTACGTCGCCGCCATCGAGATCACTTTTTTTGCGAAGTTTGGAAAATTGATGGCAAACTGCAGCGCCTGCATACCGCCCATAGAACCGCCTATGATAGCTTCTACGGAGTGGATATCAAGCCTATCGAAAAGTATGCGCTGGGCTTTGATCATATCCTTTATGGAAACAACAGGAAATTTGTAACGGTACGGCTCTTGATGGGGGTACATATTTGACATCGGACCGGTAGAACCAAAACAGCTGCCTATCACGTTCGTGCAGATGACAAAGTATTTGTTCGTGTCTACCGCTTTGCCAGGACCGATAAAACCGTCCCACCAGCCCGCTTTGTTCTCACCTTCGTAAATACCGGCCGCATGGTGTGAACCGGTGAGTGCATGACAGATAACGACCACATTGCTTTTATCTTCGTTTAGAGTCCCGTATGTCTCATACGTTATGTCGTAAGGCTCTAATATACGCCCGCTTTCAAGGTAAAGCGGATTGGTAAAATGCTCGGTATGTGTTTGCAGGTTCAACGACAATTTCTACGCTCTTTTCAAAATGATTATGTTATTTTAGCGAAAATGACTTAATGCAAATTCAATTTTGTCTTTTTATATCCAGTATCTCGGATAATGCCTTTTCGGATTGCCGGAAAGATTGTTTACAAAAAGAGCGACGGTGAGTAAAATAAAGGCTCCCGTAGCGATAGGGGAGAGCACAAACAGATACCCCGTACTGTGAACCTGCGCGCTTCCCGTTACTGCGATCAATGCCGTAGCGCCTCCCGGCGGATGCAGCATACGCGCAAAATGCATCGCAACGATGGACAAAGAGACCGCAAGCGCCCCCAAAACAGCTACATCCAAGGAGAGATACCTATATATCGTCACCCCGATAAAAGCAGATATCACATGCCCTCCTACCAGATTGCGCGGCTGCGAAAGATCGGCTTGAGGAACGCCGTAGATAAGTACGGCGGATGCTCCGAAAGATCCGACCAAGAACATGCTGTTAAGCAGGTTGAAATGTGTCAGACGGCTCAGAATCGAGACAAGATATATCCCCATAAAGGCACCAAGCCAGGACCATGCGATCTTACTGAAAGGTTTTCTGGGCGGAGATTTTTCTCCGCCTCTCATCTTTTTGAAAAAGGTCTTCATCTTTATTTGTCGGCTTGTGTTACATTACTGTCATAATGACGACTCCATCCGCCGCCGAGCGATTTGTAAAGTGTTACCTCGTCTATTAAAAGCTGGGTATAGGCATCTACACCCGAAAGTTTTGCATTTAAAAGCCCCTCTTGGGCAAGCAGCACGTCAAGATAACTGGCCGTTCCGCGCTCGAATTTTTTACTTGCCAGCATATACGCCTTGTCGTACGCTTCTATCTCCCGGTCTGCCGAAGCGCTTTTGAGTTTGGATATACGGATGCTTCCCAAAGAATCATATACCTCTTTATACGCAGTTTTTACCGCTTTATCATAAGATATCAGCGCGGCTTTTTGATCGGCTTTGCTCGCTTGTACGGCTGCTTTGATCCTTCCAAAATCAAAAAGCGGAATATTGAGGCTCGGACCGATCCCCCATACGGAGGAGTTGCCGCTTACGAGATTATCAAGATTTTGGCTTTGGTATCCGTAACTGCCCGTCAGGCTGATGCTTGGGAAATACGCCGCTTTGGCTACGCCGATAAATGCCGTTTTTGCTCTTAGGGTTTCTTCCGCCGCCTTTATATCCGGACGGTTCTCCAATATCTTTGCAGGGATACCCGCTGGAATCTCAATTGCTGAAGGAAGCGTTTTTGAAGCGATCAGCATCTTTTCAAATATCTCTTTTGGCGTACGCCCTAAAAGCAGTGCCAAAGCGCTTTGTATCTTTATTTTTTCCGATTCGATCGTCTGCACAAGAGTATCTGCAGCCGAGACCTGCGCCTCTGCCTGTGCGACGACCAGTTCGTCGACGACTCCATGTTTTAGCTGCATCTGCTTATACTGCAGACTCTCTTCATAGCTCATCAGGCTTTTCTTTGCGATACTTAAACGCTCGTTGACTGAGATCAGATTGAAATAGTACGTAGCGACATCGACCACGACAGAGATACGCAGCGCTTCTTTATCGGCATCGCTGGCAAGAAGCAGTGAAAGATCCGCGTTTTTTTGGTTCTGCGCCCTGCCCCAGAAATCGATCTCGTAAGCGACCGAAGCCGAAACACCGTAGTTATTATATGAACCGTTTTTAGTGCCCGTATAAGTATTGATACTTTTTTTCTCACGTGAAGCCGAAGCATCCATATCCAGCTGCGGATACATCTCCGCTTCGCTGAGCCCGTACTGTGCACGGGCCTTTTGAACGTTGGCGACGGCAAGTTTCAGATCATCGTTGTTCTTTAAAGCTTCTCCAATCAAAACGTTCAGGTTTTCATCGTTAAAGTTTTTCCACCAAGCGACATCGATCGTTACGTTTTTATCACCGTTTTTATCAAACGACGAAGGCAGTTCGACCTTGGGAGTCTTCATTTCAGGTGCCAGCGAACAGCCTGCAAAAAGCAGTGCCGCTGCCGTGCATACCGTTAATGTCTTAATGCGCATCTGCTTCTCCTTTGTTAAAATATTTCATCTTGAACCTCATGATCAGATAATAAAAAAGCGGTACGAAATAGATACCTATCATGGTAAGTGCGATCATACCTCCCACAACCGTCGTACCGATGATATGACGGCTGTTCGCACCCGCACCGATACTCAAAGCAAGAGGCAAAGACCCCATGATGAAAGCAAACGATGTCATGACGATAGGCCTAAAACGTATCTTTGCTCCCTCTATCGTCGCTTCAAGCAGCGGATATCCCTGCTTTAATCTCTGCATAGCGAACTCGACCATAAGGATCGCATTTTTTGCCGAAAGACCGACAAGCGTGATGAGACCTACCTGAAAATAGATATCGCTTTCCATTCCGCGCAGCCAAAGTCCCAAAACCGCGCCGAAAAATGCAAACGGTACCGCCAAGATGACGGCAAAAGGGATGCTCCAGCTCTCATACAGCGCAGCAAGGATCAAAAATACGAACACAATAGCATAAACAAACGCCACGTTACCGCTTTGCTGCAGTTTTTTCTCCTGATACGACGTTCCAGCCCAGCTGATAGTGTACCCTTCGGGAAGGATCGATTTGGAAACTTCTTCGATCGCTTTTAGCGCATCTCCGGAACTGTATCCCGGTTTTGGCTGTCCCGATATCTTTGCGGCATCGAACATGTTAAAACGCTGTATGACGCTTGAGCCGACGATACGTTTTATGTCGACTATAGAACTGATAGGGATCAGACTTCCATTATTCGACTTTACAAAAACATTGTCATAACTGTTCAATCCTTCGCGATATTGGGAATCTGCCTGCAAGTTGACATGATAGGTACGTCCGAAAAGATTGAAATCGTTGACGTATGTGTATCCGAAAGTAGCCTGCAGAGTCGTAAAGATATCTGCTATCGTCACACCCAAGGCTTTTGCCTTCGCTTCATCCACTTTTATCATATACTGCGGTACGTTCGTATTTAACGTCGTACGTACTGCCATCAGTTCAGGGCGCTCGCTTGCCTTTTGTACGATCTTTTGGACGTAACCGTTAAGTTTTTCCAGATCCGAACCCGTACGGTCTTGTATGTACATCTCAAACCCGCCTGTCGTACTCATCCCGCGAATAGGAGGCGGAGTAACGGCAAACAGGAACGCTTCTTTGTTCTGGGAGAACTTGCCCATATATTGATGCGCTATGGCCGAAGCCGAAAGCTCAGGCGAGCGGCGTTTGCTCCAATCGGACAGATGCACGAACGAGATCGCGGCATCCGTCTTGTACGCAAACGTCGTCACGTCAAGTCCGCTGAGTCCCGCGGCTTTGGTAACGTTTTTGCTTTTTAAAAGCTCATTGCTCACTTCGTTGGTGACAGCCTCAGTTCTTTCCAAAGAAGCACCAGGCATCATATTTTGAATGACCATGATGACACCCTGATCTTCACCCGGGACCAGGCCGCTTGGAAGCCTCAGCATCAGCATATACGCAGCGCCTATCATCGCAGCAAACAAAAGCAGATTGATAATCCCGAGTTTTATCACCCGTTTGACGCCGTTGGTAAAGCTTGATGTAGCATAGTCGAACATCTGATGAAATTTACGTATAGGCCAAAACGGCGTCGGTTCTTCATGTCTTAAAAACAGCGCACATAACGATGGAGTAAGTGTCAATGCGACAAGTCCTGAAATACTGACGGACATAACGATCGTAATGGCGAATTGTTGGTAAAGTTTACCGCTGAATCCACCCATGAACGATGCGGGAATGAAAACCGCAGAAAGCACCAAAACGATAGCAACAACAGGTCCCGTGATCTCGCTCATCGCTTTTATGGTCGCTTCTTTGACACTGATATCTTTATTATCCCGCAGGATACGCTCCACGTTCTCTATAACGACGATGGCATCGTCGACGACAAGCCCGATGGCAAGCGTAAGCCCGAAAAGCGTCAGCAGATTTATGGAAAAACCGGCGGCATAAAATCCTGCAAACGTACCGATGATCGATACGGGAATGGCAAGTACAGGAATGATCGTAGCTCTGATATTTCCCAAAAACAGGTAGATAATGCCCACGACCAGCAGGATCGACAGACCCAAGGTAAGCACAACCTCCTCTATCGACTGCCTGACAAATTCTGTCGGATCATACGGAACGCTTACTTTTATGTCCGAAGGAAAAGTTTTAGACAGCTCCGCTATGGTTTTGTCAAGAGCCGCAGAAACCTCTAAGGCGTTCGCACCCGGCGAAAGGAAGATACCTACGGGGATCATAGGCTCTTTATTGTACGTTGCATTAAAATAGTATGACTCCGAGCCGAGTTCGATTCGTGCGACATCTTTGAGTCTGAGAGCCGAACCGTCGCTGTTTGATTTGAGTCTTATATTTGAAAATTCTTCTACATCTTTTAGCCTGCTTTGAGCGCGGATTGTATAGGTATATACAGGATGTTTTGCAACTGGTTCTTGTCCTAACTGACCTGCCGAATATTGATTGTTCTGGCTATGAATCGCATTGACCACGTCCGTTACGGTCAGATTATAGTTTGCAAGTCTGTCCGGATTAAGCCAGACACGCATAGAGTAATCCTGGTTACCGAAAATGTGAGCATCTCCGACTCCGCGGATACGCTTGATATCGTCAAGCACGTTGATAAGAACATAGTTGGAGATATAGATCGTATCATGTTTTTGATTCTTGGAGGTGAATGCCAAGACTTTCAGCATATCCGGCGAACGCTTACGTACGCTTATCCCTTGATTGCGCACGGCCTGAGGAAGCTTGCTTATTGCCAGCTGAACACGGTTGTTTACGTCGACATTTGCCTGATCTGGATCCGTACCGATCTTAAAGAGCACGCTGATGGAGATGGTCCCGCTCGGCGACGCGGTCGATGTCATATAGATCATGTTATCAACACCGTTTATGGCTTCTTCAAGCGGTGCGGCAACCGTTTTGGACAAGGTCTGTGCATCCGCTCCCGGATATGTCGCCTGAACGTTTATCTGAACGGGAACGACACTCGGATAGGCCTGTACAGGGAGTGATTTGATAGAGATAAAACCGATGATTATGACCACAATGGACAATACTGCTGAAAATATCGGTCTGTTTATGAAAAATTTAGAAAACATTGCTGTGCCTATCTGTTTATTGTTTTATCTATAACCACGTTCTCACCCGGTTTGATTCGAAAGAAATTATTCACTACGACTTTGTCGTTCGCCTTGACACCCTCGACTACGAAATCCTGTTCTACGGTATCGAGTACTTTTACGGGTTTTACGGCTATCTTACCGCCGGCGACTACGAACACGACCGTTCCCAGAGGGTTTTGCAGTACCGCTTTTTGCGGGACGGCGATGACATGTTTTGATACTATGCCTATGATCTTGATCTTGACGAACTGCCCTGCCAAAAGCTGTGCATCCGCATTTTCAAAAACGGCGCGGGCTTTTAAGGTCGAAGTCGAAGCATCGACGCTCGTATCTATAAAGTTTATTTTGCCCTCTTTTTTATAGGGCTTGCCCTCAACTGTGAGCGAAGCTTTCAAACCTGCTCCCTGCATATTCGACCAGCTTCCGTTTTGAAGGTCGTATCTTTGTTTTATAGCATTGATATCGGGAATAGAAAACTCGGCATAGACGGGGTTCGTCTGCGTTATCTTTACAAGCGATGTTCCCTCTTTTACAAAATCGCCGATATCTGCGAGCTTCATTCCGGCAACACCGTCGATCGTCGCTTTCACCTCTGTATAGTTCAGGTCTACCGATACTCTTTGAAGCTCCGCCTTTGCGACATCGACACTGGCTTTTGCGGTCTGATAAGCAAAATACGCCGTATCTTTATCCTGTTCGCTTATCGCTTTGTCTTTGTAAAGCCCGTCTGCACGCTCCCAGTCTTTTTTCGCTTTTTGCATCTTTGCGCTTTCCAGATCGAGCGTCGCTTTGGCACTGTTTACGGCCGCTTGATAGACATCCGGTTCTATCTTGTAAAGCAGATCGCCTTTATGAATACTTGCTCCCTCCGTATAATGCTTTTCCTCTAAAACGCCTGAGATTCTTGCCGTTACCGTTACGTTTTTTACGGAACTGATGCGCGCGGGGTACTCTAAAGAAACCGGCATATCCTGTGCTTCTTTTACGATATAGACATCGACCTTCGGTGCAGGCATCGCCGCTGCCGCTTTAGCATCTTGTGCCGATAAAGTGCTTCCTAGCACGATACCGCTCAAGATCACCGCTTTAAACATATCTCTATTAAACAGTTTCATTTGATATCCCCTTTTTTTATCTTCATGTTTTTACTCTCTTCAAGAATCGTATCGAGAACTCTAAAAAAAGTCTCTATCTCCTCTTTGCTCAATCTGCTTTTTACCGTTTCATTAAATTTCTGTGCCAGCGGTATCGCAGATCCCAAAATATTTTCTGCTTTGGGCGTCAAAAAAATTCTGTTCGCCCTTCTGTCATTTTCTATATCTTCTCTTGCAAGCAGGCCTTTTTTTAAAAGCGAATCGATCGATCTGCCCACGGTCGTTTTGTCTTTTCCAAGCAGTTCGGCTATTTGCGTCTGCGTTACTTCATTGTCTTCGCTTATTATTTTCAGTGTAGCAAACTGCTCCGCCGCGATCCCGAAAGAAGGCCTTAACAGCTTTGTAAAATTTGTTTTAAGCGTTGTAGCTACAAGGTTTATTCTATAACCGATAGAATCTTTCAGCATATATGACATGCAAGCTCCAGAAGATAAAATTTTTAAAATAGTAGCATATGCAACTTTAATGAAATTTAAAATAAAAAATAATCATGGATTCTTTTTATTTTTTATAAAGACAAGTCATCCAGATTTTTGTCTATTGTTTCAAGAACTTTTACAGCTGCCGTGAACATCTCTGGTTCTATGCCTTTTATCAATCTTTCATCGATAAAAGCACTCAGAGCCGCAAGTTCCTGTGCCGCTTCTTTTGTTTTTTTACTCGCTTTTATCAGATACGCTCTGGGATCCTCAGGATGGTCTACTTTAAGTATATATTCCTTTTGAAGCAGCCTTTTGAGCGTCGTAGAAAGATTGGAAGGTTCTGTCGAGGTCAGCTCGCAAAGCTGAGCTTGCGTCATCGGACCTTTTTCAATAAGCGTAAGCAAGATTGCCCTCTGCTCGGGAGTGATGCCGTAAGGTTTTAGCAGATCACTCATTCTTTTGTGCATCTTGCGCTTTACACGCCCGATAAGCGGTCCGATCTTTAGAGCAGAACCCATTAAACGCTCATTGCTCATCATGCGCCTTTGAAGCGATCTTCATAGCAAGCATCTTCATCGGAGGCAGTATGATCATAAGCGTAGGAAAAGCGATGATAAATGCCGCCATCCATGCATGAAGCCAAATACTTAAGAATCCTGAAACAAATCCAAGGTTCAAAGCGGAAATAGCAAAAGACATGACAAAGGTCATCACAAACGCAACCAAAAAAGACTGAACAAAGAAAAGATGTTTTACGGAGATCATAAGAGTCCTTTAAAATGATTTTGAAAAGTATATAACCCTTTTCCTTAATATTATATAAATAACTATTATGCGCATAACTATAAATTTTATTTGATTATTAAAGCTCCGTTTAAAAGTATATCTTAAGCTAAAACGGCGGCGAGGAAAACTGCCGCCACAGCCCTTAAGCGTCCAATGCCTGTTTCATATCTTCGATAAGATCGGATATATCCTCAAGGCCGCAGCTGATACGGATAAGTCCCGCAGGTACGCCGCATGCGTCAAGCTCCGCCGGGCTCAACTGCTGATGGGTCGTTGAAGCGGGATGCGTGATGATCGATTTTGAATCGCCTATATTTACCACAAGCGAGTAGAGTTTCGTGGCATCCACGACTTTCACCGCCGCATCAAAACTCTCCAGTTCAAAACTTAAAAGTCCGCTGCATGCACCGCCGTCGAAATATTTCATCGCGTTCTCATAGTTTGCATTGCTTTTCAGCCCCGGATAATTCACTTTTTTGACCTTTGGATGCGCCTCCAAAAACTCTGCAAGCATCTGGGCGTTTTTCGAGTGTTCTCTCATACGAAGCGAAAGATGCTCGATCCCTTGAATAAAGAGCCATGAGTTAAAAGGAGAGACTACCGCACCCAGATCACGAAGCAGGCTGAGCCTTGCACGAAGCGTGAAGAGCGGCAGAGGCACATCGACATAAACGAGACCATGATAAGAGTGATCAGGCTCGTTAAAGTGAGCATATCTCGGGTTTGCTTTTATCTTTTGCAAAAGTCCTTTTCTCTCTACCAAGATTCCGCCTATCGCAAGTCCCTGCCCCGTCGTATATTTGCTTGCGCTGTGAACGACCACATCCGCTCCGCGCTCTAAAGGACGGCAGAGAACAGGCGTGGCCACCGTATTGTCTACGACCGTGATAATATTGTAGCCGTCGGCGATCTTTGTGATTGCAGAAATATCCGCTACGTCGATACTCGGATTTGTAAGAGTTTCGAAAAATATCACTTTTGTCTTCTCATCTACAAGTTTATGTACCTCCTCGGGATTATGGACATTAAAAAATCTTGCCTCGATACCAAAGCGTTTGAGCGTATGAGCGGTCTGCGTCAGTGTCCCTCCGTAAAGCTGCGAGGCACAGACGATATTGTCTCCCGCTTCGGCACAGTTTGCGATGGCGTAAAAAATAGCGCTCATACCGCTGGATGTCGCAAGTGCGGCTTCTCCGCCTTCAAGCGCAGCAAAACGCTTTTCAAAGACATCGGTGGTCGGGTTGTTCAGACGCGTGTAGATATTTCCCAGCTCTTTAAGTGCAAAAAGATCAGCTGCATGTTTAGAATCGCGAAACTCATAAGCAGTGGTTTGATAGATAGGTACCGCCATAGTGCTTTGAGAGTCTTTGTCGTATCCTGCATGGAGAGCTTGTGTTTGTTGTTTCATAGGAAGAAACCTCGTGATTTATAAATTTTTCCTATTTTATCAAAAAACAGATAAGAACATTGCCAATCCTTAGTAACTTTAAAGTGTTACCTCGTTCACCGTTCAGTTAGAAAAGAGTATTAAAATTTGGTTGTACGAAATATTAAAACGCAAACAGGAGGTAACACTATGAAAGTTATTCACTCGACTTTGATAGCGGCAATTCTAGGTGGGCTTTTAGTAAGTGCAAACGCGCAAGAACAAAAACCTATGAACGATCCTTTTTACAATGATTTTGTAAAACTGCAAAAGGATATGGACAGTATGTTTGTAAACTTTCATCAGAAGTATTTCAGCGATGACAAGTTTTTCAGCCAAATGAAAATATCCGCAAAAAGCGACTTTAAAGACGACGGCAAAAAATATGTCATCAAGATGGACCTTCCGGGATTTGAAAAATCAAACATAGACGTAAAAGCAAAAGACGGAATCATCAATATCAAAGCCAAAAACGACATGGACACCCAAAAGAAAGATGAACATTTTTATGAAAGAGAACGTTATACAGGCTCTGTATACAGAAGCTTTTCCCTTCCAAAAAATGCAGATACTTCAAAGCTGAAAACCGACTATAAAAACGGCGTCTTGACGATAGACATCCCGAAAACATAGACTTTATCCCCCTCCCCCACGGGGATAAACCCTGCAAATCCTTTTTTTCTTCATTGTAATTGATATGTAACAAACTAAAAATATAATCTTAAAAATCAAAAATCGGTGCAACATTTTGAAAAATACCGCATTCAAATCCGTGTTTAAACAGTTCAAAAAAAAGTTTAAACGACTCGACCTGAAAACAGACGACACAAAACTGAAAAAATCATATAAAGAACTCGAAACCGCTTACAACAAACTAGAAGATTACAAAGGTGTACTGGAAAAAAAAGTGCAGCAGGAGATAAAAAAACGACTGGAACATGAGCTTTTGATGCTTGAGAAGACCAGATTTGTGACTATGGGAGAGATGATGGACGCAGTTGCACATCAATGGGTACAGCCGATCACGCTGATCTCCATGTATGTAGATACTTTGAAATATGAGATCAGAGAGGACAAAATAAACAAAGACTATTTTATCGAACTTTTAGAATCGATAGACAAGCAAAAAGATTATATGGATTCAACGCTAAACGAGTTCAGAAATTTTTTGAACCCGCTCAATGAAGAGGTAACATTTGAACTCAACAAAACGGTAAAGAAATCTTTGAATCTACTCAAAGAGGAGTTCGATCTAAACGGCATAGAACTCTCGTTTAAAAAATCCGACGAACTTTTCATCAAAGGTAACGGCAAAGAGATCCAGCATGTGATCATCAACATATTAAATAACGCAAAAGATGCTTTCAAGCTGAGAAATATAAGCGGCTGCCGTATTAACATATCCGTAAAACAAAAGGATTCCACTGTGTCTCTGCTCATAGACGACAACGCAGGCGGCATCGACGAGCTGATGCTCGATAAGATATTTCATCCCTACGTGACGACAAAAAAAGCTTTTGGAGGTTCGGGAATCGGGCTGTATATGAGTCAGCTTATCATGCAAAAGCACAATGCCGACATAAGCGTACAAAATCATGAGAACGGAGCAAGGTTCTCACTCGACTTTCATAAACAATAGATCTTGTTTCAAAGGAGTTTTACGTGAAATCCGTAGTAATTATAGACGATAATCCGGACATGACCATGATGCTAGAAAGGTTCTTTAAAAGATTTGACAAGAACAATATAAAGACCTTTAACAACCCTTTTAAGGCATTGGAGTACATTCAAAGCGAAAAAGTGGATTTTGTCTTGTCCGACATCACTATGCCAAATATGGACGGACTCGAGCTTTTACAAAACGTAAAAGCTTTAAAAAATCCGCCGAAAATGATCATGATGACGGCGCAATCGACTTTGGACAGAGTTCTAAAAAGTCATAGATACGAAGCTCATGATTTTATGATCAAGCCTCTGGATCTAAACAGGCTTGAGAAAAGGATCAAAGAACTGCTTGAAGCTTAACTGTTTTTAAAAAGAGTCCCTTTGTTGTGAATACCCTCCATCAAAAACTCCTTTGCCGTTGAAAGGTCATAACCGCTGCACAGGAACATCTTTCTATTTTTGTCAAGCAGATATTTTGCCGCTTTTAATTTTGTGACTATCCCGCCTGTGGCAAATTCGTTGTTTGGCGTATGTGTTGCTTCTAAAGCACACTCGTCTATACTGTTTACCACCTTTAAAAGCTTCGCGTCCTTGTTTTCATGCGGATTTGAATCATAATAACCGTCTATGTCACTTAAAATAACGAGCATATCGGAATTCGTATGATGCGCAACATGTGCTGAAAGCTGATCGTTATCTCCAAACACCTGATCGGGCGTGGTAGATATATCGTTTTCATTGATGATAGGCAGTATGCCGTTTTCCAGTGTCGTGTCTATGATCTGGCTGAATATCTCGGTTCTTTTTCTTGAATCGAAATCATCCTCGGTTAAAAGTATTTGTGAGATATCCACTTCAAAAGTGTCAAACTTTTTTTTGTAACTGCTCATAAGAATAGGCTGTCCGACCGATGCCAGGACTTTTTTACCTATCTGCTTTTTTCTGTCAAGTTTCAAAGCGGTATATCCGGCAGCCACCGCACCGGAGGTCACTAGGATAACGTCATATTTTTCTATGAGCTCGGCTATGAACGTGACAAGCTTGAGCATCCTTACCTTAGCTATACTGTTTGACTCCGTTAAAACCCCGCTTCCGACTTTTATTACAACTCTTTTCATATTTTCCTTTCATCTTCATCGTAAATAACAGCTGTTCCCGCCAAAAGGTCATGGAACGCTCTTTTATCTTTTCGAAATGCAACCATTAAAAATCCAAGTAAAAATGGAATTGTCGAGATGACATACCCTAAAGAACGGGTAATTGCTTGTTTGTTCGTTATATCATCAAATGTTTTTGCATCTACTATCTTAATTTTAACTATCTTCTTACCGGGAGTGGCACCGCGCCAGCTTCTCCAAAAAACGATAGTCACAACTAAAACCGATATCTCAAAAACGAGTTCCCAGCTAAAAGAAGTCTTGGGCTGATGAGCAAGTGCCGCCTGTGCGTTTCCGTTCATCGCGTAGATCATATTTTGCTTATAAAGAGAGAGATCAAACCAGTTGCCGTCACTTAAAAAGTAGATGACGACTGCTACGGGCAGAGCCAAAAAGAGAGTATCTAAAAAAGAGGCGGTAAATCTTACCCAAAAACCTGCGTATTTTATATTATCCATATGCCGATCTTTTACGTTGCCGGCATCCGCTCATAAGAGCGGATGCCTTAAAATTATATATGATAATTCGGAGCTTCCTGCGTGATGATGACATCATGGACATGACTCTCTTTAAGTCCCGCACTCGTGATCTCGACAAATTCTGCTTTTTTCCAAAAATCTTCTATACTTTTGCTTCCGCAATATCCCATGGACGAGCGGAGACCTCCCATCATCTGATGGATGATTCCGGCAATGCTTCCTCTAAAAGGTACACGCCCCTCTATCCCTTCGGGGACCAGTTTGTCCGCAGCCGTTCCCTCTTGGAAATATCTGTCGTTAGAACCTTTTTGCATCGCACCGATACTTCCCATACCGCGGTATGATTTGTACTGGCGGCCCTGAAACATGATCGTCTCGCCCGGAGACTCTTCCGTCCCCGCAAGAAGTGAGCCCGCCATGATGCATGAAGCACCGACCGCAAGAGCTTTTGCGATATCGCCCGAGTATTTTATACCACCGTCGGCAATAACAGGAACACCATGTTTTCTCGCCACTTCGGCACATTCATCGATAGCTGATATCTGAGGAACACCCACACCAGCAACGATACGGGTCGTACAGATAGAACCCGGTCCGATACCTACTTTCACTCCGTCGACACCCGCTTTTATCAATGCTTCGGCAGCTTCTCCCGTCGCAATATTGCCGGCTATGACATCGACTACCATACTCTCTTTGATCTTTTTAACGGTATCGATGATCCCTTTGGAGTGTCCGTGTGCAGAATCAAGGACAAGCACGTCACAGCCTGCATCGACAAGCGCTTTGGCACGGTCGAGCTGACCTACGCCGATAGCTCCGCCGACTCTGAGTCTGCCGAAATCATCTTTATTTGCATTTGGATACTCAATACGTTTTTTGATGTCCTTGATCGTTACAAGACCTTTTAAAAATCCTTCCTCGTCGATAATAGGAAGTTTTTCTATCTTGTTTTTGTGCATGATTTCTGCCGCCTGATCTATCGATATCCCTTTTGTCGCAGTAATCAAAGGCATTTTCGTCATCACTTCTTCAGCGGTCTTGCGCATATCTTTTTCAAAACGCATATCACGGTTCGTAAGGATTCCCAGAAGCTTGTTATGTCCGTCTACGACAGGTACTCCCGATATCTTATACTCGCTCATAAGCGCGTCGGCTTCTCCGAGCGTCGCATCAGGATACACGTAGATAGGATCGATGATGATACCGCTTTCGGATTTTTTTACCTTTTTTATCTGGGCACACTGCGTGTTGATATCCATGTTTTTGTGGATGATCCCGATACCGCCGAGGCGTGCCATCGCGATAGCCGCTTGATACTCGGTTACGGTATCCATCGCCGCTGAAACCATAGGAATATTCAATGTGATGTTTTTTGTAAGTTTTGTCTCTAAGCTTACCTCTTTTGGCAAGACTTCCGAGTATTGCGGTACCAGTAGTACGTCTTCAAATGTTAGAGCGCGCTTGCGAATTTTCATACGGCTGTCCTTATGTAGAGTAAAAATCATATAGTTGTCTTAAAATTATGCGATTATAACTTTTTTGTGGTTAAAAACAGGTAAAGGAATTTACGCGCCCGCTTCTTTAAGCAAGCCGTACCTGTATATCTCGCCTTATGATCAAAAATCGCTGCTAAAAGCGAATTTTTTCTCATAAAACAGTTTCAGACAGGTATCCACCGCCGCAGAATCATACAAGCTCCCTTTTCCGCGCTTTATCTCGTCCAGCGCAGCCTCGATGCCTAAAGAGGGGCGGTAAGGACGGTGCGAAGACATCGCCTCGACGACATCTGCCAAAGCGACGATCTTGGATTCTATCAGGATCTCATCGCCTTTTAAACCCTGAGGATATCCCGTTCCGTCGATCTTTTCATGATGCTGCAAGATGATATCGGCGATAGGCCACGGAAATTTGATCTCCTTTAAGATATCGTACCCCGTTTGGGGGTGCATCTGGATCAGCTTATACTCCAATTCGTTGAGTCTTGTAGGTTTGGAAAGTATCTCCGCGGGAACATGGATCTTGCCGAGATCGTGGATCATTGCCGCAAAGCTGATGCCTTTGATCTGATCTTCGGATAAGCCCATTTCAGAGGCGATGGCAACCGCAAGCTCGCTTACACGGCGTTGATGTCCCGCAGTGTAAGGGTCTCGCGCTTCTAACGTCGCAGCAATAGTCTGGATCGATTGTTCAAGACTCTCTCTTAAAAGCAGAGCCTGCCGTTCATGCTCGATACGCACCCTAAGCGTGATGATGCCGTAAGCCAGATCGCTTGCCAGCTCTTCGAGCAGTTTAACTTCATCATCGTCAAAAGGCTCCGCTTCGGTCGAGTAGATCGTCAATGTACCGAAACTACCCTCTTTATCGATCAGCGGAAGCGCAATGTTTGAAGAAAATCCCCGTGAAGAGACAGCTTCTTCCCAGCCTTTTATGCTGCATTTGCCGCCCAGATCCCTGCATATCTGAGTCTTTGACTCCCGTATCGCCTTTGAGATGGGAAACTGTCCGTTCTCGTTATCGCCCCAGCTGGGTTCTCCTTCCCAAAAGTAGCTTTTCTGCAAGCCGGACCATGCCTTTGGAACAATGCTTTTTGCATCATTGTTTTGAGCATAACAGACCATCGCCAGATTGTAGCCGCCTTTCTCCACGATAATATCCGTAACGGATTGTAAAAGTTCCTCTTCGTTCGTCGCGCGCACCAATGCCAGATTTCCCGCGGAGAGAGTTCTTAGAGCCCTGTTGGCGCGATTAAGCGAGATCTCTGCTTCCCTGCGCTCGGTAATGTCGCGGTCAATACCGCGATATCCCAAAAGCTCTCCCTCTTCGTTAAAAAACGGAATACCGCTTGTTTCCATCGTCACGGCGTGTCCGTCTTTGTGGATCATGGTATTTTCCAAGGCGACCATCTCCGAACGTTTTTTGACTATGTCTTGAAAAACAAGACTTAACCTTTGTGCTTCTTCGGAAAGCATAAATTCAAAAGGCGTCCTGCCGAGCAGTTCGTCAGGTTCATATCCGATGAGAGTTCTTGACTGAGGGCCGACATAGGTGTACCTTCCATTTTTATCGACCTCCCATATCCAGTCGCTCACAGACTCTACGATGACACGGAACTTTTCCTCGCTTTCGCGCAAAGACATCTCCATCTTCTTGTATTTCGTAACGTCTTCGAGCGTATGCATCGAGTAGAGATACTCACCGTTCTTATTTGTCAGAGAATACGCAAAAGAACGAAAAGTAGTATCGCCTACTTGTATCTCCTCTTCACTGCCCCTTGTGCCGGGATTTTCCAGCCCTTCTTGACAGCTGCGGATCGGCGCATCGGACTTTGGAAATACCTCGAAATATTTTTGACCTATGATCTCTTTAAACGGACGCCCCGCATATGTCTGATACGCTTTATTGCAGCGCAGTATGCGAAAATCGTCATCATGCATAAAGATCGCATCTTTAAAAGAATCCAGTGCGCACATCCACTCCTGGTGTGCATGTTCGATCTTTTCGCACGTCATTTCACTCATCACTTCACTCCCAGTATCCCTTTTGGACAGTTTTTAAGTCTTGTATCGCAAAGCTGAACTTGTCTCAGGTACCGCATCGTACCTGTTATCTGCGCTTCATCAGGTTTCATGGCAAAAGCTTTTTGGATCGCATAAAAACTATCGTTGCCTTTTATCGCTTTTATCCATGTATATTCCTCTTTATGGGAGATCTTGCTTTTTGGACAGTAAAGCATTATCAGTGCATAGTCATAGCCGTTTTCTTTGCCTTCGGATATGACTTTCGTATAGCTCTGCTTACACTCTTTTTGCCACATCTCTTTCATATTGGCGATATACTCGTTTGCACTTATGGGCAGGTTTTTGTGGTAGATGCTCACGGTGAGCATCTGCGACCAGTCTTTTACGCTCTCGGTCTTTGGCACGAATTCCGCAAAAGAAAGAGAACTTTTCGGATTGTACGCTTTGTATCCTACTTTAAAATCATGAGGCATACCAAATAGAATATTTTCATCTTTCAGGCCTTTTGAAAAACTAAAAACTACCAACGTGATCAATAAAAAAACTACACGCATCTTCTGCTCCTTCTTGAATTTGCCTATATTCTAACACAAAGAAAGAAAAAAACGATAAAACGGGTTAAAACCTTTTGATACATTCATAATTCGCGCCATTAGGATGCCTATGACTCTGTATCAGTTCAAAAACATTATCCACCCTGCCCAGCTCTTTTTTGTCATAACTTCGAAGCATCTTTTCAAAAGCCGCTTTATTTTCGACGGATTTTACCCGCATCAATGTTACGTGAGCCGTGAATTGTTTTGTCCCGCCCAGAGAAAAAGCATCGTTTAGAGATGCGACAAGCGAGGTTAGTTCTGAACTCTCGCTTTTTGCGTAAAATATTTTGTTAGATGTAAAATAATCCAGTCCGCAGAGTTTAAAAGAGTTGATAGGTACAAGAAGCGGCGGAACTCTTTCAAGCAGTTCTTCGATGCTGAACTTGTTAGCAAAGAAACCGACAGTGACGTGCAGATTTTCAATCGGAGTCCAGCGTCCTGTGACGAGTCCGCCAAAATCGCTTTGAATCTTTTCATAATCGTTCAACTGTGCTTTTAAGGACAGGAACAGAGGATTCATCAGATCTCGTTATCTTTCCAAGCCGTCACCGCTTCGATGAGCGTTTCAAAACCGCCGACTTTTCCGATAATGAACACCTCGTCAAAAACATAGCAGCAGACGTTGCCGTTTGGTTCCAGCATAAAGATCGCATACTCGTCGTCACGTACATCTTTTGAGATCACCCGCATACCGTCGACCATGTCGTTAAGTTCGACTATCGCGTCATACTCGACATCAAGCAGTTGTTTGCCGTTACTCGTATATACAGCCATTTGTATCCCTTGAAATCATTTTAGACAGAGTAAGCAAGATGTATTCTCAAAGTGAAAAGAGGTGCTATAATGACACTGTTTCTTTAATAAGGATATAAAAAAATGTCATCTCTTCATCATTTGCGGCATATCAGATGATAGTATCTTTTAGCGAAGGGTTTTTACTGGGTCTTGGCGCCGCCATCCCTTTGGGTCCCATCAACATCCTCATCATGAACAACGCCTTAAAAAGCTACAAGGCGGGGGTTGCTCTTGGTTTTGGAGCCATGAGCGCGGATATACTTTATCTGTCTTTAATCCTAGCCGGATTTCTCAAACTTTTCAACAACCCGACGCTTTTAAATATCATAGGGATTCTCGGGAGCTCTTTTTTGCTCTATCTTGCATACGACATTTACAAGAACAGGGCGAAAAAAATAAAACTGCACACCCAGCCTGTCCCGATCAAGAATCTCTCCAAGATCTATATGCAAGGGCTGTTGTTAACGCTTCTAAATCCCTACACCGTCGTATTTTGGTTTAGTATCGCGGGCTATGCCGCAACGAAAAACCTAAACACCGGTTTTACCATACTGGGCATGATCAGCGCCATCACTCTTTGGACAACTTTAATGCCCTATCTGGTTCACAGGACAAAGCACAAAATATCTCAAAGTGTTTCAACCTATCTCAGCATTTTTTCGGCACTCATTCTGTGCGGGTTTGCTTTCTCACTTTTTGTACATGTAATTTTTTAAACTGCCAAAAATACTAAAAAATAAAGGGTATAAATCCAAGCAAAGCTTGGAAATAAAAGAAGTCAAAGAGAAAGATTACGCGTTGTAGTTTACTTGTTTTTCCAGGCTCATTGCACCGTCGAAAAGCGTTTGCTCATCGTATGCGTTTGCAATGAACTGTAAGCCTATCGGCATACCGTTTGCTGCGTTGGTGACAGGAAGCGAGATAGCAGGAAGTCCCGCAAGGTTGATGGAGATCGTGTAGATGTCGCTTAGATACATCTCTATCGGGCTGGAAAGTTCGCCGAACTTGTTTGCCGTTGTCGGAGCGACAGGCGAGAGGATCAGATCCACGTCTTCAAAAATTTTCGCATAGTTGTCTTTGATAAGGTGACGTACTTTTTGCGCTTTTACGTAGTAAGCATCGTAGTACCCTGAAGAAAGTACGAAGTTTCCAAGCATGATACGGCGTTTTACCTCATCGCCAAACCCTTCGCTTCTTGTCTGGATGAAAGTGTCTTCAAGGTTTTTGCCCACTTTACGGTTACCGTAACGGATACCGTCGTAACGTGCAAGGTTCGTGGTCGCTTCTGCGGTTGCGGTGATGTAGTAGGCAGAGATGTCGTATTTCGGGTTCATCATCTCTTTTTCCACGATGGTATGACCCGCAGCTTTTAACGACTCGACTGCATATGTATACGCTTTTTGTACATCGTCGCTTGCATCTTTTACATACTCTGGAAGTACCGCGATACGCAGTTTTCTCTCAGGGTTCAGTTTGTCGCTGACTTTTTCGCATGCGATGTTCGCACTTGTAGAGTCTTTTTCATCGTAACCGCAGATGATGTCGTAAAGGATCGCCGCATCTTCGACGTTTTGCGTCATCGGCCCGATCTGATCTAAACTAGAAGCATATGCGCCAAGACCGTAACGGCTTACACGCCCGTAAGTCGGCTTCATCCCTACTATCCCGCAAAACGCGGCAGGCTGACGGATAGACCCGCCCGTATCGCTTCCAAGAGCAGCGATAGCAAGACCCGCAGCCACGGCAGCAGCGCTTCCGCCCGAACTTCCGCCCGGTACGCAGTCGCGGTTCTTAGGGTTTAATGTCTTGCCGTAAAAACTGCTCTCAGTCGTAGAACCCATAGCGAACTCGTCCATGTTCGTACGTCCAAACGGACTAAGACCGGCGTTTAACATCTTTTCGATGACGGTTGCGTTGTATGGAGCGATGTAGCCTTGAAGGATATTCGAGCCCGAAGTCACGGACCAGTCTTTTACCTGAATGTTGTCTTTTATGGCGATAGGCACGCCCTCGCCTACATTGTTTACGTCTATGTATGCGTTTAGCTCCGGATCGGCTTGTATTTTGGCTTTGAGGGAGTCTTTAAATTTGTTTAGTTCGTCTTTGCTTAGGGATAATGCTTCTTTTAATGTAATCACCGGTTTTCCTACAATGTAAAAATTATTTTTTGTATTATATCGAAATGTGTTTATTGTTTTCTTTTATGCTGTTTTTTACTTTTAGCAAAACTCATGATAAAATAAAATATATACAAAAAGGGAGTCCGTATGGATGCTCAAACATCAGTTTTTGAAACCATAGATACACTCGGGTATCCGATATTAATACTCAAATATGCAGATGAAAGATACGATTTCGTCTATGCCAACAGCACTTTAAAGAGTTTGGCATCCATAACCGAAGAGCAGCCGATCTCCGAGCCTATACAATCATTGATACGGCATATTCCAAAAAAAACCGACGGAACCTCAAACGCTTTACATAATTTTGAGATCTTCGGTTCTCTTTATACCATCTATTTTAACCGTAACGGTGACCATCTTTTTGTCATCTTCATCGAACTGCAGTTTCAAGAACTTTTTAAAAGCATAACCTTTGACGCTCATGACATCGACTATAAACCTATTATCGTCATTCTTGATACCGACGGCGCTCTTGTAGATGCAAACGAGTCTTTTTTAAATATTGTAAACAAGCAAAGAGAGGATGTCCTTCATCAGAGCTTTTTCGACCGATTTATCCCCGGCAACCGGGAAAAACTCAACGGCTACCTGCAGGCACTCTGCTCGGATGATATACCTCATCAGCATTTCATAACACCGCTTAAAGGAAGTAACGACAAGCTGTACCGGATCCAATGGCAGGTCTCGACAATGAAAAAAGCAGAGCAGACATACATCGTCGCTATCGGCAATGACATCAGCAAGTATGTCGAAGAGAACTGTGAACTCAAACGCGAACTTACAAGCATCAAAGTCGGATTCGATTTTTTCCCGATGGCAGTGGGGTATATGGATGCAAAAGGGATTTTCATCACGATGAATCCCAAGTTTATAAAGCTTCTAAAAATACCAAAAGAGAAAAAACATCTCCATTTCAAAGAGATACCTCTTTTGAAAAAGCATATAGACCTTCGACAGATGAACGAGTATATAGAGCTTATCAAAGAGATGCACTATAATTTTGAAGAAAACGGTGAAAAGTACAGAGTTGATGTCCGCGCGCTGCAAAGTCCCAAAAAGAAGATCAAGCTCTATATCTTCGTCATTCAAAAGAATTAAGCCGAATTCTTAGCTTAACAATTTAGTTGTGAACAACGTTTAAAACAGCATTTGCCATATCATTAATAAATTGATAGTTTTTAAAAGGCATTATATCCGATGCAGACATTTTTGACTGGATCAACATAAGATCCCAAACCTCTTTATCTTCATTGGGAGTTTTTAAGCTCAACAAAACAGTATAAGTCGTCGAACAGGTCTGATAACAAAATACATGTTCTCGCACGGGAGTGATGATCAATGTATAGTAGTTTTTTGAAAAACTTGGCGGACATAGATCTTTCTTGGATGTCATTGCTATGCCCGGTACATTTAAAGTTGCAAAATTTGAGTGTAAACCTTTATTTTTAAAATCAAGAGGCATACGCTTTTCGATATCTTTTCCCAATCTCTCTATTTGAGGATGAGTCGGCGCAGTGAGGGCTGAAAGTTTTTTTACATCCGTCGGAGCAGCCAAAGGAAAAGTTCTATAAAGGATATTGATACCTTGTGCATGAATACCTTCTTTTGGCGCATCTTTCAAAACAATCGATTTAGATGAACATCCGCTTATCAATATAAGCATAATGATCAATATTGCATTTGAAACTAATTTCATTTAGCACCTGCAAAAGCCGCACTGGACAACATCATCAAAAGCATCATAAACAGAACTTTTTTCATAGAATCTCCTTGGAGTCCGGGATAAGTTTCCTCTTTACTGCTGAGCAGATTCCTGCTGTTTTTTGATCTCTTCGCGGACATGGTCCATATCAAGTACTTTTACCTGTTCCATAAGATCTTTCAAACCCTCTTCAGGAAGAGCACCCGCCTGATTAAATACAAGTACCTGCTCTTTTAAGATCATCGTAGTAGGAATCGAACGGATCTGAAAGTGACCTGCCAATCCTTGTTCCTCTTCCGTATTAACTTTAGCAAAAACGATGTCTGGGTATTGCTCCGATACTTTTTCGAAAACAGGTCCAAAAGACTTACAAGGTCCACACCACGGTGCCCAAAAATCTATAATTACTATATCGTTTTGTGTAACGGTTTTATCAAAATTTTCTTGTGTCAATTCAATTGTTGCCAACGGTCATCCTTTTATTTGTGTTAGACCGTACTATACCATATGAAATTTAACTTGAGCATAATCGAACAATCATAACCGCAATGTGAAGCTGCTTAGTAGACCCACGGTAGCAAACGATAGCGTACGCGCTGAACATACTCCCGATACCCCGGCAGTTCCTCATGAAGAGTCCTGTCTTCCAGAGCCGTTCTGATCACGGTAATGATGAGCGCCGCCATGGCGGGGATGAGTATCCACACCGAGCTAAAGGCAAATACCATGCCCGGAAGTGCCAGCAGATTTCCGGCATAGCCGGGATGGCGCACAAACCGATAAGGGCCGCTATCGCAGACCGCATGTTCCCCATCCGTTTGAATATACACTGCAGTGAAGAAAAAGCGGTTCTCTATGAAAGCCCAGGTAGCAAACGCGTACCCAAGTGCAATGAGAACGAGACCGAAAATGTTCAGCCATGTCCAAAACTGAGGTGTCCACGCATAGCGGTGATCGAGTCCTGCAACGATGACAAGAGGAAATGAAAAACTCACCGCCATCAGCGGAGCCAGCACCTTATCCCACGGCTTTGCATTTCGCAGCTTTTCAAAATTGACCCGTTCTGCCAGAAGTCCCGGATGTCTCTGTTCAGTCAATATACGCCCCCCGATGCCGGTCACTAGGAGCAAAAAGGAGTATACCCACCCCTGCCACCATCCGAGTTCCCCTCCGAACGCTAAGAGCAAAAAAGGGATAAGAAAATAGACCAGAATCATACGAATCCACTGAAAGGGAGTCATAGTCTGAACGCTCTGTTGATCGCTTGTCTGTGATGTCATAGCCTCTCCTCTTTGCAACTATTTTAACGTTTAAAGTGAGTAGTCAGAAGGTAGATATTCAACTCCTAAGGTGTAATTTAACTATTTCTTACATGTAAAAAAAAATAATTAAGTACGCTGTTCCCGGAATTTAGTTTTACGGATCAAGGTAGAGGTTCTTGGCCGTGATTACTGGCATATCATTAAGCTTCTGACATCTAGCAACTAGCTCTGGAGACAATCCATAATCATATGGTTTCTTGACTCGATTTAGCAACGTTTCATCCCAGAACCAACTCATTCGCAATACTTTTTCTCCCGGTGACCATCGCAGTTTAGTCCCGTTTAGTTCAAGAGTAGCGATGGCAACTTCCTGTTGCTCAGCGTAATATGAACTGGCGTACATGACCTTATACTTATTGCCTGGTAATACTCTTCCGACTAAGAGAGAGCGATCAATGCGGTTTGTACCCATTAGCGAGGAGCTCAGCACACCGCACACTTTTTCACGATCATGCACCAAGGTTATTGCGATATACGAGGGCTCCGTCCAAGTGCCTTTAGGCTCGGATTTATACCAGTACTCCTTGAGCTCAACTGCGTGTGACTCTAACGCCACGAGAGTAAGTCCAACAGCAACGATATATCGAACGGGCAAAGTAATCTTATTATCTTTCATCGTGGTGTTTCCATGCGCCCAATATTTGATGATTGCTGTTCTTAATACTCATCTTTCTTCTCCTCGTAGTAAAGATAAATCGCAAGTTAGGATTCTCATGGAAGAGCGTAAGCTTATAGACAACCTAACTATTTATTCACCAAATATTATATATAGATTAACTGAATATTAACTAAGTATATAAACAAAAAAATGAGATTAGAGTGGAAAAAAGAAGCAAAGCCTAATGCTTCGCTTTTTTGCCTTGTTTTACAAGAGCTACACCGATGCCGATGATGACGAAGATGACGCCTATAGTTTCGATGATGAAGCTCATCTCTACAGGACGAGAGAAATCAGGCATTTACTACCTTTGCACAACGATCACAGACGCACTCTTCGTTTACCGCTTGGAACTTCCAGCATCTTGGACATTTTGCTCTTGTCGCTTTTACGACTACGAACTCATCGCCATCTACCGTGAAGTGATCGAGCTCTTCATCTGCAATGTCATTGTTGTTCACGCTTGAGACTACGAACCAGTCTTCAGCTTCAAGAGCATTCATAGACAAAAGTATCTCTGAACCTGTGGATATCTCCACTTCCAGAGTGTTTTTGATCTTCTTCTCTTTTTTCAAGACATCGACGATCTCGAAGAACGCGTCTCTTGCTTTTAGCATATACGCTTCGTTAAAGCCCGAAGGCTCTGCGTTTAGAGGCGTGTACTCAAGGTCAAAGATATCTTCCGCGTCGCCTTTTACGACAGCCGGAGCGTTTTCAAGGATCTCATCTGCCGTATAAGTGAGAATAGGCGCTACGATAGTCAAAAGCGATTTTGCGATGAGTGCAAGTGCGCTTTGGGATGAGCGTCTGTGCATATCGTCTTTTGCGTCACAGTAGAGCCTGTCTTTGGTTATGTCGATGTAGATACCGCTCAGATCGTTAACAATGAAGTTGTTGAGCAGGCTCATCGCATGGACGAAATTGTACTCTTTGAAATCCTTCATCACGTCTGCGAACACTTTACTCGCTTTTTCAACTATCCATCTGTCCAGTATGCCCATATCTTTTACGTCTACGAGTGTTTCAAGGTCGTTGACGTTTGCGAGCATAATCCTAAACGTATTTCTCAGCTTGCGGTAGTTTTCCGCTATCTGTTTTAAGATGTCGTTTGAGATCTTAAGATCACCCTGGTAGTCGCTTGATGCGACCCATAGTCTGAGTATCTCGCTTCCGAACTCTTTTAGAACCTTGTCAGGGGCTACGACGTTGCCTTTGGACTTACTCATCTTCTCACCCTTGGCATCGACCGTGAAACCGTGGGTAAGGACCGTCTTGTAAGGCGCTTTGTGTTGTACCGCCGCACTCAAAAAGAGTGAAGACTGGAACCATCCGCGGTGCTGATCGCTACCCTCTAGGTAGATATCCGCAGGGTATTCGCCCGCATCGTAGTTACGAGATTTCAGTACCGCGTTCCAAGTCGAACCAGAGTCGAACCAAACGTCAAGGATGTCGTTCACTTTTTCAAGCTCTTCGGGCTTGTAACCGCTTCCCGGATAAAGAAGCTCTGCGATATCCATAGAGTACCACACGTCGCTTCCCTGCATCTCAAATATCATCGCCACGAAGTTGAGCACTTTTTCATCCAGCAGTACCTCGCCCGTCGCTTTCACTCTGAAAAATGCGATAGGCACACCCCAGTCACGCTGACGGGAGATACACCAGTCGGGACGGTTTTCGACCATTGAGTTCAGACGGTTGCGTCCGCTTGCCGGATAAAAAGCGGTCTTTGCCACTTCATCCGCCGCTATCTGGCGCAATGTCTTTTTCTCGCCTTCAGGCGTCTCGTCCACCGAGATGAACCACTGTTTTGTAGCTCTGTAGATAAGCGGTGTATGGCTTCTCCAGCAGTGCGGGTACGAGTGCACAAAACGGCTCACATGCAAGACGCTCTCGCCCAAAAGTTCGATGATGGCTTCGTTTGATTTGAAGATATGTCTGCCTACGAACTCCTCTGCGTTAGGGATCAGCTTCAGTCCTACGACCGTTTCGTCGTAACATCCCGTTTCATCAACGGGCATGATCACTTCAAGGTCATACTTCAGACCGACGCGGTAGTCGTCCTCGCCGTGACCCGGTGCAGTATGGACCGCTCCCGTACCGTTGTCCATAAGGACATGCTCGCCGAGTACCAGAGTCGAATCTCTGCCGTTTAGAGGGTTGATCGCTTTTAGATTTTCAAATACCGTCGCATCGAAAGTACGCGCGATCCCGCTTTTTAGTATGCCCGCTTTTACTAGTGCATCGTGCAGTTTTTCCGCGACTATGTAGCCGTCGGTCGTCAATGCGTATTTTTCATCGGGATGCAGCGAGATACCCGTATTTGAAGGGATGGTCCAAGGAGTCGTGGTCCAGATGACAAACGCCGCTTTTCCCTCTATGCCCGCTTTTGCTTTTGCATCGTCGCTGAGTTCAAACGCGATGTAGATAGAGTAGTCCTCTTTGTCCTGATACTCTACTTCGGCTTCGGCAAGCGCAGTACGCTCCGCCCAGCTCCAAAAGACCGGCTTTGAACGCTCGATGAGAAGCCCTTTTTGCGCTACTTCGCACAAAGTTCTGTAGATATTCGCTTCGAACTTAAAGTCCATGGTGACGTACGGATTTTCCCAGTCTGCGATGATACCCATCTGTTTAAATTCACCGCGCTGGATGTCGACGAATTTTGCGGCATGTTGGCGGCAGAGATGTCTGATCTCTGCTGTGCTTAAAAGCTCTTTTTTCTGTTTTCCGCCCAGTTTTTTCTCGACCTGCTGTTCGATCGGAAGACCGTGACAGTCCCAACCTGGAGTCAGGCGAACCGATTTTCCTGCAAAATAGTTTTGTTTTACGATAATATCTTTTAATATTTTATTGAGTGCGTGGCCGATGTGAATGTTTCCGTTTGCGTACGGAGGGCCGTCATGAAGCGTAAAAGACTCTCTTCCTTTACGTTTGTCTTTCATCTTTGTGTACACATCTTTTGCGTACCAGGATTCATATCTTATAGGCTCGTTTTGCGGAAGGTTTCCACGCATGGCAAAGTTTGTTGTAGGTAAAAGAAGGGTATCTTTATAGTCCATTTAGACCTCATTATCATTATTAAAATCGTTGGATTATACCTTTAAAGTGTTTAAAACAGACTGATATGGTATAATCCATCATCTTGTTCATAAGGTTTTATCGATGAAGTTTAACGTTTTGTTTGTCGGCAATAAATTCTCAAATAACACTTATCTGAAGGACTACATATTAAGAGAGATAAACAAAAAAATATCTCATATAGACTCTATAACCTTTTACCTTGAAAATGACAACTCCCTGTTTTTGCATCTGGAACGCGAGCTCTCGGTTGATACAAAACTACTCATTATCACGACAAAACAAAATTTCAGCGTGATCGGTAAACTTTTATGCACCGTAACCGCTGACAATCAGATACTCAAAGAGAACATGCTTCTTCCCTCCATGTGTACCGTTTTTGAAGATCAGACCTATCTTTTAAACTACAAAAACAGCACTGTCAACGTCTTGCATTGCGACGAGCTCACAGAGTTTCCAAGACTGCTTTTAGAAGATGAATACTCCAGTGCGACCATACACCTCTTCGGAGAGGACAGAGAGAGCGCAAAAGCGCTTATATCGCCCATAGCCCAGACAAACGAAGTAAAGATCGATATCACCGACGTAGTAGAAAACTGGCTGCGCATCGACGTAACAAGCAAAAAATACGGGAACATCACGCAGTTCATCTCTTCGACAAAGCAGCTTCTCAGCTCAAAGATCATAGCCGCATCCAACATCCCCGCATACATGATAGAAAAGATGCACTATGCCCAGAAAAAAGTGACTTTTTCGGAAAGCTGCACGGGCGGGCTTTTGGCGTACATGTTTACAAAAGAGAGCGGAGCGTCCAATATCTTTGACGGATCGCTTGTTACTTACTCCAATGCATTAAAAGAGAACTGGCTTGCCGTCGAACATAGTACGCTTGAAAAACATGGCGCGGTAAGTGCAGAAGTGGTCCAAGAGATGAGCGACGGAGCGCTCAACGTCAGTTACGCAAACTACGCAGTCGCGATAAGCGGTGTGGCGGGCCCTACGGGAGGCACGGAAGAAAAGCCTGTAGGAACCGTTTACATCAGCGTAAGAAGCAGAGAACATGAGAGTACTCAGAAGCTTTCACTCAAAGGCGATAGAAGATATATACAGGAGCAAAGCGCTTTGTATGCGATAAAAATGCTCCTGGAAATCGATAAAAAACTTTTTTTCGCAAATTGACGAAAAAGACTTGACAAAAAGGTGCATTTTACATATAATTTCGCCCTCACAAGCAAGTGAAAATCCGTCTCGTTAGCTCAGTTGGTAGAGCACGTCACTTTTAATGATGTGGCCGATGGTTCGAGTCCATCACGGGACACCACTTTTAGTTTATACTTCGTTAAATTTCAACTCACGTACTTTTTTGTACGCTACGTTAAAATTTGCCTTGTCTAAACAAAAAAACAACGGCGCATGCAGCGGTAGTTCAGTTGGTTAGAATACCTGCCTGTCACGCAGGGGGTCGCGGGTTCGAGTCCCGTCCGCTGCGCCATCAATTAACAAAGGGCGCTTAGCTCAGTTGGTAGAGCGCTACCCTTACAAGGTAGATGTCACTGGTTCGAGTCCAGTAGTGCCCACCATTTATTTAAAAGCCTTTTGTTTATGAAAGTGACCCTTTCGTCTAGTGGCCAAGGACACTATCACTTCATGGTAGGAACAAAGGTTCAAATCCTTTAGGGGTCGCCATCTTGGTGTACTAAACCATTCCTTTACGAAGGGCGCTTAGCTCAGTTGGTAGAGCGCTACCCTTACAAGGTAGATGTCACTGGTTCGAGTCCAGTAGTGCCCACCATAGATCTTACATACTTAGATGCAGCTTGTAATAAAAGTGTTTCTTTAAAGGCGCAAATGCAGCGGTAGTTCAGTTGGTTAGAATACCTGCCTGTCACGCAGGGGGTCGCGGGTTCGAGTCCCGTCCGCTGCGCCACCCTTTTGTTTATATTCTGCAAACTGTAAATACTCTTAAAATAATCTACAGTTATCTTTTGTTATAATAACAAAAATAAACATACTCAATCTCAGCAGGTACTTAATGAATGTTCAAAAATTAAAATTAGCTACGATGTTTTCTATTATGTTTGCAGGTGCATTCATAACCATCTCGGCAATCTTCTACTACTACGGATACGTAAAACAAAAAGAATCTTTGACGGTAAATCTAAAATCGCAAGCCACGGCGGTACTTAACTTTGCCGATGTTTTGCTCGACTCGAGAAATGAAAAGTTCTTCAGCGGTGAATCTACCGAGATACCTCAGATAATCCAAAACGAGGTGTTTGACAGATTTACCGATCTTTCAAAAGGGAAGGTCTTTTTTAAAGAAGCGTCAAAAACACCTACAAACATAAAAAACAAAGCGACCGCATACGAAGCGGCGATAATCGACAGATTTCAAAACGACAAAAAGGTCAAGGAGATAGAGGAAAATATTGTCGATTCAAACAAAAACTACTATATATTGGCCCGTCCCATCGTCGCGGAAGAAAAATGTAAGATGTGCCACCCTACATGGACTCCCGGAGACGTGATCGCGATTGAAGATGCCAGGATCGACCTCAACGATTTTGACACGGCCATAAACGACAACATCACCCTTACTATCATTACGGGCATCATCAATATAGTCATCATCCTTCTTCTGACTCACTTTTTGTTTAGCAAATATGTATCAAGACGTATAAACAAACTTTTAGAGGTCATCTTGCGGGTTGAAAAAGGAAACTTTGTTATCGATGATATCGTAAAAGACGAACTCCTTCAAGAAGAGGACAACGACAACGAGATAGACAACCTCTTTATCCATCTCGATCAGATGGTAAAAGCATTAAAACCCGTCATAGAAAATGTCGTGAACGAAAGCAAGCATATGGCGTTTAATGCAAGTTACGGATATGTCAAGATCGATCAGACCAATGAACATGTAAGGATACAGCATCACTCGCTGCACAGCACAAAAAGCAAGCTTTACGAGATCGTCGAAGACAACGACAAGATGCAAAGTACCCTCGCCAGAATGCTCGAGAGTTCGGATAATTCCAAAGAGATCGTAAGCAACAGCCAAAAAGAGGTCTCCAAAAACCTTAAACAGGGTTCTGAAGCGATCGAATCTATGGAAAACACTACCGTTACGGTACAAGATCTCAAAACATTCTCCAGCGAGATCTCCAAAATGATGGACGTTATCTCCGACATCGCGGATGAAACGAACCTCATTTCCTTAAATGCAGCCATCGAAGCGGCGCGCGCGGGAGTCCATGGAAGAAGTTTCGCCGTCGTTGCGGACAAGATCCGCGAACTTGCAGAGGTCTCGCAGAAAAATGCGGATGATATCGAAGAGGTCCTCAACAAAATAGACAAGCAGATAGATAATGTTTCGATAAGCGCGCTGAACTCTAAGAACAGTGTCGTCTCTTTGGTGGAGAGTTCAAATATCATCGATAAAAACTTCGAAGAGATAAAAAACAGCTTTAATCTCATCTCAAACTATCTTGTCGAGTTCAACACCCAGTTCAGCGAAGAATCGGTGATGTTAAACGACATGAACCATGAACTTCAAAAAGTGGAAGAATCGAGCAAGGTTCTTGTAGACAATGCCGAAGATTCCAAACATATCATGAAAGACACGGCAGACAAGAGTGCATCGCTTAAAACGCTTGCGGACGGATTTGAGGTCGTTCTAAACAGCAGAAGCGCGAAAAGAACCGTGATAACGCCGCCGTTAAAAGCAAGAGACGGCAATGCCAACTGTATCTATATATTCGACTATTCCCATAACGGCATCTCTTTTTACGATGTCGATAAAAATGTCAAAAGACAAAAAGGCGACAAGATCGTATTTGTCACCAAAGAACCGCTTGACAACAAGACCGAGTTCGAATGTGAGATAGTCTATATCAGTCAGGAAGCTATGCAGGGTATCTTCTTCTACGGAACGAAGCTACTCTAGCCTTTGATTGACTTTTGAAAACTTAAAAAACTGTTTGAGGGTCTTTAGTGAGCTTCTTTCGTTGAGCTCCTTGGTCAAGGTCGTACCTATCTCCCGTGAGAGAACGATAGAACCGAGTTTGTTGAACTGCTGTCTCATGGCCAAAAATACTCCGCTGCAATCGCTGTTGCTGTGAGAACACATCAGGATGATCCTTTCATTGAACAGCACCCTGAAATCTGCGTCGGCTCTTGATATCCAGGCGACCGCATTTGAAAGTACAGGAGGAATGGAGCCGTTATATGTGGGAGCGACTACGATGTAAGAATCAACCTCTTTCATCTTTTCCATCAATGCGTAAACCTTTTGGGGAATGCCTTCGTTTATTTCGACATCCATATCGTACAGCGGCAGTTTGAGTTTCATGATGTTGACTATCTCCGCTTCGGCATCCAGAGTTGCGGCCTGCTCTTGCAGTCTGAGCGCCAGTTTTAGATTCTCTCCCGAACTGGCAAGCAGGATCAGCGTTTTCATCATACCGCCTCAAAGATCATTTTTTCTGGCTCGTGTTGAAGATATTGGCTATGTCTATGGGAAACGGAAAGACGAGAGTGTTCGTCTTATCGTTGGAGATATCGCTCATAGTCTGAAGATAACGCAGCTGTATCCCCAGATCGTTCTGGCTCAGTTTCTGAGCCGCCGCCAAGATGTTCTCACTCGCTTCAAGTTCGCCTTTTGAGTTGATGACCTTGGAGCGGCGTTCACGCTCCGCTTCGGCCTGTTTGGCAATAGCACGGATCATACTCTCGTCAAGATCGATATGCTTGATCTCTACGTTTGATATTTTGATTCCCCAAGCATCGGTACGTTTGTCGAGAATCTCCTGAATATCGGAGTTGAGGCGTTCGCGCTCTGCAAGCATCTCATCCAGTTCATGTCCTCCAAGAACCGAACGCAGGGTTGTTTGTGCGAGCTGGCTCGTCGCATCGTGAAAATCCTCCACCTGTATGATTGCTTTTTCAGGGTCGATCACCCGAAAATAGACCACGGCGTTTACATGCACGGAAACGTTGTCATGCGAGATGACGTCCTGAGTCGGGACATCGAGGACTATGGTACGAAGATCGACTCTGACCATCTGCTGCACAAACGGTACCAGGATGATGAGCCCGGGACCCTTGATACCCGTAAAACGCCCGAGCGTAAAGACCACTCCGCGCTGGTACTCCCTCAAAACACGGATAGACATCGCCAAAAAAGCGAAAACGAATATGAAGATATACACTCCGATGATAGGTATGTTTAAGAACATGATCTACTCCTTGGTCGGTTCGACTCTCAATGTAAGGCCGTTAAGACCTACGACTTGGACATTCTGCCCTACTTTCAGTTTTTCTCTGCTTACGGCGTTCCATAGCTCGCCGTGAGACATGATACGGTAACCCGTCTCACCCACATCGACCACCTCCGCAAAGGAGCCGATCATCTCTTCGGCACCGCTGACAACCTTGGCCGATCTCGCTTTTAAGAACAGCTTCACGACCATGATAAAAAAAGCAAGGCTCACCAGACTAAAAGCTATCACCAAAGGAACGGACACGCTGTTACCCAAAGTCTTTGCATCGAAAAGCAAAAGAGAACCGAATGCAAAAGATACCACTCCGCCGATGCCTAAAACACCGAATCCTGCCACAAAGACCTCTATTATCATAAAAGCGATACCCAAGATGATGAGAAACAATCCCGCAAAGTTAAAAGGGATCATATTCAGCGAATAGAGCGCCACCACTCCCGAGATTGTCCCGATCACACCCGGAAGCACCGCACCTGGATTCATCAGTTCAAAAAATATTCCATACACCGCTATAAGCAAAAGGATATACGCAATGTTGGGGTTGGTGATTACATATAAGAACTTCGTCTTCCAGTCAGGCTCATACTTCGATATGATGCTGTTTTGTGTGTTTAAGGTGAGCGTGTTGTTCGAGACTTTTACCGTTTTGTTATTAAGCATAGCGATAAGTTCGCGAGGATTCTCGGCGATATATTCAATAACGCCGAGCTTTAAAGCCTCTTTTGCCGTGATGCTTTTTGCGTTTTTTACGGCATCCAGCGCCCACGGTACGTTTCTGCCGTTTAGTTCGGCGAGGCTCTTGATGTATGCCGCGGCATCGTTCACCGCTTTTCTCTCGGGAGCCGACATCTCGTTTGTCGCCGGATGCGAAGGTATCAGGCTTATGGGCGTGGCTGCGCCGATGTTTGTTCCCGGTGCCATAGCCGCGACATTCGACGCATACATGAGGTACGTCCCCGCACTCGCGGCGCGCGCACCTTTTGGATAGACATACATGACAACTGGAATATGACTGTTGGCGATATCCTGGATCATTTCGCGCATAGAGGTGGAAAGACCGCCGGGAGTATCAAGTTTGACGAGTATCATCTCGGCGTCTTCACGCACCGCCGTTTCGATACCGCCTTTTAAGTATTCGCTGCTCGCAGGACCGATAGCGCCTTTTATCTCCAGCTCAACTATGACCGAAGATGCGGCAAAAAGCGGTGATAATAAAAGAAATAGCAGTAAAAGTAATTTTTTCATATCTATACACCTCGCTTTTAAATATTCTACAGTGCATACGAAACAATAACGATTACTTATAATATCAGAGTTATCTCCCCAAAGTCAAGCCGCTTCTACCCGATCTCTACCATATCGATGGCTTTGTCCGTCAGGCAGTATGTCTGGATCCCGTCATCATGCAGATTCATGCATTCGCTCAGGCAGCCTGCATCCAAAAGCGTCCCTATGACCCTGTCGACCACCTCCTGTCTCAAGCCCAGATACTCTGCGATATCCTCGGCATCATACAAGTTGTAATTATCTTCATCACTTAGATTATATATGGCTTTCATAACACTTTTTAAAATACCCGTCATACAATATCCTTTCCTTGATCAGCTCGCTTCTTCTAAAGAGCACTTAAAACAGTTCACCCTGTCATCGCACTGGACGCACGCGGGAGCGGTCTGTCCGATCTGGTCGTAAATGAACTTTTTCCATAGCTTGTCTTTTGGTTTTTTAGCAGCAAATGCGGGAAAGTTCTTTTTCATGAACCTGCCCATCTCCGTTCTGCTTTTAAAGCCAAGATCCTGATACAGATGGTTCATCTTCAGTGACTCGTGCGCTACCCAAGGCGCTAAGACGCTTTGCGCAAAAGCATTGACACCGTAAGAGTGCAGAAGCGAACACACCTCTTTTTCTATAGTCTTTAGGTCGATCATCTTTTATCTCCGTCATGCCGATTGCATATTTTGTTCTTCTTTAGCCTTGTTAAAAGCTCAAAGGGACATCCAGTTCTCATGCGTATGTCCTTTTCTCTTTTCGTTCAAAAGATCCGTGAGTGCTTGCAGGCAGGCGTCATAATCGACCTCATCGACTATCTCCGGTACGATCTCCTTATACGCAACCTTGCCCTCTTTGTCTATCAAAAAAACAGCCCGTGCCAAACGGTTTTTGAGTTTTCCTTCACCGATGAGAATTCCGTATTTTTTGGCGAAATGGCGCTCTTCGTCTATGACGATCTCCGCACCGTCTATACCTTGGGCTTCTTTATACCCTTTTAAAAACTCCGCATCATCGGTAGTGACCATGACCGCACTTACCCCTTTGATTTTTTTGAGCAATGTATTAAACTTTTTTGCACCCAATGAGCAGACTTCGGTCTTAAGCGAGGGAATGGCGATGAGCAGCTGGATGGATGGGGCGATCATGCCGATCACGTTGGCAGTGCCGTCGAGTTTTGTTATGCGCGCGGCGGGGGCTTCTTTACCGATAAAGAGCTCTTTGCCCAAGAGTTTCGTAGGCGTTTTATGTACCGTTATTTGCATATTCACCTCTCTTTTCATGTTTCTTTATTCGATGATATATGCATAAGGCATTCTATTTAAAATACAACAAAATGGTCATTTTTTATACAACATTTTTGTAGAACCCGTTTGGATTCTCTATATAATTTTGTTATATCAATTTAATAGTTGGACAGTATGTATAACCAGATAAATATATCAAACAGCGAAGATTGTCAGGCGTGTGCCCTTACATTTGCATACAACGAGATCAAGATCCTTTACGATATCGCGGTGATGCTCTCAAGCAGTACCGACGTGAACGAAAGCATAGAAAAAGGGATGCGTCTGCTAAAACGCAACTCGTATCTGGAGCGCTGCAGCCTCTTTCTGCTTTCCGAGGACAAAAACACGGTAGAACTCTACACCTCCATAGACACGACGCCCCAACAGCGTAAAATGGCGGTCTACAAGCTGGGAGAAGGCGCTACGGGACTTGCCACGCAGAGCTGCGAACCCGTCGTCATAGAAAACATCCACAACAACATCAACTATCTCAACAAGATGGGTATCGTAGACACGAAATCGATCTCTTACGTCGCCGTGCCGATCATGCAGGACGAAGCGCTTTTCGGGGTCATCTCCGCGAACATAAACAAATCTTCCGTGCTGAGTTTTGACGATATCGTGAGGATGCTTACCATCGTGGGTTCGCTCTTTTGCGGAACACTCGCCATACAAAAAAGGTTCGTACAGGAAAAAGAGAATCTCACCGATCTAAAAACGTACTACAAAGACCAGGTGCTGAGCGAATACAAGTTCGAGAACATTGTCGGCAACAGTACGAAGATGCAGCATATCTTCAGTCTTTTAGAGACCGTCGCGCCATCGGATGCCACCATCTTGGTGCGCGGTGAGACGGGAACGGGAAAAGAGCTCATCGCCACGGCGGTGCATAACCTCAGCAAAAGAAAAAACGGCCCCTATATCAAACTCAACTGTGCGGCTATCAGCGAGACGCTTTTGGAAAGCGAACTTTTCGGACATGAAAAAGGTGCGTTCACCGATGCCAAAGAGATGCGTAAAGGACGTTTTGAGCTGGCCGACGGCGGTACGCTTTTTCTTGATGAGATAGGCGACATCACGCCCGCACTTCAGGTAAAACTGCTGCGCATCCTTCAAGAGCAGGAGTTCGAGCGCGTTGGCGGAACGAAGACCATCAAAACAAACGTGCGTCTGGTAGCGGCAACTAACCGCAACTTGGAAAGCATGGTGGCAAAAGGGGAGTTTAGAGAGGATCTGTTCTACCGTCTCAACGTCATCCCCGTCAACCTTCCTCCGCTCAGAGAGCGCTACGAAGATGTCAAGCTCCTTATAGAACACTATCTGCACAAGTTCATGAAAGAGCACCGCAAGAACATGAGCTTCAGTAAAGCAGCACTCGAAGTTCTGCAAGACTATCCGTGGCCGGGAAATATCCGCGAGCTTCAAAACACGATGGAGAGGATCGTGCTGATTTGTCCAGAGGGCGTCATAATGCCCGAGATGCTAAACCATGTCCTGCCCTTTAACTACCAAAAGCTTTACATGGAGCCCGCACCCGTAAATACGCCTCCCGAGCCGATTTTGGAAGAAAAATCGCTGCAACCGAACCCTCAGCCAAAAAAATCGGCACCGGTCACAAAGATGAACCTGCAGGAGCTGGAAAAAGAAGCCATACTTCAAGCCCTCATAGACAACCGCGGCATCCAGACAAAAGCCGCTGCGCAGCTGGGCATGACGGCAAGACAGATAGGCTACAAGATTAAGAAATACGATATCGACCTCTAACGAGGTCGGGCGGTATGTTTTGAAGTGGAAATTTAGTCACTGGGGTGTAGTTTTAATTGATATCTAATGATGTTGTCGTCATTAAAATACACTCCATATTCATATGCTTTTCTTCATTACCATCATTTTTGACTTTTTCATCTAACATTTTTAATGTCATATAATCTTTCATATAGCCATTATCTGTTGAAATTTTTGTAATAATACACCGTCTATCTTTAGGCTTTTCTACTAATGCGCTGTGATCGACTCTAATAAATTTTCTATTAATTCTCTGACATACAATACCAGAGTACAATAAGCCCTCAATATGGTCACATTTACCATATTGAACATTGCAAATATTACAATCTCCGATCGTTTCAACAATACCAGGACTATTAAAAATTTTCCATTGAGGAAATAAACATTTTTCCATATGTATTAAATGCTGATGATAGCCTTCTAAGCCGACAAGTTTTTCCTTTTGAAGAGCGGCATAATCTAAAAATTCTTCTGCATCAACAAATTTACTCCAACCTTTTTGGTGTTCATTCTCTTTTAAACATATGATTGATTCAATACACGACTTGACTGAGTTTAAAAGATTGTGAAAAGCAAAAAAAAGATTTGCTCTTTCTTCTTCCCTACGTTTCATAGCTTGACACTTATACTGACGTATTTCTTCAACTTGCGTTGTCAAAGTAGACACTTGTGCTTTTTGTAGTTCAATATCACGAACAAAAATTGTCATATTCAGTGCTTCTTCAAGAGATATATTAAATTTTTCAACTATATCTTCAAAAGTAATTGTTTTACTCATTAGCAATCCTCAATATAGTATCTTTTAAATCACTTAATCCATCAATAGAACCGTTATACTCAATGCTTTTGGTTGTTTTATCTTCTGATTTTTCTACAATAACTTTCAATTCGACAGTATTATCTTCTCCTCGTGTAAATGGGGAAGACTTAATTATGTATTCTTTGATTGCCATTAAAGCCACTTCATACACTTCTTTATTTTCAATCAGTACATTGTAGGAAATATATAAAACTGGGAGAAACCAATTATCGTTACGTAGTTCGAGAACTTGAATAGGTTTGTCGTCGAGATACGCACTATTTATGCCTGCTTGGTTTAAAACTTTATTGATAGTATATACCGTGTTATCATAGAGATAATGTTCATCAATTGATTCATAATTTCTTGGTAACAATAATATCTGAGCTTGTGGATTCATTGCTTGTAACTCCTTAAGTTGGATTGACATTTAACGTTGAAAATAAGCAATCAAAAAGCCGCCCGCGAGTTTTTAATTGGTTTCCTTTGGTTTGTTACATATCATCTTCATACATAGTTGTGAATTTAGCTTTAACATTGTCGTTTACATCTTTGATATGGACTTCGATAAAATTTCGATCTGGTCGTATAGAAAAAGATTTACTTGGATCCTTCCAGCGATAACTGACATGCAAGCTGTCTTCACCAACTTGTCCTGAATAAAAAGTTTCATTCCTTGAATCATTTTCTCTAGACTTTGTTAAACCATATTTTGTTAAAAATGCTGAAAAATCTTGATTGCTCTTTAGGCTATTTACTTCTTTTTCTAATTCAATATATTCAGACATGTTAATCCTCCTAGAGTTTTGAATACGTAACGTTTAAAATGAGCAATTAAAAAGCCGCTCGCGGGTTTTTGATTGGTCTCCACTGATTTGTTATCTTCTTTAGTTTTAGCATTCAGAAATGCTGGCGAGCCCAACAATACTCGAGACTTCTTTGGTAGTTAGAAGATCAGATATTTCATTAGTGGCATCCTGAATAGTAGAACCGTCTTTTGTAAAACGATAAATAGCATCTTGCAAAGCGTCTTGTGCACTGGTATAGCCATTTCTTACTCTTGTTGGAGCTGCGTATTCGTTTGAACTATTTAACTTGGTCGTTACGGCGAGCTCAAATTTATCGATACCGATTTTGTCGATTGTTACTCGACTGGACTTGTTAGCACTTTTTAATGTTATTGTCTGAGTAGGTGTTGACATGCAGTTCCTTTATGTTGTAGATAACTATTTATTTAATAAACATTATATATAAAACAGCTTGACATTCACTAAATAAACACAAAACATGTTAATTTCAATCAAGAGAACCTTACATGTAAAGACTATCATTAATTTTTTTGAAGTTTATGATGAAGATGCGAAAGTATGAAAAAAAGATATTACACAGGTAGAAAAGACCCTAAAGAGGGTTCTTATCTTAGTCGTCGCCGCGGCTTACTATCTTTGCATCGACTTCGTTTGGCAGTTTTTTTACGTCGGGTTTGATGAACCATACGTCGCCGTTTGTCAGGTTTACCTCACCGCCCCATTTTTCATCCGTGTCAAACTCCAGAGTCTCTATGATCTCTTCCATATCTTTCTTTGCCACATAAAAAAGGACCTTGCCTTCATCGTTTTCTCTCAACATCACTTTTGCCATTGTTCATCCTTTTAGTTTTTTAAGATAACTTTTTATCTTGTATAAAAAATTATCCAATATGTCGTTTTCAAAGGAGACCCTTAAAAACCCGTCTCCCAAATTCCTGACGCATGAGGAGACCCCATAGTATTTGTCGTCACGCTCCAAAAAATCGGTACGGTAGTGAACGCCTCTGCTCTCCTCCCTTTTCATTGCCGAGAGGATCATCGCTTCTGCCACATAAAGCGCATTTCTGAACTCCAAGATGGAGGAGAGTTCCACATTGTTATGCCTCTCTTTGTTCACGCAGTGCAGACCGTACTGGCATTTCATCAGGTAATGCACATACTCAAAAGCGTCTATGAGGCTCTCTTCGCTTCGGTACACGCCTACATTTTTAAACAAAGACTCTCCGAGATTTTTTTTCATCGCGTTTATGTTGAAATGGCTGTCCGCATCGAGTATGAGATTTATCCGCCTGTACTCTTTGTTGACCTGAGAAAAATCTATGGGGAGAAAATCCCGCCTTTTTGCCCTGCGCGCGGCTTCCACTCCGGCTATGCGGCCGAAGTAAGCAGCCTCAAGAAGCGAGTTGCCTCCCAGCCTGTTTGCCCCGTGTACTCCCGTCGCCGCGCACTCGCCGCATGCGAAGATCCCGGCGATATCCGTAGAGGTGTCTCCTCTTGTCCAGATACCGCCGATGGTGTAATGCGCCGAAGGGGTTATCTCCAAAAGCTCCGTTTTTATGTCTATTCCCGCACTGTTTAGCGCCATCTTCTGAGTCGAAGGCAGTCTTGTTTCGATAGTTTCAGAGGAGAGATGCCTGAAATCCAGATAGACTTTATGTCCGGCCTGTATATGCTCCAAAATGGCGCGCGAAAGCTTGTCTCTTGTCTGAAGTTCGTCCGTAAAACGCATCCCCGTCTCATCGACTATGTAAGCACCCTCGCCGCGGGCCGCTTCGCTTATGAGAGAACCGTTTTTTAGCGTGGTCGGATGAAACTGCACGAACTCGAGGTTTGAGAGTCTCATGCCCGCACGTAACGCTGCTGCGATGACGTCTCCAGAACTCTCCTGCGGGTTTGTCGAGTGACCTCTGTATATCCCCGCAAATCCTCCTCCCGCAAGTACAAGCGATTTGCAGGCAAACGCCGTTACATGCGAATCCTCACGGTGCAGCAGCGTGATGCCCGAGAGTTTGTCGTCGAACTTTGTGATGTTTAAAAGCTGATGATTGCCCAGTATCTCCACACCTTCTTTGCGGCACTGCATAAGCAGGGTCTGCACTATCGCGCTTCCCGTACGGTCGGCTATGAAACATGTCCTGTTCGCACTGGCTCCGCCGAAAGGGCGCTGTTGTATGTTGCCGTTTGCATCGCAGTCGAACTTTACTCCCATCTCCATAAGCTCGCGCACGATGTTTACCGCCTCTTTGCACATGTCGTTGACGTTCACTTCGTTGGAGATCCCGTCCGCTCCGCCGACAGTGTCTTTTATATGTCTATATACCGAATCATGCTCGTTTTGTCCTGTGACGGCGTTCATGCCGCCTGAGGCCACGGCGGAGTTCGAGCGGAAGGGATTGCTTTTGGTGATGACCACGACGCTGCACCCCGCCCTTTTTGCATACAAGGCGGCAAAAAGTCCCGATATGCCGCTTCCCACGACTATGACATCATAAAGCATTCGCGTCTCCCAGCAGAGTGTTTATCTTCTTGCTTTCAGCCCGCGGCAGGTAAGCAAGCGTGAGGTTGTCTTTTACATGCAGGGGATCGACCGCCCCAAAAAGCGCGCTCACGACATTTGCCGAGCGCGCGAACTGAAGCGCGCTCAGCACGTCGTTGAACTCCGATGTGCCCAGCGTCTCGCCTACCTTCGGCGAAAACTTCGACTTGAAAAGGTTTAGCTGAAGCAAAGAGGACGAAGCCATAAACTGCAGTCCGAACCCGCTTACCGCCTGCATAAGCGTATAGTAGCGCCCGTCGGGAGCCTTTTGGTTGGTAAAGCCGTAGGCCTCCGATTTTGCCAGATTGAAGGGGGATTGAATATATTTGAAATGATGCCCTTTACCGCCGGCTTTTTGCGCAAGGCCTACGATATCCATCAGGCTGATGTACTCTTTGTGCGTCTCTTCGTACAAAAAACCGTTCCATGCGGCGATGCCGTAGGCTTTTATTTTGCCCTCTTTTACAAGCTCTTCAAAGAGTACGAACGCATCCTCGATGCGTCCTAAAAGCGTCGCATAGTCAACGTAGCCGAGCTGTGTCTCCGGATTGTGAAGGTACAAGATATCCAGAGTCTTTATGCCGAGGTTTTCCAGCGATCTCTCCACGCTCCATCTCAGATATCCGGGCGACATGCAGTGCTGGTCTATGACGATCTCCTCTTTTAGCGCCAGACCTTTGCTCACCACGTTCTCCTCTATCCATTTGTACGGGTTCTCCGGAAAAGGAAAATCAAGAGGCAGAAACCCCGCTTTTGAAGTGATGACGAGCTGTTCTCTGGATGCTTTGCCCTCTTTAAACAGTTCCTCGAGCGCTTCGCCTATCTCCCGCTCGCTTGTCTGATATCTGTAGTTGATAGCCGTATCTATATGGTTTATCCCGTTTAAGACAGCCGTCTTTACCGCGTCTTTATAGTTTAAGACATAGTTCTCCTCGCGGTAAGGCTCTTTTCTAAAGGTGCCAAGACCCAAAGAGGAGATGAAAAAGTCTCCGTTGAACCTGTAAAAATCCATACTGTATTTGGGATATTGCTTCAAGTATGAAAAAGTACCCTCTTTCGTCGCACAATGCATTTTTTTCCTTGTAAGTCGTTACCCTCATAGTTGCAATTTGCATTCTTGCAGCTGCGCCGGATACCGAACATAAACGCACATCAGGCAAAAAAGCGGCTACATTTTTGTCAAATTTAAGATATCCCTACAAAAATGTTTCTTTTTCCCGCTGCTAGAACGGCACTTGCATATACGTAAACAATCACACACAAAAGGATTCTCATGTATTTATTAACTGCGATATTTAACCAAAGTTGTCTCACGGATGTTCTGATCGACCTCAAAGAAAGAGGCATAGAGGGAGTCACCATAAGCCACGTCGTCGGCAAGGGCGGACTCGGCTTTATAAAAGAGAGCGGAGAGACCGAGCTGGATAAAAACATCAGGCTCGACATCGTCATCTCCAACGAAGCGTTCAAAGAGAGCGCAAAAGAAGCTATCAGGACAAATACCCGCGAATTGGAGACCGGTTCTGGCAAGATGTGGGTCACTCCGGTACTGGAAGTGGAGAGAATAAGAACGGGAGAGACGAACGAATCCGCTTTGGCACATCCGACGATAGGGAAAAAGAAAAACCTCCAAGAGAACTACTTTACGGCGATAGACACGCCCGTAAGCTGATCGGCCACGGCACTCTTTTTAGAGTGTCGCGAGTTTATACAAGAACTGCCTCTCTTTAAAAGCCGGAATATCCAGTTCCTGACGATATTTTGCGATAGAACGCCTCACCATTTTGATATGAAACCTTTTTTCTATCTCCTCATGCAGATGCTTGTCGCTGAGAGGGTTTTCCTTCTCTTCGCACTCCACAAGTCTTTTGAGAAAACTTTTTATCTCCGAAGTGGAGACGTTGTCTATGGCGTTTGAGAAAAAATCCTTAAACGCAAAGACGCCGCGGCTGCACTCCAGATATTTGTCGCTGATGGCGCGCGAGACGGTGGACTCGTTAAAACCAAGCTCGTCGGCTACGTCCTGAAGACGAAGCGGCATCAGTTTGCCTCCCATGAAAAAGCTGTACTGTTTTTCGATAAGCACCAAAGCGATGTTATAAAGCGTCGCTTTTCGAAGGTCTAGCAGTTTCACAAGCTCTCTTGCCTCTTTGAACTTCTGTTTTGCGAAGTTGTCGTATTTGTCTATCTGGTTGACTATGAGATCGGGATAAAACGCATGGTTGATGCGAATGACAAACTCATCGCCCTTTGACTCGATGAACATGTCCGGCAGAATGTTCTCTTCAGCTTCCATGTAGGCGATCGCCGGAGGATTGTTGAGTTTTTTTATCATCTCTTTTGCGTCGTGTATGCGCGGATGGTTTATGAACTTCTCCATCTTGTCAAACTGCGTGATCATAGCACTGAGCAGGATGCTAAGCTCATCATCAAGATCATAGTCGCCCAGCTGAAACAAAAACGACTCTTTGTAATCGACCGCACCCACGCCGACAGGTTCCAGATAGGCAAAACGCTGACGGACCTGCTCTACTTTGTAGGCGTCTACGCCGCACTGAAGAGCTATCTCTTTGACATCTCCCTCGAAGTACCCTTCGTCGTTTATATAGTAGATGATCTGTTTTGCTATCTTTTGCGATATGGGCGTAGGGAAAAGCGGAGCGCTTATCTGGTTGTCAAGTTTCTCATAAAGCGACTCCGTCGCCACGCTCATCCACTCTATCTCGTCGCTTGCCGTGTTTGATACTCTGTTTTGGTACTCCATAAAAGCGGTGTGAGATCTGTTGCTGGAACTCTCTGAAACCTCAAAACCCGATTGTACTTCCAGACACGGGTTTTCATTTGTGATGACCTGCAGATGTTTGTCCAGGTCACTCAAAGAACATTGTAAAAGAGGCAGCCAGGTCTGCATGGAAAGTCTAGGCAGTTGTTTTTGTTTTAAGGAAAATTGCTGTTTCATTTTATCTTCTTTTTACGCTGTAATCTATATAGATTATACTCTCATGTTGTATTTTATATACAAATAAGTGTTCTTTTTTTATACAGTTTGCAATTTTTGTTCTAGATACTTAATGAAAGAGATAAAAGAACATCGCCACGAGGAAGGCGATGCGGATCTTTAGTATTTGAGGCGTACAAGACCGTTTGGTTCGACGATCTTCATCTGGCAGGAGAGGCGTGCTTTTGGGTTTGTTTCGTTGAGCATCTTCATGACGGCTTTTTCTTTGTCCGTCACGTCGCTTAGATACTCCATGCCCGATTCTATGGTAACGATGCAGGTACCGCATTCACCGTCACGGCATCCAAACGGCAGCGCGCTTCCGGATGCTTCTACGATGTCTTGGATCGTTTTGCCCGGTCTTACGTTGATCGCCAAGAAGTCATTTATTATTTCTACACGTGTTGTCATTCATTTTTCCTTCGATATAGTGTCAATTCGCAAAAAGTTAGTTCGGTTCTCCTTCTTTTTGGGATTGCGAGAACAAGCTCTCTTTGGCTTTGTTCTCTCTGTGTTCACGGAGCCATCTCAGCTCCTCTTGTACTTCATCGTATCCGTCCAGATCGTCAATGGCTTCGAGTTCGGCTTCGCGGCAGCCGTAAGTATGCCCCTCTTCTATAAAATGGACTTCATATATGCGTATGACCTGAAGCCAGTCGCCGATATACTTGATATACCCCTCGGCTCCCGGCTGTACCAAAACAGCATCGGGCGCTTCAAAAGGATTCGATCCGTCGTTTCTGACGGGCTTGGTTATGCGTACCCGCTGTCCCAAACGAAAAACGGGAAGGATCTCGTCTTTAGTTGAAGCTGAGATTTGATTGGCTTGTGCATGCGTGAACGCCATGGCTTACCTCCTCGATATCGTTACAGCTCATAGATGTAGAACATGTGCTGCAGGCGCTAGGTTTGCAAAACGTGTCCCATATTTCCGCAGCAGAGGGGGAGTAGCCGTTTTCAAAGTTCTTGTACACGCTGATCAGAGCGAACTTATAATACTCAAGTGTTTTTTCATCACTTCCCAGATCATTCTCTTTGGCTTTGTTTATCATCTCTCCGTATTTTTTCATGATATGAAATCTTTTTACGTAAACCAAACGCTCATCGTACTCAAGGTCGAAAAAGTCAAAAAAATCTTCCGTATCGCTTAGCGATTCAAATTCCTGAAGTCTGCTCATAATCAATTCCTCATACTCATTTACAGGTATAGATGCAATTTCTACTCTTGTTTAAATACACAAACAACGACATTTATGTCGCTTTTTCTGCGTTTAGATTCCCATCTCCCGTTTGATCTGTGCTGCCCACTCCGCGATTCTTTTTGCCGTAAGCTCCTTTTGGTTTATATCGTCTATCGCAAGTCCGCAGAACTTTCCGCCTCTTTCAGCATACGAATATTTGTAAGAGTACCCACTCGTAGAGGTATGACCGAAATCGGTGTCTGCACCGAGATTGGAGAAGATATCTTTCATCTTTCCCAAAGCCGTGACAAACTCTTCAGGGTGGCTTTTTTGATCGCCCGCACCGAAAAATGCCGCTTTTTTGCCGCTGAAGTCAGGCTCCTCGTTTTGCATCTCGTAAAGCGGATCTACCCAGTCTCGCTGAGGATCGCCCTGTCCCCAAGTGGATGAACCGATGAGCAGAACGTCAAACTCTTCAAACTGCTCCAGATCATCGTAATCTTCTTCCATATTGATAAGTTCCGCATCCTCCAAGAGTCCCTCCAGCATCTGCGCCGCACTCAGTGTGACTCCGCCGCTGCTTCCTACAAATATGCCTACTTTTGCCATTTTTATCTCCTTATATACATGGTTTAAATTTATTGTAGATCTCAAATGAAGCGTTTAAATACTTCTCGCCCTCTTCGTAGAGCTTTTCCAAAGTCCTGAAACTAAAACGGTGAGCGTCTTTGAAATATTTATCCACCAGCACTATTTTGTCTGCTATGACGATACAGCGTCCGAATCCTTCATGACTCATCTCCATCACGACATTGCACATGACTCCCGTTTTGCGTTCGAACTGAAGCGCGACGGCTTTAAATATCATCTTGATCTCGCCGATAAGCATCTCGTCTATATCAGCGATGATGGGGATCTGTTTGAGATCCTCTTTTGTCTTGACATATTTTTTAGCGAGCAGCTCCTCGTCGCTCATTTTTGCCCAGCTGCCAAACTGATCCGTCGCTCTTAGCTGACGTATCAGCTCCTGTGTAAACGCATTAAACTCCATTACTTCACTCATCTTTTTCTCCTTATTCTACCGTCCAGCGCTCCAGGCGCGGGTCGTTTTTTGTCTGTATGTTCATAGCTTTTTTAACCCAAGGCGGAGGATTGTTCTTTAGCATGACGACCAGCTCTTTTAAAATATCTTCGATCGCTCGGGGTTCTTGAACTTTCATTGGGTTTATGCCGCTGCGGATCACTTTGGCCGCCGCCGTTCCGCCGATGGATTCGCAGTACATGATGTTGATCCCTTTGAGCGCTTTGACCTTAAAATCGGTCTTGTCGTCGCCCTCCATATCTTCCGTGTCCGTTTTGACGACTTCGCTCAGCTCAAAACCCTCTTTTGAGACTTTATAGACGACGAACTCTTTGGCACCGCCGAAGTGCGCGTTGACACTCTGCATATCTTTTGTGGCAAATGCCACTTTTATCGCGTTTTCTAAAGGACTGCTTCCCTCGACAGTTATTTTTGTACTTTCACCCATGATGCTTTACCTTTTTATTTAATTTAATCGCAATCCGAGCAAAGCCCGGCTTACTTTCGCTAGCCGCTAAGGCACTGAAGCTTGACTCTTTCGAGTCAGAACTATTATGTATAATGCTTCACTTCACGAAGTTTATTTGCAACTTCAAAAAGAAAATAGGTGCTTCCTTCATAAAGCTGATCGTTTTTAAGCTGGTTGCCCAGCTCTTCATAGTTTGGAAACCCTCTTAGGATCAAACCCGTGTGTTTTTTTTGTGAGTGCAATATCCGTTCTGCATGAAAGTTGCCGATGACGAGGTCGGCGTCTTTAAAGTATTCTTGTGCGTCTTCAAGGTCGCCGACAAAGACGTTTTTTGCTTTTATCGTTTTTAAAACCGGACTGTAAACGGTCGCAATCACCGCGTTTACGGTGCCTCCTGCGCTTTGAAGCGTTTCGCATATGCCCGCGCACATATCGGGCTCGCCGGTGATGACGAAAGTTGACGAGCCGATGAGAAAATGGCTGTCGAGCATAGCATCTTGAAGTCTTCCTCTCCAGCGTTTTAACAGCGGAGTCGGATCGATCTGTCTGATTTTCATCAATGAAGCGACAAAATTGTCGTTCATAGAGAGTCCCATGAGATGATCGAAATGCAGATGCGTTATGTTCGGATTCTTTTTTAAAAGTGCTTCGGCAGCGATCTTCATCGAACTGCCCAGAGTGATGACGGTCGAACAACTTGCAAGCTCTCTGATATCCTCAATACCGATAGCACCCGTGCCGAGTTTTCCCTGCCCATCGCTGAGACAGCCGTCAAGAGAAGTGGACAGATCGGGAAGAGCCAGGGTATGAAAACCGAAACTTTCACAGCACTCTTTTACTTTTTCTATTTCCGCCGGCTGTATGCTTACATGCGGAAGCAGCAGAAGCTTGTTTGGTTTTACATCCTCTACAGCCACTGTGTGCTGCTGTATCAGCGCCTTTGCAGTAAGAGCCCATCCGCTCTCCATACCGCCTTCAAAATCAGGTGTGTTCACATAGCAGTAGGGTATCTCCACATGCGTGCCTATGCTTCTTACGTCATCGCCTTTTGTCTCCGTGAGCCCCGTCGTATGCAGCCCGATAAGTTCAGGCTTCATGGAAGAGTTCTTTTGGGTGATGTTCTCGATCGACATCAAAACGGAATAATCTCCGCCGTCTAAAACCGCCGTTATGTCACTTACGGATGTATTGTACATGGCGATGGGTTCGTTAAAATGGCGTGTAAAGAATACCTTTGTGTACGAGGCGCATCCTTGCGATGCATGCATCAGCGGAAGGCAGTTCCTTATCCCCATAAATGCAAGTGCCGCACCCATAGGCTGAGAGTGTTTTATAGGGTTTACCTGAAGCGGTTTGTGTTCGTGTCTGCTTAGCTCTATATTTTTTTGTGCTTCCATCATTCGGCCTCCCACGGCGCTTTTTTAGATACGTTTGCAAAGACCGGGTTGTTAAACGCATGTTTGAGGTCCTCTGCAAGATTGAGCAGTCCGCCGTAACCGCCGTAGCTCACTTTTTTCTCCTGATTCACGTCGATGAACGATATCTTTTTCTTGATGGCGGTGTAGAGGCTTCGGCCTCCCGCAAGCAGTATGTGCGCACCTCTTTCATCAATCGCTTTTGCCTGTTCGCTTGCGGGGGCTTTCATGAGCAGTCCGTTCTCGCCGAGGTACTCTCTTGCTTTTGCGATGTCGTCTTCGGTGGATTTGCGGATGGAAGTGGCTACCACTTCTATGCCGAGGTCTTGAAGTCCCGATGCGATGGACCAAGCCTTGTTTCCACCCGTATTGAGCACCGCTTTTTTACCTGCAAAAAGTGCCTTGTACTCCTGCAAAGCCTCTTCAAGTTTCGCCTCTTCTTGGGCTATCACCTCTTTTGCTTTTTTGATGAGCGCCTCATCACCCAGAGCTTTTACTATCTCCATGATCGCAAAGGTCGTATCGCGTTTTCCGTAGAACGATACGGATACCCAAGGGATACCGTAGTTTTCCTGCATCTTTCTGCAAAGCGTGATAAGCGATTTCGCACAGACGATGACATTGAGTTTCGCACGGTGCGCACACCTTATGTCTCCCACGCGTCCGTCACCGCTGAGCGAGCTGAGCACCCTGATGCCTATCTTTTCAAAGATGGGAAGATACTGCCACATGTCGCCCGTTACGTTGTAATCTCCTATGAGGTTGATGTCATAGGGCGTCGTAAATTCCGGTTCTTTCGTGCCTATGAGATTTTCGAGTACCGCTTCGCCCGCAAGACGCGAACCGAGGTTCTTTCCGCCTACAAAACCGGGTGCATGCACGGGAACTACGGGGATGCCGTGCTTCTCGCTTGCCAGTTTGCATGTCATATCGATATCATCGCCCACCAGCGCGGTCACACAAGTGGAGTAGACAAAGACCGCTTCTGGTTTGTAGTTTTGCATAATATAGTCGATGGAATCGGCGAGTCTTTTATCACCTCCGAATATAACGTCGTTTGTAGTGATGCCCGTGGTAAAACCCATCACGGTATGGTCGCGCCCCTCATAAGAGGTAAGCGTCTCCCTCGTCTCCCATGAAGCTCCCAGACAGGTCTGAGGGCCGTGGACTAAGTGGATTGCATCGGCGTAGGGAAAAAGGGAGATCTGCGCACCGTCAAATGCGCATCCTCCCGCTGCGAGTCCCGGCTTTGGTTTGTCGCAGCCTTCACCCTTTTTTTTATCTTTGTTGTGCGAGCAGGCACTTTCGTTCATCAGCTCTTTTATCTTTGCACGGTTGACCATAAAACACTCCTTTGGAGTCAATTACTTCACCTTGTGCAACTTTTGTTCGAGATGCAAGTACTTGGTATGCAATATGCATCCGGTATAATAAAAAGAGAACACCATGAACGAAGACCTGCATGTGAACATACCCCTTATGGATGAAAAGCATGAGGAGTTCTTAACGCTCCTCTCAAATATCCGCTCCTGCGAAAAAAATGAGTTTCTGCCTCTTTTTAAAGAGATGATCGAGCATACGAAAGAACACTTTGCTTTTGAAGAGGAGTTGATGAAGAAGTATGAGTTCTATGCAAAAGGGGAGCATCTCGACGAACACAAGAACCTGCTTGGCGAGATGGAGTATTTTTATGAGAAGGCGCAGAAACTGCCTGTGTTTGGAAAATCCTACATAGACGACTACGCATACGACAAGTTCAGACGCCACATCATCAACATCGACTCGCAGCTTGCGATGTTCTTTAAAGAGAGAGGCATAGAGTTATGAAAAGCTGGTCTGAGAATTGCATCTTTTTTTTATATGATCTCATAAAGGAATCTCTTTGAGTAAAAAAGACAGGTATATCACATTTGAAAACATCGACTGCTATAACGACGCCAAAGCGGTCTTGGACGCCATGTACGAGCTTTTTTCGCTAAAGCCAGAATCTAAAAACGAGTTTTGGGAAAGGTTTGAGACGAAACTGCCGCAAGACTATGCGAACAACCCGCTTGACGATCTGGGCAGGGACACACTTTATCAGGTCTGCTCGAACGTATTTTACATCGAAGAGCTTTTTGAGACATACGAGTTTGAAAAAGGATTGAGGTTTTTACAGACGGCGGAGTTCGACTGCTGTTAACAATAGGGGATCGTATGTAAACTTGTTTTTGTTTATCTATGATCCCGTCTTAGCGCATTTCAAGATCAGCTCCAGATGATCTCTTCGATCAACTCCGTGACCGTTTCGATACAATCATACTCTTCGTTATATTTCAGATGTTCCGCATCGCACTCGTCAAAGTGGTGTATGTAATGATTGAAACTAAAATCTTCGAACTCTATGATATCGCTTTCACACATCTTATCTCCTTTTTTGAGGGCGTCTGCCCTTTTCTAATAGGATATTTACATAAAGCGTTCCCTAAAGAACATAAGAAAATATGCAATTAACATACCAAAAATACAAAAACGCGACAAAATTGTCGTGTTTTAGGAGTTTATACGAAAGTTTTACTACTTATGCCGTGAGCATCGCCGACAGCTTTGTTGTAGAGTACGCCGTCATACGTGTTGAGCGAACTTATCATCACGGGCACTTCTTTGCAGACGTTTTGTGCTCCATAGCGGGCCAACGCCTTTACATACTTCAGCGTCGCATTTGTGAGTGCGTATGTCGATGTGTGCGGGTAGGCTCCTGGCATATTGCTCACGCAGTAATGCACGATTCCCTCTTTTATGAATGTCGGATGAGTGTGGGTAGTGGGATGAGAAGTCTCGAAGCATCCGCCCTGATCTATCGAAACATCGACAAGGACGCTGCCTTTTTTCATAAGACAGAGCATCTCTTTTGTGATAAGCTTGGGTGTTTTTGCACCGTGGATAAGTACTGTTCCCACGACAATGTCGCAATGAGGCAGCAGATCTTTGATGGTCTGATGCGAACTGTAAAGCGTAGCGACGTTGGAGGGCATTACGTCATTTAGATAATGCAGACGTTCCATGTTTATGTCTACGATGGTCACATCAGCACCCAAACCAGCGGCAACCTCGGCAGCGGCTTTTCCAGCGACGCCTCCGCCGAGTATCATCACTTTGGCTTTATGCGTTCCAACAACCCCGCCTGCAAGCAGACCGCTGCCGCCGTGATACTTTCCGAGATGCACGCTTCCCATGAGAGAGGCCATCTTCCCAGCCACTTCGCTCATCGGCTCCAGCAGCGGCAGATTCCCGTTTACCTCCAGTGTTTCGTACGAAAAAGCTCTTATCTTTTTCTCCAGCAAGAACTCCGTCTGCACTCTGTCCGCCGCCAGATGAAGATATGTGAAAAGTATCTGTTTTTCTTTAAAAAGACCGTACTCCGAAGGAATCGGCTCTTTTACTTTGACTATCATGTCCGCCGACCTGAAAAGCTCTGCGGCGTCACTTAAAAGCACCGCTCCCGCTTTTTCATACTCCGCGTCGCTAAAACCGCTTCCTTCGCCGGCACCGTTTTGGACATAAAGAGTATGCCCCTCTTTAATGAGTTCTGCCGCGCCCGCAGGCGTAACCGACACGCGGTACTCATCCGTTTTTATCTCTTTTGGTACACCGATAATCATCTTTTTTCTCCTGCTGCAACGGCAAAATCATCATCAATCTCGACTACTTTTAGTCCACGCATGCTTTTTATACTTCTATGATATTGCATTATCTTGCCTTTTTTATTTTAAGATTTCTATTAACTCATCTTGTTAAGCCGTACATTGAAAAGTTAATCTAAAACTTTCATCCTCTCCTAAAGCATCTGTGATTACAATGTAAAAAGTCCTTATTCTCTTTTCAAGGAGAGGCCATGTCCCATTTTAAAAGTATCTTGTGCGATATAGGCGGCGTTCTTTACGTCGGTAACATCCCCATAAAAGGAGCGATCGAAGCAGTCGCCAACATCAAAAAGCATTACCCCGTCCGTTTTTTGACAAATACGACGCAAAAAAGCGGCAGACAACTGGCAGCATCCCTGCAAAAGATGGGTTTTGATATCACGCAAGAGGAGATCATCACGGCACTGGACGTGACAAAGATGTACCTCCAAGAGAAAAAAGCGGGAGCCTACTATCTTTTGACAGACGATGCCAAGGCCTTCTTTGACGATCTAGTTTTTACCGACATACGATATGTCGTCGTAGGCGATGCGCAGAAAAATTTCAGCTACGAAAACCTCAACACCGCATTTAGCTATCTTCACTCGGGAGCAACCCTCCTTGCCGCTGCAAAAAACCGCTACTTTAAAGATACGAACGAAAAGCTTAGCATGGATGCGGGAGGATTTGTGAAGGCCCTCGAATATGCAGCGCAAACAAAGGCAAAGATCATCGGCAAACCAAGCAAGGAGTTTTACCACCTAGCCTGCGAGATACTTTCCTGCAAACCTAGGGACTGTATCATGATAGGCGATGACATAGAAAGCGACATAGGCGGAGCAAAAGATGCGGGACTGCAAACGGCTCTTGTAAAAACGGGAAAATTCAGAGATCAAGACCTGCAAACGGGTATAAAAGCAGATATAATCATCGATTCCATCGCGGATTTTATACCTAGAGTATAATTTTTACAGTCTTAAATCATGTACATTCAAAATTTGTTTTATAGCTTTTTTTTCACTTTCGGAAATTTTATTGTTAGTAAGGTCGAGTATGCTCAAGAACTCTAAATGCGGTATACAGGTTGGCAAAGTTGAAATATTATTTTTATTTAAATACAGCGAACTTAAAGATGTACATTCTTTCAATTCATATGGAAGAGTCAAAAGTTGACAGTTTTGAACATCTATAGATTGAATACTTTGTAGTTTTTCTAAACTGCTTGGCAATTCTTTTAATAAATTATTAGAAATTACTAAAGTTTTTAATGCTGCGCAATCTCCTATACTTTTAGGAATTTGAACTAATTTGTTATTCCTTAAATCTAATTTTTGCATTTTTGTTAGCTGCCCTATACTATCGGGAAGAGTTTTAATTTCATTACGTGCCAGATCTAGTTCGGCAAGAGTCGAACCAAGTTTCTTTATCTCGTTTGGAACGGTGGTTATTTTAGTATTGGTAAATCTTAAAGATTCGACATGAGGAAGTTCAAATATCCACAACGGTATATCTGTAAAATCTCCACCTGAAAATGAAAATGAGGTTTCATCCACAATACTTTTATCTGAAATGCTTTGTTTGAGCTGTTGCGCTTCGGCTAAGGACTTTATTTCAACCATATTATCTCCTTCTTCTTACTTAAAAACATTGTATCAAACATTATCGAAAATAGACAAATCAATGAAAAAAACAAGTAAGCGTTCTTAACTCAATACCTCTCAAAAAGCTCCTGTATCTTAACCGTGTCGTGCATCGCGGTATAAAGCGGCGTATCCTCTTTTCTTATCGACTCTTCAAGGGTCGCACCGCCGTTTTTGTTTTGGTATATCACACCCAGAGGCATCGGCATCGTCTCAAAAGCTTTGCCGAGCGCCGCATTGAAATCACTGCTGTCGTAGTTCTCGTCAAGCGCATAGGTGTTGTCTTTGAACCAGTGGTAGGTGTTTGTTTTGTTGAAAGTGACGCATGGCTGAAAGATATCGACAAGTGCGTAGCCGTGATGCTTGAATGCGGCTTTGAGCACCTCTTTTGCATGAACGGCATTGCCGATACTCACGCGCGAGACAAATCCCGCTCTTAGAGAAAGCGCCACGGCAAGAGGGTTAAAAGGTTCGTTTACCACACCGTTCACCTGTACTTTCGTTTCAAAACCTTTTTGGCTTGTAGGCGAAGCCTGCCCTTTTGTCAGCCCGTAGACCATGTTGTTATGTACTATGTGGACGATATCGACGTTTCGTCTCACCGCGTGGATGAAGTGGTTTCCGCCCTCGCCGTACATATCTCCGTCACCGCCTTCGGCGACGACGTTTAGATGCGGATTTGCGACTTTTATGGCCGTAGCCACGGGTACCGCCCTGCCATGCAGGACTCCAAACATGTTGGCATCGACATAATAAGGTGCTTTTGCCGCTTGTCCGATGCCTGAGACTATGACGGTATTTGTTTTATCCGCCTGCAGCTCTTCGAGTACCTCTTTTATAAGTTTTAAGATACCGAAGTTCCCGCATCCCGGACACCATGCAACATCGACATTTTCTCTGTCAAAAAGATGGCTCATGACAGCTCCTTTACAGATTTTTCTATCATACTTTTCAGCTGATCGGCGAAGAAACTAAAACCGTTGGACTGCAATATCTTCTCATCCACTTTGACACCATAAAGTTTGAGCTGGTCTGCAAACGCACCGTCCGCATTGTTTTCCACGACTATCTTATATTTGTAGCTGTCTAAAACGCTCAGCTGTTCTCTGCTTAGAGGATGCACCCATGTAAAGTGGACTTGGACAAGACGCGGATCGTCAAGTCTTTGCAGGGCTTCGGCTATGGCGCCTTTACTCGATCCCCAGCCGATAACGGCTATGTCCCCTTCGCCGATGCATACGGGAGAGAGGGCTTCGCTTGTGAGCGCTTCGCTTTTTCGCGCACGTTTTTCTATCATCTGCTCCCGCATTTTATAATCCTCGGTTATCTGTCCGCGTTCGTCATGTTCATCGCCGACCGCACACACGAGACCTTCGCCAAAGCCCGGTACACTCCGCGGACTTATACCGCTTTCCGTATCCGCATAACGTTCATATTCTTTAGTACTTTTTATGATATATCTGCGCTGTTCGTAGGAGGAAAAATCGATATCGCCTATCATACTCATAGAGTCCGCCAAATACTGGTCGCTCAACACGACGACGGGTATCTGGTACTTGTCCGCCAGCTCAAAGGCAAGATATCCGCATTCGATGCACTCCTGCAGCGATCCCGGAGCGAGCACCGCGCGCGCAAAGGGTCCGTGCCCCGAATAGATCGCCATGTTCAAGTCTCCCTGCTCGCTTCGTGTGGGTAGTCCCGTCGCAGGACCGGGACGCTGAGCGAGGTAGATGACCGCAGGGGTCTCGGTCATGCCGCTGAGACTCAGCGCTTCGCCCATCAGAGCGAATCCTCCGCCTGAAGTGGATGTCAAAGCGCGCGCACCGCCGTACCAGCCGCCAAGCACCATGGTCAAAGAGGCTATCTCGTCTTCGCTTTGTTCCACTGCAATATCAAAGTGTTTTGACATCGATGCCATAAAGTTGAGTACTCCCGTCGAAGGAGACATCGGATATGCAGTCATCATGTTGCATCCGCCAGAAAGAAAGCCGAATCCGCATGCGGTCGTACCGTCCATAAGGTGCAGTTTTTCTACGGCTTGGATGTCTGCTTTTGGAAGTGGGGGAAGCAGCAGAGATCTGATATCGCGCCCCGTTTCATATCCCGCTTGGGCCGCTTCTATGTTTGCACCCTCGTCTTTAAAGTGTTTTTCGACCGTCTGAAGAAGAGCGGGCTCATCGACATGGAGCACTCCGAAAAGCAAACCTGCCATATAGGTGTTCGCATAGCGTACGTCGCCGAACTTCTTGGCTCTCTCTTTCATCGCAACGGCGACGATATTTGAACCCTTTTCATTGAGGCTTTCATCCGCAAAGACAACGGTGTCTTTTTTGTATCTGCCTTTCATGTGCTCCAGCGCAAGCTCGTCAAGCGCCACGGCGATATCGACTTCCCAGCATGGAGCCTGCACCGGAAAAGAAGCGATACGGATAAGCGTCGTATTGCTTCCCCCGCGTACGCGGGACATAAACTCTTTTGTCGAAAATACATAATATCCGCTTCTCTTAAAAGCGTCACTGAGTATCTTTTCCAGCGTATCTATGCCAAGACCCGCGGCACCCCCTATCAAGATAGAGATATCGGCTTGCTCACTGCTGCTCACACCTCTCTCTTTTTGCTCCGATATCTTTGCCGAAGAGGTCGGAGTAGACATAGAAAGGGGAGCTTCATACTTCCTGTCTAAAGGAGAAGCACCTCCCATAAAAAACTTCGGTTCGTTCATATCCAAAGAAACTGTCTGCATATTCTCTTCTCCTATGTTGCCCCAGCTGATCTTTCCGCCGTAATACCCCAGTACAATGACGTTTAGGCCTGTAAACAAGATGATCGCGTGGTAAATTATCCCAAGAAGCGAATAGTCATAGACGACGTTTGTATTTTCAAGATAGATACCTATGCCGACTATGCCCAAGATCAGCGTCACTACCGAAACGACGATCTTTACCATAAAAGCTCTGTGGGTCGAAAGGTTGTAGTTTATCCACCAGCTGAGCAGTCCCGGTATCATGGCAAAAAATCCCATCACGGTAGCGACAAAAAATGAATAAAACACGCCTACCGCATAATCTTCGCGCGGAGTATCCAAAAAGACTATATCTAGTCCCGCGGCAAAAAGATGCAGGGCTATTGGGAAATGAACGATCATGGGATGCGGATGGAATTTTTTATAGAGAAGTCTAAGACGGTTTTTCATATCTTCAAGAGGAGGAGTCTGCGTCTTTAAGAGAGGCTCTTCTTCATCCACTTCTCCGACTACCGGAAAGTTTTTAAAGACTTCGTCTCCGTGCGGCGCGCCGGAAAGTTCGGATGTCAGATCCATCCCGGCACTATGGGAGGCTTCATGTTCGCCCTCTTGCCAAAAGGGGCTCTTTGATACGTCGTATACAACATTTTTGTAAGCGACGTAAGCCTTAGAACTATTTTTACCGTCATACGATTTCAGCTCATCTAGCGTCATCATGATGTCCTTTGTAACATTAGTTTATGACTGTGTACGCTCGTTTTCCTGCATGACATCGACATAATCACACACTTCGTTGTTATCGTTGCACGGCTGAGCATACCCTGAGATCGGATCGTCTTGAGCATCTGCGAGATTATCCGATACGAACGTCCAGTTTATCAGCTTCCACCAGTTCTCAAGATAATCCGCTCTGCCGTTGCGATAATCGATATAGTATGCATGTTCCCAGACATCGCAGGTAAGCAGAGGTGTCTCGTTATGGCGTATCGGATTGTCCGCATTGGAGAACTCGGAGATGGCCAGTCTGCCGTCTTTTGTCAAAACAAGCCAAACCCATCCCGAACCAAACAGTGCGGCGGCTTTGCCCAAAAACATCTTTTTAAACTCTTCTTGCGAGCCGAAAGTGTTTTGTATCATGTCAGAAAGCGATACAGAACATGTACTAGGCTCTTTAGAGAGGCCATGCCAGTAAAAATTGTGGTTAAACACCTGTGCGGCATTGTTGAAGATCGCGCCGTTTGAATATCTTACTATATACTCCAAAGGCTTACCCGCATAATCACTTCCTTCGATAAGCCCATTGAGCTTATTGACATAACCTGCATGATGTTTACCGTAATGATAGCTTATCGTTTCAGAGGAAATATATGGTTCTAATGCTGCTTGGCTATAGGGCAGTGACATTAATTCAAACTTCATTTTACACTCCTTGCATATAAGTTGCTTTGTATCATCGTAACTGAAAAAATATAATGTTTTGCAAAAAATATTGAACTAGTTTAAAGAAGTTATTCTTCTTGATCTTTATCGACTTTTTCTTAAAGAATTTCAACTATAATTACGAACAAAAAAACAGTAATCGATCTCTATGGAAGACAGTGCAAAATTTTAAAATGAAAATCACTATTGCAGAGTTAGTTGATCTTGTCAACGAAAAGACATTGTTGAAATTACAAAGAAAAGTTATCTCCAAGTTCGAATGGACTCAAAACAATAAAATCAGGATAACCTATACCAACGGTGCGGTCGAACATTACGGATGTTATTCTGATTGTTATGCGACACTCAATGCAAAATACCGCTTGGATCTGCAATCTTATGACCCCGTTTTCCTGCCGCGCAGCAATATCAAAGAACTGCCAAAAGCAGTCGCAAAAAAAAAGAAAAACCATCATATAGAAAGGATCCTTCTTCGTTTGAAAAAGGTTCTAAAAAACGTAGAAAAATCAAAGAAAAGTATTCATCTCAATATGGCGGAGATCCAGCAGGCACTTTTTTCACTCAAGCAAGATATCTTTATGGCCAATCCGTACGATCTCAACGTAGCGTTGCAGGAGCTTTACCATAAAACATATCCCGGAGATAAAGAGATGTTCGTTTATTTTGAAAAGATCAAAAAAGAGCTGGATTCTTACGGGTAAGTAAACATACCGATCCAAAAAGGATCGATACAACAAGAAGTAATCAGCGGACCAAGTCGAAAAAGTAGTCGGTCGAAGCGATGTTTTTGGTCTCTTCGTCCAACTGATCAAGGACTTTGTTCGTGATCCAAGTAAGCAGGTTCAACGCTCCGTCGTATCCTGCAATAGAATATCTATGCAGATGGTGACGATCAAATATCGGGAATCCGATATAGATCAGCGGTGTACCTGTATCACGCATAAGCTCTTTGCCGTAAGAGTTGCCTATCATGAAATCGACCGGCTCTGTGAACAGCAGCGAACGCATATGCCACAGGTCTTTACCTGCCCAGACATGACAGCTTGCGTGCGCCGGCGAAGTATCAAGCAATGCTCTCATCTCCTCTTCCCACCCGCGCGGTGCGTTGTGACACAGTACATGAGTCGGCTCGGCACCCATCTCCAAAAGGAACGAGATCATACCGATCAAAAAGTCAGGATCGCCCCATATAGCGAATTTTTTACCGTGCATATACGGATATGAATCCTGCATCGCATCAACAAGACGGCCGCGTTCGATCTTTAGCTTTTCAGGTACCTCTTTTCCTGTAAGTTCTGCGAGTTTCATCACGAACTCATCCGTGCCTTTAAGACCGATCGGATTGGAAAATCCGCCTTGATGTTTCCATCTTTTGTGAACCATTTTCATGGTCTTGACGGTCGCATACTTTTGTAAAGATATCGTAGCTGTAGAATTGACGGCATCTTTTGCATCGGCTATCGGCGTACCGCCGGCAAACATACTGTACTCGCCCGCAGGCATATCCCATTGATCGGAGTGATCACCCAGCATTAAGTATGAAGCACCGAATGCTTCTGCTATGCTTTTAACGGAACGGATCGAACCGATATATGTTTCAAAACCTGGAATGATATTGATACGCTCTTTTTTCTCTTCAGATTTTTCTGATAATTGATCCAAGATACCGTGCATCATGTTGTCATAACCCGTGATATGGCTGCCCGTAAATGACGGAGTATGCGCATACGGGATCGGGAAACCGGCCGGTAGGAACTCACCGCCGTCTTCATCTTTCGCCGCCGTTGCAAACGCGTTTAGGTCATCGCCGATGACCTCTGCCATACATGTAGTAGAGACTGCGATCATCTCAGGTTTGTAAAGCGCCGCACAGTTTTTCAGACCGTCTTTCATATTTGCAAGACCGCCGAAAACCGCCGCATCTTCTGTCATAGAGTCAGAAACACAAGGAGTGGGTTCTTTAAAGTGTTTCGTGAAATATGAACGAAAATACGCGACACATCCGTGGCTGCCATGAACGTAAGGCATCGTATTCTCAAATCCAAGCGCTACCATAACCGCCCCTAGAGGCTGACATGCTTTTGCAGGGTTTACGGTGATGGCTTCACGGGCGAGGTTTTTCTCACGGTAATCCCATGATTTCGTCCACTCGGCTACCTCTTTGACTTTCTCGGGATCGATAGCGCCCATGCCGCCTTCGAACTCTTTTTTGTTGTTTAAAACCTCTTTATATTCAGGACGTTGAAATAGTTTTTGACCATTTACAATTTTTTCTATCTCTTGCATTACGCTTCTCCTTCTTTTTCCCATGGTGCTTTTGTGTGAGCCCATACCGGAGAGTTTATCGCCAGATCCATGTCTTGTGCAAAGATCGCAAAACCGTCATATCCGTGGTAAGGACCGCTATAATCCCAAGAGTGCATCTGACGATACGGCAGACCCATTTTTTGGAACACATATTTCTCTTTGATACCAGATGCGACCAGATCCGGCTGCAGTTTTTTGACAAACGCCTCGAGCTCATACTCGTTAACGTCGTCATAGATCACGGTCGATCTGAATATCTCGTCTTTTGTTCGTTTATAATCATCGTCATGAGCAAACTCGTAACCCGTACCGATCACTTCCATACCAAGGTCTTCATAAGCGCCGATAACGTGGCGAGGACGCAGACCGCCGACGAACAGCATGACCTGCTTGCCCTCTAAGCGCGGACGGTATTTGTTGACCACTGCATCTACGAGCGGTTGATATTTAGCGATGACCTCTTCGCATTTTTTCTGAATGCTCTCGTCAAAGAATGCGGCTATCTTGCGCAGAGATTTAATCGTCTGGCTCGGTCCGAAGAAGTTATACTCTATCCAAGGTATCCCGTACTCTTTTTCCATGTGGCGGGAAATATAGTTCATAGAACGGTAGCAGTGAAGCAGGTTCAGTTTCACTTTTGTCGTTGCCGCCATCTCTTTTAATGTCGCATCTCCCGACCATTGAGCCACAACGCGCAGCCCCATCTCTTCAAGCAGGATACGGCTCGACCATGCATCACCGCCTATGTTGTAATCCCCGATGATCGCGACATCATAAGGAGTCTCTTTTATCTCTTCTCCAAGCGTCTGCGGTTTTGCCTCAAACACATAATCGCGCACGGTGTCGTTTGCTATATGATGCCCGAGTGATTGGGAAACTCCGCGGAAACCTTCGCAGTTCACCGGGATGACCGTTTTGCCCGTTTGTTTCGTATACTGTTTGGACGTCGCGTTGATATCGTCGCCTATCAGACCGATCGGACACTCTGATTGAACAGATATACCGTTGTTCAAAGGGAAAAGCTCGTCTATCTCTTTAAAACAAACGGCAAGTTTCTTGTCTCCGCCGAAAACGATGTCTTTTTCTTGAAAATCGGAACTAAAGTTCATCGTCACAAACGTATCAACGCCCGTCGTGCCTATGTAATAGTTACGACGGCCCGCACGGCTGTATTGTCCGCAACCGATAGGACCGTGGCTGATATGGATCATATCTTTTACCGGACCCCAGACGACCCCTTTACTCCCTGCATACGCACAACCGCGCTGACTCATAACGCCCGGAACGGTCTTTTTGTTTGAACGGACGTTTCCGCATGTTTTTTGACTTTCATCTTCAGGACCGCCGACACCCAGGTGTTTCGCACGGTTCTTGGCAGCTTTTGCAGGATAAGCTTTTAAAACTTCTTCTACGGCTGCTTTTTGTCTAGCTTCCAATGATTCTGGACCCATTTCATTCTCCTCTATTTTTATCATTTTAAAACGCTAAAGGAGCAAAGCCCCCTTTTGCTACGTTAACACTAAGTTTGCTTCGGCAGCAGGCCCATTGCGGCTTTACGAGCATGCCGGAAGCATGCTTGTGCTTTAGTGACACAGCGCCTAGCGTAGATGTCGGGGACTTTGTTCCCGGCATCGTTCATATTGCCTTATGCGGCTTTTATACGAAACTGCGCCATAGAATCGAATTTCTTACAAAGAGCCATAGTCTCATCATCACTGCTGTCAAGACGTTTTGATATCTCGGCTATTTGGTAACGGTTCGTATAGATCATATAGTCGGTTTCTGCACTCGTTGCATAATGAACCAGCGCTTTGAACATAAACGTGTTTTTGTTCGTATAAGAGATCTCCTCTTTTTGGCCTTCGCGGCTTTCCATGTAGAGCTTAACCTCTTTTACGCCGCTTGTATCTACATCACCGAGTTTTTCGACGACTTTCTCATCCGCAATTGTATTTCCCATATCTGCAGGGAAGTGGAAACCTAAAATAAACATAATAATTCTCCTTCTTTGTCTTTTATAGTTTTCTTTTCATTACAAAATATGCCGTTGAAGCCAAGCCTCAGCAGCAAACTCACACATCTTCTGTTTTACGCCTCTGCCGCCTTACCGATGTTCTCCTCATCGGCTTCGTCTTCAAGACCGAATTTCATCAACAGGTCTTCAAGATCGTCCATCTCAAGCGGAGTAGGAATGATCTTCATATCGTTTGCAATGATCTTGCGGGCAAGCTCTTTATACTCTAACGCCTGATCAGATTTCGGGCTGTATTCGACAACTGTCATACGACGTAGTTCAGCGTGTTGAACGATGTTGTTACGTGGTACGAAGTGGATCATCTGAGTACCGAGATCTTTTGCAAGAGCCGTTGCAAGATCGTACTCGCGGTCGGTCATACGGGCATTACAGATAAGACCGGCAAGACGGACACCGCCCGTATTGGCGTACTTCAAGATACCTTTAGAGATGTTGTTCGCGGCATACATAGCCATCATCTCACCAGACATAACGATATAGATCTCCTGCGCTTTACCTTCGCGAATCGGCATAGCAAACCCGCCGCAGACAACGTCACCAAGAACGTCATAAGAAACGAAATCCAGACCTTCAGCTTCATACGCGCCTTCCTCTTCCAGGAAGTTGATCGCCGTGATAACACCGCGTCCCGCACAACCGACTCCCGGTTCAGGTCCGCCGGATTCAGTACAGTTTATCCAGCCGTGAGGCGAATCGGGAGAAAATATCCCTGCACCCGGTTTACATGCATCTTCAAGCTCCAGATCTTCAACCGTACCCATTTCAGCAGCCAACTGAAGAATAGTGTTTTGTGCTTTTTCATGTAGGATAAGACGAGTAGAATCCGCTTTTGGATCACAACCGACGATCATAATATTTTTATCAAAATAATAAGCCATAGAAGCCAATGTGTTTTGAGATGTGGTAGATTTACCGATCCCACCTTTTCCGTAAAATGCTATTTGACGAAGTGCAGCCATTTTTATCTCCTTTGTTTTAAATACTCCCTCTTAACCGATAAACGGCTCTTTGAAGGTATTTATGTATTTCACTTAGGTCAATGCATCCGTCATTCTCGATTTTTGGTACAAAAAAAACCTACAAAAGCGCTTTATTCCTACAAAGCGCGTAAATGCCGACAAATTTGTTAGAACGATATATGCAAAAAAGCGGTTTTTGTAGAAAAACAGATCACGCAGAAGATGAAACCGTATAGTGGTAGATATTGAGATGCGTCTTTTTAAAGCCGCGTCTGCTGTAAAACTGCAGCGCGTTTTTGTTGTCCACATCGGCTGCGAGCTGAATGCGTTTATAGCCGTACTCTACGGCCATACTTCTCATCTTGTTTATAAGACGGCTCCCCACACCCATCTTTCGGTACTCTTCATGCACCACAAGGTCTTCTATCTGACCGACGTAGTCGCCCTCGGCACTCGAGATGAGACGCTGCATCGTCACCATGCCGACGACTCTGCCTTCATATTTTGCCGCAAGCAGGTCGCTGCTCTCATGTTCAAAGAGCCGGGTGATCCCGGAGAGCTGTTTGTCGTAATCGATCGTAAAATCCGACTCTATTGCAAACAATACACCGAGCAGTTCGGCCATTTGGGGCAGATCCTGTTTTATCGCTTTTTCTATGGTTATTCCTGTTTTCATATTCATATCGCATATCTCCGGGTTCAAAATGGTTATCACTTTTTTTGCTTCTTCGCCGAGCGGATTGCCGTTTACGTACAATATATTTAGATAAGAGAGATTTGCCAAAGTGTCGGGCAGCTCTTTTATCTTGTTGCCGTCGATATCCAGCTCTTGCAGCCGTATATATCTGCCTATCTCTTTTGGGATCGTCTCTATCTCGTTAGAGGAAAAGCATAAAAGTTCCAGATTTTCAGAAGCAGGCAGCAAAAGCTCGCGCAGTCCGCAGCCCTCGCAAGAAAGCTCTTTTAAACAGGGTGCAAAGCCGTCATCGATGTCCAGTATCTCAAACGGATTGTCGTCAAGGATCAGGCTTTCAAGAGACACGAGAGAGCCAAGATGCAAAGATGCAAGCAGGTTCGAACTCAGATCGACGCGCTCTACGTCCAGTGCAAAAAAGGCAGCATCTATCTTTTCTATCCTGTTATGCGATGCTGCGAACTCCTCTATGGACGACAGTTCTTTGACTGTTTGGGGTATCTCTTTTATGATGTTGTCGCTGATATCGAGTCTCTGGACTTTTTTTAGCATCGAAAAGACACCGCTCATGTCATGCAGCAGATTTGACGAAAGGTTCAGCGTACGGATCTCATTATTTGAGGCAAAACAGCCGTCTACGCATTTTAAGGCATTGCCGCTTAGATCGAGAACTCTTAGATATTCACACTCTTGTAATATCGATACGTCGCTTAACTTGTTGGAGCTCACATTGATGGAGCGAAGGTTTATATCTCTGAGTACAAAAGGCAGCGCCTTAAAACTGTTTCTGCGCAGGTTGAGATTGACAAGTCTGCTTAGTTTACGCATCGAATCGGGCAAAGAGTCCAGCTTGTTGTTTGAGAGGTTCAGCGCATTTAAGTTTCTCAGCAGACCGATCTCTTCGGGCAGCTTTGCTATCTTGCGTCCGCTGAGATCGAGCCTGTTGATCTCTGCGAGCGACCCGATCTTCTCATCGACGGCACCAAGCGATACCAACCAGTTTTTGAGTCTCTGTTCTTTGCTACTCATCATCGCCGGCTCCTTCACATAATCTTTTGATCCTCTCTAGTCTTTGTTCTATCAAGTAGGCGATCTCGTCATAATCGTATCTGCCGTATCGATTCATATCATAAAGCTTCATAAGCACTGCTCTGCAGCAGCTTTTGTTGCATTCTGTCACAAGTTTTTTGGCTTTTTTAAACGGGAGAGCCGTGTTTTGGAAGATATCGACCGCTTGGGCGACATTTTTTTGACCGCATTCACAGATCTCCATCTCAAGGATCTTTTGCTTCTCTTGCATACGAAACTCCTTTTTTTGACGATGCTAAAAAAATGCGATGCCAGCCAAAGAATCCCTTACAGACCCTTTGCTTCTTTAAAGCTGTTTGCTTCTTCGACCGCGGCTTTTAGTTTTAGGCTGAGTTCTGGCATCCTGACATAATCCGTCCACAAAGTGTCCTCTACTATATCGTGTATCTCAGAAGCGATCTCGACCGCTATTCTCTTTAGCTTTGCCAGCTCTTTTTTATTTTCTTTTAGTTCTTCAGACATGTTCTTACTCCTTAAATCTTATTTTTTACAACGAAAACGCGTAGATGTTTTCAAAGTCGATCTCGGTCGTCACGCCTCGCGACATATGTACAAAGCGCTGTTTGCTTTGAAAATGATACTTTTCATACAGATCGACTACATGTTTGATGCCCAAAGGGACGTCTGCGACCACTCTTTTTAATCCCCTGAAGTACAGCACCCCGCGCATCATCTTCTCGGCTTCATCTTCGTGCCCTGCGCGGACCTGCCAAGGACCCAGGTAAACATTTCTTGCATTCACGATGCTTGAGTGCTGAAAACCGTTTGGCAAAGTCAGTTTAAGCGAACTGTTCCTATCCATTTCATCTAGTAAAAAGTCCATTCTATTCTCATGAAATGTCTCTTTGTCGATCGCAGAGATAACCGCTTCAAAGTTACTTCCGTCCAGCTCTTTGGCATGGGCATTGGTAAAGTTAAACGGAGGGACTTTTCCGACGTTTATATATCTTCCGACCTGCATCTTCTCCTCAAAACCGTAACCTTTGAAAAAGTCGACCAAATCCGGATTTGCATGGATGTAAAGACAATCATATTCGTTCACTGCACCCAAAAGAGTCTCGAATAAACGGCGTCCGATCCCCTGTTTTTGATAGCTTGGTTTAACCATAAAATACTTTATCATGGCAGAGTGCTCAAACTCTATGGCCATAACCGCACCTACGAGTTTACCGTTGTCGTATGCACCGTAACACAAATGCGGCGAGTGCATCATCATCAGCTTGACATGATAGCCGTCAAGCAACCAGCCTACCTCTTCTGACATGCTTACAAATTCGGCAACATCGATGAATTTAAGCCATCCTATAAACATAGGCTTTCCCTGTAAAGAGTGACAAGCTCGGCATCATCTAAGACTCTTTTTCTGGATGTAACTATATCACGGATACGTGGCAGCAATAGTGCCAATGTCGATCTTTCCGCATTAATGCCGAGCTGTTTGAGATGGTACAAAATTGTTCCCGTCCCCGAGTGCTTTCCTATGGGAAACTCTCTTGAAGAACCGACCTCTTCAGCTTCAAAAGGCTCATACGACTTAGAGTTTTTCATCATACCGTCCGCATGAACTCCGCTTTCATGGGCAAATATTCTCTCACCTACGATCGGCGCACTAGGAGAGAGAGTCATTCCTGCCGCATTTGCGACTAAAAGCGCAAGATTGCGCATACCCAGCGTGTCTATAGGACGGGTTTGTCCGTAAAGATGTTTGAGCGCCATCGAGATCTGCTCGAACGATGCGTTGCCCGCTCGCTCTCCTAGACCTATGACCGTCGTATTGACGCTTAGGGCACCTGCATCCAAACCGCTGAGCGCATTGGCATTTGCCAAACCGAAATCGTTGTGAGTGTGCATCTCTATAGGAAGAATATCCGCAGAAACCAGTTCACGTATATCGTTATAAATCTGCATCGGGGTCATGATGCCTACCGTATCACAGTAGCGAAAGCGATCAGCCCCGAGTTCGCGCCCAAGTCTCATAACCTCTTTCATAAAAGAGAGAGAACCGCGCGAGCTGTCCTCTCCTCCGATACAAACATAGACACCTTCGGCTTTTGCTACTTTGATGACATTTTCAAGTTCACGCAGCATAGCATCTTTGTTGCCGCCGAACTTCACATCTATTAAAATATCCGAAATGGGAATAGAAAGATCAACTGCTTTAACACCACAGCTAAGTGACGCTTCCAGGTCACTCATCTTTGCACGGTTCCAAGTCATCATGCATACGTCCAAACCAAGAGAGAGCAGCTCTTTGATATCTTCTTGCTCTTTGCTTCCCATAGCAGCGATACCGATCTCCAGTTCATCGGCACCGCAGGCTACGAGCGCTTTGGCAATGGTAAGCTTCTCCTCTGTATTAAACGCTACGTAGGGAGCCTGTTCACCGTCGCGAAGAGTCGTGTCATTGATAAGCATCTTGTCAATTCCCTTCCATCTCTTCGGAGAGGTTAAAGTATTTTCTCGCCGCTTTTAAAACAGAAACCTCAATCGGCTCGTAAGCGTAGCTTTGATCTGCAGCGATTCCGGCTTTAGCCAGATCGTCTTGCGGGCATCCGCCGATCTTTGCTGTAAGGATGAGTTTTACATCTTTGAGTTTTTCAAGGATAGGGTCCATAGGGTTTGCACCGTCCGGTCCCGCACAGTATTCATAATCGAGTTTTCTATGGTGAACGAAGCGGATACCTTTGTCACCCGCTTCATAGATAAGAAACTCTCTGACTGAGCCGAAATGCTGGTTTATCATCCCCTCGCCTGCAGTCGTGACCGCTACAAGGACAGTATTGCCGTCAGAGCTGAGTTCCTCTTTTTCTTTACGCACGCGTTCGTTTGCCTGATCCAAGAAAAATCTAAATTTTTCGATCTTTGCCTGTGCTTCTTGACGTCCCTGCAGATCGTACTTAGTCTGTAGTTCATCAAAATTCATCTCGTTAAAAGCCGCTTTTGTGAACTCCTGTCCTCTGTCCTCGCCGATAAGGCCCACGGCATCCGCACGGCATTGGCGGCAGTGCTGCATAAGTTTCATGTCCATTCCGCATGCTTCTTGTACTTCCATCTGCTGCTGATCGGTCGCGCTTGGTACGCCTGCGAGCCCAAATGCAGTACCGTGTTCAGGCTCGGAGATGATAGGCATGATGTTATGCAAAAACACACCGATCTCTTTGAGCTTTTTAGAGACTTCAGGAAGGTGTTTGTCGTTGATGCCGGGGATCAAAACAGAGTTGGCTTTGATAAGTATCCCTTTTTCGACACACTTTTTCATCCCTTCAAGCTGACGTTCTAAAAGGATCTGCGCCGCTTCTTTACCGTAGTATCTTTTATTGTTGTAAAAGATCCAAGGATATATTTGCGAACCGATCTCACCTGTTTCGTCCACGCTGTTGATAGTGACGGTGACATGGTCTATGTTGTACTTGACCATCTCATCTACATATTGAGGCAGTTCAAGCCCGTTTGTTGAAAGACACAGTTTTAAGTCAGGCGCATAATCACGTACCAACTCAAATGTCTCGAATGTCTTTTGAGGGTTAGCAAGTGCGTCACCGGGTCCCGCTATGCCCAAAACGCTTAAACGCTGTACCTCGCCGCCGACAAACAAGACTTTTTTCGCAGCTTCTTTGGGAGTAAGCCTTTCGCTTGTGACACCGGGACGGCTTTCGTTCGAACAGTCGTATTTTCTGTTACAGTAGTTGCACTGGATATTACATGCAGGGGCGACCGCTACGTGAATGCGGGCATAATGATGATGTGCGCCTTCTGAATAACACGGGTGGTTGTGTATCTTCTGGCGAATATCTTCGGGCATAAAGTTTTCAGCAGGATTGTTTGAGCAACAACTCATTTTAGCTCCTTATTTGACTATTGTTAGGAATTCAAATGATCTCGCACACGAAAGCTATAATCATTTACTAAAATGAGATTATGCAATTGACGTTCTAGCACTATCTTTGATATTGAAACAAAAAAACGACAATTTTGTATGTTTAAAAATTTATTTGAGAAGGAAAGCTCACTCCTCTTTATCAAATTCGTCAAGCTGTTTTTGATACTCTTGCTGCTCTTTCTTTTTAAGCTCCGCTTCGCTCATCATCATCACTTTAAGCTTTTTTACGAGAAATGTTCTGTCGGGAAGTTTTGTCATGTAAGCATATCCGCCGTAGATCATCCCTGTAAAGGTGACGACAACTATAAATTTTTGTAAAAGAGAGAATCTTTGAACAGGCTCTTTTATCCTCATTTCACATACGCCGCCCGGGCAGTGGCTTGCTTTTTCTCTTCTGATGACACTAAATATCTTACAACCAAGGCAGATAGAAAAAGCAGCCTCTAAAAAAAGTAAAGCCATACAGATGAGACAGACAAGGACTTTAATGGGATTTGGCTGAAAATCTATGACAAGGTAGTAAAACATGGGCCATGCAATAATCATCCCAAGCAGCCAGGCGAAACGTTTTTGTTCGGCTCCGACATATTCGGGTGTCTGATTCTGCACAAAAAAACGACCGATCAGCAGGCTAGGCGCATACTTCGGTTTGATGACACGGATGGTAAAATCGAGCGCAAAAAAGCTCACGAAGTACTCTGAAAAAACCGCCGTTCCAAGCATAACGCCGTTGGTAAGTCCTAAAAACGCTCCTACAAAAAGTATGCCCGCCGCAGCCCTGGCTTCTCTTTCATTCAAAACTCTTACGTCATATCCCGCAACTTTTTCACCGTATGCAAATAACTCTTTCATTACCGTCCTCTACCAATATCACTTTTTTATCACAAAATTATAGCTTTTTTTTTATTTGAAATATAGTTTCATTAAACATCAAATACAAATGTCAGACTCAATGAACATCCATCTAGAACGCTATATGCAAATACTTGGCTAATTATATAAAGTACAGTCTATGAAGACGATAAAAAAGTCTTTTAAAGGAGCTCACTTGCAGATAAAGTACGGCACATACACGATGCGTCTTGATGAGATGCCTCTTGACATCGGTTATGCATCCGACAAGGTCGGTGTAAAAGGTAAAAACGGCAAAGAACACACCATCGGCGGGCAAAACGGAAAGACTCAGCTCATCATCACTGCGCCTTTCATAGACGAAAATCTTTTAAAAGAGCTTCGGGAGATGGAAGCCTCGCTGCCAAACACAGCAGAGCATGAGGTCACGGCCTCACTTGTACTGGCACATGAACTAAAAAACGATTTGGCCCTTGCAAAATTCAAGCAGTATACAGACAAAAAAGAGGAGTTCGGCGATCTCTACGGTGTCAGGCTCAGCGGCGAACCCTACGAAAGAGAGCTTACAAAAGCTGTCTTTCTTATCTCAAAAGACGGCGCGCTTTTTTATGACGAGATCGCAAAAGACCTGAGCGAGAGATTCGACCAAGAGACGCTTATGAGAAAAATATACGCAGCACAAACCTGTTATACGGGTAAAGGATGCCACTAATGAACGAGATGATACAAAACATAAAAAAAGAGTTGAGAAACCAAACGACCGTACCCTATTTCGGACTGGGAATATTTCAGGGCATCACAACGAAAAACGGTGAAGAGATGCCTTATGATTCGGATTCGATGATACTTGCGATGAACAGCGGAAGAGCGATGAGCCAAAGGCTGATGTTCGAGTATTCACGCGCTGCCATGCACCTCGAACAGCGCAGGGGTGTAGAGTATATGACCCAGCTTATGAACCATATCTACACAAAAGAGTTCGAGCCTACCTCTTTGCAAAAAGCGGTGCTGGACATGTCGCCGCGCTACATCATAGATACCAACCGCGATATGAAGATACAAGAACTCTTGGCGTATGAACCACACTGTCTTATCATCGGCAAATCAAGAATAATGGCTGATAAAAACAGATATGAAGTGTATGAGTACGACGTCGAGAACAAAAAATACTTTCTTGTAGAAGACGAAGTCTTGGACAATGCGAAGAAAATACTTTTCAAACCGATGGGCTCGCCCCTACCTGAGCCGAGCTTCATCATCTCCGATGCCGATTATGTGGATTGGCTGACCGAAGCTATGGGCGGGTTTGCGCTTCCTTGCATATTAAAGACATATAGAAAGACAAAAAAGTATCTTTTTTTAGGCACATCGTTCGACCGCGATACCGACAGAATGGTCGCCAACGAGCTGACACTCAATCTTGAAGGCGGTTACGTCATCACGGACAAAGAACTTGGTAAAAAAGAGAAAAAATTCATCGAAAAACATAACTTGGAAGTCATCGACATGTCGCTTCAAGATTTCATAAAAGAGTTCGTTTAATAGGGACAGAGAACATAACACAAGGAGTTTGTAAATGCCAATAATACCGACAGTAAAAGACCTCTCGCCCAGAGGCGAGAGATATTTTGACCTTTTTTCAAAACTTTTAAACGACCGCGTCATCATCATCACCGAACAAGTGGACGACCAGATGATGGGCATCATCGTCTCTCAGCTTCTCTACCTTGAAGCAGAGGATTCAAGTGAACCCATCCATATGTACATCAGCTCGCCGGGCGGTTCAGTGATGGCAGGACTTGCCATCCTCGATACGATGCAGCTCATCTGCGCACCCGTCTACACATACGCGATGGGAATGGTCGCTTCCATGGCAGCCGTCCTTTTTACATGCGGCGAGAAGGGACACAGGTATATGCTGCCAAATGCCCAGATCATGATACATCAGCCTTTAGGCGGCGCATCCGGACAGGCAAGCGACATAGAGATACAGGCAAAACATATCATGAACCTTAAAAAAAGACTCTACAAAATCATTTCAAAGGCGACGGAAAAACATGTTAAGACTATTGAAAAACAGAGCGATCGTGACAACTATTTTGAAGCAGAAGAGGCTATTGCATTTGGATTGGCCGACACAATACTAAGCAGCATTGAAAAAAAGGATAATCGATGAGCCAAGAGAAAATCTGCTCGTTTTGCGGGCGCAAACAAAGCGAAGTCAAAAAGATGTTCTCATCGGAGAAGACGCATATCTGTAACGAGTGTATCGCTACATGTTCGAACATCCTGCAAAAAGAGGTGAAGTACGAACAGCGCGCGCAGATGCAAGAACAGCTTCCAAAACCCCAAAAGATCGTCGAGCATCTCGACAAACACATTATTGGTCAAGAAGATGCGAAAAAAGTACTGGCAGTCGCTTTGTACAACCACTACAAACGCATCGAGAGTCCCATCTACAACAATGTAGAACTTGAAAAAAGCAACATCCTGCTTTTGGGACCAACGGGCAGCGGCAAGACCCTTCTTGCAAAATCACTGGCTCGTATCATGAAGGTTCCTTTTGCCATAGCCGATGCGACTGCACTGACTGAAGCCGGATATGTTGGCGAGGACGTCGAGAGCATCCTCTCGCGCCTGCTCGCCGCTGCGAACTACGACATCGAACTTGCTCAAAGAGGGATCATCTACATAGACGAGATAGACAAGATTGCACGAAAAAGCGAATCTTCCACTATGGGACGCGATGTCTCCGGCGAAGGCGTACAGCAGGGACTTTTAAAGATACTAGAAGGTGCAGAGGTCTACGTTCCTCTCAAGGGAAGCCGTAAAAATTCAACGACGGAGACCGTGCTTTTTGACACATCTCATGTACTTTTTGTCTGCGGCGGAGCGTTTGTGGGACTGGTCCCCGACACAAACAGTAAAAAAAGCAACAGAGTCGGTTTCGGTTCGCTCAAAGACAAAGAGGCGAAAGAGTTCAAAGTCGACCAAAAAGCGCTCGTGCATTACGGCATCATTCCCGAGTTCATCGGACGTATCCCCGTCATAGCCCAGCTTAAAGAGCTGACAAAAGAGCAGATGGTTCAGATTTTAAAAGAGCCAGACAACGCGCTCATTAAACAGTTTCAGGCTCTCTTTGAGATGGACGGCATAACGCTGCGGTTCGAAGACAAAGCACTCGAAGCGATCGCTCAACAAGCGATAGAAAAAGGCGTGGGTGCCAGAGGGCTTCGAGGGATCATCGAAGAGGTGATGCTGCCGCTTCAATACTCCTGCCCTTCGCGCGAAGATCTACAGAGTTGTACCATAACAGAAGCGCTCGTAAAAGATCCTTCAAAAGAACCAATATTTACCTATAAAACGGAAAAAGAAGCGTAAATCTAGAACCGAAATTGCATCGGAAAAGTCAAACAAATCAAAGGAAACAGCACATGTCAAAAGTACAAGAGTTCATCTATGAAAACAACCTGCAATGGCAGGCATCGTTCAGTGCAAAAACGGATAAGTACGCTTACGGATACAGAGGAAGTCTGGTGATCACTCCGGGTAAGGTTATGTCTGCGGACAAACAGCTGCCGCCAAAAGCGACCGCTACTCAAGCCATCTTGGTGAGCAGCGGCGATAAGATCGATTTTCTCGCTTGCGAACTGGAGAGTTTGGATTTTTTTGAGCCTTTTGTAGAGCGTTACAAAGAGGTTCTTTCACCAAGCGGTCTGTACATACTTTTCGTGACGGATCTCGACGGTGACGGCAAGTTTGAATACGAAGGTTTCACTTTCTACACGTTCGCACTCGATGAAAGTTCAGTATGGAACGAGCTTTTAGACCACGCCGACCTTTCAAAAGGCGATCTGAAAAAAGCGAGTGCCGAAGAGAAGATCGACATCGTATACGACGAGATCAAAGGGAGTACTTTACGTATGAGCGGCAAGTCTTACGACGAGATCAAAGCGCTTCAAAACGAAGACGCGGGAAAAACACTTTTTGGAGCCGTCTGATCTCCCTACTTTTTTAAAGATTTAAGCAATAAGGGAAGCTCTTTGAGCGCTTTTATCCGGAAGGCCGCGCCGCTGAAATCATGTGTCGCGGTGAAAGTGTTATCTACAACGGCACACTCTATGCCTGCATTCACAGCTGCTTGAAGCCCTCTTTGAGAATCTTCTATGACAAGACACTCCCGCTGCAAGGCACCAAACTTTTTCATCCCCGCCAAATAGGGATCGGCATAGGGTTTTGCTCTTGGGTACTCCTCTACACACAGGCTGAAATCCATATATTTCACTATCTCTCTTTGCGAATGTATGAGATTAAAATCAACCCGTCTGGCAGTCGTGACGATGCCCATCCTGTACTCACGTGAGAGCTCTTCAAGCACATCGAGAACTCCCTCTATCTCGATATGTTCGCTTAGCAAAAACTCCTGGTAGTATGCATCCCTTCTGCGTCTTTGTTCATCTATGAGCTCTTTGGGACGCCCGAGTTTCTGCGCCGCTTCCCAAGCCGTACCGCCTCGCGCCATAATCTCCATATAGACATCGAACTCCAGCTCCACGTCTATCTCTTTTAAAGCTTTTTTATTTGCTTCGTAGTACCATTTTTCAGTCTCTACAAGGACACCGTCATTATCAAAAAGAAGAAATTTTTTCATTTTTTTATAATATCAAAACTTAACAAATATATATAGTTTCATTTGTCTTTGAGCTTTTAAAACTCATCCCTATATAATATTTCAAAGGCTCTTCATGAAGATTTTAGACACAGACGTCGCTATCGTCGGTTCGGGTTCGGTCCACACTGTCGCCATGCATCTTGCCAAAGGTGGGAAGAAAGTGGTTTTGATCGAACAGGACGAGCTTGGCGGCACATGCGCGCTGCATGGGTGTCTGCCCAAAAAATACCTTGTAGAACACGCTCACATCCGCATGATGATCCGCCATCTTTTGACAAGAGGGTTTGAGACCCTGCCAAAAAGTTCCTGGAGTTCGCTTCAAGCCGCCAAAGAGGAGTTTACAAAAAGTGTCCCAAACCACACGCGCAAACTGCTTCAAGCCGCCGGCGTGGAGTTTGTGCAGGGAAAAGCGGTTTTTGGCGGAACGCATTCTCTTAAGGTCGGCGATTCATATGAAATAAACGCAAAAAAAATCATCGTAGCCACCGGCTCAAAACCAAAAAAAGCAAAAGAGATAGAGGGCTCACAGCATATCCTTAACAGTGACGATTTTCTTAACCTAAAAGAGCTTCCGAAAAATACGGTGTTCATCGGAGGCGGCTATATCACGATGGAGTTTGCACACATACTCGGTGCATTCGGAAGCAAAGTCACGATCATCCACAGGGGAGATACACTTCTGAAACGGCTGGATCAAGAGATATCTTCAAGACTTGAAAACGTTTTGGCGGATATGGACATAAATATCATAAAAGAGACGACGGTATCGAAGATAAAAAAGGTTGGCGGAGCATTTGAGATCACCGACTCAAACGGCACTCTGCACAGATGTGAAAAGATCTTTTCGGCGATAGGCAGAGTACCCAATCTCTCCGTACTAGAGGGCGGTCTTGGAGAAGTCGAATATAATGCGCACGGCATCAAAGTCAACAGTTTTTGCCAAAGCATATCCAACCCCGACGTCTATGCCGCGGGAGATGCCGCAGCAACACCTTTTATGCTCTCTTCGACCGCGGATCAGGAAGCTCGTGTAGCGGCGAGAAATATCCTGCACGGCAACAGTGAGAGCATAGATTACGACATCGTTCCCACTTCCATCTTCACCTATCCCGAAGCAGCAGCCGTCGGACTCGATGAAATGCAGGCAAGATCACAGGGGCTTTCGTTTGAGATTTACAGCGGCGAGACAAAAGAGTGGTCTTCATCAAAAAGGATCGGAGAAGAACACGGCTTTTACAAGATCATCGTCGAAAAAAAGAGCGCCCGTATACTGGGCGCACATCTTATCCGCCACCATGCCTCGGAGCTGATAAACCTCTTTGCCCTTGCCATCAAGACAAAGGCGACGACACATGACCTCAAGCACATGATGTGGGCGTATCCGAACTTTACTTCCGACATACGATATATGCTGAGCTGAGAGATATAAGAGATTTTTTAACGATCTAAATCCCTGAGTATTATCTAATAATATTTTTTTATAGATATATAATCAATTCTGAGAGATAATAGTTTTCATTATATTACAGAGGAGTTGGGTATGAATATTTTTTCGACTATAAAACTTGGAAATTACAATTTAAAAAATAGAATTTTCATGGCTCCGATGACACGATGCAGAAGCGTCAAGAACAACGTTCCAAACGATCTGATGGCTAAGTATTACGCACAAAGAGCTTCAGCGGGTCTGATCATAACCGAAGGAACACAGATCTCGACTCAGGGCATCGGCTATCCTGCAACTCCCGGGATTCATACGGATGCTCAGATAGAAGGTTGGAAAAAGATCACAAAAGCCGTACATGAAAAAGAGGGAAAGATATTTTTGCAGCTGTGGCACGTGGGAAGAGTATCGCATTCATCTTATCACGGCGGAAAACTTCCCGTGGCTCCTTCTGCCATCAAACCTTCGGGTCAGATATACACCTACGAGGGGATGAAAGATTTCGAAACGCCAAGAGCACTTAAAATAGAAGAGATAAAAGAGATCGTAAAAGAGTATGCCCAAGGTGCTAAAAATGCGATTGAGGCAGGCTTTGACGGCGTTGAGATACACAGCGCAAACGGTTATCTTCCCGATCAGTTTTTGCGAGACGGTACAAATATAAGAAGCGACGAATACGGCGGGACGATAGAAAACAGAGCCCGTTTTCTTTTTGAAATCGTCGAAGCCGTGACGGCCGCCGTCGGTGCGGCAAAGACGGGTGTCAGGATCTCCCCGAGCGGAACTTTTAACAGTATGACCGACTCCAACCCGCAAAAACATTTTGCTTACGTATGTCAAAAGCTCAACGAGTTCAACCTTGCGTATCTTCATGTGGTCGACGCACTTGAAGGCGACATAAGACACGGTGCCAATGTCGTGGAACTGGCGGTACTTAGAGATGCTTACAAAGGTCTTTTGATAGTAAACGGCGGGTATGACAAAGCAAAAGCGAACAAGGTCATCGAAGACCATCTGGCAAACGCCGTCTCTTTTGCGGCGCTGTTTCTCGCCAATCCGGATCTGCCGGAGCGTTTTAAAACAAATGCTCCGCTCAACGAAGCCGATCCTGATACTTTTTATACACAGGATGCAAAAGGCTATACGGACTACCCCTCTTTATGAAACAGTGTCGATAAAGACTCTTCTTCAACTCTGCTTTCTACCCTGTTCCTGCCGTTGTTCTTAGCCAGATAAAGAGCCGAATCCGCACGCTCGATAAAGTCCATGACAGGTTCGCCGGCAATATATGTCGATACTCCTATACTCACGGTCGTTTTGATCTTTTTTGATTCTATATCGATATCCTCTTTTTCAATATTTAAAAGAACCCTTTGCGCGACCGCATCCGCATCTTTAAGATCGGTTTCCGGAAGAATGATCAAAAACTCTTCTCCTCCCCATCTACCGCAGATATCCGTCGGACGAACACTCTTTAAAATGGTTTTTGCAACGGCGACGATCACACTGTCACCCGCATTATGTCCGTATGCATCGTTGATCTTTTTAAAAAAATCGATATCCACCATCATGACCGAGATCGGCTGCTTATCGATCCTGTTTCTGATAAGAAGCTTTTCAAGCAGTTCCAAAGTGAGTCTTCTGTTCGCGAATTTCGTCAGATAATCATGTGTAGCAAGTTCATACAGCAAGGTCGCGAAATATTTTATCTTTTTGATTATCGGCCGGAAAATAAAGAGTGCTTCGACAAACAGCGTGGCTATGATCACGATAAGGACTATTCGCTGTGTATACGTTATCATCTCTATCTGTTCGATGCTTTGAGTTTCGTACAGCCTGACAATTTTGTCCAGCCCTTCGAGCAATGAATCATGAGACTTGCTCATAATCTCTTTAAGAAGTTCCTTATCCGTCGGATTATACAAAAACTGTTTTGCCAAAGCGATATATTCTTTGACCTTATGATCCAGATCGTATTTTTTCCCGTAATATACGTCATAAATTTCAGGCGGCAGAGTCGAAGGAAAATCTAAAGTCTTATCGCCTTTGGTTAGAGCAAGATGTGCACTTTCCATCGAAGATATCGCTTGGGAGAGCGATTTTTTATTGTAATCGTTTTGATTGAGCGCATAGTGGCAGGAAAGCATCCCTATTCTTTGAGAGAGCATCCTTTGTTTACCGCTTACATTGATAAGCGAAGCGAAGCAGGACTGCACTTTGATGACTTTGTAAAGAAAGAAATGGGAACTCACGGACAATGCCGCGATGATGCTGAGCGCGATGATATAGCCTATAGTCAAAGCATTAATATATTTTTTCGTCTCTTCAAACATCAAAGTTCCGCCGATTCTTAAAACTAGCATAATTATATATGCGTAATGTTAATATCACCTAAAATAATATTAATAATTTCGACCGGTGATTATCACAATTTTTGATATTGCTCAAATGTTACCCATTAGTTACCATAGAAGATTTATGATTTTCATTGGGCAAGAACTCTTTCTTGCTACACCAAACAAGGAGTCTACTATGACAGTTAGCTCTAGCTACAATGCATATTCGTCTTACAGCTCTTCGGGTGTTACCTCCTCTGCACACAGAGGAAAGCCTGATTTTGAAAAGATGGCACAAGAGCTGCTTACCTCTATGGACAGCGACAACAGCAGTTCCATAGACAAAACAGAATTCAGCGCGGCTGCACAAGCTCTCGCATCAAATTCAAACAGCAGCACCAGCAGCACTAGCAGCGACACTTCATCCGCATCAGATGTGTTCGATACGCTTGATACAAACAGCGACGGTACCCTAAGCACCGACGAGCTTATGGCAGCGCTTAAGAATATGAAGCCACCAAAACCTCCGCAGGGTCAAGACGGAGATATGCCTCCGCCTCCGCCGGGAGGAATGCCTCCACCGAATGATTCATCATCCGCATCATCGGATACTTCGGGCATCGACAAGCTTTTTTCGGCACTCGATACGAATCAAGACGGCAGCATCAGTTCCGATGAACTTTCCGCTCTTTTCGGGGATTCGACGGATCAAGACAGTTCAACAACCGCATCGGCATCCTCTACGGACAATATCACTAAACAGATCAGTAACGACTGGCTTCAAAAGATCCTCTCTTACTACGGCAACAACAGTGCATCCTCTACGGACACTACATCGCTTCTCAACACAAGCGCATGACACACATGCCCTGCTTGGGGCATGTTACTTTTTATTTACTTTCTTAAAGATATAATCAAGAGATGATAAACGTATTGATGATCGAAGACGACGATGAGTTGGCGCAGCTGCTAAAAAAAAGCCTCGAAAAAGAGGATATCGACGTCACTCTGGCTTCTACTCCGCTGGAAGGATTGAGCCTTTTTCAAAAAAACAGCTACGACCTGCTCGTACTCGATCTCTCGCTTCCGCAGATGGACGGGATGCAGATATGCCGTCTTATACGTCAGGAAAGCGATATCCCCATCATCATCTCCTCAGCCCGTTCAGATATTAGAGACAAGATGATGGGATTCTCACGCGGTGCAGACGACTACATACCAAAACCGTACGACTCACAGGAGCTTGTCTTTCGCATCAATGCCATCATGCGGCGTATCAATCCCGTTATGGTAAAGAAAACGGCTCCTTTTGAAATAGATGACGAACGGCATGAGATCTCAAAATACAACATCCCTCTGCAACTGACGCAAGCAGAATACGACATAGTCTCGTATATGATAAGAAAAGAGCGTTTTGTCATAGCGCGCGAAGAGCTGCTTTTAAACATAGGCTCCATCCGTTACGAAAGCAGTCTCAAAAGTATAGACGTTATCATGGGGCGCATACGCCAAAAAATAGGAGACGACCCGAAAAATCCCAGACACATAGTATCCGTACGTGGAGTAGGATATAAGTTTCTCAATGCATAAACACTCTCTTCTACGTCTTATCAGTATATTTTTCTTTCTCATCTTTACCCTTATAAACGGACTGTTCTACATAGCGCATCAGCACTTCAGCAAACAAAAAGAGAGCGAACAGATACGCCGTTTTCTTCTTGCGGACAGATTGTTTCATGACAATAAACAAGACTTTTCCGCAGAGCTGAAACAGCTTATGGTACGCCCATCAAACCTGTCTTCTCAAGAACTCTTTTCAAAAGGAAAGATACTTATGGAACTTCCCTTTGGCAAGATGGTGAGCTTTAAAGACCGTACTTTCTTTGCAAACGACAGACCTCCCCCGCCTCCGCCTCCGGCATTTGATCTCGGACGTTTTGACCTTATGCCTCCGCCTTTGTTTGCACCGTGGATGGATCATTTTACTTCCGTCGTTCTTGAGGACATCGCACCGCATTCGCTAAAAGTGTTTTGGGCCGTTGTAGCTGCAGTGGATTTACTCATCCTCCTGTTTTTCGCATATATTATCCGCAAGCTGCTTCCTCTGCACCGCCTCAAAAACGCGATCATCGCTTTTAAGGACGAAGACGCGACCCTCGATCTGCCCGTCAGCGGAAACGACGAGATATCTCAGATAACGCATGAGTTCAACTCCGCTTTAAACAAGATCGCGGCGATGCGCGAAGCACGTTCGCTCTTTTTAAGAAACGTCCTGCACGAGCTGAAAACACCCATCATGAAAGGTTCTCTCACGACCGATTGTCTGGAATCTTCCGCCGATCAACAACGGCTTAAGAGGATATTTTCACGTATGGATTACCTTTTAAACGAGTTTGCGAAAATGGAAAACTTCAACAGCGGAGAGTGGCGTCTAAATCTGCAAGAATACAGGTTTGTAGATCTTTTAGATCACTCCTGCGACATGCTCCTTTGCAGCAGAAAAAGCATCATCGTTCACGGAGAAGAGAACCAGCTCATCGTAAAAGCGGATTTTGATCTTTTCACCGTCGCGCTCAAAAACCTCCTCGACAATGCGCTGAAATACTCTGTATCAAAACCCGTCCTCACCATAAAAGCCGATGCTTTTGAGATATGCAGCCAAGGCGAGCCGCTGCCCGCAGAGAAGCAAGATTTCAGCAGACCCTTCAACCGCGATTTTGAAAACTCCTCCGCAGGTCTTGGACTGGGACTTTACATAACCGATTCTGTACTAAAAAAACATGGTTTCAGGCTCATCTACAAATATACAGAAGGATACAACTGCTTTCATGTCGTCTTAAATTAGCTGCTTTACCCGGCTTCCAATTCTTCAGGCTCTTCTTGTACTTTTTCACCTATACCGCGTTTAACAAGAGAGATATCTTTGCGGAACTTTTTCTCTTTATATGCAGGAGATCTTACCTGTCCCTCTTTAGCCATGCCGAGTCTGTATATCTCTTCATTTAAAAAATGCCCGTCGAACTCTTTGGTAAAAGGCATATCCCATGTGATACATCCGATGCTTGGACAGATCGCCGCACACTGAGGATCGTCATATATACCGACGCACTCGACGCATTTTTCAGGACAAACATAGTAGCGGGGATTGCCCGTCGGATTGTTCAAATCATCCACTATCGCCCCAACCGGACAGTTTTGCGCACATGCATCGCAGGTTATACAAGTATCATCTATTATTACCGACATTATTATCTCCTTGATCTAAGATCTCTATATCCGAACATTTGCAAGATGTGTTCTAGAAGGCTTATCTACAGGGGAAAAATCGTGTAAATTGTCGGTTTTGCAAATATTGCTTTGTAGCTTTTATATTATTTGTTATACTAATAATTCAAGAAAAGAAAAAAGGAGTCAATTATGAGTATAAAAGCAATTATAGACCCTGAGAATGCAAGCAGACATTATATCATCGACGAAAACGAGAAGATGAAAACTCTGGTAAGCGATGAAGCCATCAAATACTGCAGCTCATACGAAACTGATGAAGATGGAGCTCTGAGTTTTTACAAAGACCACATCAAAGTCGCTTTGAAGAACAGATCAGCGGAGATGGTATCGGGATATTACCAATCACATATCTATCAGTATGACGTCTGCCCGGATGAAGAGTAAAAAAGATCGATTTTAAACTTCATGCCTAATTATAAAGCCTCAGTGTCTCACCGATGCTGACATGGTTTTCTCTCTGCTCTTTTGTGATGTTCTCTCTGTAGGCCTGCGGGTTTACTGCGGGGGAGAGCAAACCCTTTTTCTTATGCACGCGGATGACATACGCATCACTTTTGGTAAAGTAGTCGTTATATTCTTTTGTGTAGGGCATATCCCAGACTATACATCCTTCGCTCGGACAGACATCGGCACATTTAGGTACCGCGGCATCCATACACTCTATGCATTTTTCAGGCTTGACATAGGTATGCTCTGCATCTTTTAAAGGCGATTCTTCGGTACTTACGATCGCCGTTGCGGGGCACTCCTCTATGCAGGCGTCACAGTTTATGCAAGATTCAGTGATAAGAACGGCCATTACGCACTCCTGTTCTGTGATTTATGAAATATCCTCTGCAGCCATAAAGGCGGATTGCCGTTTAACATCTCCTGCAGTTTTTTTGCAGCTTCTTTAATGCTCTGGCCCTCGGCGACTCTTGCGGGATAGATGCCTGAAGATTGAAGCATCTTCGAAGCGGTCGGCCCTATCTGCGTGCAGTACATGATGTCCGAACTCCCAAGTGTTTTGATCTTGTAGTGCAGCTTCTCCTGCTCGTCCTCAGGCTCCTCTGAGCTGTCGGACACCGTAACGAACTCGACTTTTTCTTTATCGACTTCATAGATATAAAAACTTTTCGACCAGCCGAAATGCTGGTCTATTTTCTCTCCGTCAGTCGACGCAAATGCTACGTTCATGATCTTTAAAACGAATCCATGACGTTCGCATGCGATGCTCGGGCATCCATAGATATCTCTGCTATAAACGCCTGCTCTTTTACGGCAGGAAGCATAAGTCCTTTTGATTTGTGTTCACGGATCTTGTACGTTCCGCTTTCATTGCCTTGGGTAAAATACTCATTGAATTCCACGGTATAAGGCATATCCCAGACGATGGAACCTTCCGTCGGACAGGCTTCCGCACAGCGGGGAGTGTCGGCATGACTCACACACTCCACGCATGTTTCGGGTTTTACGTAAAATCTCTCGCCCTCATACGGATTTTTCTCATTATCGTCAGAAAGTATCGCAGCTACCGGGCATTCCGATGCGCACGCATCACAGTTTATACACTCATCAGTTATCATTACAGCCATTGTTTTTCTCCTTGTTGATACATCGATCTATAATATGCAACTTTTATTCTGTACCCTACATTAGATAAAGTACGACATTTTTGTCTATCATTGTTTCAAAATGATCAAGCAGCATATCCGCCGTTGACGTAAAAGAGAGATGACAGCCCGAACATGCGCCTTGGTAGTTCAGCCACACCTGCGGTTTCTCTTTTGCTGCATAATGTACAAGCTCTATCCCGCCGCCGTCACCCGCGAGCATAGGACGTATCTTTGTTTGCAGCAGCTCCTCTACCAAGGCTCTTTGTTTGGATTCTTCCAAAAGGTGAAACGCTTCGTTCTTCTCTGCGGACAAAGAGGAGTTGCTCACATACGTGATGATCGACTGCGCCTGTCTGTTATTGTTATGCGCCGCCGTAATGAGATAGCGCATAGACTCGAAGATCTCTCCCTTTTGTCTGTACAACAGTCCCGTCTTCAGCTGGGCGTCTATATGACCGCAGTCTGCGGCTTTTTTAAAGTACTCCAAAGCTTTGTCCTCATCTATACCGCCGAGCATGCCTCTTTCGTAAAAAGCTCCCAAAGCGTATTGTGCATTTATATCGCCTGTGCGGGCGGCTTCTTCAAATAGATCGTACGCATAGGCGTAGTTTTTTGCCTCGAACTCCCGTATCGCCGTATTGAATGTCTCGCTCATGCCGCTATCCTTTTTTATATGTATCTTTAAAAAGCACTATGCATCAACTGTTCTAGAACCGTTTTTGCATAGTACTCTTAACAACAGATCTAAAAAGGAGCCGCATGGACTATGAACAGCTAAAGACTCAACTGCTTAAACACGCCAGAAATGCTTTTGAAACAGCATCTACGCTGTATGAGAGCCAGAGAATAGAGGTGTACTTAGACGGCGGTGTGCCCAAAATGTCGGACATACTAGAAAAAGAGGAGGAGATACTCTACACCCCCTCGCGCATACTCTGCTACAAGATTCACGGTTATGACTATCTGCAAGAGGAGATAAAGACCTGGATAGATTATGCAAGAAAGCTCGAACATCCAAAAGACGACGGTACGCCCCTGCCCGAACCCACGGATATTGAAAAATCGATACGAGAACTGATAGACGAGATCGCCAAAAGAAACGGCGTGAATAAAGATGCCGTCAGCTCTTTTGAAGTGTTTGCAAATTTGCCCATAGATCTTTTGGGGACGATAGAGCAGCAGATCATAGAATACTGGTGGAACGCGAACGAAGAGGAAAACGGCAAAAAACTTGCGCTATTGCAGATACAAGAGGCTTTAAAAACTCTTTAGTAGCCTTTTCTTTTTAACTCCTTGTATTTTCTACAGCTCTTTTTAAAGCCAGCATCGCATGCTTTTTTGTAAAGTTCCGCCGCTTTTTTCCTATCCTGTTTTATGCCGTAGCCGTAGTCGTACATCCTTGCAACTTTCGCGCAGTCTTCGCCGTTGCCCGATATACATACTTTTAAAAACAGCTCTTTAGCTTTAAGACGGTCTTTTTGCGTACCGTATCCAAAATAATACATCGAGCCGAGTTTGTCACACGCTTCCATAAAACCGTCGCTGCACGCTTTTGACCATATGCTTATGGCATCGTCGAGATTACCCTTCTCGTACGCCGAGGAACCGTCTTTCATCATGTCCGCAAAAAGATTAACACTTAAAAACAAGGAAATTATCAATAATATTTTTTTCATTTTTATCCTTCAATAGATCTATTATAACCAAACTCTTTATATCAACTGATTCTTTATAAACTCCATATAGTGCCCCTCTTGCTCTTCAAGCTCTTTATGAGTTCCGCTTTGCACTATCTTTCCGCTGTCAAGTACGTAGATCATATCCGCGTTTTTGACCGTACTCAAGCGGTGGGCTATGGTTATGACTGTTTTCTCTTTTAAAAGCGGCATAACGGCGGTGTAAAGTTTTGCCTCCGTCTGCACATCGAGCGCGGAGGTCGATTCATCGAAGATGACGACGCTCGGATCGGCGATTATCATCCTTGCGATACTCAGACGCTGTCTCTGCCCTCCTGAGAGACGGACACCATGATGTCCTACGATGGTGTCCAGACCGCGCGGCATCGCATCTATCATCTCACGCAGCTGTGCTGTTTCAAGCGCTTTATATATCGCCTCGTCATTAATGCGATCGTCTCCCATCGTGATATTGAAACGCAGCGTAGAGTTGAAGAGTATAGGCATCTGAAGAACTAAGAATATCCGCTGTCTGAGCGAATGTTTGTCGAGTTCTTCTATGTTTATGCCGTTGTATGTAAGAGCCCCTTCATCCTTTTCGTAAAATCCAGATATCACCTGAGCCAATGTGGTTTTTCCGCTTCCGCTAGCCCCGATGAGCGCTATCTTCGAACCTGAAGGGATATCAAAGGAGATATCCTGAAGTATCTTCTTATCCGCGGTATATGAAAAGCTCAGATGTTTTAAAGATATATCCACTTGTGCCGAATCGAGCACCTCTTTTCCGCTGGCTTCCGTTTTTAGCGCGAGTATCTTGTTGAGCCTCTTTATCGCGCTCATCGCAGAAGCGTAGGAGTACTGCATGGAGAGGATATCCTGTACGGGAGTCATGATAAACCAGATGTAGCCAAACATCGCAAACATCATCCCGATACTCAGATCACTGTACGCCACAAGCAAAAGCCCGCTGGCACGCAGAAGCTCGAAGACTACAAGAAAGATGGTGTATGAAAGCTTCTCGTAGGCGACGCTTTTGTATCCGAACTCGTTTGAAGTCTTCTGGATCGTATCTGCCTGAATGATGGCCTTAGAGAAAAAATAGTTCTCTTTGTTGCTTGCTTTTATCTGCCCGTAAAGCTCCAGAGTCTCTCCCACCTCCTCTTGAAACTTCTCGATCGATTCGTTCTCCTCTTTTTTTAATACGCCTACCCTTTTTGCCATCTTTTTACTGATGAACATTATGAGAGGCTGTATGAAAAGGATAAGTACTCCCAGAGTCGGGTCTATCATGATCATGACCACGCCTACGGCCACAAGGGTCAAAACAGAAGAAACAAAACGGCTTACGCTGGTAATGATGAAAGCATCGAGCGTGTTCACGTCAGTGATGAGATTGGCTGTGATCGCACCGCTTCCAAGAGTCTCGTACTCGTTCATGGAGGCGATCTTGAGATGTTCTATGAGTCTGCGTCTTATCATAAAGGTCACATACTTGGATATTTTCGTAAATATTTTTGTGATGATGACGCCCAGAACAAAATATATGAACCGCAGTAAAATGACTGCCAGAGTGACGAGTCCTATGTAGTAAAATGCACTGCCGGTGCCGAAAAGAAAATCGATCGTATGTACGAAGTGCGACGGTTTGTGCAGCAGCACCTCATCCACCATGACGGGAAGCATAAGCGGGATCGGAACACTAAGAAGTATGGCGATCACCGTTATGATCTGCCCGTATATCAAAGCTGATCTGTTGTGCAGTATGAGCCTAAAAATATATTTCAGCGTTATGGGTTCATTATTCATAACGTAATTATATCTCTTATAGGTAAAGCAACGGTTTTTTATGTAAAATTATAAAAACAGTTTAAAAGAGCATCATGAAACGTGTAGAATTCGGCGATCATTACAGAGACAGGACAAATGCCGTTTTTTTGGCTATCTACGTAAAAGAGATATCGCCATGGAAATATTTTAACGACGATATAAAACATATGATATGCCCTGCGCTCATCATGATAGACAGATGGGACGGAAGGATGGGATTTCCCGGAGGTACCGTCAATGAGGGCGAAGATCTCCTGGACGCTTTGGTGCGCGAGGTCAAAGAGGAAGTGGGTATCACGGTAAAGCCCGAAAAAGTCCGCCCGATCGCAACGCATGTAGGAAAGATAGCCACGCATCTTTATGCGCTTGAGGTACTGGAGATAGAGTTTTTGCACATCTACTACCATATCCTAAACAACTTTTCGCGTTCGATCCTTCTGCATGCCTACGAAGAGGGAGACAAATCGCATTTTATGTCCGAGATCACGGGCATAAAGATCGTCCCCGTCTTTGAACACAAGAACAAGGGGATCAATCTCTTTTTGCAAAACTCCTTTGCGGGTTCTTCAAAGAATGAAATACTGATCATGCTCGACGAACTTTTTAAGATCGATATAACCAAGTTTAACTGAACACACCTTTTACGAAGGTTCGAGCGTCATATCGGTTATCTCGGAGTTGGCTCCCAGCCTCATCGGCGGTCCCCAGAAACCCGTTCCTTTATTGACGTATATCTGCAGGTCTTTTCTATGGCGGTGCAGTCCGCTGATATAAGGCTGCACAAGGCTTATCAGAAATTTAAACGGATATATCTGCCCGCCGTGGGTATGACCGCTTAGCATCAGATCCACTTTTTCTTTGACCTCTTCTATAAAGCGCGGCTGATGCGCCAAAAGGACGGTCGGAGAGTCTTTGATGCCTTGCAGTGCTTTTTGCAGGTCGGGCATGTATGTTTTCGTCCTATATCCAAAAACGTCGTAAACGCCGGCGAGATTGAACCCTCTTCCCTCTTCTCCGATATAGACGTTCTCGTTTTCAAGCACTCTTATGCCGAGCGCCTTTACGGCTTTTATTATCTCCTTTATACCGTGAAAATACTCATGGTTTCCGACGATGTAGTATGTTCCGTATTTGGAACGAAGTTCTTTGAACTCATCAGTCGTATCTTTTGCATAAAGGGCTTTGACATCGACAAGATCTCCCGTTATCACTATCAGATCTGGCGTTAGGGCATTGACCTTTTGCACGACCTCTTTTATGAACTCTCTGCCGATAAGACCGCCTATGTGCAGGTCGCTGATCTGCGCTATTTTATAGGGACGCGCAAGCCCTTTTATCTTGACGCTCACTTTTTCGACCTCTACGAACCTCGCTTCATACATCGCTCTGGCGCTGAGAGAGACCGCTACGAAAAGAGAGGAGATATCAAGAGATCTTTTAAAAAAATTCCTGCGCGAGGATGAGATGGGCGCGATAGAAAGCACAAGCCTTGAAACGTCATAGACAACAGCGGTACAAAAAAGCAAAAAAAGTACGCCGATAGGCAAAGAGAGCAGATAATAAAGCCAGCTCGGGATGTTTATGTAATACCTCGCCGAAATATAAGCGACGATGCCAAAAAAGTTAACGAGCAAAAAGATATTTAGAAAATGTTTTATCTTCTTTGAGAGGTCGAGCTTCTCTATGAGCCTTTTATGGATATAGAGATTCAACAATACAAATACGGCCGAGAATATCGTTCCAAACATAAGCGCGTTCATAGATTCGATTATATCAGATTAATATAAATTTGATAAAATGGTCTGAGTAAAAGCTATGAGCAAAAAGGTATGAAGATGATCGACATCGAAAAGATACTTCAAGAGATACAAGAGGAGATAAAGCCCTTTATGTCGCAGGGAAAAGTAGCGGACTACATCCCGGCTCTTGCCAAGGTCGACCCGGACCAGTTTGCTATGAGCGTCACTCTTTTCGACGGCACGACGCACAGTATCGGATGCAGCGACACGAAATTTTCCATCCAAAGCATCTCCAAGGTCTTCACCTTTACCAAATCTCTTAATATCTACAGTAAAGAGCTTTACAAAAGAGTCGGAAAAGAGCCTTCGGGAAACCCTTTTAACTCACTGGTACAGCTGGAATATGAAAGAGGTATCCCGAGAAATCCTTTTATAAACGCCGGAGCTATCGTCATCACCGATACGCTGCTCTCACACTATAAAAATGTAAACGACACTTTCGAAAAAGTCATGGATTTCATAAAAGCGGTCGCCGGCGACAGAGCGATCACGCATGATCAGGAGGTCTGCGACTCCGAATATGCGCACGGGTACAGAAACCTTGCCCTTGCAAATCTTATGAAAAGTTTTGGCAATCTGGATAACGACGTCGAAGATGTCGTCAAAACCTATTTTAAACACTGTTCGGTCACAATGAGTACAAAAGAGCTTTCGCGTGCAATGCTGTTCTTGGCCAACCACGGCACCGATCCCATCTCAAACCATCGGTTCATCACGGACAATCAGGCAAAAAGGGTAAATGCCATGATGCTTACCTGCGGGCATTACGATGCCTCGGGAGAGTTTGCTTTTCATGTGGGGCTTCCCGGCAAAAGCGGTGTAGGAGGAGGTATCGTCGCAGTGGTGCCAAAACAGATGAGCATTGCCGTTTTCTCACCGAGGCTCAACAGCTGGGGCAATTCGCTTGCCGGAACGCAGGCACTCGAGCTCTTTTCCCAAAAGAGCGGGCTCTCCGTTTTTTAGCCGAACGTTCTCAGCATGAAAGGATGCTGATAGTATCTTCTTTTTTGGGTACGAGACATAAAAACTCATAATCCTCATCGCCTATCGTCTCATACATATGAGGCGCATCTGCGGGGATATAAAGGATGTCTCCTTTTTTTGCTTCGAACACCTCATCGCCGACGGTTACTTTTGCTCTGCCTTGCAACACGAACTGCTCATGCTCCACGCTGTTCGTATGAAGAGGCATATATCCGCCCGCTTTGATAGTAAACTGCCTCATCGCAAAATTTTCGGCCTCTTCTCCTGAGAGAAGCATCTTCATAGAAACGCCTTTACCCGCTTTTTGCTCTATAGAAGCTATGTCCATAACCGCTTTTTTTATCATACAAAGATCCTTTTGTGACCATCACTGAAATTTTTGAAAAATATATCCAAATTATTATTAAAAATCCTTACAGTTTTTTATAATATAATCCCATAAAAAGATTCGCACCAAAAGGATACTAAATGACGACCATTATCATGCTCTTTATCCTGCCTCTTGGCATCCTTGTCTATTTTTTTGATAAAAAGGTTCAAAAAAACAACAAAGCGAATTTTCAGCATTACATATCTCAGGTAAAAGCTACGGATATCACACTAAAAGAAAAACTTGACAAGATAGACGAGATGTACTATCAAAACGGGTACAAAAGGATTTTGCGCACGGACGATACGCTCGTTGTGGAAAAAAAACATTTCAATCTGGGAGTTCTGCTCATCTTTTTTGGAGCACTCGCCTATTTCGGGCTTCCGCTGTATTATCTTTATTACAGATTTATCTTAAAACCCGCACGCATAGAGATATCTTTACAAGATTCATCTGTCTGAGGCGCAATCCGTACAATGCTTAGCTTCGGGAAGAAGCAAAAGACGTTCAAAAAGGATATCTTCGCCGCATTCGGCACAGCTTCCATATTCATCGTCACCGTCTATAGTGCCGAGAATATGCTTCAGCCTGTTAAGCCGTGTCTGCGAGTTACGCAGAGCTTTATGAAACACATCCTGTTCATGCATCATCTCAAAACGCGTCAGGTCGCCCAGGGAACAATCCGGTGCTATAGGTTTTATTTTCTCCTGCAGTTCTGTTATCTCATTTTCGAGCGACGCGATATGCTCGACGATATTCTCTTTGATCTGCTCTTTTTGTGAAGTAGTCATCATCTTCTCTTTTCGATACAAATTTCTCAATTATAATATAAATATTAATCATAAAGGTAAATTATGAATATAATAAACCAAAATAAACTATAAACCGCTTTGGATCATTCGGGTAAAAAGAGATACATTTTTTTGTTACAATAGTATGAGATATTCTTTGAGATCGGATAATTACAATGCTTCAATGGCTAAAAAAAATGTTCTACAAAGAGCCCGAAAGATCCAACGACTTCCCCATCGACGTCGAAGAGCTCTTGAAAAAATGCAGAACTCTTACCGACTACATAAATGTCCTTGAACTCACTATCGATGAATGCTGCGGCATGTTCGAAAAAAAATTTGACTATAAAGATAAAAGCAAAATATATCTCCTTCTCGCAAATATTTTTGCCAGAGCCAGCGACCATGAAAATTTTTCCAAAGCCGAAGACAAGATACATTACAACCTTCTCTCTATTATCATTAACAGATCCGATCCTCTGAACGAAGAAGCGGGGTTTAAAAACTTTGAAGAGAGCATAACCTACATACAGAGTATTCTTTCTGCAGTCATCATCGACGACGACAACGCGATGTTCATCGTCTCAAACGCTTATGCAAGCTATCTATACCCTGATACGGATCTCTATAAACTGTCGCTTCAAGCTCTTATGATAAATGATTTCTTTGCACCCATAAACATTTTGGCAAAAGAGCAGAAAAAATTTTTTATAAAACTAAAGTAACTTTTCCAGATCTGCTATATTGTTAATATTCTCTTCATTGATATCAAAATGTTTATATGAAATATATATGTCCGTACCGAGCAGAACCTCTTCAAGTTTTGATATATGCTCACTCATCTCATAATGCTCTGCATTTAGGACTATAAAGTCGTCACCGTAGACCCGAAAGACATAATCGCTCTCATTGATACCGTCCAATACTTCGGCGAATTTTTTTAAGAACTCATCGCCTTTTTCCCAGGTGTGCTTTTGGTTATAACGGCTAAAGTTATGCAGATAGATGATATTGATACATCTGAGATTAAACTCGTCCGTATGGTTGTAGGCCAAAACAAAATCCAGATACTCTTTGTTGTATACGCCGGTGGTTTGATCTCTATAAAAGTACGAGAACCTCTCCTGCTCGATCTTGGTTTTTGGACGCTGCGTTATCGATGCTTCTACCTGAATATCTTTTAATACTTTTGTCGCCGCTCGTACTATCTCGGCGTTAAACTGTTTGGACGCCAGTTCATTTAGCTCGGCTATCGCATCTTTAACGCTTTTTCTGGCTTTATACACTCTGTTGGTCGTCATAGCGTCAAAAGCATCGGCTACCGTCATTATCTGAGACATGATAGGGATTTCATCCCCTTTAAGCCCCTGCGGATAACCGCTACCGTCGTAACGTTCATGATGATGACGCACTATTTCGGCGATATCTTTGTAAATATCGACGTTCATCAAAAGCTCATAGCTGACATTGACATGCTCTTTGATTATGTCATACTCTATCGCGCTGAGTTTGCCCGGCTTGAGCAAAATAGAATCGGGAGTAGAGATCTTGCCTATGTCGTGAAGCATACAGGCTCTGTAGATATCGTCTATCTCCTCCTGGCTAAAGTTCATCTCTTTTGCGATCATCACCGCATATTTGGCGACTCTTTGCGTATGTCCCGCCGTATAACTGTCTCTTTTTTCCATGATGTTGACCAAAGAGAAGATATGCTGTTCGTAATCTTTGATCTTGTTGTCCAAAAACTCTTTTGATTTTTTCTTGGCGAACAGTATCACTCCCAGACCCAAAATATATATCAGAAAAAATACGATACCGTTATCAAGCGAATGGATAAAAGCCTCTTTTTTATACTTTGCCATCGGTATCGACACTGATACCCCACCGCGGATATCGCCTGCCTTATACCCCTGAAAAGCATGACATTTCAAGCATGAAGGTTTTGTCACCAGAGGATTGAGATATCGAAAGTACTCTTTTCCGTTGATGATCGATTTTTCAAAAACGGGTTTTCTGGTGATCTCTACGGTCTTAAGCGCTTTTTCTTCCCACTCATCGGGTTTGTTCTTTGGATTCATCAGTTTCGTGCTTGTTATATGCCCCTTCGTTCCGTAGAGTTTCGAATAATCTCTCATCATCTGCGAAAGGGTATATGCAGGGTTCATAAGCGTCAGTTTTTGATTATCAAGCGTCGTAACGTCCCTGTTTTTTATATGTGAAAGGTACGGATTGGGAGGGGTTCTTTTCGTAATAGGCACATAAACGCCGCCATGCGAAGATACCCAAGAACGATAAGCCAGATCTTTATTGACGCTCACAACTGCTTCATTTTTCACTAATGCGTCTGCATACTTATAATCATTATAGATAGAAACGGATGCCGATGCAAAAATTAACACCGACCATACCAATGCCAACACATAAGCAATTTTGTTTATAAAACGTGCTCTGAACGCCATTAAAACCCTTCGATATATTCTAAAAAATAATAGATTGTACTAAACCTACGATATATTCAAAGTATACTCAATTTATACCAAAAAGTAAAAAAAACAAACTAAACTTTTCAATAAATGTGTTTTTTATTTTGTTCTAGCCGTTTTATAAAAAAGTTTTTCGGTGGAGAGTTCTTGCGGTATCTTGTCTGCATGCAGTATGTTTTGGCTTAAGATTTTTGCCAGATAGGGGCCAAATACGAAACCTCTGGAACCAAGAGCGTTTATGACATAGATATTTTCATGATATTGGAGTTTTTCCGGCGGGATCTTTGTCCCTTTTTTAATAGAAGGGTATTTTTTTAAAGAGTTTTCATGATCGATCGCTCTACCGATCACCGGAAAATAACTTTTAATAGTCGCCCTTGCACCTTTATATGTTTTTAGCACCTCTACGTTTTCGAGTCTTATCAACTCCTCCGCTTGGCTTAAAAGGGTTTGTATCTGTCCCTCTTCACTGTTTACGTAGTACTCGCATTTATCGCATGTGGTCAAACATGTCATCGCTTCATTGTCATGTCTTTGATGCGTGGCTCCAATGGCTACCGTACCGTCAGATTTGTTGGTTGAGATAGAGATGGATTTATGTATGTTAAAAGGGATCTTTGTCGTTGTTTTGACATCGATCCTGAGTCCGAAGATCGGAGATATTTTCATATAGGGAAGTTCTACCAAAGAACTGCTGGCTCCCTGGGCTAAAACGATATGTTTTGCTTTGATCTCTCCCACTTTATAAAGTCCGTCTTCAAAAGTCAGCGTTTCGACATTTTCAATATAAAAGTCGCATCCCTCTATCAACTTTTTACAGATTTTCAAAGGATCCAAAACAGCTGCATCGGCATAAAAGTATCCGTCGATCTCTTTAAAATTCTCAGAAATTTTTTGCAGTTCTTGACTGCTGTAATATTGATGTCCTATGCTGTTTGTCTGCAATTTTTCTTCTGTAAAGTTATCGTTTTTGACTCGAAGAACACCCTTTGCATCTATATCTTCGGGAAACAGTCTTTGATAAAAATCGATCGAAAAATCCAGTGCATTGTTTACAAAAGTGTTGTAAAGATTTGTCTTACCCGGAAGCGGAGATAAAAATGCTCCCGCCGCACCGCTTGCACCTCCTGCAATACCCTCTCTATCGACAACGGCGACTTTTTTGCCGCTTTGTTTTAGAAAATAAGCCGTATTGCATCCGGCGCTTCCCGCACCGATAATTAAGTAGTCGTATGTTTTCATCGGCGACATTATAACCCAAAATAATAATGATAAAAAGTCTTGGAAAAGTATATTTTAGAAAGTTAGGAGTGGTGGGTCCTCCGAGACTCGAACTCGGGACCGCTCGGTTATGAGCCGAGAGCTCTAACCAACTGAGCTAAAGACCCTCCACATCAAGTATGCAGGTGCATATTTGAGACCGAAATTATACTAGATATTTATTAAAAAAAATTGAAATCTCAAAAATTCACAAGAAACTTTTCGTACCGCGCGAATCGTATGAATCTTTGAATCTGAAAGCTATAAGATTCTCCATCACCGCAAAGAGGATCAAAAAGTTCAAAAAGCTGCTTCCTCCGTAACTGAACATAGGCAGAGGCACGCCGACGACGGGAGCAAGCCCCATCGTCATGGCAATATTTACGCTCATGTAGATAAATATCATGAATGCGACGGCGGAGGAAACCACTTTGATGTAATAGTCGTCATGATACACGCTGATCGCAAAAAGATGAAGGATGAGCAGTACATAGATGGTGATCAAAAGCAAAGAGCCCAGAAAACCGGTCCTCTCGACCACATAAGCAAAAATAAAATCACTTGTTGCGATCGGCAGAAAACGCATCTGCGTCTGCGTCGCGTCATCTTTGTCCTTGCCGCTCCATCCCCCTGAACCTATGGCAATGATAGACTGCTGCACGTGGTATGAGGGTTTTTCGCTTACAAAGTCCAATATTCTCTGCTTTTGGTAATCATGAAGCAGCTGTGTATAGATTATGGGAAACATCAAAATGACGGCCACGAAAATACCCGCCCAGATCTTCCAGTATACTCCTACAAAAAACAACACTCCAAATCCGATCATTATAAGAACCATCGCCGTGCCCAGATCGGGTTCTTTGGCGATAAGAACAAAAGGAAGCAGGATGTAGGCGGATATCTTTAAGAACTCCTTGAGTCTGTAGCCTTCAAGAGGAGGAGGCGATTTGCTGATAAGATATGCGAGCATCAGTATGAGAGCGGGTTTTACGAATTCCGAGGGCTGTATAGTAGCATGAATAAAAGGTATCTCTATCCAGCGCTTCGCACCGAGGCGCGTATGCCCGAAGAACTCCACCGCGACAAGAAGCAAAATGTTGATCCAGTAGATGATGGGGATAAGCCAGTTCATCCGTCTGATAGGCAGAAAAAAGACAACGGCAAATGCCAAAAATGCGAAGAATACGTACGCGGTATGTTTTTGCGCCAGCATCGGGACGACCTCACCGATAAGCCAATGCGAGATAAATATAAGCGGCATAATGAATATAATTGAAATAAAATCAAATTGTGCTAAAATTCGCCTATCGATTCTCCACAAACTGCGCAACTCCTAAAAAAATTATGAGATTGTAACATACAAAGGTACTTATTTAATAATGAATGAAAAAATATACACGATCGAGAACGAACAGAGGTTAGATACGTTTTTAACCGATAAAATAGGACAGACGAGATCGCAGATAGTACAGCTCATAAAACAAAGCGCCGTATGCGTAGACGGCAAAACGGTCACTAAACCCGGCATAAAACTCAAACCGGGACAAGAGATCGCCATAACATTTCCAGAAGCAAAAGAGAGCGCTCCCAAAGAGGTTGATTTCGATGTGGAGATACTTTATGAAGACGACGATCTGATGGTTATCAACAAGCCCTCGGGCGTAACAGTCCACCCTGCTCCCAGCGTTAAAGAAGCCACTCTTGTCGATTGGCTGAAAAAAAGAGGCATCAGACTCTCTACCATCAGCGGAGAGGAACGCCACGGCATAGTTCACAGACTCGACAAAGGCACAAGCGGAGCCATGGTAGTCGCAAAAACGAACGAAGCACATGAAGCGCTTTCTCTTCAGCTCCAAGACAAGACCATGGGAAGATATTACCTTGCCATCAGCACTCCTCCGCTCAAAGACGATCTAACCGTTGTAGAGGAGCCTATAGCAAGAAGTTCTCACAACCGCCTGAAGATGGCTATCCAGCCGCATGGAAAATATGCAAAGACCGAATTCAAAAAAACACTTTTAAGCAAAGATGAAAGCTGCGAGATCCTTACCTGCAAACTTTTCACCGGAAGAACGCATCAGATCAGGGTTCATCTGGAAAAACTCAACAGGCATATAATAGGCGATCATCTCTACGGCACAAAGGATAAAAAGGGCAAATCGGAACATATCTTGCTTCATGCCTATCTGTTATACTTTGTGCATCCGACGATGAAAACAATGCAATATTTTACGGCTTCGTTAGATAATGATATGTTACAATTTATAGAGAAAAACTTTGATATGGAGAATTTTAATGAAAATCTTAAACCTGATAGCATTAGGCACGGCTTCAGCACTTCTGATCAGCGGATGTAATTCTACTCCCACACCGCCCAACGAAGATGCTATAGACACCACTTTACCCGTTGTAACTTTAAACGGTCATATCGAGGATATGAAATCGGTCGCTTTTGAATGGAAGGACACGAAAGATCCTAGAGTAAACGGTATCTACGTTTATAGAAGCAATCCTGAAGACAGCGATCCGCAGATCAGACGATACGCCACCATACCAAACCGTTTTGCGACACACTTCGTAGATACCGGCGTAAAACCGGACACAAAATACCAATACTTTTTTACGACTTTTTCAGATAAAGCCCAAGGCGGAAAATCGGAGACCGTAACGGTCAATACTTTACCTGTCTTGCAATCGGTCGCGTGGATACAGTGCATACAAAACATGCCAAGAAGCGTCAAGATACTCTGGAGACCGCATACAAATCCTAGAGTGAACGGATATATTCTGGAAAGAAAATCACTTAAAGACGATGATTTCAAAAAGATAGCGCATATAGACGGCAGACTCAATGCTGAGTACATAGATACGGATCTCAAAGACGGTCAGGTCTACAAGTACAGATTAAGAGCCGTAACGTACGATGATGTCGTCTCGACTCCGAGCATAATCATACAAGCCGTGACGAAACCTCTTCCGCATGACGTCCAAGGTCTGATGGTCACAAACAACCTGCCTAAAAAGATAAGACTCTCATGGCAGCCTTCTGATGCGAAGGATTTTGATTATTACAAAATATACAGAGGAACAAGTGCAACGGGAAGTCTTGACTATTATGCCAAAGTCAACAATAACGAGTTCACAGATGCCATCGAAAAAGATGGAAAACAGTATTTTTATAAAGTAACCGTAGTGGACAAAGACGGTCTTGAAAGCGATCAGAACGTTCCTGCCCTTCAAGGTCTTACTCTGTCAAAACCAAAACCGCCTGCAGTCATCGGAGCGAAAATAGTCGATAACAAAGCCGAACTCAAATGGTCGCAAGTCGATCCGAGAACAAAGACCTATACAGTCATAAAAACGTCGAAAAAAGGATGGCTTGATTCTCAAGTGGACGAGATAAAAGGGATACCAAATACCAGCTATACCGACCCTAATATCTATGCCGGCGTAGAATACATATACCAAGTCATTGCCGTCGATGAGAATAACATCGAATCAGAGCCTAGCAGCGAAGTAAAGATATCATCGGATGAACTTCCTCCTCTTGTGGAGCAAAAAGACGGAAAAATGATGGAGAACAAAGCACCTGACAATACGATGCAAAACAGAACTCCAGCGGTAAAAGATTCAGTCAAAGCAGCACCTGATTTGGATACGAGTTCGCTGTAATGCCGCATCTGCATATCGAGGATTTTAAAAATCTGAACTTTCCCGTAGATGACGGGACGTTCAGATTCAATTTTTTGGCAAAGAACATTAACCATCCCGAGGAACAGCTCATCGCTGCAGAAGCCGAGGGAGAAGAATTTTTTTTACTTTCAATTCAAGACGAAGGAAAAAGTCTTTTAAAGACGGATAAACTGACCCGTCCCTCTTCCACATATCTGGTACATCAGGCTCTTTTGTCCTATGCGAAAGATTCTGGGATGAACGTCATCGCCTCTAATGTCATCGACGGTAAAAAGAACATCCACCTCAATAACGTCACGGCACTCAAAGATATAGAGTATTTTGCATCGAACTTCCCTCAAGACAAAGAGGTAAGGATAGAGGTCGGTTTCGGTTCGGGAAGACATATTTTGCATCAGGCAAAGAGCAATCCCGATATTCTTTTCATAGGCATAGAGATACACCGCCCCTCTATCGAACAGGTTTTAAAACAGATAAGCATCAATAAACTGGACAATCTTCTGCTTCTCGATTATGATGCAAGACTCTTCTTAGAGCAGGTTCCATCAAACATCGTGGGCAGGATATATGTGCATTTTCCCGTGCCTTGGGATAAAAAACCGCACAGACGCGTCATCTCCAAAAAGTTTCTGGACGAAGCGACCAGAGTGCTCAAGGTCGGCGGACAACTGGAGCTGAGAACCGACAGCGAGAACTATTACGCTTATTCATACGAGACCTTCATTTCCCGCACGAAAGTCAAGCTGCAGATAAACAAAAATCAGGATATCGCCATCATCAGCAAATATGAGGACCGCTGGCGCAAGATGGAAAAAAACATCTACGACATAACTATGATAAACGAAGAGGAGAGCGAACCGCTGCAGGTCCAAGGCAATTTTGATTTCGATCTTGTAAAGACAGATTTTCAAGCGCTGGAAAAACTCAATTCCGCCATAAAAAGATTCGATGAAGGATTCATTCACATCGAAAGAGTATATAATATCGAAGACCAAAATGCGATCCTGTTTCGGATCTCTATGGGAAGTTTCGACAGACCCGAACACCTGTATGTACTGATAGGCGAAAACGAGACAAGATACTTTCCAAAACCGCCTTTAAAATCATCGGCGAACGTAAAAGCACACCAAATCTTAAAAGAGATGCTCCATGGATAAAGTGATAGTAGCTGAAGACCTGACTCTTTCATACAACAAAAACGAAACGATCATAAACCAGGCTTCTTTTTCCATCGAATCGGGTAGTTTCACTTTTATCACGGGTGCGAGCGGAAGCGGGAAATCCACCCTGCTAAAATCGCTTTACGGCGCACTTAAACCCGCGCAGGGAAGCCTTATCGTCGGCGGTGCGCAGATAAACAATATCAGCACAAAAAAACTGAACTTTCTAAGACAGCATATCGGTATCGTCTTTCAGGATTACAAACTCGTCAAAGAGTGGACCATCGAGAAAAACGTCATGCTGCCGCTCATCATCGGCGGATATGAAAAAAGTGTCAGCGAACAGCAGGTTCACAAACTTTTAAACCATGTAAAGCTCAACCATCAATCGGGAAAATATCCTCTTGAACTAAGCGGGGGCGAACAGCAGCGTGTCGCTATGGCAAGAGCACTTTCACACAACCCTATTCTCATTCTTGCGGATGAGCCTACGGGAAATCTGGATGATTATTCTTCTGAACTTATCTGGAACCTGCTAGAGGGTGCCAACACTCAGCTAAAGACCACTATCATCGTTGTCACACACCATATCCCGGAAACAATGAAGATAGACTATAAACATCTCCACATCGAATATGGAACAATATATGAAGTCACTTAAAAACCACTTTTCACTTATATTGGCACTTTTTTCCATACTGTTTGCAATCCAGGTATTTACAATAAACAGCAGAGCTCTAAAAGCATATGAAGAGAAGCTTTCAAGCAACTACTCTATGATCGTTGTCGCCAACAGTGCGATCACCGATGAAGTATTTAAAAAATACAGCCCGAACATAGATAATATAGAAGAGCTCTCGGCCGATGAGATCATTGAAAAACTCCAGGAGAACATAAGCAAGAAGAATATAGAACTGCTTAAGATATCCATGCCGAAGTTTTATCGTATACACTTAAAGACTTTTCCTTCTCCAAGCGAGATAAAGAACCTAACATCGTCTCTTATGAAGAATGATACCGTCACCAAAGTAGAAGATTTTTCAAACAATCACGATACAGTATACAAACTTCTTCTTCTGTTTAAAGAGATAACACAGCTCTTTGCACTTGTCATTATCGTAGTCACCGTACTTCTTATAGCAAAAGAGATGAGGATCTGGCAGTTCAAGCACAGTGAACGTATGAATATCATGGGGCTTTTCGGAGCGCCCGTATGGCTGAGAAGCGCCGTACTTTTCAGGCTTGCCATTGTCGATGCCATTTTATCGTCGATATTGGCTATTGCACTTTTTTCCGTCATAGCCAAGACATCATGGGCAAAAGAACAGCTGCATGTCATAGGTATAGATATAGATATTTTTAAATTTGTAAGTGACGGGAGCGTCCTTGGTCTTGTCTCCGTGAGCATCTCTATCTTACTTGCCGGCATGATAGTCATAGGATATAAAGAAGAGGTATGATGAGATTCTTTTTATCATTTATCATAGTTTTTTTTCCTCTTTTCGTCAATGCTTCAAATATCGATAAAAAAATAAAAAGCACTGCTTCGGCTATCAAAGACAAAAAGAGCGAATACTCCTCGATCCATTACAAAATGCAGCAAAACGCCCAGGAGATACTAAAACAGAAAAAAGAGATTCTTCAGCAGCAAAAAAGATTGAAAGAACTTGAACTCGAACTGGCGATAAAAGAGGATGTATACAAATCCAACATAACGGAACTTCAAAACCTCTCACAGACCCAGTCGAATCTTAAAAAAGAACAAGAAGACATCGAACAAAAGCTCATATTCAACATTGCCAGGATGGCATCACTCACGATACTTATGGACAAAAAAGAAAGCACAAGCGTCGACTCCATCATGAGTGAAGAGATCATAAAGATACTTGCAAAACAGACAGATACCGACATAAAAGACCTAAACGAGAGATTTTTTAAGAATAATGAGCATATTGCCTCCTTGGAGAAAAAAAGCGGTCACATAAAAGAGGAGATAACCTCCATCGATCAAAAACGCAAAGAATTGAAACAAACAAAAAAAGAGAACGAAAATGAGCTCGCCGAGTTAAAAAAGAACAAGCAAAACTATAAGATCGCTCTTGAAAAGATACTAAAACAGCAGGATTCTTTGAAGCAGACTCTTGCAAACCTCAACATCATAAAGATCGACGAAATCAAAAGAGCACGGGAGAAAGCGCAGCAAGAACAGGCGATGAAAGAGGTCGATCTCTCCAACATGCCTAAGGTCAAAAAAGTGGGAAGCAGCTACCAAAGCGTAAAAACCGTACGTTACAGGGGTCCAAAGACAATATCTCCGCTGGACGGTTATACGGTCACCAAAAAATACGGAAACTACACGGACCCTATCTATAAGATAAAGATCTTCAACGAATCCGTGTCGCTGGCACCGAAAAAAAAGGATGCCAAAGTGAGAAACGTTTTCAACGGGAAAGTCATCTTTGCAAAAAGTACGCCGCTTTTAGACAATGTGGTCATCGTCGAACATGATAACGGAATGCATACGATCTACGCGAACCTTTCTCAGATAGCGCCAGACATCAAAAAAGGCAAAAAGATCAAAAAAAGCTCGGTCATCGGACGGGTAAACGACGAACTTGTCTTTGAAGTGACACAAAAAGATTCCCATATAAACCCGTTAGAACTGTTTTGACATATTGTGTTCTTTTACGAACACATCGACCTTTCTCATCTCTTCAAACAGTTCCTCTTTTGTAGAAAAAAGTATCTCGATTCTGTTTTTTACAACCTCGCCCAAAGCATCAAAATCAAAAACCAGAACATAGTTGCTAAGTTTTACTTTATCACCGTTTAGCTCCGCCCACTCCAGCGAAACCTGTGCTATCTCTCCGTGGACATCGACCTGCACCGCTGGATAGAGCCTCGTTATTTTTTTTAGATCAAGTTCATGACCGTGAGACTTATATATCATTATCATCCTTATTTAAATTTTTTCGCATCTTCCCCGTCTGCATCTTAAAAAATGCGAGTACGCCGAAAGTGACTCCCACTACGATAAAGAACATTCCCAGGTAGTCGTCCCTTTCATAAGCCATTATCACCCAGCACAAATCGGCCAAAAGAAAAGCCGCAACCGATTCGTATATCTTTCCTTTAAAGGTGAGATATGCTCCGATATTCAAAAGAATACCGCCGATAACCGCAAAAGAAACCATCTCTCAACCCCTTATATATCTTTTATATATCCACGCATAATAAATAGAGCTCATAAAAAACGCTGCTGCCATATAAGCGACGATGCTTTGCAGCGAAAATCCAATTTTAGCCAATTCTCCCGTTAAAAGAGAAGTAACCGAAGCGACAGTCAAAAATATCATGTCATTGTATGCTACGATACGACCATAATACTCCTTGTCGGTCTTATGCTGTATCAAAGTGTAGCTGTAAGACCAAAGCGTCGTCGTAAAGAATCCGACAAAAACCGATGCGAGAAGCGAGAGATAAAAATACTCCATCACGTACGACCAGACAAAAAGTGCAATTCCCTGAAACAAAAAAAGATACAAAAGTCTCTTGTCGTTTATCCATTTTCCCAAGAACACAGGACCAAACACGAGTCCTACGGCCCTTGATGAATGCATAAGCCCAAGAGCAAGCGAAGTGGCTATGACTGCGGAGTAGTATCTATCTACCATAAGTGCAACGACCGCATCAAACGATGTCAATCCGACAAGAGAGTGAACAAACATCAAGTGCAGAACATGTTTGTTCTCTTTGAGATACGTGAACGTTTTTTTCATCATCCTTATGACCGACTCGCCCGATTGTGTGACAATAACGTCTATCTTTACGTTAAAAAGAAGTAAAAAACCGATAAAGAACAAAAGCGCATCAAGAACAAATGCCGCCTTAACACCCAGTGCATAAACGACAAAACCGCTCACCGCCATACCGACGGTATATGAAAACGACCAGATAACCGAATGTATCTCGTTTGCCTGCTTTAAATGATCGTGATGAAGTATCCTCGGCAAAAGAGACATCTCGGCGGTAAAGTAGAAACTGGCCGCACCCATTCGTATAAATATGATGATATATAAAAGCCACAATAAAGAGATGTCTTGTACCATTAAAAGCGAAAGAGTTGAGACGATCTCTATCGATAAAAGCCAAAGCATAAGTTTTTTCGGAGCAAGCCGATCTATGAACGTTCCGCTTACGGGTGCCTGCAAAACGCCCGGGAGGAAATGCAAAGCGGCGACGAGTGCAATCACGCCTGCTGAAACATCCATCTCGATAAGCAGAGTATAGATCGCCACATTGCTAAACCACGCACCGAAATACGAGATCAATTGTATGGTCGACAATCGTCTTAAAACGTATTCGTTCTTCAATAATTTTATATACTGTTTCATACTCGCCATAGTACCAAAAACAGCTATTATTTTACACATAACATTGAATAAATTTAAATTTGTTAAAAAAAATTCAAAGATTTATTAAAGTTTTTATTTTTATAGACGATAATATGCCCAGAGTGATATTCTTATACATAAGGAGTTTGCCATGGACGGCTTACAAAACGTTGCAAGACAGCAAGTGTCACAGATGTCTAATCCGAATGCTCAAGGAAGAGCGGCTGCGGAGCAAACACAACAATCTACAGTTGTTCAACAGATGCAAAATGAAGATATGCATCCTACAAAAAAAATTACTTCTCAAGACGAAGTGAATGATCTGGTAAAAAAAATGAACGATGCTTTAAGCCCGTTTAATACATCGATCAAATTCGGGGTCGACAAACAAGACACTTTTTATGTTTCGGTCGTAGATACACAATCACAAAAAATGATAAGACGTTTTCCTGTTGAACAGGCTACCGAATTTCTTCCAAAAATGAAAGAACTGACCGGAATAATATTTGATACGAAAGGCTAAGGAAACTTATCCTTTTCGTATACTCCTCCTCCACTAACTGTTTTTTAATCTATTTTGTTGTAACATCACGCATATTATTTTATCTATTACGAGGTTTTGTGTATGAAAAAAGAGGTAAAAAAAGTAGTTTTGGCATATTCGGGCGGACTTGACACCAGTGTGATACTAAAATGGCTTCAAGACGAATACAAGGCTGAAGTCATTACTTTTACGGCAGATCTCGGACAGGGCGAAGAGGTCGAACCTGCACGTGAAAAAGCACTTAAAATGGGGATCAAACCGGAAAATATCTTTATCTTGGATATTCGCGAAGAGTTCGTAAAAGACTTCGTGTTCCCGATGTTTAGAGCAAATACCATTTATGAGGGCGAATACCTTTTGGGAACTTCAATCGCAAGACCGCTTATCGCAAAAAAACAGATCGAAATTGCAAATAAAATGGGTGCCGATGCGGTCAGCCATGGAGCAACAGGAAAAGGAAACGACCAAGTACGTTTTGAGCTTGGGTACCTGGGACTAAACCCTGATATTACGGTAATCGCTCCGTGGAGAGAGTGGGACCTTAACTCTCGTGAAAAACTTCTCGGCTATGCAAAAGAGCATGGTATCGATATCTCTCAAAAACATATCGATGAGAACGGTAACCCGAAAGTAAGCCCTTACTCAATGGATGCAAACCTTCTTCACATCTCTTATGAGGGACTACACCTAGAAGATCCGAATGCAGAACCTGAAGACTCTATGTGGTTATGGACGACTGACCCCGTAAATGCACCGGATGCGCCGGAATACATCACTATCAGTTATAAAAACGGTGATCCTATAGCAATTAACGGCGAAGAGATGTCTCCTGCTACACTTTTAAAAAAACTTAACGACTATGGAAACAAACACGGTATCGGACGTATCGACATTGTTGAAAACAGATATGTAGGTATGAAAGCACGCGGATGTTATGAAACTCCGGGCGGAACGATCATGTTAAAAGCTCACCGTGCGATCGAATCGATCACACTTGACCGTGAAGCTGCACACCTAAAAGATGAGATCATGCCAAAATATGCAAAACTTATCTACAACGGTATGTGGTTTACCCCTGAACGTGAGGCTCTTCAAGCACTTATCGACAATACACAAAAATTTGTCGAGGGTGATGTGAGATTAAAACTTTACAAAGGAAACGTGATGGTCGTAGGTAGAACTTCGCCGAAAACACTTTTCTCAGAAGCGCACTCTACATTTGAAGCAGATACAGTTTATAACCAAAAAGATGCAGAAGGCTTCATTCGTTTGAACGCACTTCGTTTAATCATCGCAGGTAAAGCCAGAGGAAACTAAGAAAGGAAATCATTATGAGTATAATCAAGATAGATATGAATTCACCGGAATTTCAAGCAGAGCTTGAAAAAACCGTCCGTTTTACGGATAAAGTGATCAATCAGTTCGGCTGGGAATACAACCCTGAAGATATGATCAACGAGGGTGTCCAAATGGGACTTGCCCGCAATAAGATGATGTACAACAAAAGATTTTGCCCATGTTTCATGGTCGAAGAGGTCGAAGGAAAACCAAAAAGCGTAGAAGACAGAGTATGTCCTTGTACTCCTGCTATTGAAAAAGAGATCCCCGAAGAGGGTGTATGTCATTGCCAGATATTTTGTACTCCGGAATATGCCGCTAAAAAAAGAATCGAGATGGGTATGGAAGAGGTCGTTCACCAACATTCCCGCGGTCTGACCAAAGAGGAATGCGAAGTTTTGGTAAACAACAGCGAACTCGATTCAGACGAACTTATATCGCTGCTTGAAGCGCGTGAGCTCGGAATGGTCAAGTTTAAACTTGTCGACGTCCGCGAATACATGGAGTGGCAGATGGGTCACATCAAAGGCGCAGATCAGCTGATCCCGACAAGCAGTTTCTTCAATACGCTAAACGAATCTCAGCTTGATAAAAATGAAAACATCATCGTCTATTGCCATGTAGGAAGCAGAAGTGCACATGTTGCAAGAATATTGAAAGATATGGGATATACCAAGATAGGGAACTTGACACACGGTATTATTTCTTACGACGGTGAGATTGAACGTTAATAAATTTAGGATAAACTATGAAAGTATTATTGACAAAAGATGTAAAAGGCTTGGGTAAAGCCGGAGAAGTAAAAGAGGTCAAAGACGGTTACGGAAAAAATTTCCTTATCGGGAAAGGCCTTGCACAGCATGCGACCAACGATGTTTTGGCGCGTCATGCCGCCCAGGAAAGAAAAAGAAAAGAGAATGAAGCCCAGGAGATTGCAGAATTAAAAGCTCTTGCTCTCAAACTGGATAAACTGGAGATAGTCATCACAAAAAAAATAGGCCAGAATAACCACCTTTTCGGTGCAGTGACCAAAGATGAGATAGCAAATGCACTGCAAGAACAGCATGGTATCGAAATAGACAAAAAACATATCGTCTCAAAGGAAAACATCAAAACCGTCGGTGAGCACGATATAGATTTCAAACTGGGACACGGTCTGCATGCGACTTTGCATGTAGATGTTGTCGGTGAATAATGTTCGACGCTACGACCATACTGGCATATAAAGGCAAAAATAAAGCGGTCATAGGCGGCGACGGACAGGTGACGTTTGGCAACAGTGTTCTAAAAGGCAACGCTACCAAGATCAGAACTCTTTATAACGGCAAGATCCTCGCGGGATTTGCCGGAAGTACCGCCGATGCATTTAACCTTTTTGAAATGTTCGAAGATTATTTGACAGACAGAAAAGGCGACCTTCTCAAAGCCGTCATCGATTTTTCCAAAGCCTGGAGAAAAGACAAAGTTCTGCGCCGCTTAGAAGCAATGATGATCGTACTTAATAAAGAGCATATCTTTATTCTTACGGGAAACGGTGATGTCGTAGAGCCTGAAGACGGCGAGATCGCATCTATTGGCAGCGGCGGCAACTTTGCGATCTCTGCGGCACGCGCTCTTAAACGTCATGCACAAGGCATGGACGAAGAATTTTTAGTCGAAGAAAGCTTAAAGATCGCAGCAGAGCTTTGCATCTACACCAATCACAACATTAAAACACTTATATTAGAGGAAGACTCGTAATGGATATGACTCCAAAAGAGATCGTAGAGTATCTGGATAACTATGTCATCGGCCAAAAAGATGCAAAAAAAAGCATTGCACTGGCGCTGAGAACCAGATACAGAAGAATGCAGCTTGACAAGAATATCCAAGACGAAATAATGCCAAAGAACATCCTGATGATAGGTTCTACAGGTGTCGGAAAAACCGAAATATCCCGCCGTCTTGCAAAGATGATGAAAGTTCCTTTTATCAAGGTCGAAGCCAGCAAATATACCGAAGTCGGATTTGTAGGACGTGATGTCGAGTCTATGATAAGAGATCTCGTCGTCGCATCGATCTCGATCGTAAAGACGGAAAAAGAGGAAGAGAATGCCGAAAAGATAGAGAACTATGTCGTAAACAAGATAGTCGAAAAACTTCTGCCTCCTATCTCCGATCTGGCTTCCGAACAGAAAAAAACCGAGTATAAAGAGCTTTTAAAAAAAATGGAAGACAAAGTCGTATCGAACGAAATGGACGATAAAATCATCAAGATCGATCTGGCAAAGGCATCTGTCGAGTTCAATGATACGAATCTCCCGCCCGAGATGGTGAAAGTCCAGGAATCTTTTACAAAGATGTTCAGCTCACTTTCCAAAGAGAACAATACCGTAGAAGTCACGGTAAAAGACGCAAAACAGCTTCTCCGTCAAGAAGCAAGTTCAAAACTGCTTGATATGACCAATATCCATAACGAAGCGTTAAAACGCGCAGAAGACGGCGGTATAATCTTTTTAGATGAGATCGACAAGATAGCTGTCAACTCTAAAAGCGAAGGCAGAAACGATCCGAGCAAAGAGGGAGTCCAGCGCGATCTGCTTCCCATAGTCGAAGGAAGCAGCGTCACTACAAAATACGGCGTGATCAAGACCGACCATATTTTATTTATTGCTGCGGGAGCCTTTCATCTATGCAAGCCCAGCGATCTTATTCCGGAGCTTCAAGGACGTTTTCCTTTACGTGTCGAACTTGAATCTTTAGATGAAGAATCGCTTTACAAAATACTTGTTCAGACAAAGAACTCTCTGCTTCGTCAATACAAATCTCTGCTGGATGTGGAAGGCGTCGAACTGGAGTTTAGCGAAGAATCGATCCGTGCGATCGCAAAAGTCTCGCACAGAGCGAACGAGATAACCGAAGATATAGGGGCAAGACGTCTGCATACCGTACTTGAAAAAGTTTTAGAAGACGTAAGCTTCAATGCCGATGAGTTCAGCGGTCAAAAATATATCGTTACGCCGGAACTCGTTCACGAAAAACTTGACCTTGTCGTCGAGAACCAAGATCTTTCAAGATATATACTATAAGGCAAAATATGAGCAAATGCGGTTTTGTAGCACTGGTAGGACGTCCAAACGCAGGCAAGAGCACACTGATGAATTCGATTCTCGGAGAAAAGATCGCGATGGTCTCCCAAAAAGCCAATGCGACAAGAAAACGCTCCAATGCAATCGTTATGCACGGCGATGCCCAGATCATCTTCGTCGATACTCCGGGACTGCATGAAAAAGAGAAGATACTCAACCAGTTCATGCTCGAAGAAGCGTTAAAAGCGATCGGCGACTGCGATCTCATCGTATATCTTTCACCCGTCACCGATTCACTCGAGCATTATGAAAAATTCTTAAAGATCAACGGCGGTAAGAAAAAACATATCGTGGTCCTCAGCAAGATAGATCAGGTCTCGCAGGAGAAACTTTTCAAACGTATAAACTCTTATAACCAGTATTCAGACCGGTTCGAAGCTTTGATACCTGTGAGTATCTCAAAAAAAGTCGGGCATAAAGATCTGCTGGACACGATAGTAAAGTACCTCGATGAATCTCCGTATCTGTATGACCCTGAAGATATTACGACACAGATGCTAAGAGATATTTACAGAGAGTTCATAAGAGAAGCTATCTTTGACAACGTCAGCGACGAGGTTCCCTACGAATCGGACGTTATCATCGATAAAATAGATGAAAAAAGAGATATAGATCATATACGGGCGACAATCATACTTGAAAAAGAGAGCCAAAAAGGGATCATTCTCGGAAGCGGCGGCTCTACGATCAAAAGAATCGGAAAAAGTGCACGACTTAAAATTGAACAGCTTTCTGGTAAAAAAGTGTTTTTGGACCTTTTTGTTTCCGTTAAAAAAGGCTGGACAAACGATAAAAAATTTTTAGAGGAGATCGGTTATAAATGATAAAGGTATTATTAGTTCTGGTATTTGTAAACTTTGCTTTTGCACAAGACATACTGACACAATATAGGCTAAACGGGATAGACGGCATCGAACAAAGGCTCGATCAAGAACTGTCGGAAAAATCTTATTGGGACAAAGTGTTGAGTCACGCCGACACAAAATACGGATATTTCGAAGCAGATATGGACATCCTTACCTGTAATAAAAAGGAATCTTCGCTTGAACTGCATGTAATGGACAAAAACAACACTTTTCATGAGATAAACAACTACAGTGCGTTCACGGGAAAATACAGCGGCGACAAAATGAAAGAGGGAGATCTAAGAACACCCGTGGGGATCTATACCATTGTGAAAAAGATCGATAAGATCGATTCCTTTTACGGTCCTTTGGCACTTGTGACCTCATACCCGAACCTTTACGACAGATACAACAATAAAGACGGCCACGGTATCTGGATCCATGGTCTGCCTATAAATAAAGAGAGAGACGAGTTCACAAAAGGATGTATCGCCATAGGCAACGACGATATCGTTTGTCTGGATAGAAAAATAAACTATGACAAGACTCTGCTTATCATAAACGATACGAACATCAAAACGTATCCTTCAAAAGATGATCTCTCCGTCATCCTTGCAAACCTTTATAAATGGAGATATTCTTGGATATACAACGATCTAAAAACCTATTTGAGTTTTTATGACGAATCTTTTAAACGCTTCGACGGAATGCAGATCAATGATTTCAAGAAATATAAGACCAGAATATTCAATAAAAATGAAAAAAAGAGCATCGTATTTACCAATATATCGGTGATCCCTTATCCAAACTATGAAAAAAACATCTATGAGATCAGTTTTAATGAGACTTACAGATCGGACAGTTTTTCGTTTTCAGGTAATAAAAAACTGATCGTGCAGTTAAGCGACACCGCATTTAAAATACTAACAGAAAGATAAGATGCTGCGCTTTTTTCTTGCAATATGCATGATCTTCGTATCTGCACAGGCCTATGATTTCAACTTTATCAAAAAACACGGAACCGATAACAACAATACGCTGCTGGTCATAGGAGGTATACACGGTAACGAGCCCGGCGGATACTTTTCCGCGGAAATACTTGCTTCGCACTATAAGATAAAATCCGGTAATCTGTGGATCGTTCCAAACTTAAACGCAAGAAGCATTCAAGCCGACAAAAGAGGCGTCTTCGGTGATATGAACCGCAAATTCTCAACGATCACCAAAAATGACCCCGACTTCGACATAGTTTCCGATATCAAAAAGATCATCCTCGACAAAAACGTAACGCTTATCATCAATCTTCACGACGGACACGGATTTTACAGGAACAAGAATTTAGGAACTATTTTCAATCCTAAGGCATGGGGACAGACCTGCGTCATCGATCAGTGTAACTTAAAAAACAGCGCGACATATAACAATATGGATAAAATCGCGACAAAAGTGAAAGAGAACATCAACAAAAGCCTTATTGAAAACCATCATATATTCAACGTCAAAAACACCAATACCAAATTTGACGACGAAGAGATGAGACACTCTCTTACCTATTTTGCCGTAACACACAACAAGCCTGCATTCGCGATAGAAACGAGTAAAAACCTTTCAAGTCTTTCACAAAAAGTTTATTATCAATTAAACGCCATAGAAGAATTTATGACCATTATGAACATCAAATTCGAAAGAGATTTTAAACTTGATTCAAAAGATATAACGAACATAATAAACGATTATGGAAGTATTATTATAAATGGTAATATTTTATTAGATTTGCGAGATATAAAAAAATCTTTAAGTTTTATTCCGCTACAATGGAGAAATAACGATTTTGTGTTTTCTAGTTCAATAGGGAGTGTAAAAACACAAAATGGCTCTTTTGATTTATATGTCGGAAACAAGAAGATAACGACCTTACACAGAGAAAACTTCTCTCTTTGTAAAAAGTCGGACAATAATGTTTCTATAGAAGTAGATGGAAAAGTTAAACAGTTCAAATTCGCTTCAGAGTTTTTCGTTAATGACGATTTTAAAGTAGTGAATTCTAATAACCTAAGGGTAAACGTCATCGGATTTACCGACAAAACTCATAAAAACGAAAGCGGTTTGACGATCAACTATAAATCTTTGGATAAAAATTACTCGATAGATAATCATAAAAAAAGATTTCGTATCGAATTTTATGATAAGAGTTCGTTCTGCGGAATGATCCTCGTTAATTTTAGGTAGGTGTCAAAATGAATCAAGAAAAGCAGCAGAGTTTTACAAGCGTCATATCTGTTGATCCATATAAAAGAGAATATTATAAAAGTGTATCTAGTCACCTAAGTCAAGAATCGGATCCAGGATATTCTAAAAGTCAGTATGCCATATCCTATCTTGGAACAAAAAGTTTTATCAGCGCACTGATAAGCGTAAGTAAAAATATACCAGAAGACGACCTGCCCGATGTCATAGAAAACAAAGTATACGAAGAACTGGCTCTTGATATGGCCATTTCGTATAAAACGAACTATATCGAAGCATACAACAATGTGGATGAGAGCAATAGGTTCTTCCACGTATTCGTCGTCGATCCTCTTACCCTGGACGAAGATTTCAAAAACGTCGTAGAAGACATAAAGTATATCGATCAGATCATCCCCGCTCCACTATTGTTAAAAACGCTCTATACGAAAGAGATCATTGACGATGCGGGAGTCCACTGCTTTATATATTTTCAAGAAAACGACACCTTTTTAACCATATATAATGAAAATGAGTTCGTCTATACAAAATCCCTGAAATATTCGTTAAAAGAGATCTACGAGAGATTTTGCGAACTTCTCGGAGAACAGCTTCCTCTTGATATATTCCTTCAGATCTTGTCAAACGAAGGATTGGCGACAGCGAACAAAGAGTACCAAAAACATCTGATCAAACTTTTTGCCGAAGTCTTTTTACATATCAGCGATGTATTGACTTATGCGAAAAGAGCGTTTGAGATAGAAAAGATCGATCATATTTATATCGGAAGCGAACTTACCGGTATCGCAGGACTCGACGAATACGCTCAAACATATCTTGCCGTGAAGGCGAGCACTTTCGATTTTGACTATGGATATACTTCCGATACCGGTCATATCAACCAGCTTCATGCTCTTATGCAGCTTTATACCACGATGCCCGGCGAGCAGAGATATGAATGTAATTTTACCGTCTTTAACAGACCTCCTCCTTTTATAAAAAGAGAAAGCGGAAAACTGATCCTATTAACCTCTGCTGCTTTGGTGATAGGACTTATATATCCTATTGTGAACTGGTCACTCGCTTATGCGGAAAGTCTGAGATACGCCATTTTGGACACAAAATATACCGAAGTACATAATACAAGGGTTACGCGAGAGGCTACGATAAAGCTGAAAAAAGCACACAAAGTAGAAGCCCAAAAACTAAAAGACGCAGAGGAAGACGAGTATAACAACAAAAAGAACACGCTAATGAAGATCCGTGATGTCAAAGTCAACTACCCTATGAAATCTAAACATTTGGCAGAATTGACAAAAGACCTCAACAGATACTCGATCATGCTCACAAACATCTCATATGATGAAAAAGAGGGGAAAAAAGCGTTCGTATTTACTTTGATGTCGACGACTGACAAAAAGATCACCGAACTGCTGGAGTATCTAACGAAATCAAAAACTAACAAATACAAATTCTCTTTAGAAAGTATAGATTATAATGAAAAAGAGAAACAGTATATTAGTGAACTGAAGGTAACACTGCTATGAAAACAAATATTGAAGACTACCTTTACAAGATAGATAACGTACTCAACCAAAAGTCTAAAAAAGATCTGTATATGCTGTATATATTGATAGTCGTCTCTATAATCGCACTGTCATATCTGACTTTGTTTGATTCATCCAAAGCGCTTTTCGACCAGGAACACGCAAAAGTCGAAAGACTCCAGCAGAAACTAAATGTCGACAATGAGTACCTGAGGATAAACACCGAACTTACGGTCGCTCAGCTGGATAAAGAGATCAAAACGTTAAAAAATCAATACATGATGTACAAAGATTATAATGAATATATAAAATATCAGATCGAAAGGATCTCTTCTTTGTTCTATGATGAGCAGACATGGGGAGAATATATCGATTCGATTTCCGAAAATGCTAAAAAATACAATGTAAAAATACTTAATTTCAATAATAAATATGCAACGAACAGCACGACCTTCGGACATGTCCTTGATATCAACGTAAGAGTGGACGGAACGTATAAAAATACGCTCAAGTTTATAAACTCTATCGAGCAGAGCTTTTTGGTCGTTGATCTGCACAACCTCTCTATGAAAGCCGAAGACAAGCTGTATAGCGATCTTAATATCTCGGTATGGGGGATCAATTGATATGAAGAATATAATCTTAATTCTAAGCGTATTGCTTATGTCATCCGTTGTTTTCGCCCAAGGTGCCGTCCCTATAGAAAAAGCGCCTCAAGGGACCGTAAAAAGCAAAGAGCTGTCCTGGGTCGATGAACAGATAAGAGCTATCATACCGGCAAGAAAAGGAACGACCAATGCCTTTATAGATACGATCAACCAGCCTTTTATCTTTGTCGTCAAAAAAGAGAAAGCAGAAAATGCCCAATCTAAAACGGCCTCGGGCACAAGAGTCTTCAAAAAACGTCGAATATGGCCTCTAAGAGTCACTTTGATAATAAATTCAAAAGCGTTCATCAACGGCAGATGGTACGGTATAAACGATAAAGTACGAGGCTACAAAGTGACTTCTATCGATAAAGTAAAAGTGTCTCTTGTAAAAAACAAGAAAGTAAAAATATTATCGATAAAAAAAGATAATAAAAATATAAAAATCAATACAAAGTAGGAAAATAATATGAAAACACAATACAAAAACATATTAAAAACATCGGTTGTAAGTACAGTAGCAGCATTAATGTTATTATCTACTTCTGTATCGGCGGATTGTACGTATGAGCTGTTTAATATCAGCTCGGTAAAAGGTACCAGAATCACGGACTTTATCGACCAGCTTAGTGATGAATGTGAATTTACCGTCGTCGTTTCCGATTCACAGGCGGAAAAAATACTGAGAACTCCGTTAAATAAAACTCATATAAAGAATCTTACTATCAACGAGGTATTGGACCTGATACTCAAACAAAACAACTTAACCTACTCTTTTGAGAACAATATACTTAAGATCTCGTATTTAAATACAAGAGTGTTCAACATAGACTATATTCTTTCCCAAAGAAAAGGAAAAGGCAGCACCGACGTCACCCTCTCATCTTCCGGAGGGGCCAGCAGCCTTGATACAGCGGCATCTGGTACAACAAGTTCATCGACGGCAACGGCATCTTCTACTGTAACAACAACCAATCCTTCTACGGCAAACTCGGGAATATCGATAGAATCTACTGATGAAGTAGTGTTCTGGGCACAGCTGGATAAAGAGCTCGAACATGTGCTTAACAGACCTGAAGATAAATATAAAGCCGAAGCTCCAATCATAAACAAAAATGCCGGACTTATCACCGTTACGGCTACGCAAGAACAGATCAACAGACTTGACAAATATTTGAAAAAGCTGCAAGACAAGGTCAAACTGCAGGTTCTTATCGACGTTCAGCTCTTAACCGTTTCTATGAGTAAAAGCAAAACGACCGGTATCGACTGGAGCCAGCTGTATAAACTGCAAAATATAAAAGTCGATGCCTCGTACAACACCGATCATGCGTCAGGTGATGACTATATCAAAGCAACCGGAGCAAGCATCGATCTGGATCAAGTCGTCAAATTCTTAAAAACACAAGGAAACGTAAGCTCGATCTCAAATCCTAAAGTATTGACTCTAAATAATCAGCCCGCACTCGTAACTGCGGGAACGGAATATTTTTATAAAATACAGCAATCGACTAACCAGCAGGGAACAGGCGGCGGAGTGGCTGCTACTACGCAAAACGAAGAGATAAGCTCCGTATTTGCAGGAATTCTTTTGGATATCACACCTGAAATATCCGATAACGATATGATCACATTGAAAATAAACCCGTCTCTATCGGAAACGACAACTGATATGTCCAATACGTCATCTGCGAACAGAACTACACCGCCCGATCTTAACAGAAGACAGCTTTCTTCTGTCGTAACCGTTAAAGACGGCAACAGGATAATCTTAGGAGGTCTGATTCATACGAGCACTTCAAAAGGCGGTAACCATGTACCGATACTTGGAAGTATCCCAGGCCTTAGCTATCTTTTCAGACGCGAAGAAAACACTAAGCAAATTGAGGAGCTCGTAATAGTCATCGAACCTCATATCATTCGAAAAGCAAAATCAAACCTTTCACTTTCCGATCTTGGATATGAAGGCATCAGCAATAATCTGCTTAACCACAACCTGACGGCAGAAGAGTTAGAAAAAGGCACAACAGAAAACAAGTCAACAAAGAAAGCTGAAAAACAGGATGACAAATAATAGTATTTATGAAAAACCTAAAATGGTTTTTCTTGATACGGTCGATGCGAAGAACTACGTTCATATAGACCGCAGTTCAAGTATATATCAATCACTTAAAGAGACTGTACAAAAACCATTGAAGATGATACTTCTCTACGGAAAACCGGGTACAGGAAAGAGTATGCTCCTCACCAAGCTTTTTAGCGATCTTTCCAAACATCAGAAGATCCATCTGTACAGCACTCCGCTTATAGATGAAAGCGAGTTTTTCAAATCTCTGGCAGCCGATCTTTTTGAAGTGAAATATAACGGGGAACTGAACTTGACACAGTTCTTAAAAATCGCTAAAAACTATGAGTCAAAACATGTTCCTCTTATCCTGCTTGACGAAGCACAACTCTACCCGCCGGAGTTGATGGAGAAGATAAGACTGCTGTCCGATTCGAGAATCGTAAAATTTGTAATAGTGCTTCACAAGACCGAACAAGAGGATATTATCGCCAAAGAACATTTTCAAACAAGAATCTGGGAAAGTATAGAACTGAGCAATGCCACAAGTGGCGAACTTAAAATATACATACAAAAAAAACTTATGAAAGCTAACTGCTTCGATATTGCAAATATGTTTCATGACAAAGCTGCAGAAAAGATACATAAGATCACCCGCGGCAATTACAGAGATACCAACAAACTGGTACACTCGCTATTTGAAATATACGAATGGTACGACAATAACCAGCCATATAAACTAAATAGAAGTTTCGTATCCAATAAGATCATAGAGATGGCTGCTATCTCCACAGGACTTGTCAATGCTTAATGTGCCGGAACTTGAAAAAAAATGGATAAAATATAAGTTAAAAGCTTTTTTACCCTATATTCTTCTCTTTGCTTTTGTGATCGTATCCGTCCCGCTTGTCATAATATTTTATCCTGCTAAAAAACCGATCGAAAAAGTGGCCGAACCTAAAAAGCTAGCAGCAGCGGCAAAAGAGGACAATAAGACCCGCACCGATGTCAATATATCTGTGCCGCCTGTTGTGCAAGCCGTTAAAAAAGATCTTAACACCTCTGCCGATATAAAAGAAGAGGATAAGCTAGTACTCAAACCGTCTCTTAATTTTGTCAATAAGATGGAAGACTCCATGGTCACATATTACGATGATAAAAGCAATAATAAAAAATCCGTAAAGAAAAGAGCACCTCAAAAAACCGCCGCGAAAGTAAAAAGCAGTGTACATCCCAAGCCAAAAGTAGTTAAAAAGAAACCGGATCCCGTAAAAGAGGAAAAAAAGAGCGAGATCACTATCAAAATGCACAGTGTCGATAAAAACCTGCAAGACGTGATTCAAAGATTCAAAAAGACCAATAATCCCGTATTAAGCCTTTTTCTGGCTAAAAAATATTATGCTATGAAAAAATACGATCTATCCTATAATTATGCTCTTGTAACGAATCAGATCGATAATAAGATAGATATGAGCTGGATCATTTTTGCAAAATCGTTAGTAAAACTCGGACAAAAAGATATGGCCGTGAACACGCTTAAATCCTACATCAAAAATTCAAATTCTCAAACTGCCATAACATTGCTCGATGAGATACAGACAGGACGTTTTCAATGAGATCGCTTCTTCTGCTCATATCCCTCTTTACCCTCCTTTTTTCCGACGCAAAACAGGATATTTACAGTTTATACCAGTTAAAACAGTATGATAAAGCCTGCAAGCTTGGATTACTGCATTTCAGTAAACACAGAGATGATGAAAATTTCGTGTCTATCTATGCTTTTTCCTGTCTTAATGCAGACTATATAGATAGATTAAGCGTTCCCATAACGATCTTAAAAAACTCAAAAGAAGCCCGTTCCAACGCCGCTTACTTGTCGATCATATTGATGCAGAAAAAATTATTGGAGCACTCTTTAAAGGACAATTACAACATAAAATCGTTAAAACTTCCCACAACGGATAACATCTTATCTAAAGTATTTGACCTCTACTCAAACCTGCAAATACATAAAAAGATTCCGCTCTATGTATTTATTGATCCAAATAATGCTAAAATAACTTATAAACTGTATTTGTCCGGCAATGCGGATTCAAGCAATATGGTTATCGAAGAGTTATATGATTCGACATTGGTAAAAAAACATATATATAGATAAACAAGGGTAAAGTATGGATAGAATCACTTTAGATTTATTGACACATAATCATATTACCCAACGTCAAATCGACAGATTGGTCTCACATGGCGTCCATGAAGACACCGTATTATATACACTTATAAAAGTCGGTGCCGTTTCGGCGAATTTCGTGAAGCGGTTTATAGTCGAACAGATAAAAAGCGGCAAATACGCCATCAGCATCTTAAAAAACTATCAATTTATTAAAGAGTCCGATGTTCTTCAATCTCTTGCTGAAGCGATGCACCTGAATTTTGTCGACCTTGATTCGATAGATATGGACTATAAACTGGCAGAGCGCGTTCCGTTGAACCAGTTAAAAAAATATAATCTTCTTCCGATATCCCAAGACGATCTGAATCTGATCGTCGTCTTTGCGGATCCGTTTAATATCGAGGCACAGGAAGCTATCCAGAGGATATTTCCAAGAAAGCCGGTCAAAGTAGCGATCGCCACAAACAAACAGATACAAGAGTACCTGTTTAAGATCGCCCTTAAAGACAGTGTAAAAGAGCTTGTCACCAATATCCGAACGGAACTTAACTCCATCGGAAGCATAGAAGAACAGCAGGAAGCTTCATCCATTCTTCAGCTTATTGATGTAATACTAAATGCGTGTATAAAAAGCAGAGCCAGCGATATCCATGTCGAACCGACGGAAAAGAACTGTGTCATACGTTCGCGTATCGACGGCAAGTTAAGCGAGATATTCATCTTTGACAAAGATATATATCCGCCCCTTGCATCAAGACTAAAGCTTTTGGCAAATCTTGATATTGCGGAAAAAAGAAAACCTCAGGACGGCCGTTTTTCGGCAACACTGAGCGATAGAGAGTTCGATTTTCGTATATCGACATTGCCTATACTTTACGGAGAATCCATAGTTATGCGTATCTTGGATAAAACCAAAGCGCTGGTAAAACTCGAAGACGCCGGAATGGATACCGCAAGCTATAACAAGCTGCTAAAAGGTCTGGGCTCTCCTTTTGGGATAATCCTGGTCACCGGACCTACCGGTTCAGGAAAGACAACTACGCTTTACGGTGCGTTGAACGAACTGAGAAACGTGGAAGACAAGGTGATCACGGTTGAAGATCCCGTAGAGTACAGGATGAACCTAATTCAGCAGGTTCAGGTAAATGCCAGTGTCGGTCTCAGTTTTGCCGACGCATTAAGATCTATACTCCGTCAAGACCCCGATAAGATAATGATCGGGGAGATCCGTGACCAGGAAACACTTGAGATCGCTATCAAAGCAGCATTGACGGGTCACCTGGTGATCTCTACGCTACATACGAACGACTCAATCAGCGCGATCCCGCGTATGATCGATATGGGAATCGAACCTTATCTTATAAGCGGTGCTTTGGTCACGGTTCAGGCACAAAGACTTGTAAGAAAGATCTGTCCTAACTGCAAGGCTCCAGACCATCTGCCGGAATCTTCTTTAGAGACATATAGATATATGATCCCTAAAGATACGATCTTTTATAAAGGCGAAGGATGTAACGAGTGTAACGGAACGGGTTATATGGGGCGTGAGATGATATGTGAGGTTCTGCCGATATCTGAAAAACTATCTAGTATGATCGCGAAAAATTCATCGAAAGAGGATCTGCATAAACAAGCGATCGAAGAGGGTTTTATCGGTATGTTTGAAAACGGCATGCAAAAAGCGATAAACGGCGTAACGACATTTGAAGAGATATTAAGGGTGGCAAAAGTATGAATTATTTTACTGCAACTGTTCTTTCAAAAGGAAAGAAAGAGGAACACGGGTTTTATGCTGAGAGTAAAAAAGAAGCTCATTATCTTGCAAAGATCAAGTTTTCAGGGATAATAATCAAAGTTGTTGAATCAAAACCTCCATTAGAGGAGCAGTTAAAACAATTTAAAGCGAGCCTGACAAAAAATCTAAAAAGAAAAAAAGTAAAACAGGATGCATTGATCGCATCGACAAGACAACTGGCCGTTATGACAAACGCCGGTATTTCCATACATGACTCCATCAAAGAGATCGCTCGCTCGACCAATGACGAAAATTTAAGAGACATCTTCTTATCTATTGCAGACGACATAAATTCTGGGCACAGTCTTTCCCATGCCGTAGGAAACTATAGATACGAACTCGGTAACCTTACATTAGCTATGGTCGAGCTCGGTGAGAAAACAGGGAATGTCGCAGAAGCTCTGTACTCCCTTTCGGACATGCTCGAAGAGATACGTTCAAACATTATCAAATTCAAAAAAGCAATGGCATACCCAAGAAATGTTATGATCGCTATGGCTGTCGCTTTTACCATACTTATCTCTTACGTCGTGCCTCAGTTCAAATCCATTTTCGAAGAGCTTGGAGCACAGCTTCCGCTTCCGACCATCATTCTTTTAAAACTGGAATATCTCTTTAACAACTTCGGTCCGTATCTTTTGGCTGCACTGTTTATCATTTATATGATCTTTAAATATCTGATTAATAACTATAGAAATATACGGTACGGCTTTCATAAGTTTCTTTTACGAGTGTATCTCATAAAAAATATCATTAAATTTGCTACCCTAAGCCGTTTTACCCTTGTCTTTTCAGAGCTCGTGCGTGCAGGTATCCCAATTGCAGAAGCTCTGGAGACTTCCATTACGATGATCGACAACCTTCCTTTAAAAGAGAAACTTTCTACTGTCAGAGCCACTGTTGAAAAGGGCGGAACGCTCAATACGGGTTTAAAAGAGACCGAGCTGTTTGAAAATATGATTGTACAAATGGTGTCCGCGGGTGAATCGAGCGGTCAGCTGGATTCGATGATGCAAAAAGTCGCAGATTACTATAAAATGAGATTTGATGCCATTATCGACGGATTGTCCGAAGCCATCGAGCCCGTCATGCTCTTTATCATCGCAGCCATGGTTTTATTATTGGCACTGGGGATATTCCTGCCTATGTGGGATATGGGCAACGCCGTCCATGGAAGAAGATAAAATATCTTCTTCACATGCTAGATTTTCTCATTTAAAAATCTATTTCTCTTCATCTTTATTATTTTTTTTGACCAGCTTCTTATAATTTTCATCCATCGCAATAAGTCCGGCCTCATACAAAAACTGTGAAGCTGCAAAATCTATCTTTTTTATCTTGTCGTATTTCGCAAAACTTAGATAAAGTATATCTTTTGCGCGTGTGACCGCAACATAAAAAAGTCTTCTCTCCTCCTCTATGCTGCCGCCTCTGGACATCAATTTTCTATTTGGAAATCTTCCGTCCATCAAATCGATAACATAGACCTCCTGATACTCCAGCCCTTTGGATGCATGAATACTAAGCAGATGCACGCCTTCACCTTGTGTCAAATCCTGAGAACCCAGTATCATGGCGTTTAAAAACCGCTCATGCTCCTTATACGGTTTAGAGAGTTCTTCAAGCAGTATCGATTTTCTAGATATTCTTGACTTTGCTTCCTGTTCTAAACGCTCGTCTATCGAACCGTCTTTTAACTGTGCCCTTTTTTGTGCAAGCTGATTGATTATCAGCTTATACAGCTCTGATGAAGCCATCTTCCTGACAATCGTTTTAGGCTGCTTTATTCCTTTAAGATCACGGAAAAGCTGATAAAACAGATGCAGAAAAATCGCACCGTCCTTCGTCAGTTTCGGATGCTTTAAAACAACGTTCTTTAAAAACTTCTCTTCAAATCCGAGCTTGGCAAAACGTCCTATCGCACCGAGTTCCAAAAAATCATCGAAAAGTCCCAGCTGATGGTTCAGTGTTCTTTTCTCAAATGGGTTTGATATCGAACTGTCAGGCGCATAAAGACCGTAAAAAATAGAACCGTTTCCAAGAGTTTTCAAAGCTATATATATCTCTTTTGCCATCGACGTTCCGACACCTTTGGCATACTCGAATAGATGGATAAAAGCCATCATGTCCGACTCATTGATGAGAAGCGTATAAAGATCAAGCAGAACTTTTATCTCTTTTGAATCAAAAAAGCTCGTTCCGCCTTTTCTTCTGCAGGCTATACCAAGCTCTTTTAAGGCTACTTCGATACCGTCAGCCGAAGAGTTGTTTCTAAAGATAACGGCTATCTCATCCCTTTGAGTCATGGAATCCCTGATGGACGAGGCTATGTCATGGTACTGATCGAACAGCTCGTCATAAGCTATCAGCTTCGGTGCACGGGCATTCTCTTGTGTTCTTGTAAACTCCAGGGCTTTTGGATAGATACGTTCATTGTAAGAGATCACCTTGTTTGCAAGAGAAAGGATGGGGATGGTAGAACGGTAGTTTTTGTTCAGGGTAAAGATATTCGCATCGCTGAACTTTTTAGAAAAGCTCCCTATAATAGATATATCCGCTCCGTTAAAAGCGTATATGCTTTGATCGTAATCTCCGACACAAAAGAGTGATTCGGGTCTCATGGCATCGATCAGCGTTCCCTGAAGAGCGTTCGTGTCTTGATACTCGTCTATTAAGACCTCTTTATATCCCAGAGCCTTGTTTTTACACAGATCTCGCATCTTTATAAGCAGATCGTTAAAATTCAAAAAACCGTATTGCGTTTTTAATGCTTCGAATTCATCGACGATATCCGCATATATCATCGCAAACGTTTCATGTTCGCTCTGATTTTCTTTTATCCATACTTCAAAATCAAGACTCATCTCCGTATTTTGGTAAAATGAGTACAGATCATAAAGATAGTTGCCGCCGTAAGGAGTCACTTCGGCGGAAATATGCATGAAGCTTCTTTTATCATGTACGCTTCTAAAGAGCGTCTTCAGCTCTCTTTGCTGTTTTAAGACTACTCTTTTATCTTCGCGTTTGAGCCATCTGTAACTCACCGCGTGAAAGGTTCCCGCATCGATCTTTGCCGCGATCTCGGCTCCGAAATATTGGGCGACGCGCTCGATCATCTCCGCTGCGGCCTTGTTTGTGAAAGTAAGCAGAAGTATTTCGTTTGGTTTAACGCCGCTGTTTAGGAGATGCGCAATGCGTCCGACTATCGTGGAGGTCTTCCCCGTTCCGGCTGAAGCTATGATAAGATTGTGACCGAATGAAGCCGTTGCTGCTGAGAGCTGCTGTTCGTTTAAACGTGATAGTGGCAAGAGGTACGATCCTTATTTAAAAAACGGATTATACCAGATTTGCTTTATTGTAAAATTATGCCGCTATCATAAAAGTTTTTAATTCTTCAGCGAATCCAAAGTTCGGGTAATCCGCAGCACGAAGAGTGATCTGACCCATCAAACCTTTGTCTTTATTGAAAATGATCGGTGCCAGAAAGTTAACTCTTGACTCGTTCAAAGGATTTTGGACGACCATGATGTTATAGACTAAAATATTTGACGTTTCATCGATCCCGAGCAGAACTTTTGCCGAATTTGGCAGATCGAACGAATACTCTCTTAAAAGATAGGGATTCACCAATGTAAAAGAGATAGGTTCTCCGTTACTTTTAATAGTCGCAAAAAGATTATCTACTTCTATAAACTCCATACTGCTGATATTCTCAAAGCCGAGTATCTCTGTTTTTACTTCGTAAGTCATATCGCTTCCTTATGTAATTTCTATATTTTTGTTAAAAAGCAAAAGCTATTCCAAAATTGCCGTTATCGGTATGTAAGGATATTTTCACGTCATTTTGGTTATAATCGCGAAATTTTAATCCACAATTTTAAGGTAATTTTATGTCCACCAACAGCTATGAACCCGGCAAAATAGAAGATAGATTTTATAAACTTTGGGAAAACAGAGGCTATTTTGAGATAGACGGAAACAAAGCCATCCAAGAAGATGATAAAAAATTCGCAATCATGATGCCTCCTCCAAACGTCACGGGAAGTCTTCACATCGGTCATGCGCTTACATTCACGCTGCAAGATATTATCACCAGATATAAAAGAATGGACGGATATAAGACCCTGTGGCAGCCGGGAACCGATCATGCGGGGATCGCTACGCAAAACGTTGTGGAAAAACAGATCATGGCCGAAGGAAAAACAAAAGAGGAACTCGGACGAGAAGAGTTCTTAAAACGTGCTTGGAAGTGGAAAGAGTTCAGCGGTAATACTATGGTTTCTCAGCTACGTAAACTTGGAGTTTCTCCTGCTTGGAAACGTGAGAGATTTACAATGGATGCGGGTCTGCAAAAATCGGTTCGTGAAGCGTTTGTCCACCTCTACAACGAAGGGCTTATCATCCGCGGAAACTACATGGTCAACTGGTGTACGCATGACGGCGCGCTCAGCGACATCGAAGTGGAGTACGAAGAACATCAGGGAAACTTCTACCATATGAAATACCCGTTTGCAGACGGCAGCGGAGAGATCACCGTAGCAACGACGAGACCTGAAACATACTTCGGAGATACAGCTGTCATGGTACATCCCGAAGATGAAAGGTACAAACACCTCATCGGAAAAAAAGTCAAACTGCCTTTAACTGAGCGAGAGATCCCTATCATTGCGGACAGCTACGTTGATATGGAATTTGGAACGGGTATGGTAAAAGTGACCCCTGCACATGATCCAAACGACTACGAAGTTGGAAAACGTCACGACTTGGAGTTCATCACGGTATTTGACGAAAACGGAATACTTAACGATTTTGCCGGCGAATTCAAAGGTTTGGAGCGTCTTGCCGCACGCAGCTCTATCGTAAAACGTCTCGATGAAGAAGGGTTTATGGCAAAGGTCGAAGAGCATACGCATCAAGTGGGACACTGTTACCGCTGTAAAAACGTGGTCGAGCCGTACATCTCAAAACAGTGGTTCATTAGAAGTGAGATCGCTAACAAATCTATCGAGAAGACAAATGATGGTCTTGCGAAATTTTTTCCTCCTCACTGGATCAACAGCTATAACTCTTGGATGGGCGAACTGCGTGACTGGTGTATCTCCCGTCAGCTTTGGTGGGGACATCAGATACCGGTATTTTACTGCTCTTCTTGCGACCATGAGTGGGCAAGTATAGATGAACATCCAACGCAGTGTCCAAAATGTGCTTCAAAAGAGTTTGCACAAGACCCTGACGTCCTAGATACATGGTTCTCATCTGCGCTTTGGCCTTTCTCAACTCTTGGATGGGGTAACGGCGACAGCGAGATGGACAGACTGTTTGAGACTGACGATTTAAAAGAGTTCTACCCGAACTCTCTTCTTATCACAGGCTTTGACATCCTTTTCTTCTGGGTCGCAAGAATGATGATGATGGGTGAAACGTTTATGGATAAGCTGCCGTTTGAGCATATCTACCTACATGCACTTGTCCGCGATGAGAACGGCGATAAAATGAGCAAATCAAAAGGCAACGTGATTGATCCTCTTGACACCATCAACGACTATAGTGCAGACATCCTGCGCTTTACTCTGGCTATCAGTGCGGCGCAGGGGCGCGACATCCGTATGAGCAATGATAAACTGGAGCAGACCCGTAACTTTACCAACAAGCTCTACAATGCGGCCAAATATCTGCAGATGAATGCCCAAACCTTCCCGGATATCAACGGTTTTTGTATGGACACGAATCTGGGAAAATATATGGTCTCACGCCTAAACATGGCAACAAAAGAGGTTCGTGCATATTTGGATGAATACAGATTCAACGATGCTGCTACGGTACTGTACAGATTTTTATGGAACGAATTCTGCGACTGGGGTATCGAACTCTCTAAGGCAGACAAAGCTTCCATAATCGAACTTGGAGCGATATTCAAAGAAGCGATGAGACTTCTGCATCCGTTTATGCCTTTTATCACAGAGTATCTCTATCAGGAACTTTCAGGCAAAGAGCTCGAAGACACCGAATCTATCATGATCTCAAAATTTCCTACAAAAACAAAAAAACGCGAAAAAGAGGAAGCCAAATTTGAAATCATCATGGATGCCATCATATCTATCAGACGTGCAAAAGTTCTCGTGGATATGGCAAACCAGAAGATCGCCAAAGCGTATGTGAAAATAGACGGTGCAACCGAAAAAGACAAAGAGATGATGAAACCATACATTGAAAAACTCGCGAAAGTCGAAGAGATAGAGTTCTGCGATAGCAAAATAGCCGATGCGGTAAGCGATATCGGCGAAAAATGCGAGGTGTTCATTCCGACTGCTTCCATAGACCTCTCTCCTATCATCTCGCGTTTAGAAAAACAGAGCGAGAAGCTTGAAAAAGAGATAGCGAAATTAAACGGTATGTTAAACAACGAAAGATTCGTTGCCAACGCTCCCGAGGACGTACTCGCCAAAAACCGTGAAGCCCTTGCAGACGCGCAAAGCAAGCAGGAAAAGGTGATAGAGCAGCTTAACTCGCTAAAATCTTGAAATCCCGAAGAGCCGGACTCTTTGGGTAAAAGCCTCTATTCTTTTTCAATACTTCCACAAAAATCAAACCTCTATGCGGCAAGCCAGCCTTTATGACTCTTTAGCTATAATTCCGAAATTTTTTTTATTCTATATTTTTAAAGGCTAGAAATTTGTTCGATATAAGAAAATACGACACCTCCAACATCAAAAACGATATACTCTCGGGACTTGTCGTCGCCGTCGCACTCGTTCCTGAAGCTATTGCTTTTTCATTCATAGTCAACGTCAGTCCAATAGTCGGTCTCTACACCGCTTTTATACTCGGTCTTGTTACCGCGCTTATCGGCGGAAAACCGGGTATGATAAGCGGAGCAACAGGCTCGGTCGCGGTAGTTCTTGTAGGGCTTACGCTCGAGGCCCGTTCTTTGCTAGTTTCACAGGGCCTCAGCGGCAACGAGCTTGCCTTTGGAGTATTGCAGTATATAACGCTCGCTGCAATTCTTGCCGGTCTTATCCAAATAGCTGCCGGTGTCTTGAAGCTGGGTAAATTTATCCGTTTGGTTCCCCTGCCTGCGATCTACGGCTTTGTCAACGGACTTGCCATCGTGATCGCTATGGCACAGTTCAAGTTCTTTCATGGACAGGGATATGCGATGTATCTTCTTGTTGCCGTCACGATGCTCATCATGTATTTTTTACCAAAGTTCACAAAAGCGGTGCCCTCAGGGCTTGTTGCGATCATCGCTCTTACCGTAGGCGTCTACTATCTGCATATAGATACGATGCTTGTAGGAGATATGGCAAATCTAAGCGCCTTTAAGGGACAGCTTCCTTCATTTTATATTCCCGATACTATTCTTAGTTTTGAAGCTTTCAAGATGGTTCTTCCATATGCCTTTATAGTGGCGATGGTCGGTCTTATAGAATCGCTTCTGACGCTTTCAGTTCTTGATGAGATGAGCGATACCAGAGGAAGCGGAAACAAAGAGTGTATCGCCCTTGGAACAGGAAACCTTACCTGCGGACTCTTTGGCGCTATGCCGGGATGCGCGATGATCGGCCAGTCCATCATCAATTTTACTTCAGGCGGTCTCGGACGGCTTTCGAGTGTTACGGCGGCGATCGGATTGATGGTGCTCGTCGCGTCACTTACAGACACGCTCAATATCATCCCTATCGCAGTACTTGTCGGGATCATGTTTATGGTAAGCATCGGAACGTTCGAGTGGAGCAGTTTCTCTCACCTAAAACATATGCCTCGCGAAGATGCTTTTATCGTCGTCTCCGTGACGCTTATCACTATCTTTGCGGATCTAGCCACCGCCGTGATAGCCGGAGTCATCATCTCTGCACTCGTATTTGCATGGAAACATGCACGCATCTACGCAAAAGTAAGTTTTACAGACGATGGAACAAAGATCTACGAACTCGACGGTCCGCTGTTTTTTGCTTCATCCTCTTCATTTATGGATATTTTCGATGTCGACGATGACAGCCAAAGAGTGATACTGGAGTTCAAAAATGCCCGAGTCATGGACTCATCGGGCGTTGAAGCGATAAACGTCATAACGAAAAAATATGAAGATGCCGGAAAAACGCTTATGCTTCGTCATCTAAGCCGTGACTGCAAAAATCTGCTGATTGCAGCGGGAAGACACTGCACCTTTATAGAAGCCGACGACGACCCGACATATAAAGTGGCATATAATTACTAAAGGGCGTTTTAACAGAGCTTTTTACACTTAGTTGACTTTTACCCTTATAAACGATTCGGGTATGACACTTTTGTACTGCGGCATACTTTGTCCTATGGTCGCGTTGATGTATGTCGGATCGGCAATAACGAAACGTTTGTTTTGAATATTTAGAGAATCCCCTTTAAGCGGTATCTGTACGGCGGTTGCCATGTGATCTTTATATTTGATCCCTACGATATTGACGTTAAAGAGCTTTTTCATCAGATACGCATACAAAACCGCCCTGTCCTCACAATCGGATTTATCATAATACAAAGTCTCCTCGGCAAACATCGGTTTCTCTCTTCCAAACTGTTCAGGATCGGTCTGATAGATAAACGCATGCTGCACGAAAGAAAGGACAAAGTTCATAGCATCGCTTGCACGCTTGCCGTCCAGATATTTTTTGAGTGCTGCTGCTATTTGAACATAGCTTTGGTTCTCTATCGGAGCGTCGAAATAGGTATCGTAATCCGCCTGAGGGTACGAAGCCATAAAATCGATGATGTTCTTGTTATAGACGAAATCTATCTTATACTCCGTTCCCTGATATTTAAACTTCAGGGTTTTTGCATTTTTGTCATCTACGAAGTTTGGAAGCTCTTTTACACCCAGATCCATCGGTTTTGTCGCGTCCGGATAATCTTGATTGTAAGTAAACAGGCGCCCGACTCCGTTTTTGTTATAAAAAGAGAGCGCATAATACTTCTTATCGTTTAACGTATAGTTTGGCGTAGAGTAGATGATCTTTTTTGAATAATGCAGCATCACTACATGCTTATCTGCAAGTCCCACTCTCACTGCATATCCGAGTTTATTGAATATAAACCAGCTAAGAAGAGTCGCCTCGTCCTGCGATGCAAATACTTTGGAGGAGATATCGTTTACCAAAAGATAGACACCCCAGTCATTGAGCTTCATGTCGCTTTGCACCTCTTTTATGCTCTGCACCAGTCCTTTATAATCACTCGAAGCCAAAACATCGAAAAATCCGGCGATCCCTTCTTGAGTTTTCGGAGAGAATCTTGCCTTCTTGATCGTATCGGGAACATCAAAGCTCAGCATGGAGCCATAAAACATAAACGCAGTTCCTGCTTTAGGAGTCTCTGCTTTTTTAACAACGATCACGGGAAGCGGCTTTTCTTCCGCTTTTGGAGGCTGTACTGCTTGAGGTTTCTGTGTGATCTCTTTTTTCGGCACCGGAATAGCAGGTACTTCGGCTTTTTCAATCGGTTTTTTGATCTTGATGATGATCTTAGGCCCAAGACTCGGCGGTTCTACATAGGTAGTTTTGGGAACTACTTTTGGTTTTGGTTTTTCATAAAGAGGCTGTCCTGCAAACTCTTTATATGCTTTCCACTGCTCTTTTAGATAGTTGTTAAACGCAGCGTCTCTTTCATCTTTGTATTTTTTAAAAGACTCGGTCTGCGTTCTTTTGAAATCTTCAAAAGAACCTGCATGCAGCACTAAAGCGCTAAGTAAAACGATACTGCTAAAACGGCCAAATACTTTGAATGATCTTTGTTCCCCATCCCTGTTTCGTCGCACGGTCTACATCTCCCTCAGATTTATATAATATCTTTGCATCGCTCATTTGTGAAGAGCTTATCTGGTTATTCTGGCTGATATCGTACGGTCTTATCACGCCGCTGACTTGTATGATCTGCTTTTGATCATCGATCAGGATCTCACGTTTTCCGGAGATAAAATAGTTTCCGTTTTCCAATACCTTGATGACTCTTGCCGAGACGGTCGTCGTGAACGAAGCATCTTTGGTCGAAGATCCCGAACCGGTATATGCGGAGGTCGTAGCACCCGTAAAGCCTATGTTCGTCAATCCGTTTAGCTTGTTTGCATAGGCCGATACGGCGGGATTTCCTCCGTTTGCCGCAAAAATGCCTCCTCCAAGGGTGCTCGTATCACTTTTTGAAAGTGCTTTGGTACCGGTATTGCTGCTTTGTGTAGCCTCAGAGATCACGATCGTCACGATGTCGTTGACATGCATCGCTTTATGATCCGAAAAGAGAGGATTGTCCCCTTTTCCGAATATACTTCCCTCTGAAGCATAATCTTTTTGATCCTGTTTTGGAGGCATCTCTTCAACATATTTGGGAGGCTTGAAATTTATCTCCGGATCGGTCAGGTTAGCCGTACAACCGCTAAATAACAGTATAACATACAAACCGAAAAATACTATTTTAATCATCAAAATTCTTCTTTTAGCATAGGATAAAGGGCAGCTTTAAAAGCTCTTGGTATAATACTAGCAAAAAAAGTTCCAAGGATATTTATGAGCTTAAAAGATCAGATAAATACAGACATAAAAGAAGCGATGAAAGCAAAAAACGTAGTAAAACGTGACGCTTTAAGACTCCTTTCCAGTGCATTCAAGCAGATAGAAGTAGATGAAAGAAAAGAGCTTACAGACGATGACGTCATCAAAATTATTCAAAAGCAGATAAAGCAAAGAAACGACTCTATCACGCAGTACAAAGATGCAGGACGTGACGACCTAGTAGAAAAAGAAAGCGCAGAAATAGCATGTTTTGAACCGTACCTTCCGAAGCAGTTAAGTGATGATGAACTAAGCTCCGCAATTAAAGAGATAATTGCAAAAGTCGGTGCTGAATCTATGAAAGATATCGGAAAAGTTATGGGAGCAGCAAGTAAAGAACTTGCAGGAAAAGCAGATGGAAAGCGCATCAATGAGTGTGCGAAAGCGATTCTTTCGTAAAACTTCTTTTTACATGTAAGAATTCTTACATGTAATCTTATCTAACATCTATGTATGTAAAGTCTTTGTATGTGAGATTTGTTTTGCCTTTTAAATCTTTTCTCATTGATAGAACAATATTACCTATTGCTTTTCTTCCTTCTTCAAGATCTGGATTATTTCCTTTTGAATCAATGACAAGCTTTATCATTTTATTGACTGCTAAAACAACTTCATCTGAACTATAAATCCACGAACGATATTGTTCTTCAAAAAATTTACGTTTTGTTTCAGTTGTTGCTGTTAAGCCTACAAACCCTTGTAATAAAACTAAAAGATTTGCATACTTTTCTTCTTTATACTTTAAAATAGCTTCTTCACGTTTTGAACGACTTGTAAAAAAATATGTAAGATACGAACCTACTATTGCAGTAAAAATAGGTAAAAGAGTATTTATTTCCATCTATGTCCTTTTTTATAATCAGAGATATTATATTCGTTTTCATTTAAAAAAACAAAATGAATAAAAATTTTTACATGTAAACAACTACTCCATACTTTTTGTCCGCAAAAAGTAAGCAAAAACTCTGCAACGGCTTCGAGCTCGCCATAGGCGAGTTCCCAAGAAAGAGCAAATCCATTCCTAAAAATGCAAAACTCACTTCGTTCAAACACGTTGCATTTTCTTTACGTCATTACTTTACTATTTCTTGGCTCTGCAGATGTTGCACCGACGTGGCAATTGTATCGGCTGTTTTGTGTCACTTTGGATTTTAGTCTTTTTGACCGAGAGCAAGCGTGAAAAAAATCAAACTGTTTGAGGAAGTGTGCGACCGAGTTTTTGATTTTTAGCTGGAACGACCGAAAAAAGGCGTTAAAAAATCCAACTCGTGACACAAGCTTTTTTGCATACTTTTTTTGCGATAAAAAAAAGTATGCGAGAAGTCTTACATATAAGAAAAGAGAGTAAAGAACTTACTCCCCGTATTTTAGCTTCTTAAGAGCACCTTCCACATCATCTTGACGCATCAAAGACTCACCTACCAAGAACGCATCCACACCTGCCTTGCTTAAGTCTTCAAGCTGTCCGTGCTCATAGATACCGCTTTCTGCGACTATGATCTTGCCGTTTGGAATAAGCGGGATAAGCTCGTACGAGAGGTTCATGTTCATCTCGAACGTCTGCAGATTTCTGTGGTTTATTCCTATGATATCCGCACCCGCATAGATGGCTTTTGTAAGGTCGGTTTTGTCATGGACTTCTACCAATGCTTCCATCCCGAGATGGCGGGTATAGTTTAGCAGCTCTTTGAGATCTTTTTTAGAAAGCGCGGCAGCGATCAAAAGAATGAAATCGGCTCCAAATACCATAGCCTCTAAAATCTGATACTTTGAGATGATAAAATCTTTACGAAGCAACGGGATACCCACATAGCGTCTTATTCCGGCGAGATATTCGATATCTCCCTGAAAGAAGTGCGGTTCTGTCAAAACGGAAATAGCACTCGCTCCCCCTCTTTCGTACGCCTGTGCTATCGCCAAAGGGTCGAAATCTTCGCGTATAACCCCTTTTGAAGGACTTGCTTTTTTTACTTCGCTTATGATCCTGTACGGGTCTTCTTCTGTTGATTTCAGATACGGCACCACGTCTCTGGGTGCTCTTGCATTAAAAGCAAGAGAGCGCCCGAGCCAGTCAAGACTGAACTCCTTCTCTCTTTTTTCTAGGTCTTCTTTCGTTCTTTTTATGATATCGTCTAAAATCATCTACGCTTTTTTTCCTTTATACACTGATTTATCGCTTCATAATGCTCTTTAACTTCCGGTTCTTTCAAACCTATCTCTTTTACGACTTTATTTATGATTCTTTTTGCCGTTTTACACTTGTGAAGCTTATAATACCCCCAAGCAAGGGAATCCAGATAGTATGCTGAATTTGGCTCTATTTTTAGAGCCTCTTTAACATAAGATATCCCCTCTTTTATATGCGTGTTATGCTCTATCATCAAGTAACCGAGATAGTTGAGATACTGTGGTCTAGGATCTGACTGCACGGCTGTTTTTAGATCTTCGAGTATTTCATCGATACTTTTTTTATCGCCTTTTTTATCGAGACTCTCATATCTATAGATGGCACTTTGTGCCAGATACTGCGGATCATAGTTCTGCATATAAAGTTTTTTTGCCAAGACGGAAGCCTTTGCGTAAAGCTTCGCTTCGGAATACAGCTGCAGCAGCAGATCGTCGTCACAACCGCAGTCTTCTAAAAATATCATCAGTTTTGAGTACTCTTTTTTGTACCCGTAAAGCTTTATGATATTTTGAGCGATTTTATCGGAAGGGTCGAGTTCATAGAGTCTCAGATATGTGGCAAGCATCCCGTCCACATTGTTCTCATTGCTGTAAAATCCCGCCAGCCTGAGACAGATGAGCTTTGAGCAGCCGTGTATCCTGATATGCGACTCAAGATATGCAAGCGCTTCGTTCTTTTTTTGAAGGTTCACATATAAGATGATCGCCATCTTGTCGAGTATTTTTTCGTTATAGTTAACGTTATAAGCACTTTCAAGATATTTTAACGCCGTTTTAAAATGGTTCTGTTTTACATAGATATTGCTGACTAAGATATAGTCATCGGGTTCTTTTGTTTTAGTGACCAACTCAAGCGCTCTGTTTTTCGCATCTTCGAGCCTGTCAAGATCGACCAGTGCCAATATCTCGTATCTTCTAAGTACCGCATCGTCGGCAAATTTTTTTTGATATTTTACGGATCTTTGTAAAAGCTTTTTATACTGATGCGAATCCAGCAGTCCCAAAAGCGATCTGTAGAGATACTCTTTTTTCCCCGATTTTTCATATATCGTATTAAACAGAGACGCCGAGGAGTTATAATCCCCTATTCTCTCGGCTTCAAGTGCAAATACCGTATATCTGTCTTCGCCTTCAAAAGCTTTTTGGTTCGGCTTGACGTCACTGCTGTGACATCCGATAAAAAACACTGAAACAAGTATGAAAAATATAACTTTAGTCATCTGATATCCCTGGACACTCTTGTTTTACTTCATCTACTCTCTGTCTAAAATAATCCCAAAAAGGGAATGTTCTGCATTGAGTCGGTCTGGCCTCATATATACTGCATCCGTTCATTTTTCTGTCAAAAAATATACAGTCGTTGGAACCTTCGTACACTACCTCTTTTATGGAGTATCTATACCCTTTTTTATAAAGATATTTCTCGATAAAACTCTGCGTATCGAGTCGCAGCAGTGCTGCGATGTTCACTATCTCGTCTTGTGTAAGATAGATATAGCCGCTCTCGCCGGTACAGCATCTCCCTTCGCAGGTCTCACACTGTGAAGGGTCAAAAGCGTAAGAGAAGCCCTCTTTTCTTATTAAATCTGACATTTTATGCTGTTTGTCCCCGCTTTTTCATATACTGACTCCGAAGCTTTTGAAAATCTGTCTCCGTCAAAAGCTATGAAAGGCGGCAGTACATTTAAAAGTGATTTAGAATTTTTTCTTACATGCAGCATTACCAGCGATGCACTTCTGTCTATCTTTGAATGTACGAATTGTACATCAACTACTCTTAATTTTGCTTCAGAGAGCAGAGCGCAGATAATTGCGAACTGTTTTGCATCGTAACAAAATATAAAATGCCCCTTCGGTGTTAAAAGCTTTGCTACTCTGCCGAAAAACTGTTTTAACGGGAGGTTCACGTTGTATCTCGCATGGTAAAGCATCTCATCTTCACTTTTTGATGCGCCCTCGTGATAAAAAGGCGGGTTTGAGATGATATAGTCAAACCCCTTTTCATCCTCATACTCTAAAAAATCCATATGGTGTATATTATAATTTATTTCGTTTGCTTTTGCGTTTTTTTCGGCATATTTTACAAATATCTCCTGCTTTTCAACGGCATGGAGCTCGACTTTTTGATTATCTCTTGCTACTAAAAGTCCTACAACTCCGCATCCGGCACCTACATCGAGCATCCTTCCGCGCGGATGAAAAGAGTCTATAAACTTATACAGATATAAAGAATCGCTATTGTAACAATACCCTGATTCGGGCTGATAAAGTGTCATAAAACACCCTTTTTTGATATAATTTCCGTAATTATACACTAAGGCGGTTAAATGATAATCATCCCGGCACGTTTGGCGTCCACGAGATTTCCTCAAAAAGTTCTGGCAGATATCGGCGGTCTGCCGATGGTCGTTCGCACGGCAAAAGCAGTAATGTCTGTAGACGACGTAGTCGTTGCGACCGATGACGAGCTTATACTCTCTACCTGCAAAGATCACGATATCAAAGCCATGATGACCTCGACCACCCATAAAAGCGGAACGGACCGTATTAACGAATGTGCACAGCTTTTGGATATCGCAGATGATGAGATCATCATAAACGTACAGGCAGATGAGCCTTTTATTGAAACAGCCGTAGTCAAAGCACTCATAGACAGGCTTGACACGCTTAAAAAGAAAAACGAACCTTTCATCATGGGAAGCTGTTATAACGCTATTAACAAAGAAGCTGCACAGGATCCAAATCTTGTAAAAGTAATACTTGACGATGCAAACAACGCCATCTATTTTTCAAGATCGCCTATTCCCTATGACAGAAGCGGAGATGCAAGCTATTTCGGGCATATCGGAATCTACGGATTCACGAAAAAGAGTCTGTATGAGTTTTGCAATCTGAGCGATGCTCCGATAGAAGATATAGAAAAGTTAGAGCAGTTACGTGCGATCTATCATCAAAAGAAGATATCGATGGTAAAAGTTTCGAGTACGGGATTTGGTATAGATACCGAGGAAGATCTAAAAAAAGCGAAAGAGATATTTTTAAAATAGTCCGGTTAACGGACTATTTTTATACAAGTAGTTACTTATATGTTGTCGCGGATACCGAGGTCTGCAACAAGTTTATTGTAAGCTTCTCTGTTTTTAGCTTTGAAGTAACGCATCAAACGACGACGTTGACCGACAAGTTTTAGCAGACCTAAACGAGATGCATGATCTTTTTTAAACACTTTAAGGTGAGAAGTCAACTCTTCAATACGGTTACTTAAAAGTGCGATTTGAACTTCGCTTGAACCCGTATCGTTTTCACTACGTCCGTACTTAGCAATAATTTCTAATTTTTTAGCCGAATCTAAAGCCATAATAGCCTCCTGAATGGTATAATAATCTAGCTTTTAAAAGCCGAAGCGAAATTATATCTAAAATTTCTTCAATCTCCTATACCCGGCTTAAATAAATTAGACCCCGTAAAATATTTTTTTAGATATAATACCTATAATTTATACATTTTAGGAAACCATCATCTATGTTAATGACACGCGCGAGCGAATACGCTCTTTTATCTTTGGTTGTTTTGGCGAAAGCTTCCGGTCCTATGGATTCGGATACTTTGTCAAAAGAGCTTGACATCTCCAAAAGTTTTTTATCAAAAATACTGCAGTCTCTCACAAGACATCATATCCTCCAGTCATTTAAGGGAGTAAACGGCGGATTCGAACTTATCAAAAACAGTAAGGAGATAACCATCTTGGAGGTCATGTGTGCCGTAGAGGGAAAAAGTCCGGCGGTTTTTGATTGTTCGCCTTCCATAAACTCCTGCCCTGCGGATAAAGCCAAGGTATGCTCATTATGGCCGTTTTTAAACAAACTTCAGGGGAAAATCGACGATTTCTTAGATACGCTCACCATCGAAGATCTTATAGAAGAGTGACATTTGGAAAAAAAAGTACCTTTTAGAAAACAGATAAGCCAATCTCTTAATTTTTTAATCGGTCAACGCGATTTAAGTGTAGTATTTTTTGTCGTCGCCATTATTGCCATCATCATCGTTCCTCTTCCGAGCGGTGTACTTGATCTGATGCTTACCATCTCTATGGCGATCGCGGTTTTAATACTTCTCATATCTCTTTACATACCAAAACCGACCGATCTGACGACATTTCCGACCATTATTCTTATCATCACTCTTTTCAGGCTTTCTCTAAACGTCGCCACAACAAGGATGATTCTCAGTCACGGGAACGAAGGTCCTCAGGCGGTGAGTGATATCATCACCAGTTTCGGACAGTTCGTCGTGGGCGGAAACTATGTTATAGGGATCATCGTCTTTACCATCCTTGTCATCATCAACTTTATGGTCATCACCAAAGGTGCGGGAAGGGTTGCAGAGGTCGCTGCACGTTTTACCCTCGACTCGATGCCCGGTAAACAGATGGCAGTCGATGCCGACTTAAACGCCGGACTCATAGATGACGAACAGGCAAAAGAAAGACGTGCGGAAATTCTTCAGGACGCAAACTTCTACGGAGCCATGGACGGTTCGAGCAAGTTCGTAAAAGGAGATGCCGTTGCGGGTATCATCATCACGCTTGTAAATATCATCGGCGGATTTCTCATAGGAGTGTTTCAGCATGATATGACGGTCGCAAGCAGTGCTTCGACATTTACCATACTTACCATCGGAGACGGACTTGTCGGGCAGATCCCCGCACTCATCGTATCGACTGCGACGGGTATTATGATCACCCGTTCATCAAGCGACGGAAGCAACTTTGCCGAAGGTACCATCAAACAGATGATGGGAAGTGCAAAGAATATGATCATCGTCGGCGGGATCATGATCATGTTTGCACTCGTTCCCGGTCTTCCGACAATATCTATGGGCTTTGTCGGTCTAGTATTTTTGGGGCTTGGATACGCTCTTTACAAGTATGACTTGGGAGAACTCACCATCTTGAACGCTCTTTCGCCTTCAAGCAAAGAGAAAGAGGAAAGCGAAGAGAAAACCTCAGCCGCGTCTGCTCAGACGAAAACGGCGGCAAAATCAAATGAAGAGATCGCAAAAGAGGAGGAAGCGGCACTTGAAGATATCTTGAAAGTAGAGATGCTTGAACTCACGTTAGGCTATCAGCTTATCCGTCTTGCCGATGCCGCACAAGGCGGTGATCTTTTAGAGCGTATCCGCTCTATGCGCCGTAAGATAGCTGCAGACTTCGGTTTTTTAATGCCTCAGGTTCGTATACGCGATAATCTGCATCTCAAACCAAACCAGTACCAGATACTTTTAAAAGGTATCTCTATCGGAGAGGGAACGATTGTTCCCGATAAGTTCTTGGCGATGGACAGCGGAATGGCGACGGGCGATATCGACGGAGAGCCGACAAAAGAACCGGCATTCGGTCTTGATGCCCTGTGGATATCACCGGGACAAAAAGAGGATGCCATCATCAACGGCTATACCGTCGTAGATCCTGCGACCGTTATCTCCACTCATATGAGCGAGCTTGTCAAACGTTATGCCGAAGACCTGCTCACCCGTCAAGAGGTACAGTCTCTCATCAACAAGATCAAAGAGGATTATCCCGTTGTCGTCGACGATGTACTTAAAGTCGCAAGCATCGGGCTTATTCAAAGGGTATTCAAATCACTTTTACATGAAAAGATACCGCTTAAAGATATGCTGACGATCTTAGAAACCGTCGCAGACATCGGTGAATACACTAAAAACATCGATATCATTACCGAACAGGTCCGTGCAAAACTCTCCCGGGTGATCACACAAATGTACGCGGGTGATAACGGCATCATCCATCTGCTTACATTCTCGACTGCAAGCGAACAGATGATGCTTGAAAAATCAAATGAAAAAGACGGCATAAGAAATCTTATGCTCAATGTCGGCGAAATAAACAACCTTATCCAAGCAACGAGTCAAAAAGCGACCGAAGTCCTGCAAAAAGGGATATCTCCTGTCATCATCATAGTCGATCCGCAGCTGCGCCGTCCTGTTGCCGAGATTTTTGAAAGATTCAGCCTTGATGTCGTAACGCTTTCTCACGCAGAGATAGACTCAAACGCAAAATTCGAAGTAATGGGTTCTATCGATATAGCCTAGACTTCGCGTAAACCTAAAAAAGGAAAAAAATTGAACATACAAAATATATATCATCTCTCGCATACGGATCTTGACGGCTACAGCTGCCAGCTTGTCATGAGCTACACTCCGCATAATATGAAAAGCTATAACGCCAACTACGGTGCAGAAGTGAAAAGCAGACTCGAAGAGATACTAGATGATATCAAAGCAAACGACAAAAGCGCCCTTATCCTTATAACGGATCTCAATCTGACGATGGATGAAGCAAAATGGCTGGATAGAGAAGTGATCCAATTGTGCGACAAAGGCAGAGATATAAAGATCCTTCTCTTGGATCATCATGGAAGCGGACAGGACAGTGCGAACAAATTCGACTGGTACTATCTCGACACCACAAGATGCGCTACAAAGATTACTTACGATTATGCAAAAGAGAATTTTGAACTAAACGAAACATCTTGGATGGAAAAATTCGTCGATATCGTAAATGCCGTCGATCTCTGGAAACAGGAGGAAGTATTTAACTTTGAATTCGGAAAGGTCTGTATGCGTCTTATTTCCGAAACGAGAGAGTTAAACCGCGTAACTTTCGGAGATGACGACAGATTTTATAAACTTTCGCTTTTACAAAAAGCCGTCGAATTTATAGAAAATGAAAAAGCGAATATCGCATTAGACGACGCTATACATATGATGAAAAAAGAGTTTTTTAAAGAAGATGAAGACGACACGCTGGATAATCTTTCAACTGCATACATCGTAAACCTTCTGGGTCAAAAAACAAATATTATGACGATATATTACAAAGGCTACAAAGGATTCCTAAGCTACGGCGTGGGCAACACTTCCATCGTTGGAAACGGTTTTTTGACAAAGTTCGATGATTATGACTTTATAGTCGACGTAAGTTACAGAGGCACGATGAGCTTTCGGGCAAACAACAAGGTAAGCGTCTCCGAAATCGCAAAAGAGTGGGTGGACGGAGGCGGACATCCCAATGCCTCGGGCGGACGTATCATAGGCTTTAAAGAGCAGTACAGATACGCCAAAGTAAAAGAGCAGATACAAAAGCTCATAGCAGATAAAGAAGCCGTAGCCGGAAACTTGGAGTATAAGAAAGAGGACTAATTATTTATAAAATAACTCTCGACGCCGTTGGCGATCCCCTCGGCCAAATGCTTTTCATATGTTTTGTTGACAAGTTTTTTTGCTTCTTCGGGGTTTGTAATAAATCCTACCTCGACCAGAACAGCCGGCATCTGCGCACCTACTAAGACCCAAAACGGCCCTTCGCGCACACCTGCATCTATGACGCCTTTGTGATGCTTTCTTAAATTGCCGAGCATTCCCCGCTGCAGATCTATTGCCAGTTTGTTTGATGCAATTCGGTTTAGATTTGTCGTAAACTTCAAAAACGTCGTTTTACCGTAACCGTTCATATCCGAAAGATCGGCGGAGTTCTCCAGCTCCGCGACCGATGTCGCTCTTGCACTTCTCGAAGGTGAAAGAAAATATGTCTCTATACCGCAGGCTTTCTCAGCTTTTGAACTGCAGACGGCATTTGCATGAATGGATATAAAAAGATCGGCATCTTTTCTATTCGCGTATGCCGTACGTTCTTTTAGTTTTATGAAAATATCTCTGTCTCTTGTCATATAAACCTTATATCCGCGCTTTTTAAGAGTCTGTGTAAGCTCTTTGGCGATAGAGAGAACCAGATTTTTTTCATAATAGTGTCTATATCCGATAGCACCGGAGTCTTTTCCTCCATGACCAGGATCCACTACTATTATCTTGTTCGTATGCGTATTGTATTTTTTCGGCAAGGTTCTAAGAGTGCTTTTATTGAAAACCTGCTTCTCTGTTATCAGCAAACTGATGATCAGATCATTTTTATCTACGGTGAAATGCAGGTTCAACTTTTCTCTATTTTCAAATACCAGTCTTAACGTCTTTGGATTATATTGGTTTAATTTGATCCTGGATACGCCTTTTTTAACAAGAACTTTGCTTTTGGAGATCGAAGAGGAACTTATATCAAATACATACCTGTATCTGTTTTTTTTACTGTCATGAAGTACAAAGTATTTGATCTGACCGTTTTTAAGCACGGTATCGAAACTTAGAACAAGATCATTGCCGTCCCATTTTACGGATTTTACTCTTGAGAGCGGTTCGAGCTTAACAGTCTTTGTTTTACTTCTTGTATCGCTTTTTGATACTTTATAGGTATTATGCGAGTTTATTTTTTTCAGCTCGTCCGAATATTGGGAAACATCTATGTGAAGTTCTTTACCTGTAACCACTATGCCGTTTAACGATTTTATTTTCAACGACGAGTCACCGCTTATAATCGAACGAAGATAGAGATTCTTGTAATCGTTATATGCTCTAAAAAGTTCATTGGTTTTACCGGATCCGGCAAGCCCCTCGGCTCTTTTTAATATATCTTGATTTGTCGATGCACCGAGCAAAGATACCAATAAAAAAAGGGAAGAGAAGAATCTAAACATTCAAATTTTATTCACCGTTTACCAATTTGTCCATCAACTCTTTTACTGAGATAAGTTCGTTCAAACGATAGCCGTTCGTTCCCGAAAAGAAGAGTCCAAACTCAAGATCTCCGTTATATGCGTCACTGAGTCTGTCCGCTATACAAAACCCGACCTCTTTTGCTTCGACTCCGCGATGACACGGGGCGACACAGTTTGAGATACACTTGATCACGGGACCTTCTCTTTTTTCTACGAGAGATGTGAGGTTCGTCTTTACGCCGCGGGCAGGATAACCGACAGGTGAAGACATAAGCTGTATATCTTCCTCTTTCGCGTTTAAGAGTACTTCTTTAAAGTTTTCATGTGCGTCACATTCGTGCGTACCGATGAATCTTGTACCCATCTGAACGCCTGCAGCTCCTAGTGCCATCATCTCGTCGATATCTTTTTTATCCCAGATACCGCCTGCTGCAAAAACGGGAATGTCGCCCCATTTTTTCGCTTCTTCCACTACCGGTGCCACAAGATTTTCCAATTGAAACTCTTCCATTGCACACTGTTCATAGGTAAATCCCTGATGGCCTCCGCTTTTTGGACCTTCCAGTACAACGGCATCGGGAAGACGGTTGTATCTTTTCTGCCATCTTTTGCAGATAATGGCAAGAGCTTTTGGAGAGGAAACGATGGGTACCAATGCGACATCGGGGTATTCTTCGGTAAACTCGGGCATATTCGTAGGAAGTCCCGCACCCGTTATGATGATATCGATCCCGGCTTCGCATGCATCTTTTACGACACGTCCGTAATCATTGATGGCATAGAGGATATTTGCTGCCAGAGGTTTATTGCCGCATATCTTTCTGGCGTTTTTGATGATCGCTGTCAATCCCTCTTTTGAATAAAAATTTTCAGCCTCCAAGGGTCTTTGCGAAACAAGACGTTTTGCATAGGATTTATCTTCATAATAACCCGTACCGACTGCGCTTATAACTCCAAGACCTCCCTCTTTGGACACGGTTCCCGCCAGTTTATCCCAGCTTACACCGACACCCATGCCTCCTTGAATGATAGGTCTCTTTATTTTATATTTTCCTATTTGTACAGATTTATAACTCATCACTTCACCCTTGCTTTTGCGAATTTTCTTTTTCCAACTTGTAAGACATACTCGCCGCTTTGTATCTGTAACTGCTCGTCTTGGACTTTATCTTGGTCTATTTTAACAGCACCTTGCTTAATATCTCTACGCGCTTGGGAAGTTGACGGTTCCAATTTACATTCGACTAAGGCTTTGGCTATCCAGATCGGTGATTCGGATAGTTCGAACTCTTCGATATCCGTCGGTATCTCGTTATTTGCATGTACTCTTTCAAATTCAGCTTTTGCCTGCTCTGCGGCATCTTTTGAATGAAATCTTTCTATGATCTCCAGTGCCAGATCCTCTTTGGCTGCTTTAGGGTGGATCGAACCTCCGTAAACACCTTTTTTAAGCGCCTCTATCTCGTCAAGAGTCTTTGAGCTCAAAAGCTCGTAATATCTCCACATAAGCTCATCGGAGATACTCAGCACCTTACCGAACATATCGTTTGGTTCATCCGCTACGCCGATATAATTGTTTAAAGACTTGCTCATTTTCTGAACACCGTCTAGTCCCTCTAAGATAGGCATCATCAAGACCGACTGCTCTTTTCCTATCTCATACGCCCGCTGAAGATGGCGTCCCATCAAAAGATTGAACTTCTGATCGGTTCCGCCTATCTCGACATCGCTTTTTAGATGAACACTGTCATACCCCTGCAAAAGCGGATAGATGAACTCACTAATAGATATGGAAGTTCCGCTTTTGTATCTTTTATCAAAATCATCACGTTCAAGCATTCTGGCTACGTTAAAAGTGGTTGTAAGAGAAAGCATTCCCGAAGCACCGAGCGCGTTTATCCATTCTGAGTTAAATACGACTTGTGTTTTCTGCGGATCGAGTATCTTAAATACCTGATCTTTGTAGCTTTTTGCGTTTTCTTGTATCTCTGCCGCACTCAGAGTCTTTCTTGTGACGCTTTTTCCGGTCGGATCACCGATCTGTGCCGTAAAATCGCCGATCAAGAACTGTATTTTCGCTCCATATTTTTGAAATGTAGCCAATTTTTGCAGCAGTACCGTGTGCCCCAAATGAAGATCCGGAGCAGTCGGGTCAAAACCTGCTTTTACGCTGTAGGTTTCACCCTTTTCAAAATAGTTTTTTACCAATTTTTCTATATGCTCGTTATCTATTATTTCTGCACTGCCGCGACTTATCTCTCTTAACGCCTCTTGTATCATCTCTATCCTAACTATTTAATCTTTTTTATACACATCATCTGTTCTGACCAGATTTATTACTTTAACTTTTTTTTCTATTTTACCTTGTAGTTGATAAATGTTTGCTTCCGTTGAATGAAAATCGATCTCGCAGTAATGTACATGATCCACTTTTTCCTTGCCCAAAACGATGCTCATGATATCTATATCGATCTTTGCAAGATATGTCAAAAAGTTTGCAAGCGCTCCTTTTCCGTTTTGCAGACTGACAATGATATGGTAATGGTAGACTTTCTTGTCTTCCCACTTTACAAAGACCATAGCATTAAACTCTTTGATCTGGTTCAGTGCGTTTTGACACATCTTATGATGGATATGAACTTTGGATCCATGAAGTATCCCGACTATCGGATCACTCATCTTCGGATGACAGCAGTAGTCGAATATCAGTCCGTTTATCGATTTGTTGCTTATGACTTTTACGCCTTGGTATACATGCTCTTTAAACTTAAATCTTCTTCTTGTTAAAAAGTTTGAAAATCTCTTATTTTTACTCAGTTCTTCCACATATTTTGCGATGGTCTCTTTTAACTGATTGAGATCGTTTGGTATTTTAAGTCTTGCTTCACCGCAGTTGTGGGCACTAAACCACTCTTCGACACGGGAGTTGTTCAGCCCCATGATCGTAGCGACTATGCTCACGCTTGCCAGAGAATCTATATGTTTGAACTTTGAGTTGCACAATGCCTTCATATAGGTTTTTGCTCTGGAAGTCTTTACGGCATCAAGCCAGCTGCATCTGCTCACCGGTTCTTTTTCCGTAATGATATTGACGATATCTCCGTTTTGCAGCTCCGAAAGAAGAGAAACTCTCTCTTTGTTTACAAGACATGAAGCGGCACAGTCGCCTACTTTAGAGTGTACTGCATATGCGAAATCCAAAGCAACGGCACCTCTTGGAAGAGTGTACGCATCGCCTTTGGGCGAAAAGACACTTATATCTTCACTGTAGAGATCGTTTTTTATCATCTCGTAAAAATCTTCGACCGATTCGTTTTGATATTGAAGGTTTTTCAACCAGTCGAGATTTATCTCGTTACCGCCGTTTTTGTATTTCCAATGAGCGGCAACTCCGTATTCTGCTGTCTTATGCATAGCAAAGGTGCGGATCTGGACTTCAAAAATGACATAATTAAAAAATACCGACGTATGGATAGTTTGGTATCCGTTCTCTTTTGCAATAGCGATGTAATCCTTGAACCTTGACGCCAAAGGCCTGAAATGCAAATGAATGATACCCAGTATCTTGTAGCAGTCGATTTCATTTTTCACCAAGACCCTGATAGCCAAGAGATCTAGGACTTCATCTATAGTTATCCCTTTTCTCTGCATCTTCAGATAAATGGAATATTTATGTTTTACGCGGCTGAGTATCTCGAAATCATCTTCGCAGTAACCGTTTTGCACCAAGAGTTTTGAAACGGACTGCTTGAATTCGTCGAGCTTTGTTTCCAGCTCTCTGTAATTGGTATCGAGATAGTTGTCGATATAGTGTTTTTCCTCTTTGAACAGATACGCAAAGCTCAAGTCTTCAAGCATGTTCTTTAAAAAAGAGATACCGAGCCTGTGAGCTATCGGTCCGTAAACGACCAATGTCTCTTCAGCTATTCTGTGCTGTTTATAGGGTGCGAGCGCATCTAATGTAAGCATATTATGCAGCCTGTCGCAGAGTTTGACGACAAGAACTCTTACGTCGTGGATACTTGCGACAAGCATCTTTCTAAACGAAAGTGCCGAAACTATCAGTTTTTCATCGGAAGACGAGGGGATAAGCTCGGCGTCGCGGATGATATCTATCTTTGTCAATCCTTCGACAAGATGGGCGACATCATAACCGAAACGCTCCGTTATCTCTTCTACCGCTACATCCGTGTCTTCGACGATATCATGCAAAAGCGCGGCGATCGTCATAGATTCGTCATTAGTGATTGAAGCGACGATGGAAGCAACTAAGATGGGATGGATTATATAAGGCTCACCGCTTTTTCTAAACTGTTCATGATGAGCTTTAGAGGCAAAGTCAAGAGCTTCTCTTAACTTTTCGGAATGTTCGATATGTTTGAAAAGATAATCTTTCGCCGAGTCGACACTATGAAGATGTTTTATCTTTTCTAAATTAAATCGACTCAAGATTCTACTTTATATTATTTTTTCTCAAAGCCTTTTACAACGACAAGGCCCTCAGCTATTTCCATTAAAGCCAGATCGGATGCCTTCATCGATTTAGGGTCGATGTTCAGCTTGCTCGGGCTTCCGTTTAAAAGTTCATCAGCGCGTTTTGAAACTGCTATTGCCAATGTATATCTATCTATATTTGCTACTTCCAATGCTTTTGCCGTTAATTCTTCTACTCTCATTTTAAAACCTTTTATTTGATTTATTTAGTAATAGTTTATCTAACTATAGAACAGTTTTTCATGTTTCCGTTTATGATATCCAGCAGATTACCCGCTTTGAACATATCGCAAACGACTATAGGAAGTCTGTTATCTTTTGCCAGCGCGATCGACGTATCGTCCATAACGTTTATATGATCGCTCAATGCTTGATCGTAAGTCAATGTGTCAAGCTTAACGGCATCATCATATTTTTTCGGGTCCTTATCGTAAACACCGTCGACTTTTGTCGCTTTTATGATCATATCCGCTCCTATCTCCACGGCGCGCAGCGTCGCTGCCGTATCCGTCGTGAAAAACGGATTTCCCGTTCCTGCAGCAAAAATAACGACCCTGCCCTTTTCCAGATGACGTACGGCCCGGCGGTTGATATAAGGCTCGGCGATCTGTTCCATCTTGATTGCCGTCTGCATACGAACTTGAAGACCGGTATATTCACACGCTTCTTGCATAGCGACACCGTTGATGACGGTTGCAAGCATACCCATATAATCACCCGACGTACGCTTGATAATACCGTCTTGCGCAGCGGTGACACCGCGGATTATATTGCCTCCGCCGATAACTATTCCGACCTCTATGTCTGCATCGACCAAAGATTTGATCTCGCCTGCAATATACTTCAAAATCTTGGTATCGATACCATGACCGGTTTCACCAGCCAATGCTTCACCAGAGAACTTAACTAATACGCGTTTATTGGCCATAGAATACCCTTATATTAAATCACGCAATTATATATGAAAGTCGCTTTAAAAAGGCTTTTAGAAAATCTCTTTTATATAATTTAATAGGAGTTTATCCTAACTAAGATACAATGTCTGCTAAAAATTATAATGGATCGGGATATCTCTATGCAAAAAGAACTTTTTTTAGATTTTGATATAAATTTAAGCACTTTTATTGATGATTTGACATCGATTATTGAACAAAATAATAAAAAAACAGATGAACTGCTCTGTATTAAAGAAAAAACATTCGCAAACTTCATAAAACCGTTTGAGATGATGGACGAAAAACTGGATCAGTTTTTTACTCTTTTATCGCATATAAACTCGGTAAAAAACTCTAAAGAAACACAAGAAGTGTACTCCAGGTCACTGCCTATTATCACGGAATACTCGACAAAACTCAGTCAAAATCTCAATATCTACAAGGCGATGAAAGAGATATCAAAAAATGAAGCGGGCCTTAACGACGAACAAAAAAGGGTATTGGAACTAAACATCCAAAACTTCGAGCTAAACGGTGCACATCTGGATGAGAAAATAAAAGAAAAACTGCAAAAAATACATCTGGAGATAAACGATCTTTCAAACAAGTTTTCTCAAAATCTTCTGGATGCAACAAACGAATTTGAGCACATCGTCGATGAAAAAGATGTGCAAGGTGTTCCCGCCAGCGACATAGAAGAGCTGAAATTTGACGATAACGGTGTGACAAGATACAGACTGAATCTTCAGATGCCGACATATATCGCTTATATGACCTACGGAAAAAATCAAGCACTTAGAGAGATACTGTATAAAGCCTATACGACAAGAGCTCCTCAAAATGCTCAGATAATTGATAAACTGCTGGAACTAAAACAGAAGATGGCAAAACTCTTGGGCTTTGACAATTACAGTCAATACTCCATAGCTTCGAAAATGGCACCCTCTACCGACAAAGTAATAGAGTTTATAGAAAAACTGATAGATTCATCCATAGAACAGGCGAAAAATGAGCTTCTTGAACTTAAAGAGATAACATATGAAGAGATCAAAAGCTACGATACAGCTTATTACAGCGAGATCTTAAAACACAAAAAATATGATATCGACGAGGAGCTGTACAGACCCTATTTTGAACAGAATTCTGTAGTAAAAGGGCTTTTTGAGTTTTTACAAAGACTTTTCGGTCTCACCTGCGAACAAGTAGACCTTAAGCTCTGGGATGAAAAAGCAAAAGCATACGATATTTATCTCGATGATAAGATCACAGCAAGAATATATATGGATCTGGAGGCAAGAAAAAATAAAAAAGGCGGTGCATGGATGCACAACTGGCAGACCCATTGCATGGATGAAAATAACGTTGAACAGCCGGCTTCCGCTTTTGTTGTATGCAACTTTCCGCCATCAGGCAAGGAAACACCTTCCCTGCTCCGTCATGACGACGTAGTAACGCTTTTTCATGAGATGGGGCATACAATCCACCATATATTATCAAAAGTAAACGAAAACGAAGTGAGCGGTGTCAACGGCGTCGAATGGGATGCCGTTGAATTTCCGTCGCAGATGCTTGAAAACTTTGCATACGAACCGCAGATATTGAAACTTTTTGCAAAACATTACAAAACTGGCGAGGTATTGTCCGATGAGATGATCGAAAAACTCATCCTCTCTAAAAATTTTCAGTCAGGCTTGTCGATGTTAAGACAACTTGAATTTTCATTATTTGACTTTAAACTGCATATGAAAACATATAAAGGCGATGAAGTTCAAACTCTGCTTGATAACATAAGAGAAAAAACGGCTCTTATAAAACCGCCTTCTTACAACAAGTTCCAAAACGGTTTTTCTCATATCTTCGCAGGAGGATATGCAGCAGGATATTACAGCTACAAATGGGCGGAAGTACTTAGTGCCGATGCGTTCTTTCAGATAGTCGATGAAGGGATATTCGATTCAAAAACAGCCAGATCATATCTGGATATCATACTAAAAAAAGGCGGCAGTTACAGTATGCAAAAGCTTTTCTTTGATCTTATGCAAAGAGAACCGGATGTCAATAATCTTTTAAGATTAAACGGCATAAAATAGATGCGATTATTAGTATTATTTATACTTCTCGTATCGATTTCATATGGAGAAAAAGTGATAAAAATTGCAACATATAACGTGGAGAATCTCTTTGATCTCAAAAAATCCGGATACGAATACAAAGAATATATTCCAAATACCGTTTCACAGTGGAACCAAAAAAATTATACTGCAAAAATAAAAAATACGGCAAAAGTTATAAAAGATATAGATGCAGATATCATTGCTCTACAGGAAATCGAATCTTATGAAGCGTTTATCGACCTTAAAAATCAAATTAAAAGAGATGGGCTGTATTATCGATACTATGCACTTGCAGATGCTAAAAACACAACTGTAAAAGTCGGGATTTTGAGCAAATATAAGATTCTTTATAAAAAAGAGATTCCCATTAACGCTACATTTCGATATAGAAACATTTTAGAAGTCAAGCTCGATGTTGAAGACGAGCCTCTTTACGTCTTTGTAAACCATTGGAAGTCCAAGTCGGGTAAAGAAAGAGAAAGAGTTCTGTGTGCAAAAAAACTCTATGAAAGAATCAAAGAGATCGGTTTTGACAAAAACATCATTGCACTGGGAGATTTTAATTCCGATTATGCTGAAAAATACAAACTTTCCAGATATCATAACAATACAAACGGAAGGACAGGAATAAACGATATTTTACACACCGATGAATTAAAAAATAAAGCCGATAAAACCTCTACTTGTAAAAACTGCCTTTACAATCTTTGGTACGATACAGATGAAGCAAAACGATATACCTACATCTACGGTAAAAGAAAAGAAGCACTTGATAACATTATAATAACTCCCAAACTGCTTCACAATAAAAAGCTTCATTATATTGAGGGAAGCATTCAAACTTTTACAACTGATTACTTGGTAGTAAAAAACAAAATAAACAGATGGCAGATGAGTAGAAGAAAACCTCATAAACACTTGGGAAAAGGATACTCCGACCATCTACCTCTAACTGCTGAGTTTCTTGTAAAATAATTCTTTTACATGTAAGCTTTTTCTTTCATACTTTTTGTCCGCAAAAAGTAAGCAAAAACTCTGCAACGGCTTCGAGCCTAACTTCGTTAGGTTCCTAAAAAATAGTAACTCCATTCCTAAAAATGCAAAACTCACTTCGTTCAAACAGTTGCATTTTCTTTACGTTATTCCGTTTCGATTTCTTAGCTCTGTAGATGTTGCACAGTCGAATAAACTATTATGACTTTTATTGCAAAACGCTTGACATTAACCGAATCGTTTCGCTTAGCTTTTTATCCCCGAAAAAGGTTGTAGCCGTCTCTAATCGAAAAAAAAGATTTTTGGTTACTTTTATAAAAAAGTGACAAGTATAAATTAAAATATAAAGTCATTGTATTAAGTAAAAGCTTGGATTGATTAGTAAATGATTTAAGTGATTGGAGTAGTAAATCCGATAACTAGGCGGCGACCTACGTTTCCACACCTGAAAGGTGCAGTATTATCAGCGATGGGAGGCTTAGCTTCTGGGTTCGGAATGGGGCCAGGCGTTTCCCTCTCTCTGTAGCCACCTAGACAATCGGATATAAAAGCACCGGGATGCGCTTATATCCAACTGCTTGGACTTGAGGAGTTTATTATCAAAGTCAACATTTACAACAACAGACCACTTTGCTTATACTAAGTAAGGCAGTGAGCTAAAAAAAAGACGAACGTACTATTAGTACTGGTCAGCTAAACAGATTACTCTGCGTACACATCCAGCCTATCAAGCTTGTAGTCTTCAAGCGTACTTCAGGGAAAGTTCATCTTGGAGTTGGCTTCCCGCTTAGATGCTTTCAGCGGTTATCACATCCGTGCGTAGCTACCCAGCGATGCTCTTGGCAGAACAACTGGTGCACCAGTGGCACGTCCAACCCGGTCCTCTCGTACTAGGGTCAGCTCTCCTCAACTTTCCTACGCCCACGGAAGATAGGGACCGAACTGTCTCACGACGTTCTGAACCCAGCTCGCGTACCGCTTTAAATGGCGAACAGCCATACCCTTGGGACCTGCTCCAGCCCCAGGATGCGATGAGCCGACATCGAGGTGCCAAACCTCCCCGTCGATGTGAGCTCTTGGGGGAGATCAGCCTGTTATCCCCGGCGTACCTTTTATCCTTTGAGCGATGGCCCTTCCACTCAGAACCACCGGATCACTATGACCGTCTTTCGACTCTGCTCGACGTGTTTGTCTCACAGTCAGTCCGGCTTATGCCATTATACTCTACGAAGGATTTCCAACCCTTCTGAGCCGAACTTTGTAAGCCTCCGTTACTTTTTAGGAGGCGACCGCCCCAGTCAAACTACCCACCAGACATTGTCCTCGCACGAGATAATCGTACCAAGTTAGCTATCAGAATATCCAAGGGTGGTATCTCAAGGATGCCTCCGTAAAAACTGGCGTTTCTACATCAACGGCTCCCACCTATCCTGCACATGGATATCCCAATAGCAATGTCAAGCTATAGTAAAGGTGCACGGGGTCTTTCCGTCTTTCCGCGGGTAGGAGGAATTTTCACCTCCACTACAATTTCACTGGATCCCTGGTTGAGACAGCTCCCATCTCGTTACGCCATTCATGCAGGTCGGTATTTAACCGACAAGGAATTTCGCTACCTTAGGACCGTTATAGTTACGGCCGCCGTTTACTTGTGCTTCAATTCAATGCTTCGCAGAGCTAACAAATCCTTTTAACATTCAAGCACCGGGCAGGCGTCACACCCTATACATCCTCTTACGAGTTAGCAGAGTGCTGTGTTTTTGGTAAACAGTCGGGAGGGACACTTTGCTGCGGCCTTTGATCGCTTTGGAGAGTAAATCTCCTAACGATTAAGGCACACCTTATACCGAAGATACGGTGCTAGTTTGCAGAGTTCCTTAACCAGGGTTCTTCCACGCGCCTTAGAATACTCATCTCACCCACCTGTGTCGGTTTACGGTACGGGCAACGGCTGTTCTCGCTTAGAGGCTTTTCTCGGCACGACAGTATCAACGATTCAACCCGCTCTCCGAAGAGATTGGATTGCCTGTCAGGTCTCGGATTCGCGATAAGCGGATTTGCCTGCTTATCATCCTACACCCTTCGAGCCACTATTCCATCAGTGACCTCGTTTAACTCTATGCGTCCCCCCATCACTCAAATGAACAACCGTCGGTATCGGAATATTAACCGATTTGCCATCGTCTACCCCTTTCGGACTCGACTTAGGTCCCGACTAACCCTACGATGACGAGCATCGCGTAGGAAACCTTGGGTTTACGGCGAAGGGAATTCTCATCCCTTTTATCGCTACTCATGCCTGCATGCTCACTTCCAAACGCTCCACCACTCCTTGCCGGTATGGCTTCTACGCTGTTTGGAACGCTCTCCTACCACTCATAGTAAACTATGAATCTAGAGCTTCGGTGTACATCTTAGCCCCGTTATATTTTCGGCGCAGAATCGCTAGACCAGTGAGCTGTTACGCTTTCTTTAAAGGATGGCTGCTTCTAAGCCAACCTCCTGGTTGTCACAGCAACTCCACATCCTTTTCCACTCAGATGTAACTTTGGGACCTTAGCTGCTAGTCTGGGTTGTTCCCCTCTTGACGATTGATTTTATCACCCACCGCCTGACTCCCGAGGTTGCACATACAGTATTCGGAGTTTGATAGGGTTTGGTACCGCGGTAGGCAGCCCTAGCCCTGTCAGTGCTCTACCCCTGTATGCTAATGCTCGAGGCTATACCTAAATATATTTCGGAGAGAACCAGCTATCACTGAGTTTGATTGGCCTTTCACCCCTATCCACAAGTCATCCCGAGACTTTTCAACGTCAATGGGTTCGGTCCTCCACTGGCTCTTACACCAGCTTCAACCTGCTCATGGATAGATCACTCAGTTTCGGGTCTGCAGCATCTGACTATGTCGCCCTATTAAGACTCGCTTTCGCTACGGCTTCGCGTTCGCTTAACCTCGCCAGATACCACAACTCGCAGGCTCATTATGCAAAAGGCAGTCCGTCACACTTATATATAATAGTGCTCCGAATGATTGTAAGCCATAGGTTTCAGGTTCTATTTCACTCTGCTCACCGCAGTTCTTTTCACCTTTCCCTCACGGTACTGGTTCACTATCGGTCTGGTAGTAGTATTTAGGATTGGAGGGTGGTCCCCCCGGCTTCAGTCAAGATAACACGTGTCCCGACCTACTCTGGATCCTGCTGGCTTATCGTCGATTTCGATTATGGGGCTATCACCCTCTATGGCCCATCTTTCCAAATGGCTCATCTATCGACTCAAATACCGTATGCAGTCCGCAACCCCTAGTGCAAGCACCAGGTTTGTCCTAATCCCATTTCGCTCGCCGCTACTTTGGGAATCTCGTTTGATTTCTCTTCCTGAAGGTACTGAGATGTTTCACTTCCCTTCGTTCGCCCCCCGTAGGGTGACATGACTCGCGCCATGCCGGGTTGCCCCATTCAGAAATCCCCGGATCAAAGCTTCTTGGCAGCTCCCCGAGGCTTTTCGCAGCCTAGTACGTCTTTCATCGCCTCTACCAGCCAAGGCATCCACCTATGGCCCTTAATATCTTTTTTTTATATGATACGTTATCCGAACAAAGTCCGAATACCTACGTTAACACTGGGTTTACTTCAGCAGTAAGCTCATCGCACTAGTGCGATTGGACTCTCTGTCGAAGAGAACTTAGCGTTAGCGCAGCCTAAGGAATTACTTCCTTTGGCGTACTATTCTAATTTGCGCTCACTGCCTTACTTAACATAAGACAGCGATCTGTTGTAGTTGTTATTTCAAAAATAAACCTTGTTTATTCTTTACTTTAGTTGACTTTGACAATATTAATTTAATGAACTCTTCTTAGACTTTTAAAGTCTAACACTAAACCTACCTCTGTAGGTCTGGTGTTAAACTTTATAATGAAAAGATGGTGGAGAATAGCGGGATCGAACCGCTGACCTACTGCGTGCAAGGCAGTCGCTCTCCCAGCTGAGCTAATTCCCCATCAAGTAATCATAATACAGCCTGATCACTCAGGACTAAGCAAGCAGACAACTGAACAACTAACATTTTTTTCTCGTGTGAGATTTTCTTTATATTGAGCATATCAAACGAATGATATCTCTTTACTCTAGAAAGGAGGTGATCCAACCGCAGGTTCTCCTACGGTTACCTTGTTACGACTTCACCCCAGTCGCTAATTCCACCGTAAGCGGTAGCCCCCCGAAGGTTAGCTTCCCGATTTCGGGTGAAATCAACTCCCATGGTGTGACGGGCGGTGAGTACAAGACCCGGGAACGTATTCACCGTAGCAATGCTGATCTACGATTACTAGTGATTCCAGCTTCATGCTCTCGAGTTGCAGAGAACAATCCGAACTGAGAGACGCTTTAAGAGATTGGCTCCACCTCGCGGTATCGCAACTCTCTGTACGCCCCATTGTAGCACGTGTGTAGCCCTGGCCGTAAGGGCCATGATGACTTGACGTCGTCCTCACCTTCCTCCTCCTTACGAAGGCAGTCTCGTTAGAGTGCTCAGCCAAACTGTTAGCAACTAACGACGAGGGTTGCGCTCGTTGCGGGACTTAACCCAACATCTCACGACACGAGCTGACGACAGCCGTGCAGCACCTGTTTTCAAGTTCCCCGAAAGGCACTACCGTATCTCTACAGTATTCTATCAATGTCAAGGCCAGGTAAGGTTCTTCGCGTATCTTCGAATTAAACCACATGCTCCACCACTTGTGCGGGTCCCCGTCTATTCCTTTGAGTTTTAATCTTGCGACCGTACTCCCCAGGCGGTTCACTTAATCCGTTTGGTGCATCACCGAGATGACAAGCATCCCGACGACTAGTGAACATCGTTTAGGGCGTGGACTACCAGGGTATCTAATCCTGTTTGCTCCCCACGCTTTCACGCCTTAGCGTCAGTTATGTTCCAGGAGATCGCCTTCGCTTTCGGTATTCCTAGTGATATCTACGGATTTTACCCCTACACCACTAATTCCATCTCCCCCTCCCATACTCTAGGCTCCCAGTTTCAAGTGCAGTTCTACAGTTAAGCTGTAGGATTTCACACCTGACTTGACAACCCGCCTACGCGTCCTTTACGCCCAGTGATTCCGAGTAACGCTTGCACCCTCCGTATTACCGCGGCTGCTGGCACGGAGTTAGCCGGTGCTTATTCATGAGCTACCGTCATTATCTTGACTCATAAAAGGAGTTTACACACCGAAATGCGTCATCCTCCACGCGGCGTTGCTGCATCAGGGTTCCCCCCATTGTGCAATATTCCTCACTGCTGCCTCCCGTAGGAGTCTGGTCCGTGTCTCAGTACCAGTGTGGCGGATCATCCTCTCAAACCCGCTACCCGTCATTGCCTTGGTGAGCCCTTACCTCACCAACTAGCTGATAGGATATAGTCTGATCCCAAAGCGAAAAAACATTTCCCGTTTAAGCTTCTGCTTAAAAGGTGTATCCAGTATTAATCACCGTTTCCAGTGGCTATCCCGGTCTTTGGGGCACATTAACTATATATTACTCACCCGTGCGCCACTAATCCTAAGAGCAAGCTCTTATTCATCGTTCGACTTGCATGTGTTAAGCACGCCGCCAGCGTTCACTCTGAGCCAGGATCAAACTCTCCATAATTGAATTATTTGAACCAAAGCCCAAGATAAAAATCATTGGCTTTATTTTTTAAAAAGTATCCATTTAATAAATAGTATTAAATAGACGGTTATGTTATAGTTATCTTTAAGTAAACTTCCGACAACCCTAACTCTCGTTAGCCGTCCCCGTCGTCTACTTGCTTAGTTTTCAATGATCTCAAACGTGAAATTCTTATCTCTCTTTAAATCCCTAAACTTTAGGTCTCTTCGTTTGTGGACGGGAATTATAGGGAAAAATCTATCCATTGTCAAGAGGTTTTTACCCCTTTTTCACCTTTTCTTCGCTTTTTTTCTCTCTGTGTAATCTTTTCGCACTTTTTTTGATTATTTTTTCTTATAAAACAAAGATCCTTACTCTTTTTCCCTTGATAATCATCTCTTTTATCTTAGGTATTTTTTTATCGAAACACTCTCTTTTTATTGCGACATATGAATCTTTTTGAAAAATATCTATATCTCCCAATGAATTTTTTTCCAAATCGAGTGTTTTTATGAAAGTCCCGACTATATCTCCTGCACGTATCTTGTCTCTTTTGCCCGCGAGCAGATGAAGCGTCACATATTTTGCACGGATAGACGATCTATCGTTATATGAAAGCTCTTTTACATCCAACTCTTCGATATCTGTTTTTATCAGCTCTTTTACTGCATTTAGATGTTTGATACCGTAATCATCATAGAGACTGATACTCACACCTTCATCACCTGCTCTTGCGGTTCTGCCTACTCTGTGAAGATAAACTTCCGGATCATGGGGGATATCGTAATTAATGACAAGCGAGATATCTTTTATATCGATGCCGCGTGCCGCGAGATTTGTAGTGACCAAGATTGGAATACTTTTATTTGCGAACATCAAGAGCATCTCGTTTCTGATATTTTGCTCCATTCCGCCATGGAAAAATTCCGAATCAAAACCGTCACTGTAAAGATTATGCGTCAACTCTTCCACTTCAAGTTTTGTGTTACAAAAGATTATTACAGAATCAGGTCTGTATGATAGAAGGATGATCTTTAATGTTTCATACTTACTGTTTTTATTCACTTTGCATATAAACTGTTTTAAAAACTTTTCATTATCTTCTTCTATTGTTACGATTTTTGGAGTGTTCATGATGCTTGAAACAAGTTTTTTGATATTTTCCGGATATGTCGCCGAAAAAAGAAGTATTTGAAGTTTTGAGGGAAGCTTGTTTTTTATATATGAGATATCGTCAAAAAAACCCATATCCAACATCCTGTCGGCTTCATCAAGTACCAATATCTTTATGCGGCTAAGGTCGATGCTCTCTTTTCCTATATGATCGATGATACGTCCCGGAGTCCCGACTACTATATGAGCACCTTTTTCCAGCGAGCGTTTTTGATTCGCGAAGGAGTCTCCGCCATAGATCGTCGCAATCTTCACATTATGCTGCGAACGTGCGAGTTTTCTCAGTTCCGATGCAACCTGCTCGCTCAGCTCTCTGGTCGGACAGATGACTAAGGACTGGATATGAAAATCTTTTACGTCCAGATTTTGAAGCAGACCTATTCCAAAAGCGATGGTCTTGCCGCTGCCCGTCTTGGATTTTGCAACAAGATCTTCACCCTGCAGTATTAACGGTATGGATTGTTCCTGAATGGGGGTCATCTGTGTAAAATCTAATAAACTCAGACTTTTTAGCAGCTTTTCTTGTATATTTAACGAAGTGAAACTTTTATGGGACATTTTAAATCTTTTTCGACAGTATAGCATCATATTGGTATGGATAATGCTACAATCGATTATGTACATATCAACATATAATAGTTATATAAATCCTGTCGGAACCTATAATAAACAAGAAACAGCTCCGCTAACAAAGCCGCAGACCAGTTTTAAAGAGCAGCTGTTATACAAGACCATAGATACATACAATGTTCCTAAGTCTTTTCCTATCGATTATATAAATAAAGAGAGTACATTTTTTAACAAACTTCGTATGCAGCAGGATATATCTTCAGATGAAGAGATATCAAAAAGTTTGGATGAAAGCCGCTATGTAAGCAGTTTTAATATTTTAAAAAAGAGAGAAAGCGCGTATCAGCAGACCTCTTATAAGATAACGTCGCTGCAAAACGTCAAATATACCTTAGCACCCAAACTCGGCAGTATAGATTTTACTGCTCAAAAAGCCGATGCCGCCAATATCTACATTCAAAATGACGCATACTTTCATAAAAGAGCCGTTTAAAGTTTTCTTATTATCTTTTCAACGACCTCAGCCGGATTCTCGGCCATATAGATCGGACGGCCGACCACGATAAAATCAACCATTGCCGAATGCGCGTAGTCGATATCCGCAACACGCTGCTGATCGCCTGCATCTTCACCGAAGGGACGGATACCCGGTGTCAGGGTCATAAACTCTCTTGACGTTATGTTTTTGATCGATTCGCTTTCAAATGCACTGCACACGACACCGTCAAGCCCGCTTTCATAAGCATCGTGCGCAAACTTGTCCGCTTTTTTTGCGATATTTTCGTTATACACATCCATAAACTCCTCCTCGTTAAAAGAAGTAAGTGCCGTTACGGCTAAGACGATAGGACGTTTTTCATATTTTTTCAGTCTCTGCATGACCGTGTTCATCGCACGTTTTCCCGCGCTTGCATGGACATTGAACATATCCACACCCAGCCCCATGATCGACTCGGCCGCATCAGCCATAGTATTTGGGATGTCATAAAGCTTCAGGTCCAAAAATATTTTAAAATCCGGGTTAATCGCTTTTATCGCTTTTATGAAATCAGCACCGTCGCGGATATATGAACGAAAACCGACCTTTAGCCAGACATCGTAATCTTTTATCTTTTCGACCAATGCCAGGTTTTCATCTTTGCTCGGCAGGTCCAGGGCAATACAAAGTTCCATCTTTTCTCTTTTATATTATTTGTTCAATTGATTTATAGTCGCTTCTTCTCCGACTCTTCTCGGTTTGTAATGCATCAGAAAATCGCCTTTGCTTTTTCCGTCTGCAAAACTGCTTCTATATCCGAATCCTTGCACTAAAAACCTTGTCTTGGCTCTGGCATCCGCATTTTTCCATTTTTCATACTCTATTCTATAGATAGCGCTGTATATCTGCGCTCTGCCCGTTCCATGATAACAGTGGATAAGAACAGGATAACTTGCATTATTGTCCAACACCGAAAAAAACTTGCTCAGCGTCTCTTTTGTCGGAACTTGTCCCGAAGGGATGTTCACATGAACGACATTAGCGTTATTTTCTTCATCATATTTTTTTACGGCTGCCGCTTCTGCGTCTATATGCGCCTGTTTTCCAGGGTTTAATCTGTCTTGTACTCCGGGATCAAGGAGATCTATGACCGTCTTGATCTTGTACTCTTTTAAATAAGAGCCCAATTTATCGGGATTGATAAGTGCCGATTTATACACTTTGTCTTTGCTTATCTCTTCAAAACGATAATTAAAATTCACATGCCATACATAATAAACACCGATAATCACGACTGCAAGGCCAAGTAGCTTAAGAAGTTTTTTCACAAGTCTTTCCTAAAGATTAAGATCAAAAGAGAAATTGTATCAAAGTTTGATTAAGAAGAGTCGTCGGCATGTAAAATTTACATGCCGATTTGATTACGCGTTTACCATTTTTTCGATTTTTTCGACCACGCTAGGATCTTCGAGAGTCGAAATATCCTGTGTTATTGCCTCGCCCTTGGCGATAGAGCGGAGAATACGGCGCATGATTTTTCCAGAACGTGTTTTTGGCAATCCCGGAGCAAAAACGATATCGTCACATAAAGCGATATTGCCTATCTCTTTTTTGATGACATTGTTGATAGCTTTGAACTCCTCTAGTTCATCTGCGACCCCTTCGTCCGATTTGAGAACGATATAGGCAAATATCCCTTCGCCTTTTATCTCATGCGGTTTGCCTACAACTGCGACTTCAGCAACGTTAGGATGTTTTTTAATTGCCGCTTCGACCTCTGCTGTTCCCATTCTGTGTCCCGAAACATTGATAACGTCATCCGTACGTCCGGTAATAGTGATATAACCGTCCGCATCGTAAACAGCGCCGTCACCCGTAAAATATACCGCTTTACCCTCTTTTTTAACATCACCGAAATAAGATTTTACAAATCTCTCAGGATCGCCCCAGATACCTCTGATCATAGACGGCCACGGACGTGTTACACACATATAACCGCCTTCTCCCGCTTCTGTACGCTCTCCGGTCTGCGGATCAAGTATCTCCGCCATGATCCCCGGAAGCGGGTACGTGGCGCACGCAGGCTTGATAGGCGTAGCTCCCGGAAGAGGTGAAACGATATGTCCGCCCGTCTCAGTCTGCCAATAAGTATCCACGATCGCACATTTGGAATTACCGACCTCTTCATAATACCATTTCCATGCCGGAGGATCGATCGGTTCTCCTACCGTTCCAAGAACTTTAAGACTCGAGATATCATATTTTGCAGGCTCATGTTCACCCGTCTTATGAAGTACGCGGATAGCCGTCGGCGCCGTATAAAACTGATTTATCTTGTACTCTTCTACCATTTTCCATGGACGACCTGCATCAGGATATGTCGGAACACCTTCGAACATTACCGTTGTAGCACCCATGGCAAGCGGTCCGTAGACGATATAGGTATGTCCCGTAATCCAGCCGACATCCGCCGTACACCAGTATGTATCATTCTCTTTAACATCGAAGACCCATTCCATGGTCATTTGCGCCCAAAGAATATAACCTGCCTGGTTATGCTGTACACCTTTTGGTTTACCGGTCGAACCCGATGTATAAAGAAGGAAAAGCGGATCTTCGGCATCCATTACTTCAGGCTCGCATTTAGTGGATTGATGCTTGATGATCTCGTTGTAAGAATAGTCACGTCCCGCTACCCACTCGACATCTTCACCGTTTCTCTCCACGACTAAAACTTTTTTTACAGGAGTATCCCCGTTTAACGCTTCATCCACGACCGGTTTAAGCATATACGGTTTGTCCTTTCTAAAAGCACCGTCGGCCGTGATAACGACCTTTGCGTCTGCGTCGATGATTCTGTCACGAAGCGCTTCTGCCGAGAAGCCTCCAAACACGATGCTGTGGATCGCACCGATTCTTGCACATGCGAGCATCGCATACGCCGCTTCAGGGATCATAGGCATATAGATAACGACACGATCGCCTTTTTTCACGCCGAACTCATTTTTTAGAAGATTTGCGAACTGATTTACATTGTAGTAAAGTTCCAAATATGTGATGATCTGCTTGTCGCCTCTGTCACCTTCAAAAATAATGGCCGCTTTGTTTTTACGGGAGTTCAAATGACGATCGATACATTGCGCCGCGACATTGAGCTTCCCGCCTTCAAACCACTTTACAAACGGATAAGCACTCTCGTCCAGTACCGTGTCAAACGGTCTTATCCAATCGATCTTTTCCTTGGCAAAAGTTCCCCAAAACCCTTCATAATCTTCCATAGCGGCATCTTGCAGCGCTTGATATTCACACATATTCTTGATTCTTGCAGTTTTTGCAAACTCTTTATTTGGTTTAAAAACAGGTTTTACTTCTGTCATTATTTTTTTCTCCTTGAATTAAGTTTTAAATATATCATAGCTGTCATGATCGCGTCATTGACGGCATTATGAGCACCCATGTTAGGTAAATTACAATTTTTTAAGATTGTATCAAAGCGTAAATCAATATTTCCTTGCGGTATCAAGGTAATCGTCTGTTCAAAATAGATTTCAGAAACCTCGATCATACTATTGGGCAGAGTTACGCCTATCATCGGTTTTATATACTTGTTGATCATCTCTACGTCGAATTCTAAATAATACCCTATTAAAGTTCTTGCTCCTATAAATCGCAAAAATTCTTTAACGGCGGCTTCGGGACTTTTCGCACTCATAAGATCGCACTCCCTTATGCGGTGAATGGCGATGCTCTTGGAAGAGATATCTTTGGAGTTTTTAAGATAGACCTCAAAAGTTTGCGAAGTCAATATTTTATTATCTTTTATCTTAACCGCTCCAATGGAGAGTATTTCGTCTTTTTTTGGATCAAGTCCCGTCGTTTCCGTATCAAACACGACAAATTCTCCGCTTGTATCCTCATCAAATAAAAAGGAGAACTCTTTATCTGTGAGATTTGACAAATTTTTATCTCTTTTCCATTTTTTAAATAAAGAAAAAAACATCAGCCGACCATATTGAGATGGAAATGAAAAATCATAAATTTTTTAAACTTGTTTACGACTTTAAAGCTGTCTTTTAAAAGATCGATGTCGATCTTTTGCAAGTTGTTTGGATTGATGTAGTTTATCTCTTCCATGTTCTTTGCTTCAAGCATCGCTTTTAACCTTATGGACGACAATGTGTCAAAACACTCTATAAGCTCCGTAGCGAACGTTTTATCGAAGATACCTTTATTGTTTAAGGCTTTGATCCTCTCTATAGTGTTTGTCACATCGACTTTATACTCCAGCGATAATGTCCTTATCCCGTGAACCAGGGCAAATATACCTCCTTTTTTTAAATCAAGTTTATTGTGATGGCTTTTTTCCAGTACAAAGCCCCAGATCAGCGAAAGTGGCGTCTCAAAGTTAAGTACCGCTTTTGCGATATGCGCCAAGACATCGTCCCTGGCATTGAAACTCTCGAAGAGATAGTTCTTAAGCCCTTCAAGCAGGGTTTTGTCGCCGCTCACACATTTCGCATCCAAAAAGATGCTCAGGTTCTGCAGGTTTGTTTCATCCAGCGTCACTATCCATTCATCGATCAAAGATCTGTATCTGGCTTCATCACGCCTGTAAAACTCATTGCTTACCATGACGTTTCCTTTGCAAGACGGAAAACCGATATCCAGCAGAAACTTGTTAAGCTTCATCATAGGCTGAGCAAAGAGCTGTGCATCCACACCCTCTTTTATGATCAAAGCATTGTCCTGATCGGTCTTTATGATCTGCTCTTCTCTGCCTTCTGAACCCATGACGATAAGTGCGCATTTGTTCCGCAGTTCTTCATCGACGCACATCTCAAAGACTTTTTTGTATATTTTGGTGTTGAGCGTCGATATCAGCTTTGTGATATATCTCGCCTTCACGCCTTTGGCATCAAGCGAAAGTATAATGTTTTTCAGATCTTGCTGCAGATTTTTAAGATCGTCTACACTTTTTGCCTTGTCTATCTGGACTGCGACAAGATGCGAATGGTTTGCGAAATAACTAAGCAGATCCAACTGCTCCAATACGCCTTTAACCTCGCCTTCATCGAATACCACGACCCTTTTTATGCTGTTGTGCGTCATAAGCAAAAGTGCATTGAACAGAAAATCGTTTATATCTATGCCGATAACGTTCTTAGTCGCTATGCGTATGATCGGTTCTTCTACTCCTGTCCCGCCTAAGAGCACTTTTTCTTTCAGGTTCGTATCTGTCACGATAGCATAGCCGTTTTGGGATCTTACGAGTATCACGCTTGCTTTGAGCTCTTTTTGCTTCTTTAAAGAATCGTAAATGCTTGCAGCCTCATCGACTATACAGGCGTTATGAAGATAGATTTCGCTTACTTTTGAGATCAAGAACGGGGTCAGATCGCTTTGGGTATGATACTCTTTTAGCTGCTGATGACGGGTCACGAAATCCTGCAGGAAATAGCCTTGGACATCTTTGTTCTCCAAAAGGGCTATAAAATCCTCTTTTTTCAGCTCGTAACATATCAGGTCTTCGTCAACTATGAATCTCCCTTCGGTTTTTCCGTAGATGAGAGCATCCGCGTCAAAGCTGTCGCCGGAACTGAAAAAACTATGTATCTCATCATCGACATACTCCTTGACGGTGCCTTTGATGATAATATAAAATGCGATCGAGGGAATGTTTTTTGAGAATAGAAGAGTGTCTTTAGGGTAGTAGGCAATATCCATTTTGTTCATAAGATCGTCCAGCACGGACGAACTGAGCAGTTCAAAAGGATGGATGGACTCGATAAGTTTTCTTTGATCAAGTATGCTCAATGCACCTCTCCTAAAAGATATGGCGCATGAAGAGAAGTCTCCATGCACTTTTTTTGCTAATGTTCACTGGCACCTTCTGCACCGATACCTGTCTGGCTTCTGATATATTGAGCTTCAAAAGCCTCTCTTTCGGCTTTAGCCTCTTCAGAGTTGTCAGTGACCGAGAAGATATATATCCCGATAAATGCGACCACTACTGAAAAGAGCGCCGGATATTTATACGGGAATATCGCATGCGCGTTTCCAAGTATCTGTACCCAAACGATCGGTCCGAGAATAACGAGAAGTACCGCAGTAGCAAGTCCCAGACTTCCGCCTATCACCGCACCGCGGGTAGTAAGTTTTTTCCAGTACATAGAAAGGAAAAGGATCGGAAAGTTCGCAGAAGCAGCGATGGCAAAAGCAAGACCGACGACAAATGCGATATTTTGTTTCTCAAACGCGATACCCATGATGATAGCCACGACACCAAGAGCCACGGTAGCTATTTTGGAAACTCTCATCTCTGTTATACCGTCGACTTGACCTTTTTTGAATACCGAAGCGTAAAGGTCATGAGATATCGCAGATGCACCTGCCAATGTCAGACCTGAAACGACTGCCAATATTGTAGCAAATGCCACAGCCGAGATAAAGCCTAGGAAGAAATCTCCGCCGACCGCATGACTCAGGTGGATCGCCGCCATGTTGTTTCCTCCAAGGATAGGGAAACCGCCGCTTACTGCTTGTTTTGCCGTATCCAGATAATGAGGATTTTTAAATACCAATACGATAGCACCAAAACCGATGATGAACGTCAAGATATAAAAATATCCGATAAAACCTGTCGCGAAGAAAACGGATTTTCTTGCTTCTTTCGCATCGCCGACGGTAAAAAATCTCATCAAGATATGAGGAAGTCCCGCCGTACCGAACATCAGTGCCACTGCCAGAGAGATCGCCGATACAGGATCACTTACAAGTCCGCCCGGGCTCATAATAGACGCACCTTTTAACTCTGTTGCGTGAGAGAAAAGCGTCGAGAAACTAAAGTCGTAATGCGCCATAACGGCGATCGCCATGAACGTAGCACCCGCCAAAAGTAAAAACGCTTTTACGATCTGTACCCAGGTAGTTGCAAGCATACCTCCAAACGTCACGTAAAGTACCATTAATACTCCGACGAGGATAACGGCCACTTCATAATGAAGCCCGAAAAGAAGCTGGATAAGTTTACCCGAACCGACCATCTGTGCGATCAAATACAAAATAACCGTCGCAATAGAACCAAACGCCGCCAAAGTACGGATAGGCCCTTGACGGAGTCTGTATGACGCAACGTCTGCGAATGTATATTTTCCAAGGTTTCTAAGCGGTTCTGCGATCATAAAAAGAATGACCGGCCAGCCGACAAGAAAACCGATGGAATAAATAAGCCCGTCATATCCTTTTAGGTAGACAAGACCGGAAATTCCTAAAAATGACGCCGCAGACATATAATCGCCCGCAATAGCCATACCGTTTTGAAAACCTGTTATGCCGCCGCCTGCAGTGTAAAAATCTTTTGCACTTTTCGTTCTCTTGGCTGCCCAGTAAGTGATACCCAGAGTAGCTCCGACAAAGATAACGAACATCACAATGGCAGAAATGTTTAGTGCCTGTTTTTGCACCTCGCCCTGAATCGCTTCTGAAGCAAAAAGAGCCACACCCGAAAGTGCTAAAAATGTAAATATTCTATTCATCCGTTGTCCTTTATAGAATTTTTGATCTTGTTTGACAGATCGTCAAACTCGCCGTTGGCTCTTTTTGTGTATATACCCGTAAGGATAAATGCAAATACGATGACCGCCATACCGATAGGAATCCCTACCGTAGTAACGGAATCAGACGACAGAGGAACAGCCAAAAGTGACGGATCGAATGCAATCGTCAGGATAAATGCAAAATACACGACCAGCATCGCCATGGTCAGCTTTAGCGAAAAAGACCCTCTTTTTGCTACCAGCTCTTTGTAATTGGGATCGTTTTTAATCTGATCTACAAGTTCTTTTTTCATGATCTGTTTCCTTATATTAGAAATTATAGTTAACTATAAATCTGTATTCGTCCCAGCCCGTGTCACCTGAGGCAGTTTCTGCAAATTTTCTCGGGAAGTTCCCGCGTAAACGCAGTTGAAGATTTTTCACGACTTCCGGATTATATATGATATCAAAACCTGGTTCGGTTGCGGTGCGTGCTATGCCGTAACCGCTGTTTGCATCCATGTCAAAAGATGTATAATAAGCAGTCGCTTTTACGTTCGCGCCCAGATCTTTGAAGTTGTACGTAGCCGCCACTTTTGCCGCTTTCGTACCTGCAATGAACTGATGACGAGTCACCATACCTTGCGTATATGCAGGCATACCGCCCCATGGAGTGATGATAGCGTTTGCAAGTCCTCCGGCCGCTGCTTCTGCTGCATTGTTCGCACCTGTTTGGGAATACGCCACGTATGCCGTTAGGTTTTCGACTTTGGCACCGAATTTCGCGCCCCAGTACATCCCGTCCACTTTTCCGGCCAGTTTATCTCCGACCTCATCCTCTTTTATGAACTGAGCCGAAAAAAACGGATGAATCTTATCTGTCAAAAGACATTTCCATGAAAGATCGACTTGGCCGTATACCGCATTTAAGATGTCGTATGCATAGTAGTCCCATACCTGAGCTTTTATGTTTTTGTTGGGTGCATAAGTTGCCGATGCGACACTTACACCGTCAGTCGATTGCCCGATCGCGTATTCGCCCATTTTTACAAAATCGCCCACTTGATTCTGCGGATCGACATACGAATAACCGGATGTTACGGAAAGTAATTGGTTTGCCACAGAAGTGTTAGTGTATACACGCCCGAACGTTCCTTGAGCGAATTTTGTTACATGTCCGGCTATCAAAGTAGTATTTGGGATATCGGTATTGATAAGCAGATAGGCTTCAAAAAGGTTTGGAAGCATTCTCGCATCATCCGAACCTGCCAGCGGCGTATCGAGTTTTTGGCGTCCGCCTTTAAACGTCGTTTTGCCGTATTTGTATTGAACGTAAGCCTCTCCAAGGATCGAATAACCGTCGTTGTTTTTGCCAAACAGCGTCGCGTCTATCGTCGGTGATGACGCTATACGGTTCGTAGTATAAAGCGCCGTACCGAAGCTCAATCCCTCATAATCGGCTGTCTCAAACTTCAAATGCCCGCCGAGCGCCGTACCGTTACGGTGTAAAGTATTTCCCGCGCTCCCCTGATATTCGCGGTCGATAGAAAACATACGGATCTGTCCGCTGACTTTTCCGTCTTTAAACATAGAACTCATATCTTCGGCTGCAAACGTATTTACAGAACCAAGGAATCCAACTGCAATCAAACTAATCGCTAAGCTTTTTTTCATCTCACATTCTCCTTGTTATACCTGTCGGTATTAATCTAAACAGCATAATGGTATGTGACAAAAATAGCGTGAACGTAGCAATGATAAAAATAGAGTGTTATATTTTGGGATTTTTTTTAATTGTGTATATCGGTAACAATGTACTTTACGGTTTGTCTATCATATAGCCCATCCCACGGACATTGATGATCACATCTTCTTGCATAGATTTTTTTAGGCGGCTTACTTCTGCGCGTATGGTGGCATTATCGACTATCTGCTCGTCCCATACATATATAGTAAACTGTTCAAAATCGACAATCCTTCCCCTGTTTCTAGCTAGAAGATCAATAATCTGGGATTGTCTTTTGGTAAGTATCTGAGGGTATCCGTTAAAAAGAAGCGTATTGTGTTCCTGATCGTAACTATAGTTTTTCGACAGACGCAGATGGACTCTTGGGACCTCGTTTGAAAGCATCACTCTGTCAAGACGCAGGGCAAGTTCTTTTAGATGGAACGGTTTTTTCAGGTAATCGTAACATCCGAGATTGTAGGCACGGGAGATATCTTCTATATCCACAAGTGCACTGATGTAGATGGTCGGTACATGGATTTTGAGCTCATGCAGTTTTTCTAAAAAAGTAAGTCCGTCCATCCCCGGTACGTTTATATCCAGGATAAGCAGATCGTAACTGTTCTTTTTTAGCGCTTCAAACGCTTTGAGCCCGTCAAAATAGGTATCTACCTTGTGCCCTTCCGCTTCCAAAAACTCCTGTATGGATTCATTTAACATCACTTCGTCTTCTAGCAGCAGTATCTTCATCACTCACCCATCATTTTGAATTTATATGTAAAAGTCGTTCTTTCGTCGCTTGAATCTAAAGAGATCACGACATCCTCCTCTTTACAGATACTGTTGACAAGCTGCAGACCTATCCCAAAACCGTCTTGCGTTTTATTTTCCCTGTAGTATGCATCGAAGATCCTGTCGGTGTTCTTTATGGTTTTGGAGAGACTTCCCATAGAGAGTTCGGCAAAGACACCCTCCTGTTTCAGGCTTACATGTACGATCTCGTAAGCCAACGTATATTTGATGGCATTTGTTATGGTGTTGTCTATGATCCGTTGAAGTTTCGTTTCATTAAAATATATATATCTGCCTTTAAAGTCCGAAATATACTCGAATCTCACTTTTGAAAGCTCTGCGACCTCGGCAAAAAAATCGAGTCTTGAGATCAAGAACAGCTCTATCTCTATGGCGGCTTTTGGATACTCTACTTGATCTTTTTTTACAAGATAGCTCAGATCGTCGTAGATATTAAAGATATTTTTCGCGGCGGCCTCTATCTTGGAGAGCTGTCTGTCTTTTTGATTTTTCATGACAAAAAGCTCTATACTCGTCAATATCACGCTAAGAGGAGTGTTCGTCTCATGGATGGTGTACCTTAAAAACTCTTTTTGCGACTGTAATATTTCGTCTTTGTGGCTTTTTTCCTTTACGAGGTTTTCGTTTATCAGCTTTAAATTGGCAGTTTTTTCTCTGACCCTGTCTTCAAGATGCACATTCAACTCCCGTAAAGAGTCTTTTTGTTCGCGGATGATATCAAGCATACTGTTTATATGCCCGACCATAAGTTTAAAATCCTGAAAAAACAGAGTATTCTCATCCATAGACCTGTCGTCATGTGCGGCATTTTTGAAAAAATCCAAAAACTGCTCCGTGTCTTTTTGTAAAAGTGCGTTAAATATTTTAAAGACGCCGAACGCTATTCCAAAGAGTATGAAAGAGAGCGTCACGATCGCGAGTATCGTTTTGATCAAGATCGATTTGAGTATCTCTTTTTTCTGCTCGACCAGTTTTACGTTTTTCGTGTCCAGATTTTTGACGATGATATTCTCCACGAGCGACTGTTCATAGTCTTTATATATCTGCGAAACAAGCAGAGAGACAAAGACGACACTAAAGAGAAAGATAATGATCATCGTGTAAATATTGGCTTGTTTAATAGTAATATTTTTAAAAAACGATTCGATTTTCATAGGTGTAATTATACAGTCATGTGTCTAAAATTAGACTTCTTACAAAACTTTGACTATAATTTCAAAAATAAAATCTAATGAAGGTAATACAATGTCATTTTTTGGAAGAGACTTAAAAAAATACGATATCAATGAAGATGAATTAGCTAAAATGCAATGGGCTAAGATAACTACGAACAAAGGCGTCATGTGGGTAAAGCTTTACCCTGAAGAAACTCCTATCACCGTAACGAATTTTGCTCATTTGGTAAATGACGGTTTTTACAACGGTCTGAACTTCCACCGTGTTATCCCTGGCTTTATGGCTCAAGGCGGATGTCCTCAAGGGACAGGAACAGGCGGACCGGGCTGGGCTATCCCTTGTGAGACGAAACAAAACACGCACAAACACGTAAAAGGTACTATCTCTATGGCACATGCGGGACCGAACACCGGCGGAAGCCAGTTCTTCATCTGTTTTGTACCGTGTCCTCATCTTGACGGCGTACATACCGTATTTGGCGGTATCGAAGCCAATGATGAAGAGAGCATGAGCGTCTTAGATTCTATCGTTATGAGAGACGAGATAGAAACTATCGAGATATTAGAATCAAAATAAGCAAAAAAATGTGTAATTGTCTAGACAACATCGTTATCGAAGGAACATTTCCCCCTTTTATCTTCTGTCCCTACTGCGGAGAGAAACTGGTCGATGAAGGAACCATCGCTCAAAGGGACGAGCTTTTGGTTCAGGCCGACGAAGAAGCGTTTGCGCGTCTCAGCGAACTCGAAGATATCATCGAAACAAAGTTTGACGATATCTTGATAGAAGACGCACAAACCTTGTCCGAACGACTCGCTAAAACAATGGACGAATTTGAACTCCAATTTCCTATGAGCGTCCAAGAAGAGAGAATCGAGATACGCCACGAAGGCAATTACGAAACACAAAGCATAGAACTGTTTTTAGAACAAGAGGACGACGATAGCCCCCTGTACACTGTAAGTGTCTTTTAAAGACTCTTAGACTTTTATATGCCGTTGCGTAAGGATCAGCCTCCTTTATCGCAATGTATCAAATTGATCTTCACCATTTTTATAAACCGATTGTTCTGATTAACTTTTGGACTGTGAGTACTTACAACATCAACTCGAAATAAACCATTGTTCATGACATTTCCTTAGTTTTGAAGTATCAACGTACAAACAGCAAAAAGCGTTCACAAAAGACAGTCAAATATTATTCTATGAATTTTTCCTCCTAAAGATCACGTATGATGTTCCCATAGCAACCACTATTATAAGTAAGATAATGAAATACAAAGAGTAGCTGTTCTCCTCTTTTGGCTGTACTTTTTGCACCTCTTTTAGCTTTTTAAGCTGGGGCACGATTGGTTTTGGCACTGCTGCTTGCTCCTTTTTTGCTATAGGAAGCTCCTCCTTCTTAGCAACTACTTTCATAGGGGCTGGCAGCGGTCTTACTTGAAGCATCTGTGTAGGGGCAGGTTCAGACATTTCTAAAACAAATACATCATCATAGTAAGGTTTCAACCTGTCAAGGGTGCGGAAAAGCTGTTGGCGCGTGGTAAGTGGAGCCAAAAATACGACATAATACTTTCCTATGCGTTTCATCTTACTCTTAAGAGCATTTACTTTTACCTGTTCTTTAAGTTTAGGATCCTTTAAAATCGTTTTATTCAGCTTTGTCAATGCCTGCATACCATTTTCTTCAATCGTGTAACTTCCCAAGATGATTTGCTTGTCGATAGCATGTGAAAAACTAAAAGTAAGTAGTAAAAAAAGAAATAAGCGCATAACAACTCCTGCCTTGAATTAATACCATTATGCCAAAAAATGCCTTTATTCAAAAATTTATCTAATTAAATTATAATGTCAGTCATATAAAGAGAAGGAGATACAGTGCTGGTTCATATCTGCTGTTCTGTTGACAGCCACTTTTTTTTAGAGAAACTGCAGCGCGATTTTCCCGAAGAAAAACTCACCGGCTTTTTTTACGATCCCAACATCCATCCCTACTCCGAATACCGTCTGCGCTATCTGGACGTAAAGCGTTCCTGCAAAAAACTCGGCATTCCTCTTTTGGAAGGCGAATACGATTACGAAAATTGGATGGAAGCCGTGCGGGGTCTTGAAAGAGAACCTGAAAAAGGCAAACGCTGCGAAGTCTGTTTTGACAAACGCTTTGAGGTAAGTGCGCAAAAAGCGCTTGAACTCGGCGAAAAAAAGATGACGACAACACTTTTGGTCAGTCCGCTCAAATCTCAAGAACAGCTCAAACGCGTCGGCGACGAGTTTTACAGAAAAAACGGCGTGGAATTCATTGCCGTAGATTACAGAAGCGGCGGCGGCACGCAGGATCAAGCCAAAGTGACAAAAGAAGAACAGCTTTACCGACAGGACTACTGCGGATGTATCTACGGTCTTACCATGCAAAGAGAGTCTCAGGACAAACTGATGGACGAGATGTTCTCTCCTATCTCAAATACCGTCTTGCCCGCTTCCATCGAAGAGAGGCTCTCTCTTTACGAAACTAGAATGAGACTCGAAGACGAAGGCAGAAAATACAGGATACAAAAGCATAAGTTCTTAAACTACAGGCAGTTTACATGTAAACTTACTGTAGACAAATCTATACCCGTTGCAGCTTACGCACTCTCCTACTCGATACTGCAAAGAAAAAAAGCCGAAGGCAGGATAGAGACAGAGATAGAGGGAATTCACTATTTTAACCGCGAAGAGATACGCTTTATCTCGTTACAAAAGTTCAACCTCCTTGCAGACAGGGACTACTTATCCGTTAAAGAACTGATATACAGTCCGTTAGCATACGAGGATGAAGTCGCTTTAAGGATCAAAATCACCAAAAGCATCTACGATTTGACACCTATCATCGTCGTCGACGAGATACCGCAAGGGAAACTTTCTTTAGTTCTTGACGCAAAGATATATGAAGATACAAAAGATAAGATAATCGAAATTTAACAAATATTTTGGTAAAATATCCAAATTCATAATATATAAGGTATTAAATAAATGATGGATGTTATTGAGATTCAAGAGATTATTCCTCACCGTTTTCCGTTTTTGCTTGTAGACCGGGTCACTGAAGTGAACAACGGAGAAAATCTGATCGGTTACAAAAACGTTAGTATCAGCGAGCAGGTCTTTCAAGGACATTTTCCGGACCATCCTATCTATCCGGGCGTGATGATTCTCGAAGGTCTTGCACAGGCAGGCGGTATCTTGGCATTTAAGAGCATGGATATGACAAAAGAAGAGGCGGCCGAAAAGGTCGTATATTTCATGAGTATAGATAATGCGAAGTTCCGTGCACCCGTGCGTCCCGGAGACCGTTTGGAGTACAGAGTCAGCGTCATAAAGAACAAAGGCGCTATCTGGATGCTTGACGGAAAAGCGTATGTGGACGACAAAGTAGTCGCCCAGGCAGAACTCAAAGCAATGGTCGTTGACAAATAATGAGTAAAATATCCAGCCTTGCCATTATAGAAGAGGGAGCGGTCATAGGTGAGAACGTAGAGATCGGAGCATACTGTTTTATCTCCTCGCAGACCACCATCGGTGAGGGAACCGTCATCGATCAGGGAAGCTGTATCTACGGCAAGACCACCATCGGTAAAAACAACCATATCTTTTCCCATTCCGTTTTAGGTTCTATTCCCCAGGATCTGAAATTTGCTGGGGAAGAGGTGGAACTCATCATCGGCGACAATAACAAGATAAGAGAGTTCACTCTTTTTAATCCCGGTACCAAAGGCGGCGGCGGAAAAACCATTATCGGCAACCATAATCTCTTTATGGGATATGTTCATATCGGTCACGACGTACTTATCGGCAACCACTGTATCCTTGCCAATGCCGCGACTTTGGCAGGACATGTCGAAATGGGTGATTATGTCGTCATCGGCGGTATGACGCCGATCCATCAATTTGTCCATATCGGAGATTTTGCGATGATAGCAGGCGCATCTGCTCTTGCTCAGGACATCCCGCCCTACTGTATGGCCGAAGGCAATCGCGCGAGTATCAGAGGTCTAAACCTCACAGGTCTTAGACGCCATCTGGAAAGAAGCGAGATAGATGAGCTAAAGTCGGCTTACCGCGACCTTTTTGAAGCAGGACAACCCCTAAAAGACGTTGCGAATACTCTTTTAGAGACCAGTTCAAACCACCACGTACAGAAACTTTGTAATTTTATTATAAAAACTAAGCGCGGTATCCCATTTGAGAGGAAGATATAATGATCCATAGACATTGTAGTTTTTGTGACGCTACCGAGAGCGATGAGAATCCCCTTATAGCGGGAAACGGCGTCTATATCTGTAAAAACTGTGTTTTTTCGGCATATAAGATCATGTTCGGCGACGAAGATGATATAAAAGAGAACCATGTTCAGCTTGTCGAAGCCGTCGGCGAACTTATGACTCCAAAAGAGCTTGACAACTTCCTCGGCCAGTACATCATAGGTCAGGAACGAGCAAGAAAACTTCTAAGCGTTGCGGTCTATAACCACTACAAAAGAATTTTCAAAACCTCAGACGTCAAAGAAGACGATACCGAAATCGCAAAATCGAACGTACTGCTTATCGGACCGACGGGAAGCGGCAAGACCCTTTTAGCACAGACCATCGCTCGTGTTTTGAATGTTCCGATCGCCATCTCCGATGCGACAAGCCTTACAGAAGCCGGATATGTAGGAGAAGATGTCGAAAACATCCTGACCCGTCTTCTTCAAGCGGCTGACGGAGATATTCAGCGTGCACAACAGGGGATCGTATTCATCGATGAAGTCGACAAAATATCCCGTATGAGCGAGAACCGCTCCATCACCAGAGATGTCTCGGGCGAAGGAGTCCAGCAGGCGCTGCTCAAGATCATCGAGGGTGCAATGGTAAATATCCCGCCAAAAGGCGGACGCAAACATCCCAATCAGGAGTTCACGCAGATAGATACTTCGGGCATCCTTTTTATCTGCGGCGGTGCTTTTGACGGCCTTGAAGAGATCCTGAAGAAAAAACAAGGCGAAAATGTTTTAGGTTTCGGACACGAAAAGAAAAGCAAAAATGAGAAAAAACCGACATTCGATCTGGTCGAACCGGACGATCTCGTCCATTACGGATTGATCCCCGAGCTTGTAGGCCGTCTTCCGATAATCGCGTCGTTAAACGAGATAAACGAGGAAGACATGGTCAGAATATTGACCGAGCCGAAAAACTCTTTGATCCGCCAGTACAAAAAACTTTTCGCCATCGACAAGGTTGAGCTGAATTTTGAAGACGATGCCCTGCTGGCGATCGCAAAAAAGGCCATTGAAAGAAAAACGGGCGCGCGCGGACTCCGAGCTATTTTGGAAGAGAATATGATAGACATCATGTATGAACTTCCGGAGTACAGCGGGTATGAGGTCGTGATAACAAAAGATGTGATAGAAAATGGTGAAAAACCTATTTATATTAAAAAAACTGAGCAAAAAACTGCATAAGGCAAATATATGATATTAAACAAACTGATTGGACTTTTTTCAAACGATCTCTCGATAGATCTAGGAACCGCAAACACTTTAGTGATTGCCAAAGGCAGAGGAATCATCATTAACGAGCCTTCGGTCGTTGCCGTAAAAACTGAAAAATACGGACAGCAAAACGTTCTTGCAGTAGGGCATGAAGCTAAAGAGATGGTCGGAAAAACTCCGGGCAACATCAAAGCCATCCGTCCTATGAAAGACGGCGTTATTGCCGACTTCGATATGACAGAAAAAATGATAAGAAAGTTTATTGAAAAAGCCCATGGAAGAAAAAGCCTTATAAGCCCGCGTATCATCATCTGTGTCCCTTACGGTCTCACACAGGTCGAACGTAAAGCCGTCCGCGAATCTGCCTTAAGCGCGGGTGCAAGAGAGGTGTTCTTGATCGAAGAACCGATGGCAGCAGCCATCGGCGCGGGTATCGATATCCGTCAGCCTCAAGGAAACCTTGTCGTCGATATCGGCGGCGGTACCACTGAGATAGGTGTTGTCTCGTTAGGCGGTCTTGTTCTTTCAAAATCTATCCGTACAGCGGGAGACAAACTTGACAAAGCGATCGTCGATTACGTCAAAAGAAAGTACAACCTTTTAATAGGCGAAAGAAACGCAGAGATCATCAAGATCGCCATTGGGACCGCAGTGCCTTTGGATGAAGAGCTTACCATCGTAGTTAACGGCCGCGACCAGGTCGAAGGACTGCTCAGTTCGATCGAACTGACAAGCGAAGACGCCCGTGAAGCGATGAGAGAACCTCTTCGCGAGATCTCTGAAGCACTGCGCGATGTTTTGGAAAAGATGCCGCCTGACTTAGCAGGAGACATCGTAAACCACGGCATTATCTTAACAGGCGGCGGGGCACTTATCCGTCAGCTTGATAAATTCCTTTCCGACATAGTAAAAATTCCTGTTTATGTAGCGGATGAACCTCTTTTAGCCGTTGCACGCGGAACCGGCCGTGCGCTTGAAGAGATAGATCTATTACAAGAACTTTTTGAGAATGAATAAGGGACTCCTTAGTTTTTTCATAATATTTATAGCACTGCTGGGCGGTGCTATATATTATACGAACAGTATCCAATCTCCTTTTATATCGCTGTCTAATTCCATTCAATCTGCTTACTTCAATACGGTAGAATCCGTTTTCAATACTCTGGATGAACATTTTTATCAGCAAAAACATATCCAAAAATTAAAAAAACAGCTGGCAGAGTATGACAACAATCATCTCGTTATGCAGCAGCTTTCAAGCGAGCTTAACAGTCTCTATAAAGAAAGCAACTCCTCTATACGCACACATCCCAAAGTGGAACTTGTACGCGCGATCTCATACGTTAAATTTTCCGACATTAACAAACTTTGGCTGGAGATGAACGATTTTAACAGTTCAAAAATATACGGGCTGGTCTATAAGGACAGTGTCGCGGGTATCGTCATCTCCAAAGACTCAAAACCTATAGCCCTTTTAAACGGCGATATCAAGAGTTCCTACGCCGTTTTCGTCGGAGAAAACAATGCTCCGGGAATAGCGCATGGGAACAACGACAATACTATCATAGTCAATTTTATACCTTCATGGATAAATATAAAAGTCGGTGACGAAGTGATATCTTCAGGTCTGGACAATCTTTTTTTCAGAGGACTTAAAGTGGGAAAAGTACTCTCCATAAAAAGATCGCAAGGGTATCAAAGCGTAGTAGTCGACCCCTATTTTAAATCAAAAGAACCCAGATATTTTTATGTAATCACCGGGGTTCAATGAGATTTTTTCTTTTACTTTTTATACTTTTTTTTCATCTCATCGCCGATGACAAAAAAACGCCTCTGTTCATCGGTGCAGGGCCCTATATTCAGACCCAGCCCTATAAAGGCGCAGATGCGATCATCGTTCCCTCTCCCGTTATATTTTTTGACAATGGCATTTTTTACGTGCGATGGACAAGAGTCGGGCTCTATCTTTTTGGTAACTCAAAAGACAACTTCAACTGGGGCATCTCACTGACTGCGCAGCCCAGACCTTTTGGGTATAAATCGAGCGATTCTGCTATCTTGGAGGATATGAACAGAGACAGCAGCTTTGAAGCGGGACCGGCTCTGGATGTGGAGTATAAAAACACTTTTTTCAGTGCCGTTTTTTTCCATGACATCTTAAACAGAAGCAACTCCTATATAGTCAGAGCAGAATTGGGACATCATCTAGCTATGGGAAAACTCGACTTTTATCCGAGCATCATGGCGATCTACCATGCAGATAAGTTTAACAACTATTATTACGGTGTCAGACAAAGCGAAGCGACTGCCTCAAGACCCGCTTATTCACCCTCATCAAGTATCGATCTGGCTTTTCAGACATATGCGAGATACGCCTTTACGGAAAAGTGGTCGGCACTGCTCAATTTTCGCGCCGATTATTTAGGCAAAGAGGAGCAAAACTCTCCTATTGTCTCGGACAAATATATGTTTTCTGGACTGATCTCGCTTATGTATAGATTGGAGCTTTGACAAACACTGCATAAGACAAAAAACTCTTATGCAAAAGTTATTTTAATTCTTCCTGCACAGAAGCGAATTTCTTCAAAAGAATCATCAAATTTTAAGTGCTTTTGCAATATAATAAAAAAATTTTTACATAGACTTTTTAAAGGTTAAAAATGCCAAAACGCACTGATATAAAGACCATACTTCTCATCGGATCAGGCCCGATCATCATTGGGCAAGCCTGCGAGTTCGACTACTCCGGAACCCAAGCGGTAAAAACTCTTAAAGAGCTTGGATACAGGGTCGTCCTTATCAATTCAAATCCGGCGACGATCATGACAGACCCAGAATTTGCCGACAGAACATATATTGAACCGATCAAAGAAGATATCATTGCAGAGATAATCAAAAAAGAAAAGGTTGATGCCATACTTCCGACTATGGGCGGTCAAACAGCGCTCAATGCCGCTATGAGCATGTATGAAAAGGGGATGCTCGAGGGTATAGAATTCCTCGGTGCGAACCCTTCGGCAATCAAAAAAGGCGAAGACCGCCAAGCATTCAAAGAGGCTATGCAAAAACTCGGCATGGACCTTCCTTATTCAAGATACGCTTATAATATCGACGAAGCTATAAGCGCCGCAGAAGAGATAGGATTTCCTATCATCATCCGTGCATCTTTCACCCTTGCCGGCGGGGGAAGCGGTGTCGCTTATAACATAGACGAATTCAAGACTTTAGCAGCCCGCGGACTTGCGGAATCTCCCGTCAACGAAATACTCATAGAAGAGTCTCTTCTTGGTTGGAAAGAGTATGAAATGGAGGTCATTCGTGACCGTGCGGACAACTGTATCATCGTCTGTTCCATCGAAAATTTCGACCCTATGGGTGTGCATACGGGTGACAGCATCACCGTCGCACCCGCACTTACGCTCACTGATAAAGAGTATCAGCGTATGCGTGATGCATCTTTTGCAATTTTAAGAGAGATAGGCGTCGATACGGGCGGAAGCAACGTTCAGTTTTCGGTAAACCCTCAAAGCGGGCGTATGATAGTCATCGAAATGAACCCTCGTGTCTCTCGTTCTTCGGCTCTTGCATCCAAAGCGACGGGCTATCCTATCGCAAAAGTAGCGACGCTTCTGGCTGTCGGATTCACACTTGACGAGATCGAAAACGATATCACGGGAACACCTGCAGCGTTTGAACCAGTCATCGATTACATCGTTACAAAGATTCCTCGTTTCACGTTTGAAAAGTTCCCCGAAGCAGAAAGCACGCTCAGTACAAGCATGAAATCTGTCGGCGAGGTTATGGCGATCGGCCGAACCTTCAAAGAATCCGTTCAAAAAGCACTTTGTTCGCTAGAAACGGGTCTTAGCGGTTTTGACGAAATAAAAGTCGATGATGAAACAATGCTTCATGAGATCCGTCGTCCCAATGCCGATCGCATTCTTTACGTTGCAGAAGCGTTTAGACGCGGTATGAGCGTCGAACAGATATTTGATGCCTGCAATATCGATCCTTGGTTCTTATATCAGATCGAAGAGATAATCAAGTCCGAAAAAGAGATCGCCGATACGATCCTGACGTATGAACCACATTTGAGAAAAGTGAAAAGCGACGGTTTCTCAGATGCCAAGATCGCACAACTGATCCATAAAAACTCTAAGGTAAAAGTAAGTGAAAACGATGTTTACGCTGCTAGAAAAGCCTTGGGAATAAATCTGGAATACAACGAAGTAGACACCTGTGCGGCAGAGTTCGAGGCGCTTACCCCGTATCTTTACTCTACCACAAATATCTCGAAACTGCCGAATGTAAGTCCCCGCCAGAGCAATAAAAAGAAAGTCCTCATCGTCGGCGGCGGACCAAACAGAATCGGTCAGGGTATCGAGTTTGACTACTGCTGTGTCCATGCTGCTTTCGCGCTTAAAGAGATGGATATCGAGACCATCATGTACAACTGTAATCCAGAAACGGTCTCGACCGATTACGATACTTCGGACGTCCTTTACTTCGAGCCGATCGATTTCGAACACGTAAGAGAAGTCATCGATAACGAAAAACCAGACGGGATCATAGTGCATTTCGGCGGACAGACCCCGCTTAAACTTGCAAACGCTCTGACAAACATCGGTGCAAACATCTCCGGAACTCCTGCTTCGGTCATCGACCTTGCCGAGGATAGGGAGAAATTCTCAGAATTCGTTATCAGAAACGGTCTAAAACAGCCCCAAAACGGTCTTGCCCGTACAAAAGAGGAGTCTTATCTCATCGCTCAAAAACTCGGCTACCCAGTTCTTGTCCGCCCGTCATACGTTCTTGGCGGACGCGGTATGCGCATCGTCTACGGTGAAGACGAACTGAGAAAATATATGGATCTTGCTGTATCTGTAAGCAACGACGCTCCCGTACTTATTGACAAATTTCTGGATCAGGCGATAGAACTTGACGTCGATGCTATCTGTGACGGCTTTGAAGTCTATATCGGCTCTGTTATGCAGCATATCGAAGAAGCGGGCATCCACTCCGGAGACAGCGCTTGTTCGCTTCCTCCCGTAACACTTAGCGAAGAGCTGATCAGACAAGTGGAAGAGCAGACAAAAACTATAGCTTTGGGTCTTGGAGTACGCGGACTCATGAACGTTCAGTATGCGATTTATGAGGGTGAGATTTATCTTATCGAAGTAAATCCTCGTGCATCTCGCACCGTACCGTTTGTCAGCAAAGCAACGGGCATACCTTTGGCAAAGGTCGCTACCCGTGTCATGATGGGAGAAACCTTGAGAAGTTCGTTGAAATATTACGATAAATTCGATGTGGTATTCTATGAAAACGGTGTCTTAAAACCGAAACTAAAAAACCATATCGCCGTCAAAGAAGCGGTTTTCCCGTTCAACAAACTTTACGGTGCAGATCTGGTACTGAGTCCTGAGATGAAATCTACGGGCGAGGTCATGGGTATCAGTAAAAACTTCGGTATCAGTTTTGCAAAAGCGCAGCTGGCAGCAGGAAACAAGATCCCTGCAAGCGGAACGGCATTCCTCTCTTTCATAGATATGGATAAAAAACATGCTCCCGAGATCGCAAAAGGTCTTATAGCGCATGGATTTAAGCTTGTAGCAACCCGCGGGACGGCTCAGATCATCAATGAAGCGGGGTTAGAGTGCGAAACGGTTCTAAAGATCTCAGAAGGCCGCCCAAACATAGAAGACAGTATGAAAAACGGAGAGATAACGGTTGCCATTAACACTTCCGACAACAATACGTCTAAAAAAGACGCTATAGTCATCCGTCAGGAAGTCCTGCGCCGCAACATTCCGTACTTCACGACACTGAGCGCTACCCGTGCCATGCTGGCCGCACTCAGCGAGATGAAAAACAACAGCGCCTGGAACGAACCGCAGTCGCTTCAGGATTTTTTATCTTAAAATGTCCGTTCTCTTAGCACAAACAGATACTACTGTCGGATTTTTATCCAATGATGCTAAGAGTCTTGAAAAGTTAAAATCACGTCCTCCAAAAAAGCAGTTCTTAAAGGTCTATCCGTCATTCAAAGAGTTTAAAAAAAACGGTAACAGAGTCCCTCAAAAATATAAGAACCTTGTCAGACGTGCAGAAAAAACCACCTTTATCATCAAAGGCAGGGCTTCTAGGATCGTAAAAGATCCTCTCCATTTAAAGCTTTTAAAAAAATACTCTTGGCTGTACTCAACCTCGGCAAATAAAAGCGGATATGGTTTTGATAAAGAATTCTGCATAACAAAAAGCGATATAATCATAGAGGATCACAGAGGGTTGAAAGAGGAGACGCCGTCTTCTCTTTACAGACTCAATAATGTCAAGTCCAGGAGGTTGAGATGATACGTTTTTTACAAGCTTTGTTAACAGGTGTTTTCTTTACGTTTATCTATGATTTTTTTATCTTTTTGGGAATCTTTCAAAACTATATAAAAAAATATGATATAGACCTTTATTACAACATCCTTTTTGCAGACCATCAAAACTTTTTCATATTTGCTTTATTTACGCTTATGCTCGGCGCGGTAATAGTCTACTTAGACAATATAAAAGTATCTATTATTATAATTTCGACACTGTTTGTTTTATCGCTTTTGCCGCTTGTACCTTCGATCGGCGAAGAGACAGCCAAAACACTGCTGATGCAAAAAAATACGACCCTGCATGTGGGAAAATATACCTACAGCGGAGATCTTTATTATAACGGCAGAAAAGAGGTTTATTTTTTTGATAAAGAGTTGAACAAGATATTGAGATTCAAAAAGGAAGATATAAAAGATGAAGCATATAAATAGTCTGGCAAAAGGCGTCGCACTGGGAAGTGCGGGAATTGTCTTGATGAGCGTTCTGGGAGGCTGTTCTCAAGAACAACAACAGCAAAAAAATAAATTTTTAGTCATCGAACAGCTCACAAACGGTAAATACGTAGTAGTCGAAGAGATACCAACAGATGGTCCCAGCCGTGCCATCATCCGTGAAAAAGATGCAAACGGCAACGTGACCGAGCGTATTATGAGCGAAGCCGAAATGAAAACCCTTGCCCAACAGGAATACGACAAATTTCAACACGGAGGCTCCGAGCTGAACCAAAACAACGGCGGCGAAGGGATGGGACTCGCAGGTACTATTCTCGCAGTCGCCGCAGGAAGTCTGCTGGGAAATATGATCGGTAATGCGCTTTTAAACAACTCGAATTTTCTAAACAAAGCAAACAGCGTAAATCGTTCTGCTTATCACCGTTCAGCAGGAGCATACAGTCCGAACAAAAGCGGTTCTAGCGCAAAAAAAAGCTTTTTTGGATCTAGCAGCAGCGGAAGCTCAAAAAAATATTCCGGCGGATTTTTCGGAGGTTGAAAATGGTAACGCTAAGAGATATAAAACCCCTTGACGACAAATCGCTCGAAGAGATCGGATTTACCTGGCATACAGACAGCGACGGAAGCAAATATATCGCCGACAAACTTGTAGAGATTACGCATGAAGAAGCCGAAGCTTACTATGAAGCGGTCAATGAACTCTACGATATGTACGCAGAAGCTGCCGAGTTTGTCATAGACAATGATCTGTTCTTTGAACTCGGAATCCCGTTTAACTTGATAGAGATGATAAAAAAAAGCTGGGAAAATGATGTTCACTGGCATGTTTATGGGAGATTCGATCTTGCAGGAGGAGTAGGAGGAGATCCGATAAAGCTCATAGAGTTCAACGCGGACACGCCGACATCACTCTTTGAAACCGCCGTACTTCAATGGGCGCTCTTAAAATACAACGATATGAACGAGAATGAGCAGTTCAACAACGTTTACGACGCAGTGCGCGAGAATTTCCGCCGTCTGATAACGCTCTTTGACGATCCAGAGAAGTTTGACGAGCTTTACGACGGATGGAAGATACTTTTCTCATCGGTAGAAGGCAACACCGAAGAGGAGGTCACGACCAGACTTCTTCAGCAGATCGCGACCGACGCGGGATTTGCTACGGCTTTTGAGTTCATCCAAAACGTAAGATTTGGCGATGAGGAGATATGCGACGCCAACGACAATCCTTATGAATACTGGTTTAAACTCTATCCGTTTGAAGATATAGCCCATGATGAGCCGGAGCTTGCCACGATGCTCACAAACATCATGCAAAACCAAAAGGCGATTCTTTTGAATCCGCCTTATACCCTGCTCTTTCAATCAAAAGGGATGATGAAGATACTCTGTGATCTTTTTCCCGATTCACCTTATCTGCTTCGCACCTCTTTTGAACCGCTTGACGTAAAGTGTGTGGAAAAACCTGTGTTCGGACGTGAAGGAGCGAATACGAAGATACTCTCAAAAACCGGCGAAGTGCTAAAAGCCAACGACGGTCCCTACGGCAACTATAAAAAGGTATATCAGGAATACGTCGAGTTTAGCAAAGACGTCCACGGCAACAAATATCAAGCGGGAGTGTTTTTCGCATATGAAGCATGCGGTCTGGGATACAGACGCGGCGGCGATATTTTGGACAATATGAGCAAATTCGTGGGACATGTACTGGTCGGCTGATGAAAAAGCGCAATCTAAACAAGCTTATAAAAGAGGCGGTGATCTTCATCCTTATACTCTTTGTTTTCAGCAATATCGTAAGCTATGTGAGAGCCCCGTCATTTGAGAACAAGAAACTGCCCTCCTTTAGTGCAGTGACTATCGAAGGCAAAAAGTTCGATTCGACGGACACAAAAAATGCGAAACCGATTATGATCCATTTTTGGGCGACATGGTGTCCCACCTGCAAGATGGAAAACTCCACGATAGCTTCGCTCTCCAAGAAGTTCAACGTCATCACAGTAGTGGAAAACTCGGGCGATGATGAAAAGATAAAAGAGTTTTTAAAAGAGAAAAATCTGAAGCTTAACGTCATAAACGACAAGGATTCACATCTGGCTTCACTCTTTAAGATCAGCGGATATCCTACTACCTTCATCTATGACAAAGAGGGAGTGTTAAAATTCAGCGAGGTCGGTTACAGCTCCTATCTGACTCTGTACCTGAAACTTTTATACGCACATAGGTAAAAGACTTTGAGCCATTTTGAGTTTGAGTATCCATACATATTTTTACTGCTCTTACTCATCGTCTGCATCTACAGATGTCCGGCGGCTTTAAAAAAAATCATCTTCCCGCACATATCTCTCTTCTCTCTTAAAACGGGCTGGTTCAACAGAGACAGGCTTCTTTATTCGCTTATATTCGCACTTATGATAAGCGCTCTTGCTTCGCCGATCTCATATGATTCAAAATCATCGCATCAAAGAAAGGGGCGCGACCTGGTATTTGCTCTTGATGCAAGCGGTTCGATGGGCGAGAGCGGATTTGACAAAGAGGACAACAGCCAAAGCAAGTTCGATATTTTAAAGTCGATCATCTCAAAGTTTGTCAATGAGCGCTATGACGACAACGTCGGGGTCACCGTCTTTGGCTCATACGCGTTTTCAAGCGTACCTCTTACATACGATATGAACGCCATCACCTATCTTATCGACTTTTTAGACGTGGGCATAGCAGGAGAGAATACGGCTATCGGCGAAGGCATAGCAAACGCGACACGCATCTTGCAAAAAGGGGAAGCCAAAGAGAAAGTGATAATTCTCGTCACAGACGGTTACCATAACAGCGGCTCCGTCTCGCCAAAAGACGCACTCACCGCAGCGGTCAAAAAAGGCATAAAAATATACACCGTCGGCATCGGCAAAAAAGGAGAGTTCGACAAAGATCTTTTACAGCTCATCGCAGAAAAATCTCATGCAAAGATGTTCAGCGCGGCAGATTCGGTTTCGCTTCAAAAGATCTATGACGAGATCGACAGACTCGAACCGAGCCGCATACGCTCAGAGAATTATCTATACAAACACGCTTTATATCTTTATCCGCTTCTTCTTGCCTCTGTTTTACTGCTTGGCATGCTTTTAAGAAGGCAGGCATCATGAGTTTTCTTTATCCTTGGGTATACGTTGCGCTTATTCCGATCTATCTTCTTTATAAAAAAAGTCTCAATAACTCATATGAGGCTCATTTCTTTGAAGAAAAAAAGACTCAAAAAAGACAGATAAAGTATCTCTACCTCGCATTGGTGCTTATGCTCGCCGCCCTCTCCCGCCCCGTCATAGAAAACTCGTTTACGGACGAGAAATCTGACGCTCAGGAGTACATAATTGCCATCGATGCGTCATACTCTATGCAGGCAGATGATATAAAACCATCCCGCTACGAAGCCGCTAAAGAGGTGATAAAGCAACTGTTCGCACTGCATCCAAAAGACAGGTTCACGATCTTCGCATTTACTTCCAACACGCTGCTTATCTCGCCTCCCACAACAGACAGTGCCATCAGCATTAACGCACTCGACGCGCTCAACCCTTCGTTCATACTTACAAAAAGCACCGATCTCAAACAGATGTTTCAGACAATAGCAAAAGTATCGCGCGCGAAGAAAAAGCTCATCGTCTTCAGCGACGGCGGCGACGAAAAAGATTTGAAAATACTCACAAACATCTGCAAAAAAAGCTCCATTATCCCTTACATCGTAGCGTCCGCATCGAAAAACGGAACTGCCCTTAAAAAAGACGGCAGATACATAAAAGACCAGTACAGCTCACTTGTCATCTCGCGCATTAATCCTATACTCGAAGAACTGGCGGCAAAAAGCGGCGGTAAATATTACGAGCTTGGCTCATCGGGCGTTGTCCAAGAACTCTCAGACGATATATCTTCACGCCAAAAAAGCTCGATGAACGAAACCGTGAAAGTAAAAAGCTACAAAGAACTTTTTTATATCCCCCTTCTTTTGGCGGTGCTGTTTTTCTTTGCCGGCGTTACGAAAATCCATCAGCTTTACGTATTTGTACCTTTGCTGCTGCTACCCGATCTCTCTCATGCCGGAGTACTGGATTTTTATCACCTAAAAAAAGCGGATGAGAGCTTTAAACGGCAGAAATATCTCGATTCGGCAAAAGAGTTCGAGAAAGTGACTCCAAGCGTAAAAAGCTACTATAATACGGCAACGGCATATTATAAAGCGGGACATTATAAAAAAGCGCTGCAATATTTCGATATGATACAAACGACCTCCAAAGAGATCAAACAAAAGATACTCTACGATATGGCAGGGTGCGCGGTAAAGCTCAAAAAATACGACAGAGCCGAAATCTATTACCAGCAGGCTTTGGCTCTTGGAAAAGACGAAGACGCTCTTTACAATCTCACGCTCCTGCAAAAGCTCAACCTCAAAACTGGCGTGAACATATCCGATATGCTTCCGCCGAAAAATGCGCAGACAAAAAAGAACAGCACCAAAAAAACAGGCAGTAAAAAGGATGAAAACAAAGAGGGCGGCGGTAAAAGCAACTCGAATCAGCAGGCAGATCAGAGCAGCGAGGGTGCAGGCGACGCAAAAAAAGGCGATATGAAAAAAGCCGAGAAAAGTGAAGTAAAACAGATCCAAAAGAACAAATACAAGATGGGGTACCGCTCCTACGAAATGATAAACAAAGGATATACGGATGAAAAAGAACCTTGGTAAGATAGTAGTTCTGTTACTTTTTGCAATTGCCCTGTCGGCACGCTCTGACCTTGCCGATTACGGTTTTCATATCGACAAGAAAACGATCTATACAAAAGAGGCGGTAGAAGTGACTTTCACCGCAACGCAAAAAGATCAAAAAGACGCGATGTTCTTCATTCTCAATCCAAAACCGAGCTCAAAATATAAGATAGAACTTTTGACCCAAGAAAGCAAAAAACTCTCTTATCATAACTACGCGGCGACTTTCAGGTTTGTGGTGTTTCCTCTTGTTAGCGGAGACATCGACGTTGATTTTGATTTTATCATCAAGGTGGCGAGCGACGATGTCATGGCACAGATATATACGGGAGATTACTCCAGGGTCAAATGGGTCGAGATGCCGAGTATTCCGGTAAAAATACCGCCGCTTCGCCTGCATGTAAAACCTTTAAAAGAGAAAGTTGATCTCGTGGGAGATTTTAAAATCGATTCGCACCTGCAGGCTTCACAGACAAATCAATACGGCGCAGCAAATATATCCTACGTGCTAAGCGGCACCGGTTATGTCAATGACGACTTGAAACTGCTTGAAAATGTCTCCGGCGCGACTATTTTTTCGGATATCAAAGACGAAATATCCAAATACACCGCACAAGGACTAAAAATCAAACGCGATTTTTCTTATGCCCTTATCGCTCAAAAAGATTTTGTTATCCCTGCACTCACACTTAAAGCATATTCGCCTACAAAAAATAAATATTATACGCTAAGCACCCAGGCTTACCCCATAAAGATCACGTCCATAAACCCCGATACACTTGTAGACGATAAAGATTTCCCAAAAGAAAACGGGTACGACCTTAGCACATTGAAAAATATCTTCATCGCAATCATCATCTTTCTGGCAGGATTCATTACGGCTAGACTCAGTTCAGAATTCAAATTTAAGAAAGTGACGAAAAAGCACCGCTTTAGAGATATAAAAGATGCAAAAAGTCCAAAAGAGCTTATTATCGTTTTACTGCAGAACTATAAAAATAGAGATATACAGGAGTATATAAACGAACTCGAACGCTTGGAGTACAAATCTTCTCAAAGAAGTTTCAATGCAATAAAAGAGGAGATATTAAAAAAATTTATGTAACCAATCTGAGACAGTTGTGTATTACCATCTCACTAACGATTTAACGTGAGGTGACAATATGGAACTAAAGATACAAAAGCTGCAGCAGCGCCTTGTAAAGTACTACTTTATAGCGCAGGAAAATGTATGTATTATCATAGATGAAGAGTATGATTTCATTGAAAACTGCTTTACGGACGCCAACATGAACGTAGAAGATGTGGCAAAAGCGCTCATCGATATCTATATGGTGGCGTAACTATGCAGGTATCGGTAGAGAATTATTTACAACACAACTACAGCGGCTACAACAAGCTTCCCTCTCTTTTAAAAAACTTATCGTCTGCCATTTTGAAAAAGCTTTTCCATGAGAACGAGATAAACAGCTTTTTGGCAAAAAACCGTCACAAAGACTCTTTCGGTTTCGTCGAAGCTGTTTTGGATCATTTCAATGTCGATATAACCATCCATAAAAACCAGCTGCAGCGCATACCCTCTTACGGAAGATGTGTCGTTATCGCGAACCATCCGCTGGGAGCGCTCGATGCACTTGCTCTTTTATACGTATTAAAGGACGTAAGAAAAGATATCAAGATCGTCGCAACAACCTTTTTGGCTTCTATCGAAAATCTCGGCGAACTCATCATCCCCGTCGACAACATACGCGGAAAGATGGAAAAGAGTTCTCTTGAGAAGATGTATGACGCTCTGAAAAAAGAGCAGCTCATCATAGTGTTTCCCTCAGGCGAAGTAAGCCGCGCACGCGTAAACGGCATCAAAGACACGAAATGGAGAAGCGGATTTTTGCGTATCGCTTCAAAGATGCAGGCCCCTATCCTGCCTATCTATATCAATGCCAAAAACAGCAAGTTTTTCTACACCCTTTCAAGCCTGAACAAATCTCTGGCAACCATCACTCTTCCAAACGAGATGTTCAAGTTCTACGGGAAAAAGATAGAGTTCAAGATAGGAAAATCGATCCCTTACGAGAACTACAATATCCCCGCCCTTTCCACAAAAGATACGGTTAAGCTCTTTAAAAAACACCTCGAGCGTCTGGCGACGAACAAATCATGCCTCTTTAAGACGCAAAACGAGATAGCACTTGCAGAAAACCATCAGGAGCTCAAAAATGAACTTCTCAAGGCAAAAGCATTGGGCGAGACCAAAGACGGCAAAAAAATATTCCAGTATTCATCGACGGAAGAAACATCCGTTTTAAAAGAGATAGGAAGATTAAGAGAGATAAGTTTTCGTCATGTCAAAGAGGGAAGCGGCAAAAAAAGGGACATCGACGAATACGATCTGATCTATGAGCATATAGTCCTTTGGGATGACAACGATCTGGAAATCGTCGGTTCATACAGAGTTGCAAAGACAAAAGAGGTACTGGAAAAATACTCCAAAGAGGGATTGTATACGGCTACCTTGTTTGATTATCAGGAGAGTTTTCAGGAGTATTTTGCCCAAGGGTTGGAGCTCGGACGCAGTTTCATCCAGCCAAAATATCAAAACTCAAGAGCACTTGACTACCTCTGGCAGGGGATCGGGGCATACTTGCGGGAAAATGCGAACATACGATATATGTTCGGCCCCGTAAGCATCTCAAAATCTTATAACTATGAATCAACGGCTATGATGATCTATTTTTATATGAACTATTTCGGTTCGGACATCTTGTATGTAAAACATAAAGAGCGTTTCATCATCTCATCACAGCTGGAATCCGAATTTGAAAAGATATTTGAGCTGGACAACTACAAAAAAGACCTCATAACGCTCAGAGACAGACTTCAGCTTCAGGGGCTTGCGATTCCGACGCTATACAAACAGTACAGCGACCTGTGTGAAGACGGCGGCGTGATGTTTACGGATTTCGGACTGGATAAGGATTTTGAAGATTGTGTCGACGGTTTTATCATCGTCGACATCACAAAACTAAAAGCGCATAAAAGAGAGCGGTACATGGGCTAGAGTGTTTAAAAAACACTCTGATTATCTCTTCTATGATCCGCTTTCATAAACTTTTCAAACTCTTCGGGACTTAAAGGCTCGCTGTAATAATACCCCTGTACTTCGTCACAGCCCTGTTCTCGGAGGTATTGCAGCTGTTCGGCCGTCTCAACACCTTCAGCAATAGTTCGTATCCCTAGTCTGTTAGACATGTTGATAATAGCGCTTACTATCGCCTTGTCATCGGGATCCGTCCAAATATCATGGATAAAGGATTGGTCTATCTTCAATTTTGAGACTTTTAGTTTTTTAAGATAGCTCAAAGAGGAATAGCCTGTTCCAAAATCGTCTATCGACATACGTATCCCCTGTTCATGAAGATTATCCATAACATCGTACGAATGCATCGCAACGGCTTCGGTCAGCTCCAGTTCCAGACATTCCGGCGGCAATCCGATCTCATCGAGTATAGTAGTGACTTTTTGGACAAAGTTCATCTGACGAAACTGGATCGAGGAGATATTTACCGCCATAATAAACGACGTAGGATCCTTTTGCTGCCATTTTTTTGCCTGAACGATCGCTTCTTTAAGTACCCACTCGCCTATGGAGAGTATTTTGCCGCTCTCTTCTGCCAGCGGAATAAACTCTGCAGGCTCTATATTTCCAAATTCCGGATGTTTCCATCTTAAGAGAGCTTCGGCACCTATGACGCATCCTTTTGTCATAGAGAACTGCGGCTGATATACCAGAGAGAGTTCGTTATTGTCTATCGCATGATGAAGGGCATTGCTAAGCTGCAGATTTCTCGAGAAATCCTTTTGCAGTATGTTCGTATAAAAATAATATTTGTTGCGCCCCTCTTTTTTTGCCATATACATCGCTGCATCCGCATTTTTGGCAAGAGTTTCCTGATCAAGGCCGTCTTGCGGATAGATAGCGATACCGATAGATGCCGTAACCATCAGCTCGTGGCTATCGATCTTGAAAGGTTTGTCGATAACAAGAAGCAGTTTATCTGCCACTTTTTGAACACCGTTCATATCGGTTTTAGGCAGCAGAAAAATGAATTCGTCGCCTCCAAGTCTTGCCACGGTATCCACATCGCGTAAAACAGATTCGAAACGTTTGGCCATCTCAACCAACAGGTTATCGCCGACACTATGCCCGAGAGTATCGTTTATATCTTTAAAATGGTCGAGATCAAGGAACATTATCGCAAAATGTTCGTTATTTCTTTTTGCCGTATTGATAACGTATTGTGTCAGCTCTTCCAGTTGAAGCCTGTTTGGAAGCCCTGTAAGCGAATCAAAGTTTGCAAGACGATGTATCCGTTCTTGAGAATATTTTTTTTCTGTTATATCTTCTTTGATTATTATGTAGTGATATACTTTTTTATCCATTTGAAAGATCGGCGATGCTTTTACGAACTCTGTATGCTCTACTTTGTCTTTATCCCAATTTATTATCTCTCCTTCCCACTGTTTTCCCAAAGAAAGGGCATGCATCATATCCTCATAGCCGTTCTTTTGTGATTCACAGTCTTGAAAAGAGCAGAGATTTTTACCGATCGTATCCTCTCTGGAATGTCCCGTACATTTTAAGAAAGCAAGATTCACATATTCGATATCTCCCTTTGTATCCGTAATGACGATACTGTTTGGACTCTGTTCGATGGCTTTTGAGAGTTTGAGCAGTTCATCGGCTTGAGATAAAAGAAGATATCTGCTTTTAATAAGCGACAAGATGATAAAAAGTAAAAAGAAGTATATCGTCAATCCTATTATCGTCATCATCAGCGGATAATAATTGTTTACGGATATATCGAACTGTCTTGTACTGGAAAGGTGAATGATCCACGTACGGTTATCGATCTTCATCTTTTTCTCTACATTGTATTTTGAAATATATGAAGAGGGAGTAAAAGATCTGTACAACAGATGTTCTTCAGACAGATCGCTGCCGTCGTATATCTCAAAATTCAAAACCGATTTTTCCAAGACCAGCTTATCCATAAGATCGTTCATACGAAAAGCGCTGTAGACAAAACCTATCAAAGCTTTTCTGCGCTCTTCGACGCTGTCTGTCTTGGTATGTTTTTTATACAAAGGCAGATACATTAGCATTCCTGGTTGAACATCGGAATCTATCTCCTGAACAAGCGTTACCTTGCCAGAGATAGAAGGAAGCCCCGTATCTCTTGCCGTCTGCATCGCTTGACGGCGTACGGGTTCTGAATACATGTCGTATCCGATAGCTTGTATATTGCGTATATCCAGCGGCTCCAGATATAAGATAGCGCTGTATTTTGCCCTCTTTCCCTGAGGCTTGACGGTAAAAGATTTAAAGCCTTCCTGACGCATCTTTTCTTCCGTTGGAGCAACCTGCTCAGGAGTAAGCATAACCGAGTACCCTATTCCCTGAATACCGGGATAGTTGGTTTTGAGATCCAAAGAATCGACAAAATCATGCCATTCTTGTTTGCTGACGTCTTCGCTTCCGCGGAAAAATCCTATTCCGCTTTGCAGAACGCTCTTGTAACTGGACATCCGTTTTTCAATACGGTCCATGTTCTCAAGAACATTGGTCTCGAACTTATCTTTAATGAGATTATCGTAGTAGTTTTTTGAAGCGAACCAGACGACTAGAGAGAAAATGATGGATAAAACGATAATGATTAAAACCGTTATCTTATTATAAACAAAACTTTTTTTAAAAAATCTAAATAGATCGAAATATTTGAACATATGTTTCGGTTCCGCTAAATGATATATATACTTACATTCTACCGAAAAAAAAATTTTTATAGATTATTTCACGGCAAAAATTTGCTTTTATTATGAAGAGTGTGGATTCCGGAGATATTTCCGGAACTTTTAATTCATGTAAAGAACTCGGTAAATACTTTGTCAAGATATTTTTTAGTACTTTGCGCTTTTGCTATTTTTTTGTCGAAGATCGGCTTTGTAGAAGGGAACCGTTCAGAATACTCACGATAAAGATCGCATTTCATATCCATATTTTTAACGAACTGATCCATAACAAGCCTCATATCGTCAGGGTTTGAAACCCATTTCATAAAGTTTTGGAACATTCTTTCTCTGATGTCAAGCGCAAAATGCTCATCCAGCTCTGCTGCCATCGCTTTGAGATCCCATCTTGAAAAATAAACACCGCTCTTTGCAGGAGGCATCACCTCTTTGTACATAGCCACAAGATAATCGGGATAATCCTCACGGCTTTCGTCAGTTACACAGCTATCGTCAACACAGCTTTCTTGCTGCATATTTTTTTGAAGTGCCTCAAACTCGTTTCTCAGTTCATTTAGATCTTTAATATCCATTATTTTATATCCTCAATTAAATGTATTGTAAAAAAATCCAGCAGATTATCAAACCCTCTATAGCCTTCAAAGCTTTTCAGATTTGAAAAGCTTTTTGAATCTTTTAGATCAAGGTTCATCGCTGAAGGCTTTGCTACGGCCGATGATATATCATCGGTCGTCGTATCTATGAGCATATCATATCCGCTGAAATCGATTCCGTTAGGTGAAAGATAGTTTATATCTATGTCCATATGCAGGTCCCGGCTCATTGCCAGAAGCTTCTCTATCTCTTTGTCGTAAAAAGAAACTTCGCAATCTTTTAGCAACAGTGCCAGTCCGCGTGCGAGCGGCTCATCGCCTATGATTGCTATCTTTTTTATGTTTTTATGCGCTTTTATAAACTCTTTTACGACATCGGCAGATATAAAATAACCGCGAAGGGTCTGCCCCTCTCTTTTTACAAAATCACACCCGCCGCTTTTCTTTACCGTCTCTGAGGAGTCGTCAAGCAGATCGAGTATCTCTTTTTGATATTCGAGGCTGAGCACGGCACCGTTGACATGCGATTTTTTCATATTCGCAAGAGTAAAATAAAAATCGTCTTCTCTGATGTTCATCGGTATCATCATTCCATCTATACTTTGCTCTTTTAACGCTTTATTAAAGTTGTGGCTGAGCCTGTTTTGCGATGCGGACACTGCAATATAACCGTATAAAATGGTCTCTTTTCCTATTCTGTCGTCAAGGTTCATACTGTTTTCTTCGTTCATCTGACTCCCCATAGTTCTCTAGCTTCTTCCTCTTCGGTCATACATCTGTTACACAAGATCTCTCCGCCTCTGTAGGCAAAAGGGGTGTTGCATTCGTTGCATCTTTTCATATCGAACCTAATAAGCTCTTCCGCTTTCGGCTCAAAAAAGTTTTTAAGATTAAACGTCTGTTTAAGCATTAATGAGCCGGGCTCACAGACGTCATGACAGCTTTGACACTTTACACAAGCGAGCGGATTAAAGGCGATAAAAGAACCTTTTATATCTGAACTGAGCGCTCCGGTAGGACAGATCCTGTAACACATCTGGCAGTTCGTACACGTTTGTGCATCAAGCTCTTTTTGAGAGATAAAAGAGATATCTTTGGCGCTGATAATATGAAATTCTTGAGGAACGTCCGCACGTTTTAACGCCATTAAAAGCAGACTTCTTCTATCAGGCACTTTTTTCTGTTTTATTTTGACGATATCGGCTGTGGTGACATTATGTAACTTTATTTCGTCGTCCCCTTCGTCCACTCTGTTTAAAAACTGCTGTTTTATCTGTGAAACGCGCTTTACAGAGTCTTTTGTAAGCAGATCGCGTCTTGATATCGCCTTTGTTTCCTCCTCAAGCGTGTAAGAAAGCGTTTTGACATGCAGACGTTTTGTCTGCATCATCGCCTCAAGCAAGAAGTTCGCCTCCTCTGCTCTGTCCTTTATGATCTGCAGATTGGTCTTTGCGATCGCGCATTCCGCACACGGTCCGATATCAAGAGTTATCTCCTCTTTACTAAAAAGTGAGAGACTGAGAAGTTCATCTGCGCTGAATGCGGCAATACACGGAAGCTCGCTTTTACAGGTCAGTACCTCTTTGTCCTCTTCTAAGAACTTAAATATATAGTTGATAGGGTTAAAATCGTCCAAAGTATACGCTGCAGTCGGACAAGCGGCACCACAGCCGCCGCAGCCCACACATTCGCTGGGAATAAAAGAGACTACATTGTCCTGTACCTTTATGGTATCTACCGGACAAGCACTCACGCAGCTTTCACATGCCGAGAGCTTATTGCTGGTATGGACACATTTGGAGATATCTAATGAAAGCAAACTCATGCGTTATAGTCGTATCCGTTATTTTTCAATGCGGTGAGATATTCAAAATCACTCATCATGAATTCCAAAGCCAGTTCCGCCGCATCGAAATAAAATGCGGTACCCGCTTCAGATTTTACGTTAAGCAAAAACATCGGAGCCCATTCGAGAATATGCTCTTTTAAGAAGTTGTATTCTATCTCCGCTATCTCCGCGGCAATCTTGAACTCGCCGTCTTCAATTGCTTTGTATTCCGCTTCGCAAAGCTTATACATGAATTCAAGTTCCACCCCGATATGATCCGCACTCATAACGCGTGCTTTATCAAGTTCGACTCTAAAGTCAAAATCATTATAAAGAACCTGAACCGGATTGTCTCCGCCTGTTTCCATCATCTGATCCTCTCTGAGATAAAACGATTCATAAGGAACTAAATGAAGTAAAAAAAGGTTAGTAAAATCAACATTTAAATATTTTTCAATCAAGTCTTTAGAATTTAATTCTTTACGTTTTCCCCAGTCTTTAAACGACGGAAAAAAAGATAATATATTTTCATCTTCGACTATTGATTTTAGCAACGTTTCATCGATTTCATTCATTAATATACGAGATATAAGAGCATACAGGTTAACGCGTGATAATTGTTCGGTTTTAAGGGTTGCTTGCATCGATAAGGTACCTTTTGGAGAAATGTTTTTGAAGTATATTAAAGCGCCGCTTGATGCGGGCTTTAATTATTAAATTATACGTCTTTAATCTTGACTGCGTAAGCTTTTTCCGAAAGAGGAACAGCCGGACGCGGCATATGACGCGGACGACGAAGCGTATCGCCTGCTTGAAGCGGACGGGTAAACTCATCTCTCCACGCCTGATAGATCTTGAAGTTATTCGCATAATTAACGACGATATCGCCTATCTTGTCATCGACTTTCGCTTTTTCGATAGTCACTTTTTGATGCCAAGAGTTATGACCTGCGATAGGATCCGGATGCGGAGGGATAACGGCATTTTGCCATGCACCGCTCAATCCGTCCCACCAGATATTGTCAAGATCTTTATTGTACTCTTTGAACTGCCAGACATCATGACGAGGACGTATCCCTTCGACAGGTTTTAACGTACCGACTTTGCCGTCGTTCGTCATATCGTATCTAGGAGCACCAAGACCCATGATTCCAAGTTTATGGTTAAACCCTGGAATCTCTACGGAATCTTTGAGTTTCCAACGGCCGGCATGGTGAGAACAAGCAAGAACACCCGGACGGGTCGCCTCGGTCGGCACGGCCATAGCTACGAAATAACCGCTGTCTAAACCGGAAACGGTATCCGTGATTTTCACGCGAATAGCGTCACCGCGTTTGATTCCGAGTTTCTCTGCATCTTTTGTATATATCCAGACCGGATTATGGTTTTGAGATATCTCCATAAGATGTTTGGAGTTTACAGAACGCGTATGGATATTATACGGTAATCTGTAAATCGTATTTAGTGCAAACTCATTGTCGCCTTTTAAGTGCGTATGGTGTACCTGAGTCACGATATGTTTCATCTTCTCGTATTCGCCTTCATTACGCGGATACACAGGAACAGCGTATTCTGGCCATTTCCATTCTGCAAACCACTCAGAGAAGAACTCAAGTTTTTTACTTAGTGTATGGAAACCTTCATGAAGCTTACCGTTGATATCTATACCGATAGACTGTTTACGTCCGCCCTCTTCCATCCATAATGTTCCGAACTTATCTTTGGTAACTTCATGTTTAGGAACTTTTTTACCGTGTACGATATAGTTGCTTCCATCGAATCTAAGTTCCTCTTCCTGCGGTTTATAGACATGAGTTTTCTCAGTCCAAGCACCGTGGTCACGCATATACTCGTAAACAGGGAACTCTGAGTTCGCATACAGTCTTTTAGCCGTATCGTTTAGTCTCGGAAGCAAACTCATAGCCGCATCGAAATATTCCGGTACAGTTACGGCACGAGACGGATCTTTTTTAGATGCCCAGTGTTTACGGATGCCCAAGCTTCCGTCCGGGTCGACATGGTGAACCATGATATTTGCCCAGAACTCCGTTTCTTCCCAGATCTCGCCCAGACCGTATTTCATGTGTGCTTCTAACGTCGCACGTGCAGGATCTTTTGCTTTCCATCCCATTTTCTCAGCCGCGACACGAAGTACCGCTTGACGGAACTCTATACGCTGTTCCGGCTTAGATGGAGTCGACTGCTGATCGTTACGCTCACCTGCAAGACCTACAGGAAGGATGTAATCACAATACCAGTTTGTCTCACTCCATGTAGGAGAAAGGTTAAATGACATCTCGACCTTAGACTCGTCTTTAATCGCTTGGATCCATCTGAACCCGTCTGGATTGATCCATACCGGGTTATACATACGAGGGAACCATACGGCAAGCTTGGTCGGGACGTTAAGCCCTTTTGCTTTCCATTTTTGCTGCCACTCGGTATCCATGAGCAGGTGAGGAAGCAGGTAACTCATCTCATATGTAGAAAGCGGATATTCCGGCGGCCACATAAGTTCGTTCCAGACATCGACTTTTGGAGCTTTTTCACCAGCTACGGTCGCTTTATCGCCTTTACCCGCAACACCGATCTCATGCCAGTGGTGCATACCTGTTCCACCGACATCACCGCGTAACGCACCGCGAAGAACCAACGGCAAGAAGCCTGCACGTGTGTTCATCCAGCCGCCGCGGTGTCCCATTGCACCGGCACGCCATAGGTAAGTCGCTATCTTGTCGCCTGCGAAAATAAACATATCCCAGAGTTCATCTAGTTTATACTCCATGCCTTCCATCTTACACTCTTTGACTACGAATTCCGCAGTATACGGAGCGTAAAGTTCTCTAGCTAAAGCGATGAAATCTTTATAGCTGTTACCTTTTGGCATCTTAGAGATATAGCCGTAGCTTACCATCTTTTTAAGATACTCTTTATTCGCCATCAGACGATCCCAGTTTACCCACTCTTTAACGAAATCATGAGCAACATAATCATTACCGTCTATATCTTTTTCGTTTAAGATACGATTGGCGAGGTGAAGATAAAGCGCTGCTTCCGTACCCGGCCATACCGGTAACCAAAGATCTGCCATACCTGCAGAGTTACTCATACGAGGATCGATTACGACGAGTTTTGCACCTTTTCTTCTTGCATCTGCAATGTAAGCAGCCGATTGTTGAAAGTAGTGACCGGAATCGGCTGCATGAGACGATTGTAAAAAGATCAAGTCTGCATTTGCCCAGTCCGGAGAGTTTCTGTCATCGTTGGCCCATTGGATCGTAGCCTCACGTGCACCTGCAGAACAGATGTTCGTATGAGAGTTAAATCCGTCTGTACCCATAACATGCGATACACGGTGACCAAAACCGTTCTCGTTCGGACGTCCGACATGATACATGATCGATTTTCTAGACAGCTCATCGCCGACTTTAAGAGTATCATGCATCTTTTTACCGATATCGGCCATAGCCTCATCCCAAGTTGCACGAACCCATTTCCCTTCACCGCGTTTAGAACCCGGTGCACGTTTAAGCGGGAACGGTATACGATCCGGATCGTACATCTGAGAAGTAACCGCATACCCTTTTGCACAGTTACGTCCGCGAGAACCCGTGTGTAAAGGGTTACCCATATATTTACGTACCGTCATGGTATCTTTGTTGACCCATGCAGTAAGCCCACATCCCGCTTCACAGTTCGAACAGACCGTAGGAACGATCGTATAGTTGTTTACCTGTATACCGTCCGGATTTTCTTTGCTTTTTACGCCGTGGCGTTCGATACCGCCGCGTTTCCAATCAGTACCGTCAAGTTCGGCAAAATGATCCCACTCTTTTTGAGGAGGATAAAATGACAAAGAATCCGGCGTATTGGTAAATTTTGATTCAGTAACAGATTCCGCTACGGCATCCGTACTAAATACACCTCTTGCTAATGTGACGCCAGCAACTGAAAATGCAGCGCCTTTTAAAAATGTTCTTCTTTCTAAATACATCTATTACCTCTTTAACTCAAGTTTAATAATTGTGGAATAACCAGCCATACATATTTGACAATCCAGAGACCTGCAATTGCCAGTATAGAAGCCAACTTCAATAAACTTTCACTTCTACTGGAGATACTAAGTAGAACTAAAACCATAGGCAGGATGAAAGCCGCAGCTTGTCCTATCCAGAACATAGTCGTGTACTGACCCGCACCTTTGACCGCTTGAAGCGTCACGATGATCTCTTCGCCTTTCATCGGTCCAAACACCATCTCGCTCATATATACTATGAAAGCCACGAAGGCACTAAGACCCAGGATGAGACCAAGATCTCTTTTTGCTTCGTAAGACAATCTGCCGCCCATCAAAATCAGTGTTGCAGATCCTGTCAGCGTTGCCGCTAGAAGCATCTGAACAGCTTCTGTAGGCATCTGCCACAGTTCGCGGGCAGTAGCTTCGGCCATGATCGCCGCCGTGTAAAGCGTAACAGGGATAGAGATCACAACAGCCCAAGTAAGCATCTTGTCAAAAGATGCCGTATTTTTCTTAATAAACACGGTAAATGCCATCAGGAACAGCAAGGCCACCAAACCGGTCACGATCCAAGCGCCGACCGTGATCGCCGATGTAAAATGAGGCTGCGTGAATATATGCCAGAACCTAAAGATATGGTGCAGGTCGATCACGGTAAACAGCAGGAATATATGTATAAATACAAGTGATACCACCGTTACCGGAAAACGCAGATATCCGGCTTCGTTCGGATATTTTTTCAGTAGATAAAAAAGTAAGAAGATAACACCCGTACCAATACTTTTCGCCCACATGTTCATAGTAATAATCCAACCCCATACGATGCCTGGCAAGCCTACATCTAGAGTTACTACCGCATTTGTTGCTTCAATTGCTGCATGCATTAATGGTGCCCTCCTACCGGTAAGTGTGTTATGTTATTGAACAATGAATAACCTTCAACGCGCTCTGACGCCAACGGATTAAGATTCACGTCTCCGCCGCCTACGTAATAATGATGAGGATTCGTTCCTTTTTCAGGTTTTCTCACTCTTGTATCATGATGGTCTTGAATGTATCTGCTGATCTCTGATGTCGGATCGTCCAAATCGCCGAATATGTTTGCCTGTACAGGACAAGCCACAACACAAGCAGGCATCATACTAGAAGCGATACGATGTGCACAATATGTACATTTATCAGCTGTTTGAGTTTCAGGATCGATATAAATAGCTCCGTACGGACAAGCCATGATACAACCTGCACATCCGATACAACGCTCTTTATCTATATTTACGATTCCGTTTTCAATATAGTGCAGGGCACTGACCGGACATATACGTTCACATGGCGCATTCGCACAATGGTTACAACGTAACGGTGTAAATGTACGCTTCGTTTCCGGGTACATTCCAACATCCACATACTTAACGCGAAGTCTCCATGTACTTAGCGGAACTTCGTTTTCCACTTTACATGCGATTTCACAACCTTTACATCCCATACAAAGATGCAAATCAACTAGAAAGCCCAATTGCATATACTCTCCTTCACCTACCAAGTAGATATTTTAGCGTTTTATTAGTCGAACTAATTTTTATTATAAAGATACCGTAAAATACGTCTCTCACAGCATTTTCGCTATTTCGATCTTAACCAATGTTTCTTTAACTGAAACTAAAATTTGATATTTTTTTTGATAAAAGTGTGATAAATTCGCAATTGTGCAATAAAGGAGCAAGATTATTTTTTTTTATAACTGAAAGCAGAATCCTTTAAAAAAGGATTCATCAATTTTACTTAATATTATGTTAAATTTAAGTTGACATTAAGCTCTGTTTTTTACTTTAAGCGGACTCGGACCGATTGCTCATGTGCTGTCAAACTTTCCGTATTTGCAATTAGTGCACATGCTTCGCCGATCTCATTGATCGCAGCCGAGCTAAAAGAGATGATGGAACTTTTCTTCATAAAGTTCTCAACCCCCAAAGGAGAGTAGAATTTTGCCGTGCCTCCGGTAGGAAGCGTATGGTTCGGTCCGGCAACATAATCGCCTACTGCTTCTGGAGTGTAGTGGCCCAAGAAAATCGCTCCGGCATGTTTGATCGAGGCAAGAAGCTCAAATGGGTTGTTCGTCGCGACTTCAAGATGCTCGGGAGCTATCTCGTTCATAAGTTTGACCGCCTCGTCCATATCTTTTGTCACTATGATCGCGCCTCGTTCTTCGATCGATTTTCTTGCTATCTCTTCGCGCGGGAGTTTTAAAAGCCATTTCTCGATCTCGACTTTTACTTCGTCTGCAATTCGTTGTGAAGGAGTGATAAGGATCGAACTCGCCATCTCGTCATGTTCGGCTTGCGAAAGCATATCGATCGCAAGATGATTCGTGTTCGCACTTTCATCGGCAAGGATACCTATCTCGCTCGGTCCTGCTATCATATCTATGTTCACATCCCCAAACACCATTTTTTTGGCAGTCGCGACAAAGATGTTTCCAGGACCCGTGATGACGTCCACTTTCGGGATCGTTTCTGTACCGTACGCCATAGCGGCGATCGCACTTGCTCCGCCCACTTTGTATACTTCACTGACACCGCACAAATGACAAGCCGCAAGCAGAAGTTCGTTTGGTTCATTATCCGGCGTCGGTGTACAGACCACTATCTTTTCGACGCCTGCGACTTGAGCCGGGATAACGTTCATCAAAAGCGAAGAGGGATACGCCGCTTTTCCGCCAGGGATATATAATCCGGCAGAATCTACCGGCGTCACTTTTTGTCCGAGAATGGTTCCGTTGCTCTCCGTATCGAACCAGCTTTTCGGTTTTTGTTTTTCATGATAGGCTTTGATACGCTCGTATGCCAGGTGCAGTGAGTTTTTCAGATCGGCATCCAATACATCGTAGGCCTGCTGCATGAGTTTCGTATCGATCTTAAGATCATCGTCATTTTGCGGAGTCCATTTGTCAAACTTTGCAATATGCGCTTTTAACGCACTGTTTTTGTCTTTTTTTATTTCGTTTATTATGTTGCCCACGATTCCGCTTACATGTTCTATATCCATCTTACCGCGGCTAAGCAGGTCGTTAAATTTATTATCGAAATCCTTTTCGGACGTATTTGTGAAGATCATATCTATTCCTATATATTTTTATAAAAAATCATAACTTATTTCTAGTATAGTTGTATTTATCCAGCTTTTTCACTTTTTGAAATCTTCCTTTTATAATATCCAAGGCTTTAAGAAGATTTTTTGCATCTATCGCACCCATGATAGGCTTGCTTAGAGGTTCTCCCTTGTCGTCTAAAAACCAAAGGGTAGGCGTTCCGGGACGCCAGAACTCTTCGGGGCAGTAGTCGCCGTCATCCGTATACGCGATATATGTAACAAAATTTTTGTTCAACTCGTTTATCACACCGCTGTCTGAAAGAGTCGTTCTTTCAAGCAGTACACAGTATCTGCAGGTATGTCGCGAAAGAATAAACATCATAGGTTTCCCTGCACTTTGTGCATGAGCGACAGCGTCTTTAAAACTTTTTTCTAAATGCAACTCACTTGCAAACAAACTTGAAAACAGGAATAAAAGACTCCATATTATTTTTTTCATAACTTTACCTTTCTTAGTATCTCTTTTACTATCTTTTCTACACTTTTATCCGTCACGTCGATCGTAATGTCCGCCGCTTTTTGGTATTGCGGATATCTTTGTTCATACAGCTCTCTGGCTTTTTCCAGATCTTGGAAAAGCGGACGTTTTTTTATCTTGTTCTGAGCTTTCGGATGATTTATTATACGCTCATATATCTTATCAAAAGGTGAATCAAGAAAAACGACGGTTCCTATCTTTTTAAGGTTCTTTACTTTATAAAATCCTCCGCCCGTAGAAATCAGCGTATCTTCGACACTTTTTTCAAGCCATTTTGCCACCTTTGCTTCTATGTCTCTGAAATATTTTTCGCCCTCTGTCGCAAATATCTTTTTTATTGTCCTGTTTTCCATACTCTCAATGATATCATCGGTATCTATTGCGACTATATCCGCCTGTTTTACCATTTCACGGGCAACACTGCCCTTGCCTACACCCATAAAACCTATTAATATTATATTTTTCATATATCTTTCCGAAACCACAATCTCATTTTATTGTGCAAGTATACTTTAAAAGCCCTGACAACAGTATAAATACGTTTTATACTATAATACGGATTATGAAGAACAGAGTGCGGAACATATTCGAAGATATCAATTCTCCAAAAAGAGGGAAAGAACTTTTTAAAACACTCTTATCGCACAAAAACGTAAAGATAGAGTTTATACACTCGAACAGTATTGAAAACGGAGTCTTGTACGATCAAGATCACGATGAGTGGGTCGCTGTTTTAACAGGCAGTGCGGTACTGGAGATCGGAGATGTCAGGCATACGTTAAATGAAGGAGATTTTATATTTATAAAAGCAAATACGCCGCACCGGGTCATCTCGACGGACGAAAAGACCCTTTGGCTGGCAGTACATATATTTTAACTTCTAAACTCGTCTATTCTGGATTTAAGCGAATTGGCAACCTCTAGGAGTTTTGACGATTCCGTGTCTATAAGGTTTACACTGTTTTCGTTTTGTTTTGAATACTCGTCTATCTTGTTTATTCTCTCGATTATCCATTCGATATTTTTAACTATCTCCTGCGTATCGTCAAAAGATTTGTCCGCAACTTCTATTGAGAAGTTCATAGCTTCTGAGGTCGTGTTTATCTTGCTTTCGACATCAGATGAGATCTCCGTCAAAGCAGAAAGATTTGAAGCGTTCTGCCCCATCGAGTCGCTTACGTCGTTAATGGACTGAACGATCGTTCCTACGCTTATCTCGATCTGCATCAAACTTTTTTGCGTTCTCTCGGCAAGTTTTCTTACCTCATCGGCAACAACCGCAAATCCACGGCCATGCTCACCCGCACGTGCCGCTTCGATCGCAGCATTGAGTGCCAGAAGATTGGTCTGGTCTGCTATATCTTTGATGATATCGAGTACCTCTTTTACCTGATCGGCATCATTTTTGAGTCCGCCGAGCTGTGAAGCCAGTTCGCTCTCGACCTCCATATATTCATCGACCCTTCCTACCAGATGGCTAAGAGCGTCTTTTGCCGTTAAAAGCTCTTGATTCGCAGATGAGATATGTTCCTGCGTCTCTTTCGTAACATCGATCGATCTGTTTAGAATATCTTTAATAGAACCTGTTTTTTGTGTCGTCTGATTTACTATATCCCTCTCGCCGGAGATACTTTTATTTATCAACTCAGCCTGACTTGACATGTTCTTTGCTATATTGATGTTTTGTTCACCCAGATTTTTCACTTCGTTTATCGTATCTTGTACAACTTCTATGAAACTGTTCACCGAGGATGCCGCATATGCAAACTCGTCCTTGCCCGATACATTGATACGTTTCGTTAAGTCTTTGTCGCCTTCAACCAAAGAATGTGCGCGGCAGCCTAAGTTTTCCAAAGGATTTATAACCGCTTTTGAGAAGAACCACATAACAAGAGCGACGAAAATAAGACATGCACCCGTCAGATACATAAGAAGTGTCATCTTCGTATGAGAGATATCTGCATCGTTGCCTGCAAGCGACACCGTCATATCCATGACGCCAAGAGCATCTCCTACTTGTGTGTTTACATGGCATTCCAAACAGCTTTTGTTCGCTATCAAAGGTTTCAACAATCTTATCGTATGGTGCCCGACGTTTGATTCGATGATATCATTTTTTCTTGTTTCAAACACTTTTTCTACAAGAGGATCGTCTGTAAATTTTGCCTGCAGGCCGAACAGCTCGATAACCTTTTTCGATTTGGCAACGCTTATGTTGTCTATCCCTTTGATTATCTCTTGAGACTGCTTTAACGTTTCTTCGACTACTGCAGGATCTCCGGCAAGCATACTTCTGGAAAGGGTTTGAAAAACGGAATCACTAAGCATATGTAAAGATTTTTGAGCGGTTTTATTTGAAAATTCATTGAAAGTCTCTGAAAGATAAATATACACACCTATAATACTTAATATACTGACTGCTATTGTCGAAAAGATTATCTTGGACTTGACTGTTGAAAGCATAAAACACCCTTATAAGATTTTGTCTCACAATTGTAGCATATCAAAAGGAATATTAAAAGAAAAATCAAAAGGAATATTAAAAGAACTCTTTTGTATAATAATAAATCAAAAAAATTAAGGCAAATGAGATTATGAGTAAATGTATTCTTGATTTAGTAAAACCCGGCGTACTATCCGGTGATGACGTTAGTTTAGTATATAAGACCGCTAAAGCAGTCGGTTTTGCGATTCCTGCCGTTAATGTTGTCGGGACTGATTCGATAAATGGCGTGCTGGAAGCGGCTAAACTGGTAAATTCTCCCGTGATCATTCAGTTTTCAAACGGGGGCGCCAGCTACTATGCAGGAAAAGGCTTAAGCAACGAGAACGAAAAAGCTGCGATACTGGGTGCGATATCGGGAGCAAAGCATGTTCATATGATAGCTGAAGCTTACGGCATTCCCGTTATACTTCACACAGATCATGCCGCACGTGAACTTCTGCCTTGGATAGATGCATTGCTTGATGCCGGAGAAGAACATTTTGAGCAAACGGGCAAACCGCTGTTTAGCTCCCATATGCTTGATCTTTCGGAAGAACCTATCGAGCAGAACGTTGCTACGTGTAAAGAGTATCTTGCACGTATGGACAAGATTGGTATGACGTTGGAGATAGAACTCGGCGTGACGGGTGGAGAAGAGGACGGCGTCGACAATACCCATCTTGACAATTCACTTCTTTATACACAACCCGAAGAGGTGGCTTTTGCATATGAAAAACTCTCGTCGGTAAGCGACAGATTTACGATAGCCGCTTCTTTTGGAAACGTTCATGGCGTATATAAACCTGGTAACGTGGTGCTTACTCCAAAGATCTTGGACAATTCTCAAAAATATATTCAGGAAAAATACAATACCGAAGAGAAACCCGTAAACTTCGTCTTTCACGGCGGCAGCGGTTCGACTCTCGAAGAGATCCGCGAAGCGATCGGCTACGGTGTCATCAAAATGAACATCGATACCGATACCCAGTGGGCTACTTGGGCGGGCGTAAAAGAATATGCCCAAAAGTATAAAGACTACCTTCAAGGACAGATCGGAAATCCTGAAGGCGACGAAAAACCGAATAAAAAATATTATGATCCGAGAAAATGGCTAAGAGCAGGACAAGTATCCCTGATCGAGCGTGTGAAAGTCGCTTTCAGCGACCTCAACGCACTAAACAGAAATTAGACCTTTATATCTGTATCTCTCCAGCATACTTACATTCCCGGTGGTTCCGCCGCTGTGGATGTAGAGTATCTCTTCATCCGTTTTTTCCAAAATCATCTTCCACAGTTTAGGGGCATAGACCAGATCAAACTCGATACCGCCTTTTTTAAGTTTTTGATATATCTCGATAAACTCTTTGTAGGGTTTTGCAAAATGATACTTTTTTTCACATTCAAGCACGATCAGATTCTCTGGTATCTTTTCAAGTGCGGACATCTGCTGTATAAGATAGCTCTTATCACCTATCGCGGGAGTCGTGTATATCTTGTATTCAGGCAAAGCCAAAGCCAGATACAGCGCTGTCGTTCCGGTACCTGAAGGGGTTGCCAGACTTCTTATATGCAAGCCCGATTCTCTTATCTCTTGCGCTAACTCTTCCACCCCCGCTTTTGCACTTTTATCCGCACCGCCCTGATGCAAAACAAAACTCTTTTCATCAAGGTTCAGCATCAAAGAGGATATGTAGTCTTTATATAACTCCTCTTCAAGCTCTTTATGGATCATTCCAAGCCCGCGGGCCATTGCGTAATTGGAATTCGGATTTTCTTTTATATGCAGAGATTTCGTATAGTACTCAAATCTCCAGCCTTTCGTTTTGCAGAGCGCGGCGATGGCAAGCATCGCGTTTGATTGTGTACCGCCGTAAGAAATTATTGTATTGAATCTCGATTCGGGGGTATGAATAAGAGTATAGAGTTTTCGATATTTGTTTCCGCTCAAATAGGGGTCTATCAGATCGTCTCTTTTAACGTAGAAGAGACGTCCATCAAGAGGATACTCTTGGATGGACGATAAAGAAGTTATGTTATTTTTTAGCCGGTACAATTTGTGCAGATTTTTCAAGTTCTTGCATTTTAGCTTGAACTACCGTTTTAAATTTATCCATTTTCAGACGCTGTTCGATAAAGTTTTTTACTTCGTTTAATGACAGGGTACGCGCCGGTTTTTTATCTTTAAGATAGATGATATGATACCCAAACTCACTTTTTACAGGTGTCGGAGTTATCGTTCCTACATCCATGCCAAACACCGCTTTGTCAAACGCGGGAACCATTTGACCTTGCGTAAATGTTCCTAAATCTCCGCCTTTTGAAGCAGACGGTCCTGTAGAGTTGGCTTTTGCCAGTTCAAAGAATTTCTTTTCAAGATCGCTGCCTTTTAAGAATTTCATCTCTCCTATGAGCTTTTTGGCTTCATCTTCTGTTTTGACTAAGATATGGTACGCATGAACACGCTCTTTTTCTTGGAATTCCGATTTATTTTTTGTGTAATAATCTTTTATCTCTTTATCCGTTACGCTTATCTTGTCGGCTACTTTTTTCTGCCACAACTGTACTGCAAGTCTTTTTTTGATCTGTTCGGTAATCTTTGCCAGTTCCTCTTTAAACTCTTTGCTTTTGTCTATTCCCTGCTTTTTAGCATCGTTATATACGACTTCTTGCATAACCATCTCTTGAAGTATACGTTGTCCGAGCTGCTGCTGCTTATCTTGAGGCAGTGATTTGAATCTGCCCTGAGTCGCCTGCATCAACGCTTCGTTTACCTCATCTGAAGTTATCGCTTTACCGTTTACCGTTACAAGTGTACTCGCGCTTAAAGTCGTTGCAACCAAAGCGGCAGTAGTTAAAACTTTTTGTGCTATATTCATATATTCCCTTTTTTTTCTTTTCTTTATAATAGTAGTTTATAGCTTATATGTTAACAATTATTAAACAAAATTATCCAAATTGGTCCTATTTGTTAACTTTTCGCTTAAATACCTGTCAATTACCTGCAGCAAAAACTCTCTGTCTATCGGTTTTGCAAGATGCGCATCCAGTCCTGCACTTAATATCCTCTCTCTGTCACCCGAAAGAGCATGCGCCGTCAAAGCGATTACCGGGGTAAAAACTTTTCTTTTTTTGTCATACTCTTTTATCAGTCTCGTTGCTACAATACCGTCCATTACAGGCATATCGATATCCATAAGAACAAGATCGAAATCCTCTTTTAAGAACATATCTATAGCCATCTGCCCGTTATCGGCGGTAGATACGCTATAGTTCTCATTTTCAAGGATGGTGCGCAAAAGTTTCCTGTTGATCTCATTGTCTTCGGCTATCAGTATTTTAGCCGAGTACAATTTTGAATCAAGGTTTTTGAACGTCGAATATTTTAATTTGCTCGGCGAAGCTTTTTTCCATAAAACCTTCAATACATCGTAAAGTTTATGCGGCAGAAGAGGAAGTATCACAAAACCGTCTATCTCGTCGATGATCGCTTCGCAGCCAGATTTTGCATCTTTATGGCACACTTGTACGATCTGCAGGTTTTTATAATGTGTTTTAATGGATCTTACTCTCGAACTGCTTATATAATCGGTCAGGATAAACAGTGCCAATGAAGAATCCAGCTCTTTATGAGCCAGTCCGTCGATCTCAACGACGTTCACCTCAAATCTTCTGAGATACTCCTCAAGGACCTTCTGCTGTATGGACGAACCTTTCTCTTCCGCCCACACGGCAATCTTCGATCCTGAGACGAACTCATACGGTGTTTTTTCTACGATCTTGTGTATTATCTCGAAATAAAAACGGCTGCCTTTGCCGAGCTGGCTTTTGACTTTGAGTTTCGAACCGAGCATACTTAAGAGTCTATGTGACAAGTTCAGACCTATACCGATACCGCTTTCAGCCACTCTTTGCTTTTCATAGACGGCGGCAAAAGGTCTTAATATCGTTTTTAGTTTATCCTGCGATATCCCTATACCGTTGTCGCTCACGGAATACTCTATCTGTACGTTTTCCTGATTATATCTTGCTTTGAGCTCTACGACGATCTTGCCGTCTTTATCCTTAGAATACTTCATAGCATTTGATATAAGGTTCATCAGAACTCTTTTTATCTTGTAAAAATCCCCTTCCATCTCTTTTGGGATATGAGGATCGATAAGAAAGAATATCTGCAGTTTTTTATTGCCTGTGATACTGCAATATTCGCCAAAAAACCTTTCAAACTCCTCAAACGGATAAAACGGTTCGTTCTTCACTTCTACCACACCGCTTTCGATCTGCATCATATCAAGAAGGTTTTCTATATTATCCATCATCATATGAGAGCTGCTATCTATATTGTTGACATATTCTTTTTGCGAATTATCGAGATTCGTGTTCTTTAAAAGTTCGGCAAAGCCTATTATACTGTTCATCGGCGTTCTAAATTCATGAGATATGTTTTTTAAAAACTGCTTTTTAAAGTTCTCAAAATATTCATGCGCCTTTTTCGCTCTTTCGATAATATACTGATTTTCAAGCAGGATCAGATGAAGCACGACACCGTTTAGTGCAAAACTTTGCAATCTGAGGGTGCATGGGATTATCTCCTGTTCTTTATTCTTTATATCGATGCAGTGGTCTTTTCCCTCTTCGAGTTTATTTATCCAGCCTGCAACGGAGATGTCCACACATCCCTCTTTAGGCTCCACCAGCTTGTTCATATCGTCATAATACTCTAAAAACTCGTCGTAGGTCGAGAAGCCCAAAGCTTCATAAGTGGAATAGTTACAGCCTAAAAGCTCGCCTTTGTCGTTAAATATGAAAAATAGATGTTTTTCAAGTTTGGCAAATGCCACTATGATTTCGGCATGTTCTGGAAATTGTTCGATTACTTTTGTTAAACCTTGCATTTTACACCATCATTTCTGAGAGATACTTATTTAAAATAAGATCCAGTTTATTTCGCGTAAGAGGTTTGGACAAATAATCATCCAACCCCTCGGAAAGCAGTTTTTCCCTATCACCTTCCATGGCCAGTGCAGTGACTGCGATAATAGGCATCGTGTGTCCGTTGCTGCGCAGATGTTCTTTGATCTCCCTTGTTGCCATGACCCCGTTTTTTACGGGCATATCGATATCCATAAAGACGATATCGAAATCCTTGTTGTTACAGATATCTACCGCTTCTTGTCCGTTTGAAGCGGTTACCACGCGGATATTATACTCTTGCAGCAGGATCTTGATAAGCCTCTGATTGATCAGGTTGTCTTCAACAACCAGCGCTTGAATATCCGCTCTCATCCGTTTGGATGTTTTTTCTTCTGCCGGCTTTTGTAAAAATATTTTATCCAGATGCTCCGATACGCTCGAAGGAAGCAGAGGTTTTGTTATGACCTCATCGATCACATGCGTCATCTTCGTCTGCAGCGTCTCGCCGATATCGAGCAAAAATATGACAGGAGCTTTTTTATTATGCGTTCCCAGCTCCATAAGCCATGAAGATTTGTCCTGCGAAGCAACAATATAAAGCGCATCCGTGTCTTCATATATGTTTTGATCTATACTATTGACCTTTGTAACCCCGAGAGAAAAGGAGCGCAAGTACGACGTCAAAAGGTTGGCATCGTCTATTTTTGCATCATCCAAAAGCAATACTTTCACATTTTTTTGCACCGCTATTTTAAACGACTGTCCGCTGTATTTCTCAAAATCCAATGAAAAGTTAAATATCGAACCTCTTCCCTCTTCGCTTTGAATCTTGAGCTCGCCGCCTAAAAGATGAATGAGTCCGTAAGAGAGGCTGAGCCCGACTCCCAGTCTTTGATCCGCCTCTTCTGAGGATATAAAAGGCTGCGTGATCTCGGATAACCTGCTCGCAGATATTCCTTTACCGTTGTCTTTAACACTGAATGCAACGCTGCAAGCTCCATGAGGAAGCTTTTTGAGCAGTTTGATATCGACCATGACCTTTCCGCCCCTTGGCGTGAACTTTATGGCGTTTTGTACCAGATTGTTTATTATCTGCCTTATTTTATGGATGTCGCCCTCTATAGTTTCGGGAAGCTTCGAGTCTATGAAGAAACTGACGTTTATCCCTTTATCGACCCCGTCCTCGGTAAAATATTTTGCGATCTCCTGCATATCGTGAACCAGAGAGAACTCTGTTTTGCTTACGCTTAATCTGCCGCTTTGCATCTGTGCCAGATCGAGAAGCGTCTCGATATTGGACATCAAGCTTCTTGCGGAGCTGTTCGTCATTTTGAGATATTCTGCCTGTTTTGGGGTTGGACCGGTTTTTTCCAGCAGATATAAAAATCCGAGTATTCCGTTCATCGGTGTACGGAACTCATGCCCTATATTTGAAAGTATCTTCGTTTTTAACGCGTCGATCTCGCTGGCTTTGGCTTTTGCATTTTCAAGTTCCGTGATGTTTTTGAGCTCTAAAATATACAGCTCCTGACCGGTTTCTTTAAAGACCGTGTTTTTTGCCACAAGCTCCAAAACCTTTTCCTCTTTGGATCGTACTTTTACCCGATATCCCGCTTTATTATGGATGCGGATATAGTCCATCCAGCTCTTGTCGTCTTCTGTAAATATCTCTTCTGCTTCAGATACAAAAAGCTCTCTTATACTCTCATAATTGTTTCTAAAATCATCTATATGCTCAAATCCGAAAACTTTAAAAAAAGAGTTGTTCGCACCGATATATCCGTTTTTCTTATTAAAAAAAAGGATGATAGAGTCATTGAGATCCAAAAGTTTATAAAAAAGATTTTTGTTTACGACTTCCTGTCCGTCCAAAAAACTCGAAGCTGAAACAGCCTCTTCCTCTTTATTGAAAAGTTTTGAGAATAAATCAAAAACAGACATCACATATCCTTATGATTAAAGGGATTCAAACTATTCTATCATATTCTAACTAAAAAATGTAGTCTTTTTATTTTATCTCGATAAAATTATATTTATGAAAACAGCCACAAAAAAAGAGATCCAAGAGATACATAGAATTTTTTTAGAACACTACAGCGATGCCGTAACAGAACTCCGTTACGACAACGCCTACGAACTTGTCGTCGCCGTAGCGCTTTCGGCACAATGTACGGACAAAAGAGTCAATATCATAACCCCTGAGCTTTTTAAAAGATATCCCGATGCCCGGACTTTGGCATCCGCCGATATCGACGAAGTAAAAGAACTGATCAGAAGCTGCTCGTTTTTTAACAACAAAGCCCTAAATATTGTCAATATGGCAAAACGCGTGGTCGAAGTCTATAACGGAGAGATCCCTCTTAATGAAAAAGATCTTATGACATTGGCCGGCGTCGGGCAAAAAACGGCACATGTCGTTATGATAGAGTACACGAAAGCAAATCTTATGGCAGTCGACACACATGTTTTCAGAGTTTCGCACCGGCTTGGTCTCAGCCGCGACGACACAGCGTCAAAAACGGAAGCAACGCTGGTAAGAAAATTCAAAAACGACCTTCATGCGCTGCATCAGGGGATGGTTCTTTTTGGCAGATACATCTGCACCGCTAAAAATCCCAAATGCGATACAAAATGTTTTTTAAAAGAGTTCTGTAAAAGTACCGAAAGCTTTAAACCCAAATAACTTAGATACAGACAACCGTATTGCGCCCGCCCTCTTTTGCTTTGTAAAGCGCGTCGTCCACCCTTTTGAACCAAACGTTCAAGGTGTCTCTTTTGGATACTTCACTGACGCCGCAGCTTATAGTGATATTTTCCACAACGCTGAACCTTCTTTGTGCAACGGCTTTTAAAATTTTGTTCGCGACAAGAAATGCATTTTTCTCGGATGTGTTTGGAAGAAGTATGATAAACTCTTCTCCGCCCCATCTTCCTAAGACGTCACTGTCTCTTAAAGAGGATTTTATCTCAAAAGCCACCTCTTTGAGTATCTCATCGCCTATAAGATGTCCGTATCTGTCATTTACGTTTTTAAAATGATCTATATCGCATATGATCAGCGAAGACACTTTGGAATATCTATGAAACTCAGCCATCGATTTTGCTATGAAATCATTGAATTTATTTCTATTGAACACTCTTGTGAGCATATCCATCGAAGCTTTTTCCTCCAGATGTTTCGTATTGGTTATATCTTCTCTCACCGATATATATCCCACTTTTGTTCCGTCTTTTTCATATTTGGGATGAACCCGCGTACGTATCCAAAACGGAGTACCGTCTTTTTTTCTGTTTTTCAGTTCTCCTATATATGTCTCGTTGTTGACAATTATGTCCCAAAAATTTTTGTATACTTTCTGCGGTGTCTGCTCATCTTTTAAAATATTGTGCTTTTTGCCTAGAACTTCCTCTTTTGTAAAACCCGTAAGATTGCAAAAAGCTTCGTTACAGTCGGTTATTACACCGTCTAAATCCGTAATGGATATAGGTATGTACTTATCTATCAATATCTTTGATGACGTAAGTTCATAGTTTAGGATTTGAAGTTCTTTATTTTGACTGTGCATCTTTCTTGTGGTATCCACATGTGCGCTGATATCTTCTATGATCCCCGTTACAAACTCCGTTTCGTTCATACACAGCGTATCTACGGCTATGCGGAGATGTATTAGCAGATCTCTGTTTTTTAGGGTATGTTCAAAATACTGAGGAGCAGTCGTCTCAAAGCTGTTTCGCACCGCAAAATTTAATTTATCGTTTATCAGAGTATCGGAAAAAAGGTCTGTTTCAAGAGTGTTAAATTTTTGCATAAAAGCTTTGTTAAAATGCAGATCATCGACCGAAAGGTCGGGATCTCGCTTTAATTTCGCTATAAAACTGGCAGCGGGAATATGTTCAAAAACAGTTTTATAGCTAATATTATTATTTGAAAAACAACTCATTTTAACAGTCTATAACTATTTTCATTACAATTTTCTTAAAGAATTTTTTATCGATAATTTAGGGAAAACTATTGGCTACTAACGATATTTTAGATACAATCTCTTTTATGTTAAAAGTATCCGTTTTATTATTTACTCTGTCGGCTCTGTTGTTTACCGGATGCGTCAACAGACGCGGGATATCTGCAAAATACTATAATGACTGCAACGAGTATTACGATTCAAAAGGGTATTACCATAAAGATTGCGATAAAAATATAATAGAATATGAAGACGTGAAAAAAATATTTAAAAAGAAAGAGGAGAAACCGACCGGAAACGTCTGGTAGGTTTTACTGCCATATCTATTTTATAGCGATGAAAGTCGCGAAATTCCCCCATCTAAATACCGCCTCACAATGAGAAAAGCCGCACTCTTTTGCCATTTTTATGTTTTCTGACTCACTGTAGGGGATCAAAACGTTCTCTAAAGCTTCCCGCTTTTGCATGATCTCATATTGGGAATAGCCCTGCTCTTTTTTAAAATCGTAATAATAGTCTATCAGCTCTTTATTGAGAAGCTTATGTTCGCTTATTATCTTTTCACTGAATATAAACACCCCGTTTTCGTTGAGACTGCCGCAAATCTTTCTTATCAGTTTTTCACGCACCAGCGGACGAACGAACTGCAGGGTATAGTTACTTATAAAAACATCGGCTTTTTGATAATCGAACTCCAATATGTCGCCTTCGAGAACCTCTATATCCGAATCAAAGGCATCTATCTTTTTCTTTGCCTGCTCAAGCATCGCTTTTGAGTTGTCTATGCCAATGAGGCGGACTCTCTCTTTTGAGAGATCTCTTTCTATGCTCAAAAGCGTCGAAGCGGTCGAACAGCCCAGATCGTAGACAATCGAACCGTTTTTAAGATGCCGGCTGGTGAAATGTTTCGTGATCTCCTGAGATTCTTTGTAAAACGGAACCGAACGGGAGAGCATATCGTCAAATACGGCTGCGACATCCTCGTCGAACTCAAACTGTTTTTCTATCGGTTTTGTAAAGACTTTATCTTTTTTCATCATCGCTCTGTCAGGTTCGGATCTGCTTATTGAAACCAGTGGCGCTTAATAAGCGTCGCACCCTTGTATTCATCTATCAGCACCTTTTTTACTTCATCGTCCGAGACGGACAGAAGAACGCTTTTTCCTCCGTCGTCTATCTTTATCATCTTAGGATTTTTATTGATATATACGAAATTTCCGCTTCCAAGATGCTCGAAAACGAAAGATAAAATATGGTTTGATTTGGGCAGCTGCAGCGCTTTTAAAGAGATGTCGTCAATCATGAACTGATAGATAAGACGTTTTGAGAGCAGCAAAGAAGCGAAATAAGACGCCGTCTCTCTGGATTCTTTCGTTGAAACCAGTTTCGACTGCATCGTACCGAGAGGGTTGATATTGTCTATGTTTGCACAGGCGATACCCACCATCGAAATGAACAGCTCGTCCTGACGGCCGCCGTAATATTGCTTCAGTCCGTCGGTACAGACAATGTCATATTTTTTATTTTTAAACTCTTTTATAAATTCTTCGGTTGTTTTAGCACTTATGTTAACAAAAAAAAGCATACAAATCAAAACGAAATTTCTCATAAAGCGGTTTCCTTAATAATTCTTGTGTAAAATTATATCTAATTAAAGATAGTTCTCGATACAATCCACATTATTGTTTAAAGTTTGGAATATATGACAAATAAAAAATTTAGCAACACTGATATCGTCCTTATCGATATAATCGGTTTTTCGCACAACACGTCAAAAGAGCAGCTTGAGATCATTACCTATTTGACAAAAAGCTACTCCAAGATGATACGAACACTGCTGAACAATTCGCAAATGAGCTTTAGTAAAATGATCGAAGGCATCGTCCCTACCGGCGACGGTTTTTACTGCATCTTAAATCCGAGGCTAAAAGGCTACGGAGTCATACTCGGACTCAATTTTATCTATTTTTCAGAGATGATCATCAAAAGAAACAAAAAATTCACGGGAGTAAAAGTAGCAGTTCATGCGGGAGAGGTTTATCCGTTTACGGACATACTGGGGCACACGAACTTTATCGGTGACGGATTAAACGACTGTTCAAGATATCTGCAGATAAAAAATGTGAGTCCCTCGGCTCTCATCGCTTCAAAAGCCGCTTTTGACTCGTTTGAAAAATTTTTGAGTTTTCATCCCGATTTTGAAGAGCTTATGATTGAAAGAGAACTAAAACGCAGCTCTTTACAGGAATTTGAGGATAAACATGGTAAAATAAGGGCTACTTATCTCGTTTGGCTAAGACACTCTGGTATAATTAATCCGCCAAATACGAATTTCAACTCTCTTTTAATGTAAGGAACTAAAATGCGTTTTACAATTGATGAATATTCAAAACAGTTTAAAATGTCCAAAGAGATGATAAACTCAAAACTGCGGTCTAAAAAACTAAATTACATCATTGAAAACGGTACGACTTATATCATAGTGACACGAAGTTCGCTCGATCAGGAAAAAAGAGAAGAGATTCATCAGCACAACATGCAAAAAAAATCACAGGAAACAGCCTCGAACATAACCACTAAAAAAACGACGGTTGGCATGATCTTGTCGCTATATCAAAGAGAGAACGCTCAGCTTAAACAGAAGATAAAAGAGCTGGAAAAGAAGATAGACTCTCTTGTAGACGACAAAGAGCAGATGCTTAGGGATGAGAGAGACAGGATAGAGACTATCTATGCCTCAAAAGACGAACAGCTTAAAACCATACTCGAGCTTATCAATAAAAAATTCTTACTCGAACAAAAGACCGAGACCGTACATGAAGTAAGCCTTAGCGAACTTGATACGATAAATGCTTCTATCGACGACAATTTTTCATTTGTAGAACTGAAACATTATCTAAAGACATTGGACATAGAACCGTATCAAAGAAAGATCATCAAAAGACGATTTTTAGATGCAAGAGAGCATGACATACGAGTCATTGAGCAAAACGGAAAGATCTATCTGGATTTTGCGAAATATGACTATTCAGATCTCTTAAAGTACTAAGATACCATTATTCAGAGAATAGATGCAAAAACCGACACTAACAAGAAATATCGATTCCTTACTCAAAGAGTTTGCATCGGATAACTATACACCTCTCGACAGCTGTGATTTTAGTCTGGAGGGCACCGTCACATATGTAAAGTACCCCAGTGACGAAAGCTACACAAAAATACCGGATGATCATTATAAACAGTATTCACAAGATATAAACAATGTAGTAAAAGACAAGATAAACATCAACCAAGTCTATAAAATAACTCTGTTCATAGCACATGAATGTACCATAAAACTTGAATATAAGATCAATTTCGATGAGTTCAAAACACATCCCAAACTTATCGTTCTTCCGACATCGCATATTCCGTATAAAACGATAAAGCCCAAAGAGCTCTATGTACTGTTGATAAGCGAACTCAACAAGATCAAAGCCAAAAACAGAATTCTTGTCAATTTCCATCATAACAAAATGCTTGAAGATCTTAAAAAGTTTGTCAGACATCTGTATGCGGGAAAATTTGTAAAACCTGTCAAAATACAGCTCTTTGAAGGGATAGAACCCGAACTTTCGATGCAGAGTTCCATAAATCTGATATTTAAGAACAAAACCTCTCCCGATCATCAGCTCATAGAGGTCGATAAAGACGAGATCATTTTGGAATATAGAAAACCGATATACGGCTCCAATGGTTTTAACTGCTATGGAAAACTGATAGAACACGGTGATCTCGAAGCAAAAAGTTTTGATCTGCAGATAGACGACGAATCTATATATACGGTTGAAAAAGACAACATGCTTATTTTAAAAAGCAGAAAAAAAGGTTTTGTGGATTATAACGACGGGAAGATCGCCGTCAGCAACGTCGTGAAAGTAAATAAGATAAACCGTATCCAATCCAAGATAACAGACGATGAAGACAATGAGATAGAGGTAGTCGTCGCTCAAAACGATATAACAAGGGACAGCGTCGGGGAAGGTGCGGAGATCGTCTCCGAGCGTATACATATCAACGGTCATACAGGCAGTAAATCTTTGCTAGAAGCCACAGATCTCGTCATAGACGGAGCAACCCACAAAGACTCCAACATATTCGCAAAAAATGCAAAGATCAACAGACATAAAGGCACCTTAAGATGCAACAAAGCAGAGATAACACTTCTTGAAGGCGGTAAAGTACATGCATCTTATGCCGAAGTGGGAACTTGTCTTGGAGGAAGTATCTATGCCAGGGACGTGGTCATAGATCATGTCAAAAACAATGTCACCGTTTATGCTTCCAATTCGATAACGGTAAGGCTTGTCACCGGAGAAGACAACAGCTTTATCATCGACTACAGAAAGATTCCAGTCGTTACAAGTCAGATATCTTTAATAGATGCCGATATAGACGATCTGAAGTTCAAACTCGAAGATGCTCTAAAAAGTGACAACAACACCGCTGCATCCATAGAGGAGAAGATCGACGAGTTAAAACATGAAAAAGAGCAGATAATAAGCTCTTCGTTAAAGGCTTCTATCAGTATAAAGAATCCTCTGCGCGGTCTTAATATAATCAAATTCGTTTTCTCCGACAAAGATGAGATACTCTATAAAACCTCCCCAAAACAGTACGAGAAATTTTATATCAAACTCGATGATGAAAAAGTAACACTTTATCCGGTAGGTGTCACAAAAAATATCTGACGCTTCTGCCCCCTTCTCTCTTTTAATCTTAGAACTTCGACAAAACTGCATCGATTGAAATTTTTTAAAATCTCTTCAGAATTTTTTTTATAAATTAAATACGTTTTTCCGTATACAATATACTTTTAATACATTATAATATACTTATTTCATTATAATTAATTCTATTAAATGTATATTTTATACTATTAATATAGTTTTTTATATTTATTTTCGTATAATTTAAGCTTTAATCTGTATAATAGTGGCTATGGAAATCATCGATCTGTTTAATATTCTTCACAATGCCGTCGAAGCTCGGTACAACGGTAAAAAGATATCTCAAAAAGATATGGCTAAAAAATTAGGCATACCTATGAGAACATATCAGGACTGGAGGCTTGGAAATACAAAGCCTCAGGCCTCGGCAGCCGTTATCAAGATGTTAGGATATTTGGAAGACGATGAGATCATAAGAGTAGTCAGAAAAATAAATAAGCTTGGAGACAATTAAGATGAATACATTAACCGAAAAAGAGAAAAGCGGACTTGAGGATGTGTTTAATTCAATTCATGTAGATAAAACAAAACACTCCATAAGTACCTATTTATCCTCGTTTTTACTGGTGGACAAGAATGTGTTTAAGCCTAAAATGCTTAGTTTCAAACTAAAAAAGAGTACTAAATTAACTAAAATATCACAATTATTTACAAATTATGTAAGAAAGAAGAAAAATTTAAGCAAATAAATTATAAAGTATAGCTAGCTGAATCACTAGTAAGTGCCTTTAATACTATACTTTTAGGGCCATTTACAGTGCATCGCGATCTTCAAATAAATTAAGGGTGGATGAATGAATAAGGCACAATTCGTTGAATTAGTTCAAAAAAGTGGTAGCTACAAAACTAAAGTTGAAGCTGAAAATGCAATAAAAGCTTTCACAGAAGCTGTAACGGAAGCGTTGGTTGCTAAAGAAGATGTATCTCTTGTCGGATTTGGTAGTTTTGGTGCTGCTCTTCAAAAAGGAAAAAGTGGTAAAGTTCCTGGTACTAACAAAACTTATACTACTCAAGATAAAATGGTTCCTAAATTTAAAGCTGGAAAAGGTCTTAAAGACCGTATCTCTGCTGGCAAATAACTCTTTTTTTAATGCCGCTGATATAGCGGCATTGTCATCTTCGTATGATTAGTTTAGTATTTTATGAAATATTAACCTTGTCATACAAATCTCTTATGAAGTCATAAAATGTTTTCCTCTCTCTTTTCAAATCTTTTTCCTAAAAACAAAAATTTGCTCAAAGTACCTGATTCCATATTGGTAAACAAAGTACAAGAGTGCGCACATGAAAATTCGCTTTATATTTTCAAAGACGCCAAGATCTTTCATCATGCGGATATACTGGATATTCCGCTGTTGGTCGTAGATCCTAAAAGAGGCATATATATCTTTGAGTATAAGACGTGGTGCTACAATGAGATAAAAAGCCTTAAAGCTGCCAAATCATCGCAGCAGGATTCTTCAAAAAACTCCCTTGCTTTTGAATCGAAACAAAAGTATATAAAAAGAAGGTTCAACGAGATTCTTAACAACGATGGAGCCGATATATTTAACTTCGTTCTGATGGAAAACCTTACAAAAGAGGAGTTTGAACGTCTCGACAGCTCATTTCATGAGTTGATACCTCAAAGCAGAACGCTTTTTAGTTCCGATTCCGTAAATGAGATCAAAGAGAAGCTCTTCGGTGTTTCTGACAAAAAACATGATATTTTAGATATCAATAGTATCATCTCGACTCTATTCGTCCAAAATACTATCATCTGTGAAGATCACTCCATACAGATAACCTCCGACGATCAAAATGCGATCATACGTCATGATTTTCGCGGTATAAACTTTATATCGGCAAAAGACTGTTCGGGAAAAACAAGCACTATTCTTTTAAAAGCCGTATACGAGCACCTGCTGAACAAAGAAAAAAATATCTGTATTATTGAACCGACGAATATCGCTTGTGAACTTTTTAAGCAGAAACTTTTATATCTGGTAGAGCACTCTATCGTCGAAGTCGACTTTTCAAAGATTTCGGTTATTACGACACATGATTTTAAAAATAAAAAAACGGACTATATTCTTGTAGACAATGCTTCAATGCTCAATAAAAGTTTTTTGGATTATCTGACAAGCCTGAAAAAAGATACTGTGATTTTTGAAAATCACGACGAATTAAAAACATACAGATTCTCATTAAACAACAACTACAGAGCTCAATCTACGATAGAGCTCTTAAACGGCAACCCATATGCTTTGACATTTGTGAATATACGAAGACTTTTAGAAAAAGGTGTTCTTCCTAAAGATATTCTCATAATAACTACAGAAGACGACGACAGATATAAAATTCTTGAAGATCTGCACTCTTTTGTCGAAGACGTACCAGTGATCTTAGATCCGTTTGAGACTATAAACAATCAGGAATTAGGCCATATCCTTATAGCCAACTACGATGAGATATTCGGTTTTTCAAGAGATTATGTATTTATATTTGATCCTAAAGATATAGAGACGAATATCATAAATTTTATATTTTCAAGAGCCGGTAAAAAAACATTTGTAATATATGACCAAGACAATAAGCTTATAGGAAAAATGGATGCAAAAGATATCTAAAACAGACAAAGAGTGGAAAGAACAATTGTCTGCCGAAGCATACGAAGTGTGCAGAGCGCATGGAACAGAAGCGCCTTTTAGCGGCAAGTTTTATGATTTTAAGGGTGATGGCATTTACAGATGTATCTGCTGCGGCCAAGAACTCTTTGACAGCAGCACAAAATACGATTCAAAAACGGGATGGCCAAGTTTTTATGAAACTGTTCGAGACGAAGCCGTTGTCGAAGAAAAAGACACCTCATACGGCATGACAAGAGTCGAAGTGAAATGCTCTAAATGCGATGCACATTTGGGGCATGTCTTTGCCGACGGTCCTATGCCTACAGGGCTTAGATACTGCATAAACTCGGTTTGCCTGGAATTTAAAGAGAGATGATCTTCAAAGTATTTTCCATCGGATAATTTTTTTATTTATACCGCTTATTTGATATAATGCCCAAAAAAATACGGAGAACGAAACTATGAAAAAAATCCTACTCTCGCTGCTGCTGAGCTTTTCTTATCTTATGGCAGGCAACCCGATAGCCGTACTTCAAACGACACAGGGCAATATAGAGCTTGAACTCTATCCCGATGCCGCACCGAAAGCCGTTGAAAATTTTATGACCCATATAAAAGAGGGTTATTACGATCATGTGGCTTTTCACAGAATCATACGCGATTTTATGATCCAAGGCGGAGATCCGACTGAAACGGGCCGCGGAGGGGAATCTATATGGAAAAAACCTTTTAAAGACGAGTTCAAACCAGGATATGCTTTTGATGACGCGGGGGTGCTGGCAATGGCAAATGCAGGACCAAACACGAACGGAAGCCAGTTTTTTATCACGACTGCAAGAACCTCTTGGCTCAACGGACATCACACTATCTTTGGTCATGTCGTCGGTTCTATGGACGCGCTTATGAAATTAAACAAGGTTCCTACTTCGGGAAGATACGGAGGAGACAGACCTTTGGAGCGCCAAGAGATCATAAAGGCGTATATTAAAAAATAGTCTCGCTCAAACATGTCTAAGAGCGTTATCCTTGGATATGTTTGATCATCGCTTTCATCAACCGCAGTTAGATAAAGTTACTCTTCGGAATACCTGCTTTGGCTGAACTGTTTCATCCTGAGAGGATATCTCAATTTGTCTTGACGCATCTTTTTATACAGTTTGTCTTTCATAACGCTCAGTTCTTTGGCATCTACTTCAAAAAACTCCATCATCTTCTTATCCGAAACGTTTGCACTGTCCATCGTAAAAAGTCTCAGCTCTTTTTTCGTGAGTTTTCTTTTTAAGAGTGCGTACAGCTCTTTTTCATCATCTATTATCAAAGCCGGATCGACTTCATAAAACCTGCTTATCACTTCTCTTATGGACATATCCTCATGATACTGCTTCCATACCGAATTTTCTAACATCTTTTTCCTTATATCTTCTCTAGTATCTTTGTCAGATCTTTTGTATCGATTATGATCGTCGATTCTTTTTTAAGTATCTCTTTTGCACAAAACGCGACACGCGTACCTGCATGGGCAAACATTGACAGATCGTTCGCTCCGTCGCCCACGACCATCGTCTCCTCTTCGTTTACACCAAGCAGGTTCTGCAAACGTACCAGCATATCGCCTTTTGAAAAGTTAAACATCATATCACCGCCGACCAAGCCCGTCAATACACCCTCTTTATGATGAAGCGCATTCGAGAAATCCGCATCATATCCGAGAATATCTTTCGCATACGTTGTAGCCGTTCTAAAACCACCGCTAAAGCAGACTACTTTCATGCCGCGCTGTTTCAACTCTTTTATCGTTTCGACCGCACCGTTCATATATGGCAGCGAATGGCTGATCTCTTCGACTTTTTTATACGGAAGTCCTTTTAAAAGAGAAACTCTTTCTTGAAGACTTTCAAAAAAATCTATCTCGCCGTTCATGGCGCGTTCGGTAATAGTCGCGACTCTTTCTCCGATGCCGAGTTCCCTGGCAAAAAAGTCTATCGTCTCGCCATCCATCAATGTCGAATCAAAATCAAACACAGCTAACTTCAAATTTCACTCACTTTAGTTATAATTACGCAATTATACAATAGAGTTTGCCCAAACCTCTTATCTTAGGAATATATTTGTTTACAGAGCTTTTAGATAAATTGAAAAATTCGACCTATATCACGCTTGAGACTACACCAGGACACTCTCCAAGGTTCTCAACGGTGATAGAGCGTCTTGAATCTCTTGGACTCGCAGATCTTGTCGACGGATTCAGCACGACGGACAATCCTTTGGCAAAACTAAAATACAACTCTCTTTTTGCCGCAAAGATGCTTCAAGAGAGATTTAACAAACCCGTTATCGCAACGATGACTATGAGAGACAGAAACATCATCGCCCTTCAGTCCGATCTGCTGGGTGCGAACGAAGCCGACATCAGAGCCATACTCGCTCTTACCGGTGACCCTGCAAAACTCTCCGATCAACCCCATGTAAAAGGCGTCTTTGAGAGCGACAGCACCCTTTTGCTCGATATCATCTCATGCTTTAACTCCTCTATCGACTACGCAGGAAAACCTTTTAGCGTCAAGCCTGAGACCATCTACCCGTTTGGAGTAGTGAACTCCTATGCGAAAAATCCCAAGACACTCCAAAAAAAGATGCAGAAAAAACTGGCAAAAGGCGCTCTTGGTATCATTACCCAGCCGGTTTATGACACAGAAAATACGAAACTGCTTTTGGAACTGATGGAAAAAGCAAAAAAAGAGTGCTGTATCGAAGAAGCAGATGCGACGCTGATCCTCGGAATCTTTCCGATCACAAAACTCAGGACCGCACAGTTCTTGGCTTCGCATGTACCGGGCATCAACGTTCCCGACATCTGGATAGAAAAGCTCAGACGCGCAAACGAGATCTCTCCCCAAGAGGAGTATAAAGTGGGATTTGAACTGAGTAAAGAGCTTTTCGAATCGATAAAAGAGATACATCCGAAGATTCATCTGATGACGGCGAACCAGTTTGAGATCGCCAAAGAGATACTACTGTAAATTTTATCTGCCTTAAAAAGGCAAGCTTTAGTGCCTAAGCGGCTAGCGTAGTGAAATGGGCTTTGCTCATTTTACGTTTAAAAGTTTATTTTATAAGGGAAAAAATGATAGATTTAAAACTGCTTCAAAAAGATTTTGACAATATTTCTGTACAACTTAAAAGAAAAGGGGTCGACGAAGAGATACTTGCCGATCTCAAAGCCAAGAACGAAACTTTAAAAGAGGCGAAAACTGCCTATGAAGCTGCGCAGGCGGCGCAAAACGAGATGAGCAAGCTCTTTGGCGTCTACAAACGCGAAGGCAAAGATATAACCGAACTCAAAGAAAAAGTGGACGCTAACAAGATAAGGGTCACAGAACTCCTCGATGTTCAAAGAGAAGCCGAAGAAACCCTTGTCAAACGTGCCATGGCAGTACCGAACCTTCCAGATGCCGACGTACCCGACGGTGAAGATGAAGAGAGCAATGTCGAGATAAAAAAGATCCTCACACCAAGAGAGTTTGACTTTAAACCAAAAGAGCATTGGGAACTCTCAGAACAAAACGGTTGGATCGATTTTGAGCGCGGCGTCAAGCTTGCAAAAAGCAGATTTAGCGTCATCGGCGGCGTGGGTGCGAAATTGGAGCGTGCACTTATAAACTTTATGCTTGATTTCAACGAAAAACGCGGATTTAAAGAGGTCAGCGTCCCGCAGATTGTCAACCGCAGCGCACTGGAGGGCACGGGGCAGCTTCCTAAATTTGAAGAAGACCTTTACAAAATAGAGGATGACGAACTCTATCTTATCCCTACCTCCGAAGTTCCGCTTACAAATCTTTATCAGGATGAGATCATCCCTTCTGATGAGCTCCCGATAAAGATGACCGCACACACCGCATGTTTTAGAAAAGAAGCCGGAAGTGCAGGACGCGACGTCAGAGGAATCATCAGACAGCATCAGTTTCACAAAGTCGAACTGGTAGCTATCACCAAGCCGGATGAAAGCGACAAAATATTTGACGATATGGTTGCATGTGCATCGGATCTGCTCGAAGCCCTCGGACTTCCGCACAGACTCGTAACGCTTTGTACCGGAGATCTCGGTTTTGGCGCGGCAAAAACGGTAGATCTTGAAGTCTGGCTTCCGGGTCAAGGGCAATACAGAGAGATAAGTTCCGTATCAAATACTAGGGATTTTCAGGCACGCCGTGCAAAGATCCGTTTTAAAGACGGCAAGCAAAATACGCTTGTTCATACATTAAACGGTTCATCATTGGCAGTAGGACGTACGATGGTAGCTATCATGGAAAACTACCAAAACGAAGACGGGAGCATTACCATTCCCGACATACTTGAGAGGTACATGTAATGAAATTGATCTTAACGCTATTATTTTTAGGTTTTTCACTTTTTGCATCTGAGCTTGACGATTTTGCAAAGAAAACAGGTTTTGAAAGAGATTATGCTACGGCGCTAAAAAAATCCAAGCATCTGGATCTGCCCGTTATGCTTGTTTTGACCAAACAGGATTGTCCATGGTGCAGAAGACTTGAAAAGAACACCCTTGCTTCGGATACGATACAATCTCGGCTTAAAAATGAGGTTGTGGCAGTCATCGTGGACAAAGACCTGGAGAAAAAACATTTTCCTTCGCAAAAATATCAAGCGCATATCAGTCCAAAGGTTTTGTTCATCGATCCTAAGCGAAACAAGATACTGCTTGAGATCGACGGGTTTCTGCCTAAAGAAGATTTTGCTATGATGATGGATAAAGTAAAAGAGAGATGGAAAAAATAAAATGCTTAAAGCTTTAATGTTCTTGTTACTCTCAAGTACGTTTGTATTTGCAGGCGACTTGATAAGGAGCAAGAACAGCGTGATCGACATTAAACATCATCTGCAGTGGCAAGACACGGCAGATATGGAGGAAAACGACGCTATATGGAAAATGCAAAAAGCACATTGTCAGGGACTTCATCTATCGGGTTTTAACGACTGGAGGCTGCCTACAAAAGAGGAACTTTCCGCTCTTGCAAAATCCAAAGAAGCAAAAAAAGTTTTTTTACATTTGAGTGATCATCTGTTTTGGAGCGGCGAGGAAAATCCTCAAGACGACATCAACGCATTCACAGTCTATATGCCAAACGGCTACATATCTTCCAGCGACAAATGCGAAAAAAATCATTCACTGTGCGTTAGATCCCGATAATCCCCTCTTTTCAATATAAGAGCCAAATACCCGCTGGAGTTTTCATTTTTACCTTTTTATTATATAATGTTATCATTTGTTTCAAAGGACGTCTCTCGTTATGAGTACCACAAAATACATTCCCATCGATAAAAATGTGATTGACGAAGGGATGATAGTCGGATTTGACCTGTTTGTCTCGGCAGATACCGATAAAGAAGTGGAATGTTTTAAAAGGACCGGTTCGCTCATAACAAATGACGAAAAAAACGTCATCGACACCATAAACACCTTGTATGTCGAAGAATCTCAATATTCGTATTATGAAGAGTTCTATAAAAATATTTTAGAATCTCAAACCCAGTCAACTTATATAAGCTTTGAAGAAAAATCAGCGAGTATATACAAAAACGCTTCCGCCGTTTTAAATGATCTTTTTATGAATCCCGAAACACTCGCTAATTATGATGTCTGCAAAAAGGTCGTAAATGAGATAGTAGAGACTATTCTCGATGACGGATTTACCATCAAATCACTCTTGAGCATTGCCGAACATGACTACTATACCCATACCCATTCCATAAATGTCGCCATCTATGCCCTGAGCCTGGGTTCATATATCGGATTATCGCAAGAAGCGCTCTCGGAACTCGGTGAATCGGCTCTTTTGCACGATCTTGGCAAAAGTAAAATAAATCCGGCTATCATAAATAAAAAAGGCAAGCTCACCGAAGATGAGTTCATGGAGATACAAAAACATCCAAATCTTGGATATGCGATCGGGATGAAACTGGGTATAAAAAACAAAAACATACTCAACGGCATAAGACACCATCATGAAAAAATAGACGGATCCGGATATCCATCCAAAATGAAAGGCAAAATGATCCCTCTGTATGCCCGCATAATCGGCATATGTGATATTTTTGACGCTTTGACGACGAGAAGAAGTTATAAAAACCCTATGACAACGTTCGATGCGTTGAAATTGATGAAGATAAACATGAAAGACCACATCGATATAAACCTGCTTAATAAAATGATCACCATGTTTAAATAAGCAGCGCTCTATTTGCAGCCGTACATCATTCGAACTGAGTCAATATAAACGAACACTTTGCTATAATTAAACCGTTGATTTTTCAAGTCTGACAAACGACGATATCCGCGCCGTACTAGAGACAAGATAAAAAGGAAATTGCGATGACATCCGTCAAATACGTTCCCATCGACAAAAGCATTCTTAAAGAGGGAATGCAGTTTGAATTTGATATTCTTATTCCTTCCGATGCGAATGAGGATATGAGATGCTTCAAGGAAAACGGAACAGCCCTTACAAGTGATGACAAATCGATTATCGATACTGTCGAGACTTTTTATATAGACGAGTCCAAATATAAGAATTACCAGCTGATATGCAAAACACTTCTACCCGCGGATTCCTCCATAAAAAATGTCAGTTTTACGGAAAAATCGGCAAGTATGTACAAAAACGCCGCTGCGATATTAAACAAACTTTTCGAAGATCCCGACGATGTATCCAATTATGAAACATGTAAAGAGGTGGTAAACGAACTCATAGAAACGGTTACGGCAGAAGATTTTACCATCAAATCATTAATGAGCGTCGCTACACAGGACTACTACATCCATACGCACTCCATTAACGTAGCGATCTATTCACTCAGCCTTGGAGCTTTTTTAAGACTCAAACCGAATATCTTGTCTCAGTTAGGCGAAGCGGCACTCTTACACGATCTTGGAAAAAGCAAAATTCCTCCTGAAATTGTAAATAAAAACGGCGAACTCAATGACGAAGAGTATGAAAAGATGAAAAAACATCCCGCGTTCGGTTATACGATCGCATTAAAACTCGGTATCAAGAACAAAAATATACTGCAAGGTATCCGTCACCATCATGAGCGGATGAACGGGGCAGGATACCCCTTTAAGATGAAAGGAGAAGAGATCCCTCCTTTTGCACGGATAATCGGTATATGCGATATCTTCGATGCTTTGACAAGCAAAAAAAGTTATAAAGAGCAGTTAAGTACGTTTGATGCTTTAAAACTGATGAAGACGAAGATGAAAGACCGTATAGATATAAAACTGCTGACCAAAATGATCATTATGTTCAAATAACTACAGTTCCGTAGGCTTGCCGAAGTGATGCCCCTGCGCATAATCGACACCCAGCTCTACTATCTTGTCAAAAACATCCTTTGAACAGACAAACTCCGCAATCGTTTGAATATTCATCTTTTTGGCAAAGTCTACAATCGTCTGTGTGATCATCTGCGAATTGGTATCGGTATCTATATTTTTTATCATGGAACCGTCTATCTTTATATAATCGACTTTGAGCTTCATCAGATATTCAAAGTTGGAATATCCCGTTCCAAAATCGTCTATCGATATTTTTGCTCCGTAGCGTTTAACGTCATCGATGAACTCTATGACCTGGTTAAAGTTCTCGATACCTTCGGATTCAATGATCTCAAAGACGACTCTGTCTCTGATAGGGCTGTTTTTGAGTTTTTCAAGGATCAGAGCATGGATCTCTTTATTCAAGATATCTTCGACAGAGATGTTTATCGAAACAAAATAGGAAAGATCCTCGAACTTTTTAAATGTTTTTTCTATCATGATCTTCGTCAAATTATGATAGAGCTTATTTTTTTTGGAAAGTTCTAAAAAATGTATCGGGGTTATGTATCCGCCCTCATGATCGGATATCCGTATAAGCGATTCGTATTTGACAATTTTTTGCGTTTTTACGTCAACAATAGGCTGGAACAAAGGTACCACCCTGTCTTCGTCTATCGCTTTTTTCAATCTTTTGGTCCAGCTGAGATTTTTTTCATACTCTTTTGCCATTGCCATCGATTCTTCATATACAAGATAGTTCTTTCTGTTCTTTTTTGCCAGACTCAAAGCGATATCGGCATTTGCCAGAAGCACTTCGGATCCGTACGATATGCCGATGGTTGCAGTCAGGCTGACCTCTCCTTTTGAGTCGATATTGAAGCTTTTTTTGTATATCTTCTGGCTTAGGTCGGCAGCGAACTCTTTAAACTCCGCTAGATCGATCTTATCTTGACACAGGTAAGCAAATTCATCGGAATGCAGTCTATATACAATGCCTTTTTTGGGTGCCGATTGTATTAAAAATGCAGCGAACTCTTTTAGTATCACATCTCCGACCTGATCCCCGTAAAGATCGTTGATCTCTTGAAAAGAGTCGATATTTATGATCATCAAAAAGGTATTTACTTTTTTCTCGAGTTTTTCCGTCAATTTTTTTCTGTTTTCCAAGCCCGTAAGAGTGTCATGATAAAATTGATACTCGATAGAACTCAGCATTTCGTTGAAGGTGTCTTTTATAGAATCGATCTCTTCGATGTTATCGCACACATCTACACGTTTTGTGATATCTTTGGAGTTGGTTATATTTCTAATAACGTTTGAAAAGTTTTTTATGGGTTTGATCAAATGGATATTAAGTTCAAAAAATATGGCGATAAATATCACAATGGAAAAGATTATGATAAACACTATGAAAAAATTGATCATCTCATCAAGGGATATCTTGAGATTATCGATAGGATAGACGACATTTATAACGCCTAGAACATCACCGATCTCTGCATTCGTATGACATTTGATACACTCGTTTTTCGCAGTAACGGGATAACTGTATTTGATTACACCCGCCTGTGAAATATCAAGTATCTCTTTGCCTCTCATGGCTTTGATGATAGAACTTTCTGTTTCTCTTACATTCTTGTCGATATCGATATCGCCGAAACGGTCCGCGACTATTTTGCTTCTATAAGCATTGATCCTCATATTCGGGTCAACCCGGTTAAGTCTTGATATTATCTCATAGATGTCGCTCTTGTTCCATCCTCTTTGCATTGCGGAATACAGGGTTTCAAAAACAAACATACTGGTTTTTTTGGCATCCACGTATGCCAAACTGGATATAGCCTCTTTTTTCATATACTGGCCGTATATAAAAGCGGTCATAAGAGTCAGCAGCATTGTTATGAAAATGATCTTTGCAGTAATCTTTGCATAAGTCGTTTTTCTAGTCATCTATTTCAGAAACCTTTATCTCCCCAGAATGATCAGAGAAATATTATATTTTGTTTTCACATTATAATACTATGAAATCAGGTAAAAATCTAGTCAAAACCCCTACTAATTCATCTAAATAGATAAAATATCAAAAAAAGTTAATTTTTATCTACCGAATAAAATATTATTTAATATATATGTGGTTCTTTATTCTCTTTCTGGTACTTTAATTGCTTATACAATATAATCATGTTTATTACATTAAAGGTATGAGATCACAATGGCTGAAGAAAACGAAGAGATAATCATTATTCAAGATGAAGATGCGGCGGGCGGCGCCGATTTTATCTCGGATGATGTGGCTTCAGAAGTCAAAAGTGACGAAAAATCCGAAAAACAAAAAAAGATCCTTCTGCTGGGCGGCGCGGCGGCAGCTGTTTTAGTGATTGGCGTTGTTATCTTTCTTTTACTAAGAAGCTCTCCTGATAAAACCGAAATAAAAGCCGTTCATTTTATAGAAAAAAAGCTCAAAGAAAAACCGAAAAAGGTCATCGAACAAAGCCAGCTTGAAAAAATCATCGCAAAAGCCAATTACCTCTATACAAACGGCAATAAACAAGAAGCATTGAACCTGTACGAACAGATAGCTCTGTACAGCGAAGCGATCTCCCAGTACAACCTGGGTGTTGCGCAGCTTAAAGACAAACAATACAAAAAAGCACTATCGACCTTTAAAAAAGCGATAAAAAACAATGAGAAAGTATGCGTAAGCGCCATTAATGCAGCCGTATGCGCGCATTATCTGAATCAAAAAGAGAGCTTTAGATACTATATAAACCTCGCCCTTGCATATCTTCCAAAAGAGATAAACTCTCCTATGTACTCATACTACTATGCGCTGATACAGTATTACAAGGGCAACTATCTGGAATCTTTAAGCGGATTGGAACATCCTACTTCAAACGAGTACAAATACCAAAAACAGATCTTAAAAGCGAAAATCAACTCTTTGTTTGGAAATTATTATGAAGCTATCGATGCTCTTGAAAATCCTTTTGTAGAAGAAAACTCGCTTACTTTAGGACTTTTATACTCAAATATAGGCGATTTAACGTTAGCTAAAAAACATCTCGCGAGCTCCATCCCTCAAAATCTCTATCCTGTACGCGAAGAGCTTTCTTTGGCTCTTATAAACATAAAAGCAGGACAACTGCAAGAAGCTGCCAAACAGTTAAACAATCTCACGGATATGTATCCTCAGGAGGTCTATATTCCCTACCCGGTCAAAGTCTATTTGAAAGATTCTCTTTTCGATACGGAAGTAGCCCAAACACATTTTAGAAAAAATATGGACAATGAAACATGGATAAAATATGAAGAGATCTTTTATTTCGCTCCCTATAAGGTTTTTAATGCCGCCAACACGATAAGCTATATCAGGAAGGGAAATGCAAACATGTATATCGACGATATCTCGTCTGCAAAAGATTATCTTGAAAAAAGCAGATCGTCTTCTACCGTCAACTACGGAATAGCACAGGCGATAAAAAAGGCTCTCTCATTTAGACTCAGGGATGCGAACAAACAGCTTGAAGCACTCGTAAAGATTCAGCCCAAACACTCGATCCTGCATTATAATCTAGCTCTTACCTATGCACAGATGGGAGACATTCAAAAAGCATACGAGCATTTTAAAAGATCCTACCACCTTGATTCAAACAACTATCTTTCTGGAATATTTACCATAATGTGCGCACAGATTCTGCATAAACAAAACGACAAGTTTACATCTATTTTAAAAGATAATCTCTCGCATGAAGAACCATCAGAGGACACAGATCTCTACACCGCACTGCTGAATATAACACAAAACAATCTCTTAGGCAGTTCAAAATGGTTAAACAATACGTATCAGGACAGACCGCTTTATCTCATTTTAAATGCAATAATCGCCTCCAAATTGGGAAAAAACGACATAGTGCAGAGATCGGCACAAAAACTAAGCTTTCTGCTGCCTCATGACATACTGCCTCAGATCATCTACTGCAACAGTAAATTCAAAAACGACGACAGCAAAGAGTATGCAAAAGAAACGCTGTTTTTTATGAAAAAACAGAATTTCAACTACGAAGACCTTTATTTCGGACCCTATATAACCAGATATCTTTACGTGCAGCAGGCTCTTGTCACCGGAACTCTATATCCTTTGCAGCTCAAACTGCAGGAAAAACTAAACACCACGAAAGAGTCTCCCGAAGAGATACTTTACACTCTTGCATTAACGCATCTTTTCAGCAAAGACGCAGAACAGGCCTATACTATCTTCAACCAGCTGATCGACGACTATAAAATAAACGATGCGCATACGCTGTTTCTCGGAGCGGTGGCTTCTATCGCAGCGGGGCACCATGAAAATGCTATCGCCCTTTTAGAGCTGGCAAAATTGAAAAATCCGGAATATTCGGAGAGCCGGTTCGCTCTTGGTCTTTTATATCTTGAACAAAAGAACAACAAAGGAGCGGTCATACAGCTCGGACATATCCAAGAGAGCGGTTTTCAGTCAAACTACTTTACATTCGGTATAGACACAAACGAGTTGTTTTTCAAAAAAGAGCATCCCGACAAATAAGAACTACTCTTTTCTGTTTATAGACCTTTTATTCATATTTACGACCGCTCTTATCAGTCCGTAAAGGATATAGACGACAAATATCAAAGCAAAGCCCTCTATAGGATAGACGAAGATACCAAGAGCCAGACACAAAAGCAAAACGAATAATCTCAGTGCATATCTTTTTGTAAAATTGAGCTTTTTGAAACTAGGATATCTTATATTGCTGACCATTAAAAATGAGATGAGCATCGATAGACCTAAAAGGACATATAAATAACGGTGTAAAAAATCATATTTTTCAAATAAGAGAATCAAAATAGATATGAAAACAGCTGCGGTAGGGATGGGAACACCTATAAATACAGAGGGTTCGACTTGAGAGGTCATTACATTGAAACGGGCAAGCCGGATCGCTCCGAATATGACGAATAGCGCGGTTGCAACGATACCGATTCTTCCATAATCATGACCGGCATACATATAAAGCAATATCGAAGGAGCAACACCAAAAGCAACCAGATCGGCAAGAGAATCGAACTCTACGCCGAATCTGCTGCAGGTGTTTGTAAGACGCGCCACCCTGCCGTCCAGACCGTCAAAGATAAGAGCGAGCATAATAAGCCATGAGGCAGTTACGAACTCTCCGTTAATGGAGTTTACGATACTGATGACACCGGCAAAAATACCAGAAGCGGTAAATATATTCGGAAGGATATAGATTACGCCGGATTTTTGTCTGGACATCTTAGGTTATATATCCTAAAAGCGTTTCGCCGGCTCTGACCTTCTCACCCACATGCAAAGAAAGCCTGCATGTCATAGGAAGAGTGATGATCGTTTTGCCTTTTGTCATGACACCGTATCTTTTGCCTTGGTTGAATTCTTGGTCAAGATGCAAGTTTGCCGTTATATCGTCAATGCTGTTGTCTAAGAGATGCTGAATGTGCATGATATGCCCATCTTTGTCTTCAAACGACACTTCGAACTTTTCATTTAAGAACATGGCTTTTCTTATGTCCGTCGAGAGCCTTGCCCCTTTTCTGATATGAAACGATTTTACTTTTGAGAGGAACGGCACCCTAAGGATCGAAGTATCGAGCAAAGACGATTTTATTACGATCTCGTATCCGTTATCAAGCGTATTTATTGCTGTTATCTTTCCGTCTACCGGGCTCACGAGAGAACCTGTTTGAAAGTAGGGAGTCTCTCTTTCAGGATTTCTGTATATAAAAATAAAAAAGATGAGCGCCGCAAAGCTTAAAAATTTAAAGAGACCCCAGCCAAACAAGGCGAATATAATAAAAAAAGCAACCGCTGCAGCTATATGCTTGTAACCTGCTTTTGAAACTATAAACGTATCATTCATCATCATTTTTTTTCTCTTCACCTATACCGGGACGCTTTTTGGTCATATTCGCATCCTCTTTCAATTCGTCTTCGATCTCATCGCTTACCGGTTCAAGTTTGCTTTCGATATTATTGTCTTTTTCAAACTTCTCTATGATCGAACGGACATCTTCGCCTGTTATGTTTTCTTTATCATAAAGCAGCGCAACCATGTTTTCAATAGCGTCACGGTACTCTTCAAGACTCTTTTTGACTTGGACATAATGTTCATCCAGATTACGTTTGATGAACGAATCCATGTCCTCAGCCATCTTTTCACTGAACTCTCTAGCAGCAGGTCCGCCGCCGCCAAGGAAAGACTGGCGCTGTTTTTCCAGTACCATAAGTCCGGCAACGTCACTCATTCCATAAACTTGAACCATAGATTTTATGATCTCCGTGGCACGTTCCAGATCGTTTCCGGCGCCTGTGGATATCTCGCCTAAAAAAACCTCTTCTGCCGCACGCCCTCCTAAAAGCACGTCGACCTCCGCCCAAAGCTCGTGGCGCTGAGCCATAAATTTGTTCTCTTCGGGAGTGTTTAGCGTATATCCGAGCGCTGCAAGTCCGCGCGGAACAATCGAAACTTTAGAGACTTTTTTCGCGCCTTTTGTTATCTCGGCAATCAGCGCATGACCGCTTTCATGGTAAGCGACAATCTTTTTCTCTTTAGGATTGATACGGCGGGATTTTTTTGCAAGTCCGGCGATAGCACGTTCGACCGCTTCGAACAGATCTTTTTGGGTCACGCTTTTTTTACCGTTACGTCCGGCTAAAAGAGCACCTTCGTTTATGATGTTAGCCAAATCGGCGCCCGCAAGTCCGGCCGTAATGCGCGCTATCTCTTCAAGATCCACGTCATCTGCGAGTTTTACGCCTCTTACGTGCACTTTCAATATCTCTATACGCCCTTGAAAATCAGGCTTGTCAACCAAGACCTGTCTGTCAAAACGACCCGGGCGCAATAATGCGCTGTCAAGTACTTCCGGACGGTTCGTTGCCGCTAAGATGATGATAGGCGTATCCGTTCCAAACCCGTCCATCTCCGCAAGAAGCTGGTTCAGCGTCTGTTCACGCTCGTCGTTACCGCCCATCATGCCGCTTGCCGCACGGCTTTTACCTATGGCGTCAATCTCATCGATGAAGATGATGGAAGGAGCATCTTTTTTCGCCTGTTCGAACAGGTCGCGCACACGAGCCGCACCCACACCGACGAACATCTCTATGAAACTTGAACCGCTGACGGAGAAGAACGGAACTTCAGCTTCTCCCGCGACGGCTTTTGCCAAAAGGGTCTTACCCGTACCGGGACTGCCGACTAAAAGAACCCCTTTTGGTATCTTTGCTCCGAGTTCCACATATCTTTGAGGGTATTTTAGAAAGTCTACTATCTCAAGGACTTCCTCTTTTGCTTCCTGAGCACCTGCGACATCGTCAAACTTTGTCTTCGGTTTTTCCGAGTTTACGAGTTTTTTCGAATTGCCCATTCCCAGGATTCCGCTGCCCATATTTTTTTGCATACGCCCTGCAAAGAACATCCATATGCCGATGATGATCAAAAACGGCAGCAGCCATCCGAACATCTCAGTAAACCAGTTTGACTCGCTGAAGCCCGAATAATCGATATTCTCTTTATCAAGTAACGGTACAAGAGTGTTATCGCCGCTTACCATACGCGTCGTATAAGAGATCTTTCTGCCGTCTTCAGTACCTAGCGCACGTATATAGCTCTGCCCGATCTCTACTTTTTGCACTTTTTTTTCATTTACCAAGGTTTTTAGCTCGGAATAACTGATCTGTTTGTTTTTGACCGTCGCACCGATCGACGAGCTCATAGGCCCCGATGCACCTTGTTCGCCGATAAGCGTCTTAAAGATCAAGATTATAACTACTGAAAATATTGCAAAAGTTATAAGCGGATTATTATTGAAGAAATTATTGTTTTTATTATTGCTATTATTGTCGGGAGATCCCATAATGTTTTATCCTCTTTTTAAAATTAATGTTACCCATTCATCTTGTGGTATTCGCTCGATCAACTCACAATCCTGATAAAACTTCAACACTTTGTTCTCATATTTGTCTAAAATCCCAGATAAGACCATGATCCCGCCGGATTTCGTGATCTTTTTCAGATCGTTTGCAATGTATGTCAAGACGTCCGCTACGATATTTGCTATCGTCACGTCATATTTTGTATTGCCGGCGGATGCCGAACCTTCCCAGATATTTCTATATTCTACACTATTTTCCGTAGCATTTATCTTAGAATTTTCAACTGATATCGGATCCGTGTCACAGGCATCAGCTACGGCTCCGAGTTTCATAGCGGCGATACTCAGTATCCCGCTTCCGCATCCCACGTCTATGACCTCATCAGCCTCTTTTACATATTTTGCGACCGCTTTAAGGCATGTCGCCGTTGTCGGGTGATGCCCCGTTCCAAAAGCCAGAGCTGGGTCTATGGCTATGTTTACTTTGCCGTTTTTCGGCTCTTCCCAGGTCGGATAGATATAAAATTGATCGATTTCGACCGGAGTCACACCCTCTTGGTATTCTTTGACCCAGTCGCTGTTTTTCTCTTTAGTCAAAACGATCTCTATGTCTATAGGCTGTTTCAAAGCTTTTTGCAAAGCTTCGCCAAACTGCTCGACTCCCCATTTTATGGTCTCAAGCTCATCTTCGCTGCGGATGATAAAACCGTCATCCGTCTCTTCAAAACCTATAGGTAGAATATCGTTTAAAAAGTCACTAAAAAGATCGTGGTGAGATGAGACTCTCACCGCGAGTTGATTGTAGAGTTCTTGCATTAACCCTCAATGCCCATAACTGCAGCGAGTTTCTCTTTTAATACTTGAGGAGTAAAAGGTTTGACAATATAGTTGTTTACGCCTGCTTTTAATGCCGTTATAACTTCGGCTTTACCGCCTTCTGTTGTGACCATGATGATCGGCAAATCTTTAAAACGGGCATCGGCGCGGACTTTTTTAACAAGCTCCAGGCCGTTCATCTCGGGCATATTCCAGTCAGTGATCAGCATGCCGAGATCCGGATTTTCTGTTAAAACGTTCCACCCTTGCACTCCGTCTTCACCCTCTAAAATATCTTTATATCCTAGACGAGCCAAAGTATTTTTTATGATACGGCGCATTGTAGAACTATCATCAACTACTAATAATTTCAAATATAATCCTTTAGATAAATTATATATTTTGTTAAGAATTCAGGCTAATAATAGCCTAATTTAGTTTGAAGTAACTTTAAACATGTGCTCTAAGTCCAAAGTACCCTCGTAATATGCTTTACCTATGATGACGCCGTCGATCTCGCCGGTCGCCATCAAAGCTTCAATATCTCCGGCATCTTTCACTCCGCCGCTTGCGATCGTGCTCACTCCGCTTGCTCTTGCGATCTCAAGAGTAAAATCGACATTTACGCCGCTTAATGTACCGTCTTTGCCGACATCCGTACAAATAATAGCCTCGACTCCCGCATTTGCGAACTCACGTGCCAGATCCGTAGCTTTCATAGAACTTACTTCTCCCCAGCCTTCAACCGCCACAAAACCGTCTATTGCGTCTATTCCCACCGCTATAGGGTACTTTGCGGCCATCTCTTTGACAAAAGAGGGGTCTTTCACGGCAATTGATCCCAAGATCACTCTGTCGATTCCGATTTCAAGCATTTTTTGTACCGTTTTTTCATCACGGATACCCCCGCCGAGCTCCAGCTTGACATTGCAGTTTTCTCTTATCTTTATGATCTGTTCAAGATTTTTCGGTTCGCCTGCAAACGCACCGTTAAGATCGACAAGATGCACCCACTCAGCCCCCATGCTTTCGAACTTTTTAACAAGTTCCCATGGTTCGTTTGAGTATATCTTCGCGCTCTCCATCAAGCCTTTTGTAAGGCGAACTGCTTTTCCATCTTTTAAATCGATTGCCGGGTATAAAGTCATAATATCGTAATTTCCTATAGTTTTATAAAGTTTTCTAATATTTTAAGCCCATTCGTGTGACTTTTTTCCGGGTGCGGCTGAATACCGAAAATATTGTCACGTGCTACGGCACTTGTAAACTCATAGCCATACTCCGTTTTTCCTATGATGTCCGCTTCGTTTTGGCAGACAACGTGGAAGGAGTGAACGAAGTAAAGGTAGTGCGATTCGTCCATACCGCTAAAAAGCGGATGCTCTTTCGTGAACATCCTGTTCCATCCCATGTGGGGAACTTTCAAAGGATGAGGAAAACGGTTTTTGTCAAATTCTATCACCTTTCCTTCTATCAGTCCGAGCCCTTTACTGTCTCCAAACTCCTCACTGCTTTGAAAAAGAAGCTGCATTCCAAGACAGATGCCAAACATATATTTTCCGCTTGCAGCAAACTCTTTTAGAGCTTCATCCATCCCCCGCTCTTTTAAGTGTTCCATAGCATCGCCGTACGCACCGACCCCCGGCAAGATAAGTTTGTCATAATCTTTAAACTTATGGGGGTCCGACACTATAAAGGCATCTTTTCCGAGTTTGGCAAACGCATTCTTTACACTTGCAAGATTTCCCATATTATAATCGACGATGGCTATCATTTTTGAATCTTCTCTTTCGTAAATTTTATATAGACCGCCAGACTGATGAGCAGCATTGCGACTCCGCCTACTATGTACAAGGCGTATAAGAGCTTGTCAGGGTCCGTTATCGCGAACTTAAAGACCAGCATCAAAGCTTCGATGGACAAAGCGATGATGATGGAGCCCAGGAACTTTACCATCGTCTTGTGCGGTCCCGATATGTTATGCTCTTGCATCTGACCCGTTATCTCCTCTTCGATGATCGTTTTAGTGAGGTCGAACATCGCAAGCGAAAGAGTCAAAAGGATCGTCGCTTCAAAAACGTTTTTTATCTCAAAGTTTTTCGGAGATATTTCGTTGACAAAAAAGCTCTGCACCCCTTTGACAAAAAGCAGCATCGCAACGGCAATCAAAGCGATAGCGAATATCCCGTACGAGTATTTGAAAAAGTTTTTAAAAAAAGTATCGAGAGTGTTGAGATGGGATATCTTGAGAACCTCGTCCAAAGGCATATCCAGACACGCGACATACTTTATCTCGCCATGCTCGTCAAATATCGGTTTGGATGCGGTAATGGTCAGTTCAGGACTGAGCAGGGACGGGTAAGGATCGGTAATGGTACATCTTTTTTCCCTGACGGCTCGGTAATAATAGGCTCTGTCGGCCCTTATCTTGCCTATATCATCTTCTAAAACATTGTCTTTCGCATATGTAGGCGATACCTGAACGCCTTTATAATCCAAAAGGTATACCGCATCGCAGTTCTGCAGATCGGCTTTTATCTTTAAAAGCCTAGGCATGATCATCTCCGGCGAAAGCGACGGCAGCCTGTCGGGAATATTTTTAGAAAACAGATAACAAAAATATGCTCTGGCTTTGGTTCTGCCCTGCGAAAAATCTTGAATATCAGACGCAACCATTTTCGACACCTTTAATAAAATAATTCCGCGATTATACCATCATATTTTTAAATTAACCGCCCTATACTATCGCGTTCATTACTTGACAGCGGTTATGTTCGCACTGAAACGTCGTATGCGTCACGCCGAAATCTTTTTTCAACACCTTTTCCAAAGAATCCAAAACAGCACTGCACTCCTGCAACGAGATATTGTCCTGAAAGTTCAAGTGTGCTTCAAGATGGATACTGTGATCGTCCAGCTGCCAAAGATGGACATGGTGTACGTTTTCGATACCGTTTTGCGTCTCTTTTATCTTGTTGATGATATCTTGTATTGCTATGCCTTCGGGCGTAAACTGCATCAATACGGAGAGCGAAACTTTCATCAGGCTCCATGATGCAACTATCAGATATAAAGCGATGATCATCGATACGAGCGGGTCGACCCAGTATATCTGATAAAAATACATTAAAAGTCCGCCCGCAACGACCGCGACGGAAGTCACCATATCCGTCAGTAAATGAAGATATGCCGCTTTGATATTCATGTTGTGATGGGCATCATCTTTGACAAGCAGTACGCCAAGAGCATTTAAAAATATACTCAGCACACCCAGCCACACAACAGTCAACGAATCCACACTCTGCGGATTGATGAGTTTTTGATACGATTCGTAGATCAAAAAGATAGCGACTGCCATAAGAACGGATGTGTTAAAGAACGCCGCGATTATCTCTGCGCGTCTATATCCGAAAGTCTTGCTTTCTGTATGTTCTTTATGTGAAAGGCGATTCGCAACATAAGCTATAAGCAGCGTCAGTACGTCGCTGAAATTATGAAGGGCATCGCTTAAAAGCGCAAGAGAACCGGAGAATATTCCTCCGATGACCTGAGAAAGCGTGATCGTCAGGTTTAAAATGATCGCGATCAAAAGATTCTTTCCGCTTACGTGGTGGTGGTGATGGTGATGCTGTGACATTTTTCTTCCGATGATTTTGATATAATACCGCCCATGAAACTTAATCACATAGCCTTAGTAAGGCTTTCGGCTCTTGGAGATATTGTTAATGCTACAATTGTACTACAATTTATCCGTCAAGAATATCCCGAGATGAAAATCGACTGGATCTGCGAGGAAGTTTTTGCACCTCTTTTATATGAACACCCGCTCATAGATCAAGTCCACACCGTAAACTTGAAAAAGATAAAAAAAGAGAAAAGCCTCCGGCTTTTAAAGCAGACCGTAACCAAGCTGAAAAACCTCCCGAAATACGATCTTATCATCGATATGCAGGGGCTTGTAAAATCAGCGATAGTCTCAAGGATCATCGGCAAAAATATTCACGGTTACGATAAAAATTCGGCAAGAGAATCGCTCTCTTCTCTTTTTTACGCATCCACTTCAGACATCCCTTATGAGATCAGTGTTATCAAAAGAAACACCGCTCTTATAAACGATGCTTTGGGTTTGCATGTAAACGATGAGATGATAGATGCCAAAAAGCCCACTCTGCCCGTTTATGAAAAAACTTCCTTTACGCAGGAGAGCTATGCTGTCTTTGTCATCGGTGCTTCATGGCAAAGCAAAATCTATCCAAAAGAGAAAGTCGCAGAGGTCTGTAACGCACTTGAGCGTAAGACATATATAGTCTGGGGAAGCGAAAAAGAAAAAAGCGATGCGGAGTTTGTAGCCTTAAACTCGAACTACGCAGAAGTTGCGCCAAGACTCGATCTCAAAGAGCTGTGTGCACTTATCGGTCACGCATCTTTGGTCATAGGAAACGACACGGGACCCACGCATATGGCATGGGCTTATAACGTACCTTCCATCACGCTGTTCGGTCCGACAAACGAGAGGATGATATATCCGACAAACATAAACATCGCGATACATTCGGATTCAAAGGTCGATATATCGCATATCGACAAAAATGATTTTTCCATAAAAGATATAGACCCGAAAACGATCGCAAACAAAGCTAAGGAGCTTTTAAAATGATAGGTTTTTATCTGTTTTTAGTGCTGGAAAAATTTTTGATGCTGCTTCCAAAAAGAACACGGCGCTCTTTTTTCATCGGACTTGCATCTTTGGCATATATGCTGAGCAAAAGATACACCAAAGTCGTAAGACAGAATCTGGAGTTCGTGTATGGGAACGGCCTTGACGAAAAGTTTATAGAAGAGGTGACAAAGTACTCGTACAAATCTCTTCTTTTAAACTTTTTATACACCTTGGAAGGGCGCTACTACTCCATAGACGACATCGCTAAAAAAGTGAAGTTCGAAAATCTCGAGATCATAAAAAAAGTACAAGAGGAGAAGCGTCCCATCATCTTCGTCACCGCCCACTATGGAGCTTGGGAACTGGGAGCAGAGATGCTCAGTGCGTGCGTCGAACCGATCATGGTCGTATACAAAGGGATGAACAACAAATATTTTGAAAAGTATCTTCTCTCATCGCGTGCAAAATGGAATATGGACTATGCGGAAAAACATGGTGCGGCCAAAGAGCTGGTAAAAAGACTGCGCGCAAAAAAAGCGATAGCGATCCTGATAGACACGAACGTAAACAAACAAGACGGCATAGAAGCAGAGTTTTTAAACCATCCGACCCTGCAGATAAAATCCACGGCTTATCTGGCCAGAAAGTTTGACGCGGCGCTCATCCCGATTTTGATACACGCCGATGAAAACGACGAGAACTATACCATCAAAGTGTATGACGAACTTGTTCCGCCAAAAACGGACGACATGGAAAACGACATCCTTGTCTCGACGCAGATGCAGGCATCATGGCTGAGCCGCGAGATACTTAAAAATCCAAAACCGTGGTTCTGGCTGCACCGCCGCTGGAAAAACGACTACCCTGCCATATACAAGAAATAGCTCCTGTTCCTAAAACTACACCGTTACCGATTTTGCTTCCACGAGTTTTAAAAGTGCAAGGAAGAACGAAGTGATCGCAGGGCCCAGTATCATACCCCAGAACCCGAAAGTAGCAAGTCCCGCGATGATGGCGAAAAATATTACCAGTTCATTGAGTTTGACGCTCGATTTGATAAACCTGACGTTTATCTCTTTGATGATTACCGGCTTTATGAACGTATCGGCGATGATCGATATCATCACCACCGAATAAACGGCGATAAAAATAGCCGCTCCCGTATTTCCAAGACTATATTCATAGACCGCAAACGGAAGCCACATCAAAGCACCTCCCACAACCGGGATAAGAGAAGCAAATCCGTACATGATGCCAAAGAGTATCCCGTTGTATCCCATAAAAGAGACGGCTACTCCAAAAAGCGCCCCTTCAAACATTGCCGTCGCGAGGATAGAGTAAAACACCGTGCTCATCACAGAAGAGAGCTCGTACGTCAAAAGCTGATTATCATCCTCTGGAAGTTTTACCACTTTTTTCACAAATCCGATGATCGCATCCCCGTTAAACTGGGCAAAAAAGTAAAAGACTATCACCATAAGCGCATTTTTCAGATATCCGGCGCTGTATGAACCGATCGTCCCCGCATATGAAAGTGCTTTTGATGCCAGATCTCCTATCTGCAGGTCTTTTATCAATCCTACGAGATACGGCTTCAAAAAAAGCAGAAAAGAAGGAGGATTGGCTATCAGTTCTCTTAAAGAGTAGTCGATCTTAGCCAAAATATCTGGGTCTAAGTTATTTAGTTTGATAGTAAAGTTCGCAAGGAAGTAACCCAGCGGGACAAAGAAAAGTATCGCCAGTAAAAAGGTCGTCAGCAAGCTTCCCGTGAACCTTGATTTTGTGAGGGCGGTAAAATAACACTGTATGTTTGCCGTCGATATCGCCAAAAGCGCAGCTATGAGCATCGTAAGTAAAAAAGGTTCATACAGACGGTACATCCAGTAAAGCGATGCGCCGAAAAGTACGATAAGCAGATGTTGTGATTTCATTAAAACAGACTCTCTTTCGGATTTTTAAATTTTATGACGTCAATGGTTTTGTGTGTCGCGATTCTTCCCTTTGCCGTACGTTCAAGGTAGCCGTTTGCTATGAGGTAGGGTTCGAGTACGTCTTCGACCGTTCCTTCATCCTCGCTGAGCGCCGCAGCAATGGTGCTCAGACCGATAGGCCTGCCTTTTGAAGCCACCAAAAGTTCGAGCAGGCGTATGTCCATTTCGTCAAAACCGTGCGAATTGATACCCAGCTCGTTGAGCGCATACTGCGTTCGTTGATGTTCGATATGCCTTTCGTTGGCGACCTCGGCGAAATCCCGCACACGGCGCAGAAGCCTGAGTGCAATACGCGGAGTCCCGCGGCTTCTTTTTGCTATCTCGATCGCGGCTTCTCTTTTTATCTCTTTTTCCAGTTTCTTTGACGCCTGCATGATAATGTGCGAAAGTTCCTCGTCAGAGTAGAAGTTCATCCTGAAGTTCATCCCAAAACGGTCTCGCAGAGGATTGGAGAGCATACCTGCCCGCGTCGTTGCGCCGATGAGGGTAAAACGGGGCAGGTCTATCTTGACCGTCTGAGCCGCTGGACCGCTGCCTATGATGATGTCTATGCGGAAATCTTCCATGGATGAGTAGAGTATCTCTTCGACCGCAGGAGAGAGGCGGTGTATCTCATCGATAAAAAGGATATCGCCCTCCTCCAGATTCGTAAGAATCGCCGCAAGATCGCCGCTTTTTTCTATCATGGGCGCAGCCGTGACCTTGATGTTGGCGTTCATCTCGTTTGCGATGATAAGCGCGAGCGTTGTTTTACCAAGCCCCGGAGGTCCGTAAAAAAGCGTATGGTCAAGCGCTTCGGCTCTTTTTTTGCTTGCTTCGATAAACACGGCAAGATTCTTTTTGATCTGCTCCTGACCTATATACTCACTCCAGGCACTCGGCCGCAGCGTCGTCTCGCCGGCCTCATCGGAAGTGAATCTTTCGATCTCTACTAAACGCTCCATTTTGCTCTCTTAATAACTGTATTTTTCACTTGGGAACTCTCTTGAGCGTACCTCTTTTGCATACTCGGCAACCGCTTCCCTTACCACAGAAGCACCCTCAAGATACTTTTTGACGAACTTCGGCGTAAACTTCTCGAAAAGCCCGAGCATATCGGAAAAGACAAGTACCTGCCCGTCCACGCCCGCACCCGCGCCTATGCCCACCAAAGGGATAGAAACGCTCTTTGCCACGCGCTCCGCCACATCCGCTTTCACCCCTTCGATAACCATACAAAAAGCACCCGCGGCTTCTATGGCTTTGGCATCTTCTATGAGTGAGAGCGCACTTGCTTCGTCCTTGCCTTTTACTTTGTAACCGCCTTCGCTTCTAACAGACTGAGGCAGAAGCCCGATATGTCCGCACACCGCAATACCGTTAGAGGTAAGATGTTTTACAATATCGGCTTTATCTGCCCCGCCCTCTATCTTAACGGCGTCCGCCTGCGTACTTTGAAACACTTTTACGGCGTTTTTAAGAGCCTCTTTTTTTGTCGTATATGTCCCAAAAGGCATATCGCAGATGACAAAACTCGCAGGCGATCCGCTGCATACCGCACCGGTGTGGTATATCATTTGCTCTAATGTAGCGCTGAGAGTATCGTCTTTACCCGCGAAACTCGTATTGAGGCTGTCACCGACTAGCAGTATGTCCGCGCTCTCTTCAAACAGATTTGCAAAGAGCGCGTCATACGCCGTGATCATGACTAAAGGTTTGTCCCCTTTAGAGTTTAATATTTTTGAAATGGTCATTTTTTTTGTCATCGGTAAATCTTTTCGGATAAATTTCTCTAAAGAGATTTTAACCAAAAAATGATATAATCCAAAGCAATATAGGAGAACTGTACTTATGGGCGTAAGACGTGAACTGGAAGCAAACTTTGATTTTGAAATAGTCGATGAGTTTTTAGAACATTTTTCTATGATGGTCGACGTGATGGAACCTCTCATCATAAACCTCGGGAAAAAAAGCAGTTATAAAAACGACATAGGCGAACTTTTTCGCATATTTCACAATCTCAAATCGGCTTCATCTTTTTTAAAGCTCGAACCGATCATAAGACTCTCTACCTTTGTCGAAAGCGCACTTGAAACACTTAGAGAAGAGGAAGGTCCAGCGAACGAAGAGGTCATAACATGGCTGCTCAGCATTAGCGACATGTTTGAAAAATGGTACGATGACCTCAAGCTCGACAACGAACTTTCCAAGATAGAGTTCTCACTATTGAAATTACCTGATATGGACAAAAATTGAAACAACTCGTAGCTTATATAACTTCCTGTTACCCTGAAAAATCTTTTAGCGTCGATCTTGCTCTTGCTCTTGCGGACAACGGCGTCGATTCCATTGAACTGGGCATCCCGTTCTCCGACCCGGTTGCGGACGGCCCCGTGATAGAAAGAGCAAACCACATAGCACTGGAGAGCGGATTTAGATTTCATGATGTTTTAGATATCTCCAAAGAGATCGCCGACAAGATAGACACTCTGTGGATGGGATATTTCAACCCGTTTTATCAGTACGGTATGGACGATCTTCTCAAAAAAGCCAAAGAGCTGAACGTAAGCGGACTTATCATCCCGGATTTGCCGTACGAAGAGGCTCTTGCATACAAAAACGCATTTGACGCCAACTCTGTAGCAAACATCTCTTTTGTCGCTCCTACAGACTCTAAAGAGCGCATCAAGCAGATAGTGACCGATGCCAAAAAGTTCATCTATATGGTCGCATATACGGGCATCACGGGTTCTGGTAAGGCAGAAGACCTGACTCCTTTTATACAATCGATAAAAGAGTTTACCGATACTCCCGCATATGTAGGGTTCGGCGTGAACGAAAAGACGGCAAGAGAGAAAGTAAGAGGAGCTGATGGCGTCATTGTCGGGTCTGCTTTTATACACATCCTTTTAAAAGAGAACCTAAGCTATACGCAGAAGATAGAGGACTGCGCAAGGCTTGCCTTTATCATCAAAAACGAGATCAACGCCTAATTAATTTTTGGCATATAAGCTTTGAAAATGCTTATATGCTGCCGCATTTTTCCACCCGCTCTTTTTAGTTTAATGTTTATGTTTTATACTTCCGAAAATTTTACAAGGATAAAGATCGATGTATAAGGTAATCATAGAAAAACAGTGCGGATGTTTCAAAAAAAGCGGTCACGACGCCGAAGTAAGCTTTGACACCAAAGACGACGCGCTCATGCACGCAAACGAGCGCAAAAACCATATGAACGACGAATGGTGCGGCAAACACAACTTTTATATCGAAGAAGAGGGAAACGACCTCATCATCAGAATGCAAATGGCAGGATAAATTTTTCTATTTAATAAGTACATCTAAACTTATTTATAAGTAAGTTTAGATAGTATTTCAGTATGGGGCTGACCCGGTTTCGACGGGATCAGGCAGCTCATGATTGCATGTCGGACTGAGCACTTCCGTTACGCGGCTCAAATTGCTTAAACGCAAACAATACAAATTATCGCCCAGCTTTAGCAGTAGCTTAAGTTTTAACCCCTCCTAACGAGGCGGGCTGCTTCACCTATGGACTCTGGATAAGTAGGATTCGAAGTATCACCCTTTATGCAGATATATCTTAGGCTTGTCTCAGCCTATGACGAATCTTCGAGGCTCGTCTTGTGTAGCTTTGCAAGTTGTGTGAAGCAGGATTAAATCAAACAACTTCTCTAAGCATGTAGACGTTGTGAGTAGCTTGGTTTCGGACTGGAGTTCGATTCTCCACAGCTCCACCATTGCAAAAAAAATCTTACATTCCTAAAAACAAAAACTTACTTAAAATACAAACTTTTAGCGAGTTTAAAGCTTAATCTATTGCATATAAATATATACAAAACCTACAGGTATTTATAATTTATTGTACATTAAATTTCCTCTATGTTGTACATATACTAACAGTGATATAAGTCAAATCTATGACGGTAATGATAACCTTTTACGCAGATTCAAGAATGCCGTATAAAATGGAGTCTAAAGGAAAAGCATATTACCTTGCATATGTGATCAAGCAGGAACACTCAAAGCTGTTGCAGATGCAAGAGGCAGAGTAGTTAAAACGATAACGTATGATAGTTTCGGTAATATACTAGAGGACACAAATCCTAAACTATACCCCAAGGGCCTTCCTTCGGGGCGCATGTAGATTTCGGGTTTGCTGGAGGATTACAAGACACTGATACAGGTCTAGTACACTTCGGCTACCGTGACTATGACCCGGTACCGCAAAAGACCCTATAGGGTTTAACGGCGGTGATACTAACCTTTATGGGTATGTCCTTTATGATCCGGTTAATATGGTGGACCCGTGGGGATTAGTTTGGGTATACAGCTAATCAACGGGATATTTATTTCAGGTAAATGATTTTGAAGAAATTATATATGGTGGACAAGGTTATTCTGGACATGGAAAAGGATGGAACAATCCATCGATGCAAAATATAAGCAATGTAGGACCAATCCCTCAAGGTACTTATAGAATAGGGAGTTCATATAATAGTACAAAAGTCGGACCTTTTGCATTACCATTGATTTCAGAGAGAAATACTAATACATTTGGAAGATTTAGTTTTTTAATGCATGGTGATAATCAGAAAAGAAATCATAGTGCCTCTAACAGTTGTATGATTTTTGATAGAGCTATACGTAAACAAGTTGATCAAAGTGGAGATAAAATTTTAAAGGTAGTACCATGAAAATTTTGAAATATATTTTATTTTTAATTTTGCCTATTACATTGTTGTATGGAACTGAATGCCATCCTCTTGCAACATTTAAAAAAATCAATTCTAAAGAACTGTATTTTAAAGAGCAAAATATAAAGATTAAATTAAAAACAATGAAAACTATATTTGACAATAGTGCTAATTTAGAGTGGTGGGGTACAGAAAACACAACACCGACGAAAGTAATATCTAGTGTGATTGTTGAAGAAAATAAAAATAAAATAGTTTTTCCGGTGTCGGCATATATAGATTTAACAGAACTTTGGGGAGTTAAGGTTATAAAAGTATCAAAAGGTTTTAAAATAGTTTTTATAGGCTCTCAAACGGATTTTTTATATCAGGCAACTTTTTTGATTCATAACAATCAGCTTGTAGAAAGAAAAGTAATAAGTTGTACATTCCCTGAAGAAAGATGGGAAAAAACGACTTATTCATGGATACAAGACACGGGACAATAAGTAATTTTACTTTATGTATTAAATAAAACATAATATTTTCTTGATTTAATTATTTATTTTAAATATTTTGTGTTATAGTGTAACAAATCAAAAAAAACAATTTATAGCAACAGTTGTATTGCTTGAATTTTAAAGGGGTATAGATGATTCGGGTTTTAGTAATTATATTTGTAAGTTTGTTGCCATTTAGCTTAAATGCTTCGGATGAACATATGGCTAAATCGAAGGGAATAGATCAAGAAAGTATTTTAAGTTTATATCCCGTACCTTCTCAAGTGGATGTTCCTCAAAATGCAGTAATAAAGGTTCAGTTTAAAATACCTTTAGACCCATCGTCTGTTCAAAAACATAATGTTAAATTAGTTGATCTTTCTTCACATCATCATGAGCATATTCGTGGCAATATCGCATATGACAAAGATCAATATCTTCTTACATATACACCCAGTAAATTGCTTCAACCAGGTTTTTATGAAGTTGAAATAAAAAGTTTAAAAGCAGCCAAAACACATAAGCAAAGACATATTCATGAAATAAAGTACCATTTTTATGTTCCTGAAGTTGTAAACGGTTATGCATTGCCTCCGGAACCGGACAAAAAGTTAAACGACTCAACTCTGCTTGGTATAGACTTTAATAATAATGGGATTAGGGATGATGTTGAGCGACTTGTAATCATAGAAGAATCGAAAAATAGTGAGTATCCTAAAACACAAATAGCAATTTCTATGCAATACGCTTGGGCATGGCAAAAGATAATTGATTCTCCAACGTTAGAAGCTAGAAAATATTTGGAAAATGCTTCTTCTTGTCAATGGTATTGGTTTGCTAAAAAAACTAAAGATATTGAGGGTTATGTTGAATCAAGAAAATGGAGAAAAGAGCATATAGGAAAATTAGGTGTAGAGCTTGAGGATAAAATTTTTAATACTAAAGAGCGCACTCTTCAACGTTTTAAATTTAATGAAGCATGTAGCGGACAAATATTTTCACTTCCAAAAGATACTATAGAAAATTGTCAAATAAATATTGATGAGTTGGGAGAATAGTTTTGAAGAAGTTATTATTTATTTTATCATTAATGATTAGTTCTTTACTTCTTGCTCAAACACAAAAAATTAATGAATGTAAGACTGATATATACTTTGGGAACGGTGTATGGAATAAACAATATTCAAGAGATGATTGTGACAAAGATAGTGCAGCGGAATGCAGTGTTAGAGAATTAAATGATTTAATTAACAAAGAAATAATAAAAGACGATCCAAAACTAAAAGCTAACTATGGAGAAGTAAAACTTCAGTACAACTGGAGTTATGGCAAAATGATAGATTTACTTGAAACATTTTACCAATTAAAAGAGGCTGGTCAAATCAGTGAAAAATCTTTTTTCATTTTAGTTGATGAACTAATGGGAAAACAGGTAAGTGCTATATCAGATGAAAATTTATTGAATTTAAGACAACAAATTATTAGTGCCATAACAACTGCTGAAGAACAAGATGTAAATAACATGCTTGTAAAGTATTATAATACAAGTTTTCAATACAGTCATAGAGTTCTTTTAGTTTCTCATTCTCAGGGAAATATGTTCGCAAATCGCGTTTATGCTGCAATATCTCCTACGGGTTATCAAAATTATTTTGCAAACCTACAAGTTGCATCACCTGCTAGTGAAGTCAAAGCTAAACTAGGTGATTATGTTACAGGTTATATTGATCCTGTGATTAATACCATACCCGGTAGTATGCAACATAATGCAGATTTAGACTTACCCGGTGGGCATAAGTTCGTTGAAGCATATTTGGCTAGTCAAGACACAAGAACTAAAATAATTCAAAAGATACAACAACTACTAGCGGCTTTAGATACTTTACCTTCACAATGGGAAACAAATCAAGAATTCAATAAAGACACCATGAATTATAGAATTACAGTTAAACATCGTTTTGATCCTAATGCTGTAATAGATGAAGAAGTTTTTCCATTTAATACTAGTCAAAAGCTATATACAGTTAATTATAACGGTACTCCTACGTATGTAAAAGCAAGTTGTGGAGGTACAAGTATAACACTGCAGAATGATACATACTGGCTTATTAATAATCCTGAAGAGGAAAAGATTAAAGCATCAAAATGTCTTGATACACAATATTTTGATTTAGTTACAAACACCTGTAAAGATTATAGTAGTTATAAATATGATTATAACGGTACTGTAGAGTTCAAAGCAACAGGCATAAGATATGATTATCATTATGAAGGCGGGTATATTAATAGTTATGATTATTATGATGGAGGACATATTGTTTACGATAAAACATCCAATGTAGAAGCAACTAAAACGATATACTACCCTAATTTTAGGAGAGAGCTAGGTTTACCGAATGCTACAGAATCTTGTGAAACTGTACCTCAAAATCCTGCTGGCAGCTATCTTCTACTAGAGAATAAAATAGTATTCTTAGGAAATAATACTTTTGAAAGAGTACAAGGTAGGATACAAGTAGGTGGAGGAATGTATCAAAACTGTTTTTTAGGATTTTTGTATAACGTTGGTGAATATTTTCCACCTGATACTTCTTTCGATGAAGAATGGATTAAGGAGTATAAAGGGCCTGATGTAAGAGAGAATGGAGGTGTAGGCTATGAGATATGGACAACCAGTTATAAAATCATTCAATATGGAACAGTTACTGGTGTAAAATAAAAATGTAATGCATGAAGTAAATATAGCAATTTTATAATATACTACTTTTAAATTGTAAGGAAATGTTAAATGCGAACAAAGTTTAGAGGTGCTTTCACCCTTATAGAATTGATGATAGTCATCGTAATTCTTGGACTTCTAGCTGCAATGGTTGTACCTAATCTTGTAGGTAAAGGTGAAGAAGCCAAACAAAAGATTGTATGTGTGAATATGAAAAGTCTTTATGATGGTCCTTTAGACATGTTTAAAGTAGACAACGGGGTGTACCCTACTACAGAAGAGGGGTTGGCTGCTTTGGCTAAAAACCCCGATGAGAATAAATACTCAAACTACTCTAAAAAAGGATATTTAAAAGATGGCAAGATTCCTAAAGACTCTTGGGGGAATGATTTCATTTACCTCAATAATGAGGGCAAAGTGGAACTAGTGTCCTTGGGGGCAGATAAAAAAGAGGGCGGTAAAGATGAATACGCCGACATTAAAATGAGTGAGTGTAAATAAGGAGTGAAAAGAGGAGCTTTTACTCTTGTGGAGCTGATGATAGTCGTGCTTATTATCGGTATTGTCTATACGCTTGTCATAGTAAACTTTAAAACAAAAGAGAGTGATGAAAAACCTCTTTCTTTAGAGAAACTCAAAAGTTATCTACAGCATTTTCATTTTAAAAGCCAAGTACGTCTGTTGTGTCTTGATGAATGTAACGAATGCGAAGTAATCGTGGACGGTAATGAAACGGCTCGTTTAAAGCATTTTGTAGACAAAAGTATTGAGATGTACAGATACGACCCTTTGAGGGGAATGGTACTTTTGGATGAAAGTTATTATGACAAAGAGCAGGAACGGCATCATGTCTGTTTTTCTTACACGATGTATAAAAACGGTGTAGGGGATCAAATAGCTGCTGTATATAAAAACCAAGCTTATGATTTCACACCTTATCTAGAAACTGTGAAAGTATATGAGTCGATCAATGAACTGCAAAGCGCCAAAGAAGAAAAAATAGAAGAGTTAAAAAGATGATCTATAAATATAAAGGTATAGACGCTGACGGCAATAAAGTAAAAGCCAAAGTAGAAGCATCCTCACTTACAGAAGCAAAAAGTAAACTTGCTGCGCAGAACATCATTTATGAAAGTGTATCCGAAGATAACAAAACTCTTTTTGAGGGATTTTCATTCGTTCGAAAATATAAAATTCCTCCAAAAGAGCTTTCGTCGCTTTCCAGAGAGCTTGCTACATATATTCGTTCGGGGATCAGCATCGTTTCTGCACTTAAGATCGTTAAAACTCATTATGAAAACGACAAGCGAATGAAGCTTTTTCTAAACAGTGTCAGTACCTATTTGGATGAGGGGAAAAACTTTTATACGGCATTGCAAACACAAAATGTGGCGATCTTGCCCGAGTTTTACAAAGAGTCTATTAAAGTAAGTGAAGACGGGGGAATACTTGAAGAAGTACTTATGGAGCTTTCACGTTTTTTAAAAGAACAAGAGAAGCTGCATAAAGAGATAAAAAGTGCATTTATGTACCCCGGTTTCATGATAGCGGTTTCATTTTTTATGATCTCTTTTATGCTTGCTTTCGTAGTACCGCAGATTACGGGGATATTTAAAAGTTTAAATCAGGAACTCCCCGGTGCAACAAAAGCCGTCATATGGACAGGTGAGTTCTTTGAAGCAAACGTGGTGCATATGATCATTCTTTTTTTTGTTGTGATCTTTTTATTTTTATTCCTAATGAAAAAGAGTCAATCTTTTGCCTACTTTTTTCATAGACTACTTTTGCGGCTGCCTTTGTTTGGAAAGATAACCCAAAAAAGCGAGTTGGCGCGTTTTGCATATATTGCTTCGCTTTTAGTCCGTTCTGGGGTACCTTTTGTTCAAACTGTGCAGCTTAGTGCGAACATTCTCAATAACACTGTCTTAAAAGGTGTATTTAATAGTGCTGCGACTAAAGTCGTTGAAGGAAAACTGCTTTCTAATGCACTAAACAATGCTTCGTTTAAAGTCGACTACGCTTTTGTTCAAGCTGTTGCACTCGGTGAAGAAACTTCACAGCTGCAAAATGTCTTAAGTAACATTTCCGAACTCTATTTTGAAGAGAACCGCGATAAGACCTCAATGATGCTTACACTGCTAGAGCCGCTACTTATGCTCTTTGTGGGCGGGACTATCGGCTTCATAGTCTCTGCGATGCTGCTGCCTATCTTTTCAATGAGTATATCGTGATGAGCAAAAATGGTATAGCGCTTCTTTTGACCTTGCTGTTTATTATAGCTATGACCGCATCTGTCGGAATAGGACTGAAGCAGATGAAAAATGCGCAAACAAGCGTAGTTAACGACAAGTTTATGACTCAAAGCAGAATGGTGGTAGACGATGTTTTGACGATTTTAAAAAACAATAGTATATTGGACAAGATAGTACACGATAAATCTGTTGAAGAACTTCATACTTTTTTATCTCAAAGTAAGTCACTTCCTTTGAACATAAGCGATTTAGAGATAGATATTGCCGTAACGAGTGCGAGATCGAAGTTTAATATAAATGATCTTACAGATGCTAATTCGACTATAAATGTAAAACGTGTAGAAATTCTAAAAGAGTATATGAGCAGACATAATGTAAATAGTAATTTTGTAGATATGTTACTGGATAATATGGGGAAAGTTAAAGAGGCTATGCTCTATAATAGTAGCATTTTTGATGATAATCCTACACTGTTTCGAGATTTTATTGCCTCATTGCAGCATTACAACAAAATAATGCAGTATTATGAACAACGCTATAATGATCCAAGTGTTGAAAAGATAGATGCAAAAGAGCTGTTCTCGTTTAGCTCGAAGCGAGATGACAGTATTGATCTAAACTATGCTACGGCCGAAGTATGGCAGATGTTACTGGGAGTGGATGGACAAACAGCGCAAAAACTTCAGAATAAAGAGGGAAGTTTAACGAGTTTTGATGACCTTGGAATATCCAAGATGCAGCAACAGCATCTTCAAAATTTCAATGTTAGTTTTTTTGAACCTTATCTATTGGTCAAGATAAAAATACGACAAGAGAAAAAAGAAGCAAATGTACGTTTTGAATATGACATAAAAAATAAAAAAGGGTATAACTTTGTTTACGAAATATAAACAAAAAGCCGAGATGCGGCTTATCGGTGACAATGTTGAACCTTTACAGGTGAATGTAAAAGCAAACATAATATTGCCTCCCTCTTTTTATTGGTTCAAAAAGCTTTCCTTACCCGTAAAAAGCGTACACAAAATTAAAAAACTACTACCCTCACTCTTTGAGAGCTTTATTCCTCCAGGAGAATACAGCTATAGTGTTTATAAAGAGGGAGAGTTCTTTTATGCATTTGCATATGATGACAAAGCCATCATAGATCAACTGGCTAAAAAAGGTCTGCTTTTAACACAGATCGAAGGTGTCTATTTTGCACAAAGTGAATTTTCTAATAGTGATCAGGATATCATTCTAGATGATGCAAAAGTCTTACATGTAAAAGATGGTACTGTTATAACAATACCACGAGAGTGGGTAAAAGATGCCAAAGAGATCGACTTAACAAATTTCATTCTTTCAAAGCACAAAATAAACCTCAAAGAGTATGGACATATCATTAAAACCGACAAACTCTATAAGTTCGCAGTTGTTCTACTTATCTTTACATTTATAACGTTTGGTAAGTATTTTTTCGTGCATCATGAGGTACAAGAGATACAAGAGAAATATTCTCGACTCTTTACACAATACTCCCTTTTACCTACAATGATGCAAAACCGTTCTGTTTTGAAACACTATGAATCGGTATATAAAAGACAGATAAAACTGCGCCAGATATTTGCACAACTTATCTCTTTAAAACTGCCTAATGGAGTCAAGTTAAGTGCCATAAAAGCACAAGACAAAACAGTTAGTGCAGAATTTACAGCAGAAGATGTCAAAAGTATAGATGCACTTCAAAACCTGTTAAGCAAGATCACAAATGTGCAAGTGCAAAAACAATCAAATGTGTTACATGTAGAGGCTGCTTTATGAGAAGTGTCAATCTTGTCTATATGTTTGTTCTTCTGGGGATGTTGCCTATTTTTTCTATATGGAAGCTGCATAGTGAAAAAGAAAATGTTCATGATCTTAGAAGCAATTACACGCAAACTTTAGAGATGGCTAAAAAACTCAATAGTTTAAAAAAGGAATACAAAGACAATAGAAGACTTCAAAGCGAGTTGCAACGTGTAATTGCACAAAATCAAGAGTTGCAGGTAAAGAAAAAAGGGGATATAACAGTTCTGACATCACAAAATATTAATTATATGAAGCTCAACAATGTCGTTTCAAAGCTTTTTAACGATTCTTTTAATTTACAAAAGATTGAAATCAAGCGGGTCGACGACATTCATGCTCAACTGTATGTGGAGATAAAATGGTAAAAAAAATACTTATATTTATACTCTATCTGCTTTTTTTCATAATCGCACTGCTTTTAACAGTTCCAAAAGAGAGACTATACTTTTTTGCGGAGCAGGCATTGCAAAAACACCAGATTATAATCAATGAGAGGAGTATTCAAGAGCATGCTTTTTCATTGCAATTAAACGGAGTAAATGTATTTGTCCGAAGAGTACCAAATGCATCTATTGAAAGTGTAGTTATTCGTCCTTATCTCTTTTATAACGCAGTCGATTTGAAACAGGTGTCATCCGATAAGATGATGTTCTCTTTTGCAGCCGAAAAAATAGAAAAGCTTGAGATGTATCAGAGTATTTTTAATCCTCTATCTTTGCATTTAGAAGCGCATGGCAGTTTTGGTACATTAGAAGGAAAGTTTTCCCTTTTAAACCGTCATCTTTTTTTGTTGTTAACCCCTTCAAAACTGCTGCTGCAAAACCGAAGTGATTTGCTAAGAAACTTCGTTAAAAATCAAAAAGGAGAGTATGTATATGAAAAAAATATCTAATACTTTAGACTTTAACATACTCTTAAAGCTTTTATATCTCTTTTTATTGGCTGATCTGTTTTCATTATTTTTGGCTTACTACTTACCTGTACAGGGAGTAAACAATATGCAAAACGATCATTATGAAATTCCTTATATTCGAACAAACCTTCAAAATATGTTTCCCGATGCAAAGCAGGTAAAAAGTGATGAAATGCAAACCCTGCAGAGTATGACTATTTCAGATATTATTTTAAAAGGTCTGTACGGAAATGAGAAAACGGGCTTTGTCATTGTTTCTTTAAAATCAGAAAGAAATAAAACAAAGATTGTAGCCATTGGAGAAAACTTTCATGGTTATGTGTTGCGTTCAATAGCCTTAAAAAGTGCAAAATTTATGAGGAATGGTCAAGAGTATACGGTCAATTTAGAACAGCCGCATACAGTTCCAAGTTTCAATATAAGTTCATATAAGGCTGAAAAAAGGTAATCTAATCATTAAAGCTGGTAGTGCGGTGAAATAATAAAAATATGGAGTAATATATGCGATTCATTAAAGTGTCTTTTCTTATTTTGTTTTTAGTTGTCAATCTTTATGCTAGAGAGAAGGTAAATGTCAATCTATCCAATGTCGAGATCAACGATTTTATTGAACTTATCTCAAAAATAATCCATAAAAATATTTTAATTAATTACAAGTTGACCGGTAAGGTAAACTTTGTCAGTAGCGCACCTATATATGAAGACGAGTTAATGGGGATACTTGTTTCTGTGTTAAATACCAAAGGGTATACGCTAGTGCAAAACGGTTCCTTATATGAACTTGTCCGTTCAGCAGATGCATCGAAAAGCAATGTACAAGTGGTTCAGAAAGGAAAAGGTCTTTATGGTAGTTTAATGGTCACTCAAGCTATTGATGTCAAAGGTGAAAATGTTGATGTCGTAGCTTCCAAAGTACGGCACTTACTTTCACAAAACGCAAAACTCATTACAATGCAGGAAAGCAATACCCTTTTGGTGACCGATTTCCCCGGAAATATCAAAACGATTAAAGAAGTTATAGATCAAATAAATGTAAGTCACCAGAATATTGTTAAAGTCGTACATATAAATTATGCGGAGATAAAAAAACTTCAGGCGAACCTTACGACTATTGCTGCAAGCATTTTCAATACAAAGATCAATAGCGAACAGGTGAAGATTCTTTTAGATAATGACACAAATAGTCTTATTTTAGTAGGAAGTCCACAAAATGTAGAAAAGCTTACAAAACTAATTGCAGAGTTGGATATAGAGTCTAACGGCAGTAAATTAACAAAAATATTTGAACTCAAAAACTCTGATGCTAAAAATGTGGCAGACAGCTTGAACGCAATCATGTCCAAACAAGTTTATACTGATCCGGATGCTAAACCGTATATATCTACCAGCCAGGAAATAAATGCTGTTATTGTCGTAGGACAACCGAATACTATTGCAGATATCAAATCGATTATCGGCGAACTTGATAAAGAGAAGTACCAAGTGTATGTAAAAGCGGAAATAATTCAGATCAATAAGACAAATACTGAGAATTTAGGATTAAAATATGGTTTTGCAGCGGGAGATATCTCTTCAAGCGGACTCTATGCTATGAGTGCGAATTTTGGAGATGCTACACTTACAAGCCAGGCATCTACAAGTGTTCTTACATATTTGGGTGATATCGGAAGCGGTGCTAAAAGTACCTTTGCTTTAGGTGCGACATTAGATTTTTTAAAGACTCATGGTGCCTCAAAATCACTTTCAAATCCTTCTATTCTTTGTGTGAACAATAAAGAATCCTCTATTTATGTCGGAAAAACAATTTCAATTAAAACAGGGAGTGTTACGGGGACTACGACATCAGGTGTTACCGACAGCTATAAACGAGAAGATGTAGGGTTGACTCTAAAAATAAAACCGCGAGTTTCATCAAAAGAGAAAGTAACGTTAGATGTAAAAGCCGTCTTGGAAAATGTATTGGATGACGGAAGTAATAATGCTACAGGACAGCCTGTTACTTCTAAACAAGAGGTGAAAACAGAAGCAATACTGCGTCATGGAGAAAGCATCATAATCGGTGGACTCGTTAAAAACTATAATACATCAAGTAAGACAAAAATCCCTGTACTTGGAAACATTCCTGTACTTGGAGCGTTGTTTCGTTCAACTTCGACTTCTACTGAGAATGATAATATAGTCGTTTTATTGACCCCATATGTTATTGATAAGAGTGAAGAACTTTCCAAACTGCAAAAAGATCTGGGCATTTTGGCACAGATACAAAAAAGTTATAATGATCAAATTTTCAAGAAAATTGAGAAAAACAAGAAGGAAAATAAGCAAGAAGACAATGAAACTAAACTTAACCCTGCCGATACGATCTTCGGGAAAAAGAACGGCAGATGAAACTAGATATACAGGTACTGCATACTTTTGATTTAGAACCGTTTGAACCGAAAGACATAAATACTGAACTTTCGGTAAAAAACTATCTGCTTTTTGCAAAATACCAAAAAAAGATTACAGCCTTTACGAGTGAACGTTATATTGTAGAGGCAAGCGGTTTTTACGATAAGATAAAACAGTATTACCCCTTAATGCTTTTAGATCAAGATTCCTATGACAGGCTCTATAACCGTTTTTTGGAGTTACGAACCGATAAAACGATTGAAACGATGCAGGAAGATTCCAATACTATGCAAGAGGAAGCCGATATCTCTCTAACGGACTTCCTGCGTACTACTTCGGACATTCTTACAAGTCAAGAATCTGCTCCTATTATTAAGTTTGTTAACGCACTCTTTTATCAAGCGATCAAAAAACGTGCTTCGGACATCCATATCGAAGTCCATGAAAATAGAGGTGAAATACGTTTTAGAATAGATGGGATGCTCGTTAAGAATGCAGATATAGATAAAAAAGTGCTTGGACTTATTGTCAGCCGTATCAAAGTCATCTCCAATCTGGATATCTCCGAAAAACGTATTCCTCAGGACGGTCGAACACAAATCAAGATATCGGGTGAGACATTGGATGTACGGGTTTCCGTACTGCCGACATTTTATGGTGAACGCGTAGTTATGCGGATTTTGATGCAAAGTTCACAGATCCCGCAAATAGATGAACTTGGGTTTGATGATAGTCTTATAAATGACGTGAAACGTTTGCTGCGTCTTTCTCATGGGATCATTTTAGTAACGGGACCTACTGGAAGCGGGAAAACTACCTCGTTACACTCTTTTTTACGAGCGGTCGAGTCTCCTGAAAAAAATCTCATTACCGTTGAAGATCCTGTTGAGTACAAAAGTGAAAAGATATCTCAGATTCAGGTGAATGAAAAAGTCGGTTTGACCTTTGCATCTGCCTTACGTTCCATTTTACGTCAAGACCCTGATGTCATCATGATAGGGGAGATTCGTGATGAAGAAACAGCATCCATAGCCGTGCGTGCTGCATTAACAGGGCATTTGGTTTTTTCTACTTTACATACTAACTCAGCTGCCGCAACAATCTCTCGTCTTGCAGATATGAAAATAGAACCTTTCTTAATATCCTCTTCTTTACTCGGGATCTTGGCGCAAAGATTGGTTCGCATTTTATGTCCTACATGTAAAGAAGAAGACTCTTTAGCCGAAGAGTTCTCAAGCGATTACGATATCTCCAAAGAAACAAAAATATTCAAAGCAGTTGGGTGTCCTCAGTGTAATTACAGCGGTTACAGCAAACGGCGTTCTATCGGAGAACTTTTAGTAATGAATGATGATGTTAAAGAGATTTTAAAAACCACAACCGATGAACATACTATAAAAACTCTCCTTGAAGCACAAGGACTGAAGACACTTGCAAAACAGCTGCGTCAAATGCTCATAAATGGAGAAACATCTTTAGATGAAGCAATACGCATTGGTTTAGGACATGAGTAAACACAAAGGTTTTACTCTCATAGAAGTCATGGTGGCAGTTATGATTATATCTGTTGTCATTATGGCACTTTTACAGATGCACGCTAATTCTACGAATCTTTTCTCAAATATAGAAGAGAAGTTAACAAAAGAAGATCTGTCCTCCTTTTTTGTAGGTAATGCGGATTACGGGTTTAATAAAGAAAAAGTAGATGCATATGAACTTGTCAGCGAGTTTTCTTTAGATGATGATTTTCGAAGACAACTAAAACAAAACAAGCTGAGTATTGATTATGAACAGTTAGATACTCCTGATGACAATAACCAAACAAATTCTCTAAACGGAATTGTTTTGTATATGGGAAAAATGGATGTTAAGAGTAAAGATGAAACTGCTTCATTTTACAGACTTACTACAAGAAGTATAAAATGAGAAAAGCATTTACACTCATAGAGATGATGATATCTATTGTTATCCTCTCGATTATGCTGCTTTTTTTGTATCGAAGTTACAGCTCTTTGAACCGTTCAAATGAGGTGTATGAAAAAAAGATGGAACAGATACAGAATTTTGAAACAAAGAAAAAACTCTTTTTTTCAGATTTTACCCTCTCTTTATTTGACAGTGTACAAATATTGAACCAAGATAAAAGCAATGATGTTGTTTTTTTACAGACTACTAACTCTGTACATCAAAGGTTTAACCCGTATATTGCATATATAGTAAAGGGACATGAACTTTACAGATTAGAGTCCCTCAAACCTTTTAAGACATACCCATTGCCGCAAGACAGTGAGTTTGATATCGATAATCTTGGTAAAATAAAAAGTTTCAGAGTATATGCATCGCCTACAAACAAAAGGGACTTTATTTTACATGTAGAGTTTTATGGCATGCAGACGATTCTGATGAAAATAAAAGCTCTTAATGAAGAGTGATTTAGCGTATTAGACCTGTATCTCTGTCTTGTAATCCTCCAGCAAACCCGAACTCTACATGCGCCCCGAAGGAAGTGCCCTTGGGGTATAAAGTCAGTTTGTGTCTAGTGCTATATTACCGAAACTGTCATAAGTTATGGTTTTAACGACCTTTTTGTTTTATTGATGAATAAAATGTTTGTTTTTTGTTAAAACTTTTACATATGGACTTGCATATTTTAAATTTATATGGAGTATTTCATTCAATGCTATATCATTTATTTTATAAAGTGAAACTATATCTTTTTGTTCAAACTTATAATTTTTTTCTGCATAAAAATCTAAAAGTGCTATTGCTAAATCTTTTTTTATTTTCGCAAAGAAAATAGCTTGTTTAACGATTTGATATTCATTTCCTTTTAGTGAGAATTGTATATATGCATTATTTGCTCTCTTATACTTATTACAAAGAAAAGCGAGCCTTTCTCTTTTCATATTAGGTTTAATTAAAATACGTATCATCATAGTTGACATCCACATTCACCGCATTGCTGCCATTTTTGAAATTCTTCAAGATTATTAAAGGGCATCAAATTTATTAACGGTGTTTTCATATTTTTTAGAAAATCTAGCCATATTCGAAGTTGTTTTTTTGGTAGTTTTCCGATTTGTTTATTATTTTTATAGATATTTCCGTCTTTATCAATTACTTGATTATTAGCATAATCATGTCCATGCGGAATACTAGGTCTAGGGTCTACATCATTTTTATGTACTTGAATTTTTTGACCATTTATTTTTAAAGTAGCCAATCCTTTCGGATCCACCAGATTAACCGGGTCACCCAACACATACCCATAAAGGTTAGTATCACCACCGTTAAAACCTATAGGGTCTTTTGCAGTCCATTTTCCTGTTACCGGGTCATAGTCACGGTAGCCGAAGTGTACTAAGCCTGTATCAGTGTCTTGTAATCCTCCCGCAAACCCGAACTCTATATGTAGTTTAGGGTTTGTGTCCTCTAGTATATTACCAAAGCTGTCGTATGTTATGGCTTTAACGACTTTTCCTCTTGCATCTGCAACGGCTTTAAGCGTTCCTGCTTGGTCGTATGCGAGGTAATATGCTTTTCCTTTAGACTCCATCTTATACGGCATTCTTGAGTCTGCGTAGTCGTATCTTCTTAGCAGGTTGTCATTACCGTCATACACTGCCAGCAGTGTTGTAAGATCTGCCCAGAGGTATTTCTCAGTAATAGTGCCGTTTACCTCTTTAGCAACTCTTTGGTTTTGAGCATTATAGAGGTACTGTACTGTCGTACCGTCTTCGAGCACTACGCTTTTGAGTTCACCCAAAGAACCGTAGTCGTAGCTTGTTGTCCCTGTAGGGCTTACTTTGCTTGAAAGATAGCCGTCTTGGTTATAAGCATAGAGTGTATCTCCCACTTTTTCAAGCTGGTCTTCTACCGTGTAGCTGCTTTTTATACTTGCACGTCTGTGCTGGAGTGCCTTACAATGTTCTGTTGAGTGTTCACGGTTTTTCTCTATGTTAAATCCAAGGTGTCTGCCCGGATGTTCTAAAACATATCCCTCTTTTAGAATGCGGTTACCGTTTGCATCGTACTCGTAGCGCTCTACTGTTTTATGGTTCTCTTTTACTTCTATAAGACGTCCGACTTTGTCATATGTATAACTATAACGGGTTCTTTTATGTCCAAGACGTTCTGTTTTACTAAGTATCTGTCCTTTGGAGTTACGTTTATCTATACTATATGAGAAGATATGGTGTCTTCCTATCTGTGTAGTCAGGTCGTTTATCTCTGCATACTCGTTATAGCCGTATTTCTGTTCGTATCTTCCATCTTTTACTGAGAGGGTTAGTCCATTAGAACTGTCACGGGTTATGCTCGCGTCACCACTTTGAATGAGCAGTCCATCTTTATCGTAACCTAGTGTTTGCGTTGCTGCTGCATAGGTAATGCCTTGTACGTAAAAGTCGTTGTTATAAGTGTAATCGATACTTTGATTGAGTACACCGCTGTACGTTACATTAGTAAGCAGATCACCGTCATAACTATAGTTTATGCTCTCACTTCCTGCTGTGACAGATGCCACTTTACCGCCGCAGGCATATGTGTAATCGGCCTCTCCCTCAGGACGAACGACGGAATCTATAAGACCGTTGACATAGTTGTAAGTGATACTATTACCCGATGGCTTGACTATTTTTGTAATACGGCGCTGCATATCGTAAAGGTACTGTGTCTGTGAACCCAGCGGAGAGCTCATTCCTGTTTGCTTATTTACTCCGTTATATGTAAATGTAAAATCTGCCGGTGTCGGAGTGGTAAGTTTGAGCATATTACCGTTTGAATCATAGGCAAAGTAGGTCGTATGACCGTCAGGGTAAGTGATACTTGTTACTCTGTCTTTAACATCGTACGTGTATGTTGTGGCCGTGTTGTCTGCAACATTTAACTCTTTTTGCAGATTCCCTTTGTCATCGTAAACATACTGCACCTCTCTTTGTCCTTGTGCGGCATCTGTGAGTCTGCCTTCACTGTCGTATGCATATGTAACAGGTGCAATATTTGCTATTTGCATTTGAGTAGGCAACAGTGTATTTGGATCGTAGGTTATCTGACGTACACGTCCCTCAGGAGATGTAAGAGTCGCCGTAGAAAGATCATAATCTCTTGAGAGTTTCGTAACGGCTCCGTTGTCATCTATGGTACTTTCTTGTTTGGCAAGAGCAGTACCGTTGTAGGTGTAGTCTTTAGTGAACTCAAGAGTCTGTGTAAGACCGCTTGGCATTTGGGTTACTTTGCTTGCAGGGCTTCTTTCGTTCGTTATCGGGTCATTTGTACTGCTGAATCCCAGTGTAGTGGTGACACCGCAAGACTTGAACACGCTCTGGGTACCGTCAAGTTTTGAGGAGTGGCTGAAAACATCACCGTAAGGAAATACTTTTTCACTAAGCAGAGTGTCACCGTCTAAGTAGTAGTCTTTGTAAGTGACCGTATCGCCTGCAGCTTTTGTTACGACTGTTTTATAAAAGCTACCGTTGTCATCGTTTGAAAACTTCCATACACCCTGTACTGCATCGGTAACCTTCGTGACCTCGTTTTTATCATCGTATGCGTGAATGAACTCGTTACCGTTTGGTTCTGTTTCGTTCGTCATCAAATGGTTTGCATATACAAACACATATTTAGAACCGTCTGCGTATGTTACATCGGCCAAGTCACCGCTGGAATCTATATCCAAAGTGTTGACTTGTCCATGCGGTGCTGTGACAGAGATCACGTTACCGTTGCCGTCTCTGTTGATGGTTGTCACATTTGAAAAAGCATCGGTAATGGAGGTAAGTTTACCGTTAGCATCATATGCAAATGAATAAAGTGTCTTTTGCGTATAGCTGTCTTTGGTAAACGTATGACGGTTGTCTGCATCGAATACATAACTTTTTCCTCCGATGCTTACCGTAGTTATATTATTATCCACAGAGATAGCAGACTTAACGTTAAGAAGTTGCCCCTCACCTAAATAGAGGTAATCTCCCTCTAAAGAAGCAGATACGTTAAAACTCCATCCCGGAGCAATTGAAAGGTCTTTTAGGTGATCACTTCTGTAATGCAGGGAAACATCTGTACCTGTAAGGGCTATATTTTCGTTAAATACTCCCGTTGTAGGAGAAACGTATGAACCGACAGGTTGATTTCTACTTACTGAACATGTCTGTTGCGTCGGGTCTTGAATCGCACCTACACATCTATATGTAGTCTGACAGTTCTTCGTAGCAGTTTGCACCATTCCTGAAAGCTGGGTACATTGATCTGTTAGGTCTGTTAATGACGGCTGTAATATAACACGCTCGTTACCTGCCGGTGTCGGAAATTTGGTGTCCGGGGTTTGGCAGGTAGAAGGAGCTTCACAAACACCAGTAGAAGGATTTGGAATATAATTAGATTGACAACCAGAAACATGAACAGCATCGTAAAAATTTGGATATAAATGAAAAGATATAGCAGAAACCCAATGTGCGTCATAAATACCATTAGTGCTATACGATTCACAATCACCCGCACCATTACAAAAAACAGTAGTATTATATGCGCCATGATACATAAGAAAATACCAATTGCCAGTTATTTGAAAGTATGAATCATAACTATCATAAAGAACATCACCAGCAGTTCCAACTTGAGTACAAGTTACACCAGTTTGATTACATAACTCTGAAAGAGTCCAACCATACGAAAAAGTAGGAAAAACAACAAATAAAAAACTATATAGTAAACGTTTCATTTTGAGACCTTTCAAGATAAATAATGAGAATAAAGCAGTTGAAGCTTTGTGATTAAATAGAGGAAATCTTCTAATGCTTTTTTAAGTAAAAAGCACTATAACATAAAATATATTAAGCAGTTTATTAAATTAAAAAAAAATTTTGATTGATGAAAAAAGCCGTAAACACCTCAAACTTTCGAAGCGGCAAATAAAGAGTATTAAAAGAGTTAGTATTATACAATGACGCTATAAAAAAGGAGTGTTGATGGCTTATGATATTTTGACGCCGCAAAATATTGTCTCTTATATTTTGGCGATCGATTCTTTAAGATCCTTCTTCGGTACGGACGACATCAGTGTCGATGAGATCGGTGACGGAAACCTTAACTATGTCTATATCTTGAAATCAAAAAAAGACGCTGCCAAAGCTCTAATAGTGAAGCAGGCGGTACCGTACTTACGCTGTGTAGGAGAGACTTTTCCGCTGAGCAGAGAACGCATGAACTACGAAATACGGGCTCTAAATACTTTTTATGAACGCTCTCCCGAGTTCATCCCCAAAATACATTATGCCGATGAGTCGATGAGTCTGGTCGTGATGCAGTATCTGGGCAAACATATCATCCTGCGTCATGGGCTTATGCGGGGTCTGAGATACCCTAAGCTCGCCGATGACGTATCTACCTATCTTGCCAATGCGCTTTTTTACACCTCTTCGCTTTATCTGCAAAGCGATAAAAAGCGTGAGCTCATAGACCGCTTCAACAGTAATACCGAGCTGTGCAAACTTACGGAAGATTTCGTTTTTACAACGGCGTACATGGAGCATGAGACCAACGACAACAAGAATGTCAAAGACAACCCGTTGGCAGCGGAGCTTTTTGCCGATATGCCTTTTAAAGAGAAGGTCTTATGCCTCAAGTACAAGTTCATGACTCAAAACGATGCCCTTTTACACGGCGACCTGCATACGGGCTCATTGATGGTCAATCAAGACGAAACTTATGTGATAGACCCTGAGTTCGCCTTTGTAGGACCGTTTGGATTTGACATCGGCGCTCTGCTTGCAAACTTCGTAAATGCATACATTCACCATACCGTCGTGACTGCCGATACCGATTACCAAAGCTGGCTGCTTGAGAGCATCGATGCACTCTTGGAAGGCTTTTTACAAAAGTTTTTAAGATTATGGGACCAGACAGAAAGTTCCGCTCTCATCACTCCGGGTTTTTTAGACGATGCGACGCTCAGCTCTTTCAAAAATGATTTTATCCGCCAGATCCTGCGTGACACTGTAGGGTTTGCAGGATGCAAAATGGCAAGACGCGTCTTCGGCGTGGCAGGCGTAGCGGAGATACGGGGCATAGAAGACAAAGAAAAACGTGCACAAGCCGAAGCGATGGCGCTGAGTATCGCAAAAAGATTCGTCATGGAGCACGAGAACATCGGATCAACAAAAGACATAAGGGATCTCATAACAGATGAACGCTAAATACAAAGCTCTTTGGCTTAACGACAACGACAACCTCGAAGTGATCGACCAGACAAAACTTCCCTTTTCTTACGAGACAAAAGAGCTTGTGACCACCGATGAAGTAGTAAACGCCATCAAAGATATGACCGTCCGCGGAGCGGGCGTCATCGGAAGCGTCGCCGCTTTTGGCATCTACATGGCGGCAAAAGAGGTAAAAGGCGATTATGAAGCGCTTTTACATAAAGCCTCTCTCATCAGAGATTCTCGCCCTACGGCAGTGAACCTCATGTGGGCGGTAGACAGGATGATGCTCCGCCTAAAAGACGCCAAAGACCTCATCGCAAAAGCCAGAGAGGAAGCGGTCCTTTTAAACGATGAAGAAGCGCAGGAGAGTCAAAAGATAGCAAAATACGGCTGCGAGATCATCGAAGATATCCTAAAAGAGAAAAACAAGACCCGGATCAACATCCTCACCCACTGCAATGCGGGATGGCTTGCCGTTATCGATGAAGGAACCGCCCTTGCTCCTATCTACGAAGCACACAAAAGAGGCATCGACGTACATGTATGGGTTGATGAGACCCGCCCCCGCAATCAAGGTGCAAGCCTTACCGCATGGGAACTTACCCAAAGCGGTATTAAACACACCATCATCGCAGACAATACGGGCGGTCATTTGATGCAGCACGGTATGGTCGATATGGTCATCACCGGAGCAGACCGCATAAGCGCAAACGGCGATGTGGCCAACAAGATCGGCACCTATCTCAAAGCCTTAGCAGCTTTTGACAACCAAGTACCTTTTTACGTAGCCATCCCCGCTTCTACTTTTGATCATGAGATCAGAGACGGGGTCAAGGAGATCCCTATCGAGACTAGAAGCGCAGACGAAGTGAAGTACATGCGCGGAGTCGATAAGAAGGGCGTGCTTCACGAAGTGCTCATCACCCCTGCGCAGAGTCCGGCATTAAACTACGGTTTTGACGTCACGCCGAGCCGTCTTGTCACGGGTCTCATCACGAACAAAGGTGTCTGCAAAGCGGACTATCAAAGCATCAAAGAAAAATTTAACAGTGACGGAGAGTAAACATTGAAAAGTCTATATAACGAATCAGAAGCAGCGAGTTTTAAAAGCGACCTCGACTTACGTGTCTACACGTCGCGTCTTTTAGGACGCGATCCTTCGCTTGTTTTACATGGCGGAGGAAACACCTCGGTAAAATCTGCGGTCACGAACCTGTTCGGCGAAACGGAAGATATCCTCTATGTAAAAGGAAGCGGCTGGGATCTCGCTACCATAGAAGCTGCAGGTTTTGCACCGGTAAAGATGGATATGCTCTTAAAAATGGCAAAGCTCGACTATCTCAGCGACAGCGACATGGTAAAGTATCAGCGTGCCGCTATGATCGATCCTTCCGCGCCGAACCCTTCGGTGGAGGCTATCTTGCATGCCATCATCCCGTTTAAATATGTGGACCATACCCATGCCGATGCGGTAGTGACTATTACAAATACCGCGGATGGCGAAGCACGCATCAAAGAACTCTACGGTAAAAAGGTCTTGGTCATCCCTTACATCATGCCGGGATTCGTTCTCGCGCAGCTTGTCTACCGCATGACAAAAGATATAGACTGGAACGAGCTGGAGGGCATGGTACTTTTCAACCATGGACTCTTCACTTTTGCCGATGACGCAAAAAGCTCTTACGAAAAAAGTATCGAGCTCGTAGACAAAGCGGAACAATATCTTCAGCAAAAAGGTGCCACGCTCACACTCGATGAAACGAAACCGGACGTTGACCCGCTCAAGATCGCCACTTTAAGAAAAGAGATATCCTCACTCAAAGGTCATGCGACCATAGTCAAACTAAGCACCTCCGCAGCGGCTGTCACCTTTGCAAAGACAGACGTAGAAAAGATCGCGCAAAGAGGCCCGCTCACACCAGATCATGTCATCCGCACAAAGAGGATTCCCGCTATCTTAAAAGAGAATTTTAAAAACGAATTGGCGGATTACGTAGCATCTTACATAAACTACTACGAATCTTACAAAAAAGACGAGATCTGTCTCAACCCTGCTCCGAACTTTGCTATATACAAAGATATAGGAGCCGTGTCGTTCGGAAAGAACATCCAAGAAGCAGATATCATTGACGATATCTCCCAGCATACCTTCAAAGCGATCTTAAAAGCGGAAAAACTCGGCGGCTACAAAGCGCTTGATGCCGCGAAGATCTTTGAAGTGGAGTACTGGGAACTCGAACAGGCAAAACTCAAAAAAGGAGGCGGTGCTCCGGAGTTTAGCGGAAAAATCGCTATCGTCACCGGAGCTGCGAGCGGTATCGGCGCTGCATGCGCAAAGATGCTCCAAAGTAAAGGAGCTGCCGTCGTCGCTTTAGACATCAACCCTGACGTGGCAAAAACATTTAACTCTAAAGACGCTGTAGGTATCGTCTGCGACCTCACGAACGAAGCCGACATTCAAAATGCCGTGAGCAGCACCGTAGCAAAATTCGGCGGACTGGATATCGTAGTAAGCAATGCCGGTATCTTTACGCCGAGTGAGACTCTGGACGTACTAAGTGAGAGCAACTGGGAAAAAAGCATGAGCATCAATCTTACCGCCCATCAAAAGCTTTTGAAAGTCACCGCACCGTTCTTAAAGCTCGGCATAGACCCTGCCATCGTCATGGTCGCAAGCAAGAATTTTCCGGCTCCGGGAAAAGGCGCCGCTGCATACTCCGTCGCAAAAGCCGGTCAGACACAGCTTGCGCGTATCGCGGCACTGGAACTCGGTGATTACGGCGTGCGCGTCAATACACTTCATCCTCATGCAGTTTTTGATACGGCTATCTGGACGGACGAAGTCCTTCAAAAAAGAGCCGAGGCTTACGGCATGACGGTAGAGCAATACAAAACGAACAACGTTCTCAAAACGGAAATAAGATCTGCGGACGTTGCAAGACTCGTCTGCGCCATGGCTGGCGATGTCTTTGGCAAGACTACGGGCGCACAAGTAGCCATAGACGGCGGGAGCGACCGTATCATATAACAGACCCCTCTTTATAAACCCCGCAGGCAAAACTCTTTTGTCCTACGGGAAACAAACCCTGCAAAAATCTTCGTCTATACCCCTCATTAATTCCTTAATTGATAATTATTCTCTTAGAAAATAATTTATTTACCAAAATCATGATACTATATAAAATCACAAAGTATAACTAAAAAAAATTATTTGTCTTGAAAATGGAATGAAATGTCTCTAAAACGCTTGTCTTTTGATTTTTTCTTTTTCTTGTTACTCTTTGTTTCTCTTTCCGCCAAAATTTATGCCTTTCCCATCACCGATGTCAGAAATCTTAGCAAACCTCAGGAACTTTACGGGCCTTGGGCTTATACACCGACTATCGTAGCCAAGAGTGATGATAATCGTCTCAACAAGCAGCAGATGCTCCTCCCAAAATTTGTCGAATCAATCCTCAAAAGCTCCAAAGGGGCTTTTACTTTTGCCATAAAGCTCAAAACTACTCCAAACAAACCCTTGTCGATAAACTTGAGACAGCCCTTTAGCATCTGGAAACTGTATGTAGACGGAAAGCTCGCAGGATCTTCGGGAAAATTCAATACTGCACAAAATATCTACAAGGCACAAGCCTACTACCCGATCGTCAGCTTCACGCCAAAAACAACGACCACGACGCTGATGCTTTATCTGGCAAATGCGCAGCATCAGCACATCGGATTTTATGAAGTACCCGTCATTGCACCAAAAGGGATGCTGGAACAACAACGCCTTTTGGCGATATACATACAGCTTGTCATCACTGCGATACTTTGTTCCTTCGCCATATATCATATAGGTCTTTTTTTGGCATGGAGGCAGGATAAAGCACCTTTATGGTTTGGTCTTTTAAGCTTCTCGCTTGCATTGCGGGCCGCAGTGACCGGAGAAAAGGTATTATTGCAGTTCTTCCCCTATATCTCCTGGGAGACACTGCTTCGGCTGGAGTATGTCAGCGGCTATATAGCGCTTCCGCTCTTTGTGCTGTATATCGGTTCTCTTTATCCCAAACAAACATCAAAGAGTGCCGAGCGCGTTTATCTGGCGACGGGAGCTTTGTTCTTAAGCTTTGCCCTTTTCTTTCCGACTATATTTTTTACCTCCACGCTACAAACTTATGAGATCCTCGTGATCACGTTTATCTTTTACACCGTGTGGATACTGTTTCAATCTTACCGCTCCAAAGAGAAAGGCTCATCTTTGGCATTGGGCGCATTTTTGATATTTAGCGCCGCGGTCATTCATGACCTTTTGATGTTTGAGAACATCATCAGATCATCGAGCGATCTGATGCCGTATGGTTTTTCCGTCTATCTCTTGGCTCAAGCCGTCATCTTGCTGCTGCGGTATGCCGACGCATTCCGGCTCATCGAGTCACATACCGGAAACTTGGAAAAACTCATAGCCGACAGAACATCCAAACTGCGTAATCTTGTCTCACAGCGCGAACTGCTGCTGCGTGAACTCACACACCGAGTCAAAAACAATCTGCAGCTTATTTTGGGGTTTTTATGGATACAGCGCAAAGAAGCCAACGAAGATATGAATGCAAGTCTAAGGACATTGGAATCACAGGTAAAGGCGATCTCTTCAGTGCATGAAGCCCTGTGTACGCAGTCAAACATCAATGCGATCGAGATGAACAACTATATTCACAGAGTGGTCTCCTCGCTTCAACAGCTCTACCCAGATCTTACGATCATTTTCAACGAAGACATTCCCATCTTTATCGAAACCGATCATGCCGTATCTCTTGGACTTATCGTAAATGAATTGATCGCCAACCATATCAAGTATGCCGATCTTAATACTGCACGAGCAATTATTTTACAGACTACTCAGACAACGGATCAAGAGGTGGTACTTTCCTACAACGACGGTATCGATCACAGTCATTATTTTTCACAGGCGGAAGAGATACTCTTCGGTCTTCCGAAATTCGGCTGGTCTATGATCAAAAAGTTTATCAAACAGATGAACGCTTCGATCGCAATCCATTCCGATCATATAAAGATATCCTTTGCCGCAAGCGAGACGTTATGATACGGCTGCTCATTATTGAAGACGAATGGATCGTTGCCAACTTTATCGCAGATGTCGCCATAAGCCAGCATTGCCGAGTCGCTGCTATCGTCGAGAGCTATCAAAAAGCCAAAGAATTTCTATTTGATAATGATGTCGACTGCGCCATTGTGGATATAAACCTTAAAGGTCCCAGACATGGTATCGACGTGGCTCATATGCTCAACGAAAAAAAGATCAACTTCTTGTTTTTAACCGCGTACAAAGACAAAGATACCATCAAAGAAGCCACAGGGCTAAAACCTCTTTCATACCTCATCAAACCGGCATCGGAGGAGGAGATCATCGCTGCCTTATCGATAGCCAAAAATAATCATGCAAGCACACCTCCTCCGACAGCGCTTCCTTTCTCCGTCGATGCCCACGGGATGATCTTACACAAGGGTGAGATCATCCCATTATCGGGCTATGAAAGAATTGTTTTTGCCATATTGATAAAGAATTATCGTTCCATCGTTCCCCGCGAAACTTTCTTTGAGATGCTCTGGGAACATGCCGACGACATAAACGACGGAACACTGCGTAACATAATCTTCAAATTGAGAAAAAGGTTTGATCTGCAAATAGAGAGTGTAAGAAATATAGGTTATTCTTTAATTTCATTTTGATGTGAGAGCACTCTCCTGTTCGACATCTCGATAGGTATCTCGTATAAGCAGGAACTTCTCGATGTTGTTTAAAAATATATCTACGAGCACCGGATCGAAATGCTTGCTTTTCTCCTCTTTTAAAAAATCGATTATCTTCTCAAGCTTCCATGCTTTTTTATAGACTCTGTCTGTTCCAAGCGCATCAAATACGTCAGCAATCGCCGTCAATCTCCCTTCTATAGGGATATCCTCACCCGCCAAATTGTTCGGGTAACCGTTTCCGTCATATCTTTCATGATGTGAATAGGCTATGGTAGCGGCGGTCTTTAATATGTTACGCTTGGAATATTTTAACATCTCATACCCTATCGTACTATGGGTCTTGACGATCTCGAACTCCTCTTTTGTCAGTTTTCCCGGTTTGTTGAGTATGCTCTCTGGAATACCGATCTTACCTATATCATGCATCGGCGAAGCCTGTTTTATAGTACTTGCCTGCTTTTCGCTCAGCCCTGCAAGTTTTGCCAAGATATAGGAGTATTCTGCAACTCTTTTTACATGGAGTCCCGTCTCTTTCGAGCGGGTCTCTCCGATAGTGCCCATAGTCAAGATAACCTCTTTTTGGGTATCTATGATCTCCTCGTTAAGATTCACTATCTCGGTGACGTCATGCATGATCTGCAAATACTCCGTAACGTTTGAATGCCTGTCGACAATAGGATAAAAAAATGTTGTCATATGGAGTTTACGGCCGTCTTTTGTGATGTTTGTCAGCAGTTTTGTAACCGTTTTTTTGTTTTTGACCTCCTCTTTTATATTCTCGCAATCAAGCATAAGTCTGTGTTTTTCATCTCTAAGCTGGCTGCAGTCCTGACCAATGAGATCTTGAATCTGATATCCCATAAGCTCGCAGAATCTTGCATTCGCATAGGTGATGATATTGTTCGTATCCGTTTTCAGTATAGCCGTAACAAAACTGATAGCTTCTTCATACTGCCGCATATAGTTCATATTTTCTTCGAGGTTTCGACTTGTAGTGCTGAGTTCGTCTTTGAGCAGGTCTTTGTACTGTTCGAGTTCGGTTATATCGTATCTTAAAGCGATATATTCTATGACGTTTCCATGATCGTCAAGAACGGGATTGACTATAGTGTCCACATAGTAATAGCCTCCGTTTTTTTTGAGATTTTTTACTTTTCCCACCCAGGGCCTGCCGGCTTTTATGGTCCCCCAAAGATTTTCAAAAGCGCTTGTAGGCATATCGGGATGACGTATTATGTTATGCGGTTTGCCGATAAGCTCTTCCTGCGTATATCCGGATATCTCGCAGAATTTGTCGTTGGCGTATGTGATGATCCCGCGCTTATCGGTTTTGGAGACGACAGCGCTTCTGTCCACTATGTTTTTATACTGTTCAAGCAGTTGCTGCTTCTCTTTGTTCTCCATGGTTTTTTTGACAAGTTTCGCCCAGAGAGAAAGCTTAAGCATGAAAGATTTCGGTTCGATCGGTTTGCTGATATAATCTGCCACTCCAAGATCGGACCATTTCGTTATATGGTCGATGCTGTGCCCGCTCAGAAGAATGATAGGTATCTCTTTGTTCAATTCATCATCATGAATCCGTTTGATTATGTCATGAGCGTCTGTGTAGGGTATGTTTGTATCAAAGAGTATGATATCGGGGCGTTTTTGTTTTATCATCTTCATAACGCTCAAGCTGTCGCCTGCGGCACGTACACTATACTCATCCTGCAGCAGATCGACAACGGCGTGTATATCGACCTCTTCATTGTCTATGATCAAGATGTCAAGTTTGCTGTTGTCGTCTGTCACTATCATATCACATACCTTCACTCATCTATCATGTTTTCGACAAGAGAAAATAGCTCTGCACTGGCACGCTCCATCTCTTGAAACTCTTTTAAGACTTTCTCTTTTTTGATGATACACTCATCTTTACTGTCGATACATTTGACGACATCTATTATTTTGTTGTGTACCGTCGCATGCGGAAGGTCTATGTTTTGGTAGCTTTTTGTATGCCCGAACTGTTTTTTGCCTTCGCCGAAGAACCATTTTCCAAAACGGCAGTCATGATGCGTACCAAACTCTCCGATCTTTTTTCCGAGACTCATCGAATCGTAAGCATTGGCCTTAAAAAGAATATGATCTATCATAATGAGATTTACAAAGATACGGTTCTTTATGCTCTGTATGTCACTTTCTACCGTTTCGTTCATATCGCGAAGTTCCGCCATACTGCTGCTAAAGATATTCATCAGCTCACTGAAATCATGTACGACCCCGCGCATGGATTCAGAACTACTTGACATATCCATGCTTTCTTGCTGCAGAATCTGAACGGTCGTTCTTATCTCTACCGTTGCTTTTTGGGTACGTTCTGCCAATTTTCTGACTTCATCAGCGACGACGGCGAAGCCTCTTCCATGCTCGCCTGCGCGCGCCGCCTCGATTGCCGCGTTTAGTGCCAGCAGATTCGTCTGATCGGAGATGTCGCTTATAAGATCTATAACGGTCGTGATCTCCTGTGTACGCTCTTTTAATGAATCGGTAGATTCGGTGTTACGGCCCAGAAGTTCAAGCAATCCGCTCAGTTTATCTCCGACGTTTTGCGATTCTTTTGCCCGTTTGATCGTCATCTGCGTGGCATCTTGGACACTCTGGGATATCTTCTCCAGCTTGTCGGTATTTCTCTTAAAGCTTGCACGAAGAGACTGGAGCTGTTCATTGTTCTTATTGATAGTGTTTAGTTCCGTATTCAGCTGTACGCGCATCTGCGTCATATGGTTAAGGTTCATGACATCGATGCTCTCGTTTATTTTGCCGCCCGCAAAACTAAATGCAGGATTCAGTCCCGTTGTATCGAACTTTCTGAAGAACTCGTTGTTCCCCGTATATTCTATCGAGGTCACTATCTCGCGCATGAACGTTTCCATCTGATCTAAAAGATTGTTGATCTGCCGGCAGATCGTGCCTGCCGTACCACTGTCGGAGATATCTTTTATACGGCCCTCAAGGTCCCCTTTTATAGCACTGTTTAAGACATCGATCGATCTATTCATACAAGACCTTAATCCAAAGAGATAGATGTTAAACAACACGCCAAAACCGATATACAAAAACAAAAGCAGCGTGTCCACGGTACTAAAACCGTCAAAAAAGAGCTTTACGAGATATCCGATGACAAAAGCGGCAAAAAAAAGATATCCCATAACCTGCAGTTTAAAGAGATAGGATAAATTTGTCATAACGTCCTCCGTTCTTTGCAAGCAGATCATTCAGCATTTTTTCAGACGCACTCATTCCTCCTGTTTTTTCGGCGTCAAGAAGCTGCCGATAAAGCGGTTTTACGATATCGACGGCTTTTTTTGAGGGTTTTCTTCGCACGGAATGATATCCGATGATCTTTCCGGCTGCATCGTACGAAGGGGTCACATTCGCAAAGACCCAGTAATAATCGCCGTTTTTTGCTTTATTGACGACATATGCATAAACCTCTTTTCCTTTATGAACGGTGTCCCACAGCAGTTTAAAGACGATTTTCGGCATATCGGGATGGCGGATTATATTGTGCGGTGCGCCCAGAAGCTCTTTTTCACTATAGCCCGCAAGCTTTAAAAAAAGCTCGTTCCCATAGGTTATCTTCCCTTTTGTGTCCGTTTTGGAGACGATTATCTCATTCTTATCAAAGTTTAGTTCTTTCATAAAAAAATTTTAATTCATATTTGTCATCGCTTTGTCATCATGCGTAAAAATCAACATATTTAAATTATAAAGATTATAAATCCCGACTTAGTGCTATAATATATAAAATGGAGGGTTACCCTATGAATGTTATAAATCTTTCCAAACAGAAAATCTTTACCAATAAAAACGAAGTATATGCGTATGAGCTTGTTTTTAAAGATGGCGAAAACCATCCGGCCGGTTTTTCCGATAACGTCAAAGGTACCGCACAGCTCATAATAAGATCCATAACCAGTCCGGAGCTGGAGAACCTGCTGGGAAAAAATACCCTTGCTTTTGTGAACGTGGACGACAAAACACTTACAAAAGGGATTCTTGACGTCTTGGATAAAAACAGATTTATTTTAAATATACTCGAAGATATAAAACTGACCGAAAACGTTATCAACAAGATAATACAGTACAGAAAAAGGGGATTTCGGCTCTCTATCGAACATTTCGATTCCAGTGCCGATATGATAAGCAAATTCAGCAGGCTTTTTAACTACATCGATATCATCAAGATGGATACGGTTCTCTCCGAACCGCAGAATATGCAAAAGGTTATGAACAAGTTCAAAGGCACAAGGATAAAACTTCTGGCCCAAAACATCGAAACAAAAGAGGATTTTAGAAAATATCTGGATATGGGCTTTGACCTTTTTCAGGGGTACTATCTCGACAAACCCGAGGTAATGGAGATCATAGGTTCCAAAGAGCCTGCCCAATTTATCATACTGCAGCTGATCAAGATCATAAAAGAGGACAATACCAATAATGACAAATTGGAGTATTTCATAAAAAAACAACCCGACCTTTCATATAAGCTCATACAGTTTTTCAATAACTCAAAAAGATTCAGCATCAAAGTAGAATCTTTGACACAGGTGATCACCCTGATGGGCAGGGATAAGCTGCTGAGATGGCTGCTGGTATACCTGTATTCGGAAGTCTCTAAAAATCCCGCTTCAAAAACCCTGCTGGATTTAGCGATAAAAAGAGCCGAAAGGATGGAAGCCGAAGCCGATCCGAGAAACAAAGAAAAAGCTTATTTGGCGGGTATGTTCTCTATGCTCAGCTCTATTTTCGAAACGGACATCAGAGAGCTGATGAACCATATAAACATGGATAACGACATCACCTCCTTGGTCCTAGAAAAAAAAGGGATCTTCGCTTCGAGCCTTATGCGCGCCGAACAGGCGGAAAAAGAGTATCTGAAAAAAGTGATGCTGGCGAATTTTGACAAGATATATACTACGGATTTGATCTACACGCTGGAATACAGTGGCGTCGAGATAGATAAAGACAAAATATGATGCGGTGGTCCCATCCGCTCCCGCATTACCGATCTTCGCATATCTATGGCGTTTAATGTTTATTATTTCTAATATATTACATAATCAAACAAAATATTGTTATAATTTTACGGTAGCGCGGCTTTTTGTTTATGCATAAAACAAGACATGATTTAAACTATATAAATGGAGTAAAAATGAATCTATATAAACTTGTACTTTCATCCATATTTTTGGTACTGGCGTTTGCAGGATGCGACAATAAATCCAATACGAGCGTAGCGGAAGTTCACTGGGACAGAGACACATGTACGAGATGCGTCATGGTTATAAGCGACAGAAAAAATGCCGTTCAGGTCAGAAATGCACAAAACGGCAAGACATATATGTTTGACGATCTTGGCTGTATGGCTATCTGGTTTGAAAACGAAAAAATCTCTTGGAAAGACAAAGCGGTTATCTGGGTCAAAGATGTCGATACGGGAGCTTGGCTCAATGCAAGAAAAGCGTTTTATGATGCAGGGAACCTGACCCCTATGGGCTATGGATTTAGCGCACATAAAACAAAAGAGAGCATCAAAGCAGGTAAAAAGGTCTTTACCTTTAACGAAGCCGTAGAAACTATTTTAAAAACAGAAAAATAGTTAAAAAACAAATATTCGGGGATCGAACCTTGTTCAATCCTCGATATTGACGATCGGAGTCTTATCTTCAAGCAGCAGCACCGGATCGATGAACGGGGCTAAAGAAGCCAGAAAGTTCATCAAAGACATGACCGGACTTGCATAAAAAAACTTGACCTTGTTGTTGTACTCCCAAAGCTGATCCGCGTACTGATAGACTCTATGCGGCGTGTCTCCTATATTGTCTCCGTTTTTATCGAATCCCGCATATCTGTCCCAGTAATTATGTCCTATATCGTTTGCGATCGTGACATTGGCTCTAGAATCCCTTACCACATCATCGATATTACCGAATATCTTGTTATCCCTGATAGTATTGTTCTTGATAATGGCATGAAAATGCATAGCTTCTTTGTTGTATGAGATCTCGTTATTTTTTATATATCTCTGCATACCCTCTTCGGTATTTTTCGAATCTATGTATATCCCCTGCGCATTGTAACTGATAGTATTGCCCTCTAAATGAAAATTGGACGATCCTTTGATGACTATCCCTATTCCAGCGGCTCCTTTGGAACTTTTAATCTGATTTTTCGTTACATTCGTATCCATAACACCCATTACGATAATCGCTACGGAGTTGTATTTAAAAATATTGTCCGTGATCCTGTTTTTGCGGCTTAATCCGATATGCAGACCGAATCTGTTATTCGTGATAGTGTTACCTTCGATAATGTTGTTATTCGAATAGGTCAAAGTGATGTCACGCGAAGCATCTATCCTATTGTTTCTTATGATATTGCCGTTACTGTACCAAATTTTCAGCGCATCACCTCTGAGCTCTATATCGTTCTTTTTGGACGTGATATAGTTATTTTGGATGATCGAGTTTTGCACCATTACCATATCTATGCCGTACAGGCTGTTTAATATCTTGCAGTTGCTTATCTCACAATCACTGACTTTGTCCATCTTGATCGCGGAATCAAGGTTTTCCATTCTGCCGCCGCTATTAGTTACGGTAAGATTTTTTAAGACGACGCCTGAACTGTTGATCGTTATGACCCTGCCCGTACCGCCGCCTTCTATGACCACATCATGACTCTTGCCTATGATCGTCAAAGGCTTGTCGATGACGATCTGTCCCGGATATACTCCTGAAGAAAGTTTTAAAATGGAGCCGGGAGAAGCTTTGTCGATCGTTTCTTGCAGAATATTTGCGTAAGAGATGGAGATCAAAATAAAAAAAAGCAATAATAATTTCATAACTCGCTATCTCTGCCGATAAATTCTGGTTTTAATAAAATTTATGGATCTCTTCCATAAGGTTCTGAAACTCGACATTATCGCCTTTTGATTTTAAAAAGGATTTCAAATACTCTTCACTCGCCTCGATACCCTCTTCTTTCTCTATCTCCAACAGCTTCGCATATAGGTCCGATATTATCTCGGTCACATGTTTTGAAACGGTCTTTCTTGAAGCGGTATATCCTATGATTTTTCCCGTATCCGTATCTCTTCTTGATTCAAACTCGGTAAACACCCAGTAGTATCTGCCGTCTTTTGCCAAGTTTTTTATAACGACATTGATATTTTTACCTTGAGATATAAACTCCCATAATAGTTTGAACACGACTTTTGGCATGTCGGGATGACGGATAATATTATGAGGTTTCCCCATCAGTTCCTCTTTGCTGTAACCGGAGATCTCTACAAAGTAATCATTGCAGAAGGTTATTGTTCCCAGTTCATCCGTTTCACTGACTATATATCTTTTTGGATCCAGCTGTATCTCTTCATTTATAGGCGTTGGTTTCATAGTATCTCCTTTAAATATCTCCGTTAAGAAGTCTTATTAGCCCAGGAGCCACCTTGTCGAACTTAAACACTCTTGCCGCATGATGTTTTTTCGCAAACTTTTGGGCATCTTCGTATGAAGCGAACGCAGGCAGATCGTCTCCTGCCGGTGAGATCACATTGCTTCCGTAAACAAAAAAAGCTTTTTTTGCATCGATAGGCTTTAAAGTAGCAAAATCAGTAACGACTATGGCTTTGAAATCACTTTCGCTTTTCACATTAAGATAAGGCCATTTCGCCGGTCTGTCATAAAACTCGAACATAGACTTTGGACTACAGAAATAAAGTTCTTTTCCGCTGCTCAAGTTTATCTTAGCCACCCATTCCGGTGCTTTATACACTTTGACCTTTCTAATGAAACCGATAGTGTTCCTATCAAATTTTAATGTATATAAATCATTTGCCGACAAAAGCGGTACAAATACGAAAGACGACAGTATCAATATGCCCATAACCAATTTTTTCATTGTGACTCCTTACACCAGATCTTTTTTTTGAAATATCTTAAAACCTAAAACAGCAAAAATCAGTCCCAGGACTAACGGATATCCGATAGACACGAGGACAAATACCGCTTGACTCATAGAATCGAGTATATAAAATGCGACCGGACCCATAACGGTGAGCTCGGGATCAAAAAGCGAGATCGCCGCCACTCTGAATATCTCCATCGGATTGATCATCGCTATGAATATTATCAACTCTTCATTGAATCTTTGCTGCATCATCAGCGAGATCAAGGCGATATCAATGAACGCAAGCAGGAATATCCATATAAAAAATGCTATCCCCAGCGCAACCTCGGAAGATTTTACAAAAGAGGATATAAAAAACGCTATCCCCAAAAAAGCGCTTGAAAGCGCAAAAAGCAGTCCCGTATACAAGAAAAAGATGCTCCATGGAATCGCTGCGCCTTTTATGGCTCCGTAAACAATGGCTATAAGCATAGCAAAGAAAACAGGCAGATAGACGGTGATAAATCTTCCTATGATTTTTCCCCAGTAGTATTGCGTAAGAGATATAGGAAAAGAGAGCATATATTCCAATATGTGATTATCCCTGTCTCCTGATATCGATCTTACCGTAGTGATCAATATAAATATCGGAAGGATCACGATGGTTATCTGTATATACATAAGCAAAAGCCTGCTTAGACCGCTAAAGCCCATCACCTGCGAATCTGTTACTCCCGCGATGAAAAACAGAGCAATAAGTCCTCCAAATACGATCGAATAGATCACGAACCATTTGGCTCTGACGGATTCTTTCAAATCCAACTGCGCAATTAAAAATAAATTTCTCAAAACAACTCTCCTGTTCTTTTGCTGTGTACTTTGGGCAATACTAAAGACAAAACCTTAAAATCTTTCATCTGAAGAGATCTTTCCAAGATCCATATATATCTGTCTGTTGACCAGCTCTTTTACCTCTTCTATTCTGTGCGTAACGAACAAAAGTACTTTTTCCTCTTCATTTTGTTTCAAAAGTCTGTAAAAATCGTCTCTGGCATGAGGATCGAGATTTGCCGTAGGTTCGTCGTATATTATGATATCACTTTTTTTTGCCAGACTTATAGCTATGAGCATTTTTTGTTTCATCCCGCCGCTCAGTTTGAAAAAAGATTTATTCATATTCGATTTGACATCAAGCTTCATCTCGTTTGCGTAATGCATTATCAGCTCTTTGTCGATATCCGCACTTACACTGATATACTGCACCAGTTCGGCCAGGCTCAGTTTTATCGGAGGTGGAAGCTGCGGAACGAAGCTTATGTCATGCAGTACCTTGACCCTTTGTTTAACGGGATTGAGCCCGTTTATCAAAACTTCACCCGCATCGGGATGATAATATCCAAGGATCGATCTTATAAGCGTGGTCTTTCCTGCACCGTTAGCGCCCATCAAGGCTATTGAATCATTTTTATTAAACTCACAGCTGACATTGTCAAGCGATACGTTTGAACCGAATTTTTTAGTAAGATTAGAGATTTTTATCATACTTTACTGCCTTATACCAAATTTTTCAATCTAAATCCGAACTCAAGAGCATCGACATGGCATATATCTATACATCTTCCGCATAATGTACAGTCTGCACCCGTAATATACTCTCTGGTGATCCCTTTTTCTTCTCTTTGCTTATCGTATTTCGCTTTTGTTATCTCTAAGACCTGATTTTCAAAACATACGTCATGGCATACCATACAGTGGTCGCAGTTATCGTTCCACTCTACTCTGAGCGCCGACGCTTTTCCGATATAGCCGTATGTGGTCCCGATCGGACAGATATAGGTACACCAGGCACGGCGTGAAAAAAAGACTTCAAACGCAAATACGATGACAACCCAGATCAAAGCCAAAGACCAGCCGTATACGATAGCCCTGCTGAGAATCCCGACAACGTTGAAAGTCTCAAATACCAGATAGCCGCTGGTAAATGACAAGATTAAAAATATTGCCCAGAAAAAGTGTCTGATCCTATGATCGAAAGTTCTGTTTTTTATGATCTTTTTAGCCACAAGGTTATCATGGATCTTTTCTCCTATCTCGCTAAGAAGACCGTAAGGGCAAACCCACGCACAGTAAGTTCTTCCTCCTACCAAAAGATAAAAAACGGTGATCGTACTCACTCCGATTATGATATTTATATGCAGATTATGTTCTGCAAAAAACATCTCAAGCGTCGTAAAGATATCTATAAGGTGAAATCCCAGAAATCTAGAACCGTTCAAGGTTCCCTCTAATGTTTGAATATCAATAGCGAACGATAGAAAGAACAGCAGATGAATAGCGATAACGACTATCCATCTTTTCATTCTATAACTAAAAACTTTTTTTCCATCTTTAGTCGTACTAAAAAATGTCGACCAAAAAGTCGTTCTTCTTATCGTCTCTCTGCTATTATATTTATCCATTTCGACATCCTGCTATTATATTGTATATTTAGATTACTTGTTAAGCTCTTGGGCTCTTCTTGGGAAATCACCTATCTCTTCAGCAAACTTTTTAAGATCGTCGTCCGTAAGTTTAAGCAGCAGACCTCTCATTACAAGGTTCTCTCTTCTTCCGGATTTAAAATCGCTCAGATTTTTATAAACCTGTTCCGTGGTCAGACCAAATAGTTTAGGACCGATAAGTTTTTTGCCGTTTTGTTCTCCTGAACCGTTCACCCCATGACAAGAAGAACATTTGCTTTTATATGCCTGGCTCACTTTAAACGCTCCGCTGTTACCGGCTTTTTCTCTTAACGCCGTCAATTTGTCCTGCTCTTTATTGTCTTCTTTTTTATTCATCATCTCCTCAGATGCCGCAGATGCTTTTTGCTGAGCGGTTATTTGTGCAATGTTTTCAATTACTTTTCCGCGATTACCGCCGTTATATGCTCCGCCGCCTATGTAAGTAAAAAGCATCAGTCCAAATATTACGATCGTTAAAATTCCTACAATTATATTTTTCATTTTTTATTTCCTTATGTGTTTTATTTTTTGGTTGAATGTATATATCTCATTTGCGAGTTTTTTGATCTCTTTGTCGCTCAACATCTTCACCAGATCATGCATCAATGCATTTTTCTTTTCGCCGCTTTTAAACTGCTGTATCTTGTTATAGATATAGTCGGCATCTCTTCCCAAAAGCGACGGACCGATTATTCCGTTTGCATAATCATTATGGCAGGCAGAACATTTTACGATGAAGTCTTTGCTCAACTTACCGACGAGCATCGATATCTGTACTTTTTCGTAAGGGCTTCGCACATGCATGTTCGCATCAAGATTCGTTCTCGGTTTTGCTTCTTCGTCGTTTTCTTCCGCTTTTTTCTTTGTATCATAGTCGTAATAGTATGACTTGCTTTGATTTTTGTCATACGCTTTTTCCTGCACTTTTATCTCTTGTGCATTTTCATTTTTTACAATCTCGATCTTCGGTGCCGTTTTTATACTTTGTACCGAAGTTTGCGTTTTTTCGGATTTATCTTCATGTCTGTCGTTACATCCTGTCAAAAACGTAAAAAGTAAAAAACCAGACGCATATAACAAGGGTTGAATCTTTAAATTTTTAAACATCACTGTTAACTCCTTACTTTATCTTTTTTATAATACTCTTCATAAGTCATTCTCGGTTTTACCGCTATAGAAGGAATAGTCGTCGGGCAGATCTCTTGACATGCCCCGCATCCTATACATCCGTCATAGATTTCCGGACGCTGTCCGCCGCCGCTATCGGGAACCATGGCGATTGCCGTCAGCGGATTTGGAATCGGACATATGGTGGCACACAGCGTACAGCTTTTACCTTCAAATCCGTCTATTCTTTCGAGCAGTTTTACTTCCAACGGATTTTTGTGTCTCACAGAATCCGTAAAAGCTTTGATCTCGTCATTATACCCCTTAGGAACAGGTGTCTTTTTTATACCTAAACAGGTATCGGGAAACTCCAGTACGGCGATCCCCATCTTTATATCTTCAGGTTTTTCACAATGATGATCCAATGCGCCGCTCGGACAAGCCAAGACACAAGGAACGGCTTCACAAGCAAAACAGGCCCTTACGTTCGCATCGATGTAAGGCGTACCGACTCCATGCCCTTGTACGGCATCTGATAATTTTATAGCATGATACGGGCAGACCTGTAGACACTGACCGCATTTTATACATAAAGCCAGAAATTTGTTTTCAGCTACTGCACCCGGCGGTCTTAGCCTATTCTCGGCCCGTGCAACATACGGACTAAATACGATTCCGCCGCCGAGAACAAGTCCTAATACTCCAAGTGTGGAATATTTTACAAATTCTCTTCTGTCCGTCTGTACTTTTTGCATAATTTATCCTCCTACTCTAACTATTGGTTTTTTATCTTCAAGCAAAAAGAGCGGTTTAGTAAACGGAGCCAGTTTTGCCAAGAAATTCAATAATGAAATCACCGGTGAACCATAAAAGAATTTTACGCTGGGATTATAGACCCAAAGCTGATCTGCATACTGGTAGACCTTATGCGGAGTATCTCCGATATTGTCGCCGTTTTTATCAAATCCTTCGTATTTATCCCAATAGTTGCCTGCTATCTCGTTTTCGTTCGATCTGCTTCCTCTGCTGTCGTTAACGACATCTTCGATATTGCCGGCGATAATATTGTCTTTAATGACATTGTTTTCACTCAGTGAGTGAAAATGTATCGCTTCGGCATTATAGAGAATCTTGTTGCCTATCATCCAGTTGTGGGTGTTTGGTTCAAAAGGCGATCTGTCGATATATATACCCTGAGCACAGTAGATCACGGTATTATTTTTAAGAGTAAAGTTCGAAACATCTTTTAGACCTATTCCCATGCCCGTGGCACCCAAAGAACTTTTGATCACGTTTCCTTCTGCAATAGTATCTTGTGAGTACATAAAAAATATACCCACCGAGTTATACTGGTAATGATTGTTTTTTACAATATTCTTACCCGCATACATAAAATGCAGAGAATATCTGCAGTATTCGCTGTAATTGTCTTCTATCTCGTTTCCATGCGAATACCAAACGACTACGTCACGAGATTTTTTCAAACGGTTGCCCTTTATTATATTGTCATTACTGTACCATAGCCTCAAACCATCACCTCTTAACCCGAGTTCATAGTTTTTTGAAGTTATGTTGTTATCAGATATGATCGAATTGCTAACCATTTGAAAATCTATTCCGAAAAGACAATCTTTTATATTACAATGACTGATCTCGCACTGTTTGCCGCCAACCACGGAAACGGCTGCATCCACTTTTTCATGTCTGTCGCCGCTGCCCACTATGTTTAGGTTTTTGAGCGTTACAAAAGAGCTTTTGACGGTTATGACCGTTCCTTTCTCTCCTCCGTCGATAACGACGCCGGCTTCCTTACCGATAATGCTAAGCGGCTTATCGATCGTAATCTTTCCCTTATATACTCCTGCAGGAAGTTTGATTATAGAACCTGCGGGCGCATTGTCAATAGCTTCTTGAAGTACGTTCGCATATAATACGTTTAACAGTAAAAAGAAAACAATGATTATCGCTTTTAACATACTTCAGCCTTTACGTTATGATTTACTGCTCTGCTTCTCTTAATGCTTTTTGTTTTGCAAAGAAAGCAAGCAGGCTTAATATACCGACAACAAGCAATGCGTAAAAACCTATCGTAGGATATGAATGGGTAGTAAACTGGGCTATCTTACCGTCTCCGAAAACCGTCGGCATAAAAGGTTTGATCTTAAACGCTCCCCAGTCATGCAGGTTATGTCCGAACCAATACAGCCAGTATGAGTAATCGGCCACAAAAAGGATCGGCAATATGGTCGGTATAAGCATGATATAGCTGAGTATCTTTTTGTTGTATGCTATGAAATAGATCATTCCCAAACTCACAAGCAGCAGTGCATAGATACCGATCGCTCTTTCAATATGTCCGCCGACCCACATCGGATCCATACCGACATAATGGTTGATCGTATTCATCTCATGAACCTCTCCGCTGTATCCGTCAAAGTGAAAATATACCGGGATTCCTTCCGGGAAAGCTTCTTTAGGATAGTTCGGTGCTTCAAGAGAAACTGCCCAGATAGGTAAAGAGGGAACGCCTATCTCTGATTCTGTTTCGATCATCTTCACTAAGTCGTTATCGGCTTCTTTAGGTGTCGCTTGGCTTTGATATCTGCCTTTGCTGTATAGATTCCATACGGCTATAGAAAGAGATGACACCTGATCACCCTTTCCTGCATCGACTTTATTTAATGTTCCATGAAATGCGATCATTGGAAAAGTAAACGATATTGTTAAAATAATTAAGGCTAACGTCGCAAATATTCTTGCTTTTTTTAGACTTGGATTCATGATTTTTTTTCCTTTGTATAAATTAAAAACTCAAAGTCACCTATACCCTCAATTTTTAATTCTTTAATATTATAAAGTATTGTAGGATAACACTGCAACCATCATATTGACTTTTTGCCAACATAATTTCATTATTTAAGATGCGGGAGGGCTTTCGCCCTCCCGCATACGGATTTTTGTTGAAGACTACCTATTAGAATAGGTTTGCATTTTGATCTACCCATTTTAGGTATTCAATAATATTTTTGACTTCTTTTTCGTTCATATGTTGATTAGGCATTTTCAAGTTGAAATAATCAATCATACTTTTTACATACGGATCAGTATATTTAGACGCCGGATTCATAACGAAATCCTTAACCCATTTTTCACCGTTTTCATGTCTTTGTAGAACACCTGTTAAGTCCGGACCGGATGAAACTTTACCGATTACGTGACATCCGCCACATCCGCCTTCGCCAAATGCTCTTTCCCCTTCTGCAGCAGCAGGAGATTGTTTAGTAGCAACTTCTTTTACAAGCAGGTCTTTTGCTCTGATTCCAACATCGGCTGTTTTAACCATATATTGCCAGATCATGTTTTCAAAAAGAACCGCTTTTTCATAATCGCCTTTTTTCACTGCTGCATCAGATTGTTTCTTTTGCGCAGGAATTTTTCCGTATTGATCAAGAGCATCCGTCACAAGGTTTTTAACCGTTGCATGTTTTTCGAAGTGGTTTTCTTTTAAGAATTTAACAACACTTTGAATAACAGCGTCAGTAGCACTGTTTACAGCAACTGCTTTGTCATACTCAGCTTTTAGCTGTGCTTTAGTCATTGTTTTCATTTTTAGTTTTTGAGCACTAACATATTTTTTGTTAGGATCTTTAACCATCATGTAACCCATCATCTCTAAGTGTAGTGCTGAACAGAACTCTGTACAGTAGTACGGGAATACACCTTCCAAGTCAGCTTTAAATGTCATTGCTACCGTTTCACCCGGCTCTAAAGATGCATGGATATTGTAATCATCAACTGTAAAGCCGTGAGTTTCATCTTCAGCACGTTCTAGGTTTGTCAAGTAGAAAGTAACAGTATCGCCTTTGTTAACAGTAACTCTCTCAGGATTGATATGAGATCTGACAAGTGTTCCGTAGATATAGACATGTTTGCCTTTTCTTACGATTTTTTCTTGACCTGCCAAAGTTTTACCAACGTGTTGTTTTCCTGTTTTAGGATCTATACCCATTTGGTATCTTACTTCAGGATGAAGTTTACTCAATCTGATCGCAACTGCTTGGTGAGGTTCTCCAAGAGGTAACGGCATATCTACCAAAAGATCCATTTTCTTACCGCTGATATCAATCAACTGGTGATTTTGCGGATGTAAAGGACCTACCGGATCGAATCTGTCGATAGCCAGTTTGTTCAATGAGATAATGTATTTACCTTGAGGATCAGCTGATTTGCCTTCCATACCACAAAGGTGACCAACGTTGTAGTGAACGTTTACTTTATCTACCACTTTTAATGTTTTATAGTTCCATTTTACGATTTGGCTGTCAACATATAAAGAAGTATAGATCTCACCGTCTTTCCAATCTTTACCATATTGGTTATGTAATGGCCCAAGACCTAGTTCAGCTTGTCCATGTAAAGATTTTTTCATATCTAGGATAGGAATACCGTAAGGATCTCTTCCTGCATATTCTTTATTGTCGATAAGTTTTTTGATTTTGCTCCATTGGAATACAGATGCATGAGTATCTAGTTTCCCACATACTACGATGTATTCGCCGTCCGGAGACACATCCACACCGTGCGGTGATTTTGGTTCAGGGATCAAGAAAAGAGCATTGTTCGCAACAGCTACGCTCATAGGAATAACTCTCATTCCGTTGATCATTTTATAGTTTTTCTTGTTTTTTACAAGTTGTGCAAGTTTTTTCCAGTTATAAACATGCATAAAGTCGGTATCATTTCTACTCATACCCGCTTCGTTCGGCGGCATACCTACTTCGATCCCACCTGTATACATTTCAGTATTAAATGAGTTTGTAAAGCCCCAGCCGTAAGACACGCCTTTACCAGCATCACTTAGATCTTGCATATATGGAGGTAGTTCAAGAGTAAAAGAATCTTTTGGAATGATTCTTCCTTTTTTATGATCGAACTTCCATAGTGTAACACCGCCGCGATATGTTTCTTTATAATCTTCTATCGGGTGATAGTTATTATCAAACGGCGCAGCATATTGACACGCTTCTAGGATATATTCACTGTTTGGAGTAAAGAATGCTCCACCGTGCTCAGATTTAAATACAGGGTTGACCACGATTTGTTTTGTTTCGAAATCATTAAGATCGATGATTGCGACCCTAGGGTTTGCTTTATCATTGATCGCTAACCATTTACCGTCGTATTTACCATCTGTTTCAGAAAGCGCAGGGTGGTGTGTATCTCCCCAGTTGATCTCTTTGCCTCTGATATTTCCCTCTCTTAAAATTTTCAAGCTGTCGTCATCATAACCATACCCCTGCCATGGTTCCGGTGTAAATACAGCGATGTATTTTAAGATTCTCATTGACGGTACGCCATAGACTATGACTTGTCCACACTGCCCGCCAGAACTAAATACCATAAATTCATCTCTGCCCCCCGTTGGATTGTAGGTTTTAGCAGCATGAATAACATCGTTTTCCGTTAAGCCTCTAGCTTTCATTACTTTTTCAAGTTCCCCACCGTTTGCAGACGCAACCGTCGCAGCAAGCGAAGTACCTAAAACAAGCATGGAAAGCTTACTTAAATACTTGTCCATTTTCCACTCCTTAAAATTCTTTAAGCATAGGCAAAAAACAACCATATACTCAAATTAAGCAAAATAATATTACATTTTACAGGGTAAAAATTTGACCCAGGTCAAATTTTTACATTACTTTGATTTATTAAGATTATAAGTAGAAATTAAGTTGTCTAAATCGATTTTTAGATTCTTTAGTTTGAGGGTTGAATTGGTCAGCTCTTCCAGACTGTTGATCACGCTGTCCTCTTTTTTCGTCAACTCGTGATCGATATCTTTATCTTTTTCCATAAGTGCGAGAAGCTCGAGAATATCTTCTATATTGTTCTCGACAATCTCTAAAGATTCATACGTATGCTGCAGTAATTCCGTAGAATTTTTTACCGATTTGTTTATTTTATTGACCAAGAAGTTAAAATTATTCGTGGCTTCGGTTACATCCTCGATATTATTGTATATCTTGATCGGCTTAAGCCCTTGAATGGTCGAATTGGTAATGATATTCTTAGAAGTAAGAAGAAATTTTTGTACAAAATCGATAACGCTTTTGAGCTGTGTAAACAGGTAGATAAGCGAAAGGGCCAGAAGAATGAACAAGATATCCTGTACTGCCTTAAAGGCGTTTATTTTATTGCTAAAATACAACTGATGCATCTTATTGAGCTTATTTATTTCAAAGACAAGCTGCAGATTCGTATTATATATGTCGTTTACAAGTTCCTGTAAAAGCATGGTTGAGTAGACCGATGTGGTATTCACCTGCCCCATAAAAGTTTGCGCCAGGTTATAAAACTTATTTCTTAAATGGATTATGTTTGCTTTTTGCTGTTTCCCCAAAGGCAGTTTTTTATCGTCTAAAGTCTTGATCTCGGTATTTATACGAAACAGATTTTTTTTGATCGAGTTATCCAGCTCTTTGGTAGAGGAGTTTTCATTCTTATATATATAAAAAATATTTTTCGATATCTCTTGAATAAAATCTTTCTGTTGGTTTAAAGAGGTCAGGATGCTGCTTTGAATATTGTTTTGATAATTAATATAGTTGAACAAAAGGGCCAATGCCATCGATAACATAAAAATCAATATACCGACTATTTTTATTTTTTTCATCTGATCATTCCTTATATATCGCTTCTAAACCTGAAGAATCCAATACAATGACCCTTCCATGGATAATATCGATTATCTTATTGCGTTTTAATCTATTTAATATGCGTGAAAGCGTAGCGGGCTGAATATGCAGGACAAGAGAAACTTCATGCCTTTTTAATTTGTTAAACATATCAAGGTCCGTATTTAACATCATGGCAACCTTTGATACGGAATCAAAAATAAACTCTCTGTCGATTAGAAACTCCAGTTTTTTCGACCTGGAAATCATTTCATTTATAAACTCAAAACATAGTACGTTGTTATGTAAAAACTCCTCTTTGAAGCGTTTATAGTCTACGCCGAGTATCTGTGAATCTTCCAAAAGAGTTATATTGGAAAAAGAGAGGATCGTTTCGCTTTTTATATCCGAGATTCTTGATATAAGCGAATTCTCATGTATATAGTATAGGAATATATCGTTTTCATGCTTATCTATCTTATATGCTTTAGCCAGACCTTTGGTCAAGAAAAGAAGCTCTTTGCTTTGCTCCTTTTCATAATAAAGAAGATAACCTTTATTGTAATCATGCAGGGTGGAAAAGCTAGCTAATTTTTGGATATCTTCACTGCTAAGGGCAGCAAAAAAGTCCAATGATTCTATAGCTTTTAATATAGACACAAAAAACCTAATTTATAAGATTCAAACAATCTTTTTTTGTGATATCGAACTCAAAGAGAGTATTTTTTGTTTTCGCGCTCGTATAGATGTAAGAGACGTTTATTCCTGCGTCTAAGAAAGTTTTCGAAGATTGGCATATCCCCTTTGTGATACTTTTTTGCATTCTTGCTTTGTCGTCTTTTATCACAGCCTGATCATTTTTGGCACCGGTATTTATCTCGAATGTATATACCAGCGATGAGTTTTTACTACCGATCTTTATCAATTGTGTATATTTATCTACGGTCTGCGGCAAAGTTTTAGAGACTTCCGCGACTACCATCTTGATCACATGTTCTCTTTGCTTCATCATCTCTTTTTTAGGAAATTCACCGGGTCGCGTCGGTATTTCATCTGCAAAAGAATAAGAGCTAAAAGAGATCAAAATGAAAATCGGGAGCAGTGAACTTTTTATTAGAGTAAGAACTTTGTCATAACGCATATTTCGCCTTTTTCTTGATGTATGTGGCCGGTATTTTACATTAGCGCTCGGCTCAAATATTTGACCTAGGTCAAACTTTTTAAAAAACTCGAATAGGGGTCATTGTACCGTTTTTCTTTTTATTCTCATCTTAATTTTTGCCAATTCTCTCATATCGTCGTTTAAGTCGCTTTCATCTACTATTTCGACGCCGAGAATAGTCTCTATACAGTCTTCCAATGTGACGATCCCGTCATTTTGGTCATACTGATCCTTTACCAAAAACATATGCTCTTTTTTCGAGATGAACAGATCCAGCGCTATGGATACGGGCAGATTTTTATTGATAGAAAAGATATCTTTTTTTATAGAACCTATCTTTACATTATCGTCTTCAAGCACCTGCTTGAATATGTTCTTGGTCAATACAATACCCGTCACATTTTCAAAACTGCCTTTATATATAGGTATTCTGGAGAACTGAAATATCTCTTTTTTAGCAGCGATCACGTCTTTTAACAGCATATCTTCATCAAGTGCGAACACGACGCTTCTTGGTGTCAGTATCTCTTTTACTTTTATCTCGTCGAGCTTCAGGATATTTTCGATCGCGTCCGATTCCTGTTCGTCCAAAACACCCTGATTTTCACTCAAAAGCGTACTTTGAAGCAGTTCCTCTTTACTCAGTCCATTAAGATTTTTTCTGTTTTTAGATATCTTGTTCGTGATAAAAAGCGTCAGCAATATAACGGGATACGTCAAGAATATAAAAAACTTTATAATATGTGCGGAAGCCGGTGCAAGCTGCTTGTAATATACGGCGCCTATGGTCTTTGGAATGATCTCGGAAAAAAACAGGATAGCAAAGGTCAAGAAGATAGAAATCAGCACGACCGCGTCGCTCCCGAACACTTTTGAAGCCTGTGCTCCGACCGCCGCGGCACCCAAAGTATTGGCAACCGTGTTTATTATCAATATCGCCGCAATCGATTTGTTTATGTGCTCTTTATGCATACGCAAGAGGCCGCCCGAACGCGGTCTGTGTTTTTCAAGTACGGCGATGTAGGGAATATTTACCGATAACAATACCGATTCCAAAACGGAACATATGAAAGAAACGCTGATAGAAAAAACGAAAAAGAGTACTAACAGTTCCACTTACATCCTTTATGAGGATTATAACAAAAAGCCGATCTATTTTCATATATTCTTTAATAGTTTCAAAGAACCAATCTGTTATAATCCCGCAATTATATTTTCAAGGAATGAAATGCGCGGTTACAAGATATTTGCTGGCACGTCTAGCGTCGAATTTGCCAAGGAGGTATGCGAAACACTTGATGTTCCGTTGGCAAAAGCGGAAATCAAACGTTTTAGTGATGGGGAGATATCGGTTCAGATATCCGAGAGTGTTCGCGGACGCGATGTATTTATCATCCAGTCAACGGGTTCACCTTCGAACGACAATCTGATGGAGCTTTTGATCATGACGGATGCTCTTCGCCGCTCAAGCGCGAGCAGTATCACGGCTGTCGTACCCTACTTCGGATATGCCCGTCAAGACAGAAAAGCAGCTCCCCGTGTTCCCATCACGGCACGTCTGGTTGCCAACATGTATGAGACTGCGGGAATAGACAGGGTCGTGACGATCGATCTTCATGCCGGACAGATCCAGGGCTTTTTCGATATTCCTGTTGACAACCTTTACGGTTCTATCATCTTTAAAGAGTACATCAAATCAAAACACCTGAAAAACCCCGTTATCGCTTCGCCTGATATCGGAGGTGTTGCAAGAGCCAGATATTTTGCGCAAAAGATAGGTCTTGAAATGGTTATCGTCGATAAACGCCGTGAAAAAGCAAACGTCGCAGAGGTTATGAACATCATCGGCGACGTCAAAGGCAAAGACGTGATCATGATAGATGATATGGTCGATACGGCGGGAACGATGGTCAAAGCTGCCGCAGCACTCAAGAAAAACGGTGCTACTTCGGTAATGGCGTGTGCTACTCACGCGGTCTTGAGCGGCAAAGCCTACGAAAACCTTGACGGCGGAGAACTGGACGAGCTTATCGTCTCGAATACTCTTGTTTCAAAACCAAACGACAAGATAAAAGTACTCACGGTCGCTCCGCTTTTTGCCGAAGTCATCCGTCGCGTATATCACAATGAAAGTGTAAATTCACTGTTTATATAAATATAACCCATCTTAAAACTAAAGAATATATATACTATGAAAAACATTAGAAATTTTTCTATTATCGCACATATCGACCATGGTAAAAGCACGCTTGCGGACCGTATTATTCAAGAGTGCGGAGCTGTAAGCGAACGTGAACTGACAAAACAGATGATGGACACGATGGACATAGAACAAGAACGCGGCATAACCATAAAAGCACAGTCTGTCAGACTCGACTATGTCAAAGACGGTCAGCATTATGTACTCAATCTCATCGACACTCCGGGCCACGTCGACTTCTCCTATGAAGTCAGCAAGTCTCTTGCATCAAGCGACGGAGCTCTGCTTATCGTCGATGCGGCACAAGGCGTCGAAGCACAGACTATCGCCAACGTCTATATGGCGCTTGAGAACAACCTTGAGATCATTCCCGTCATCAACAAAATCGACCTCCCCGCAGCAGAACCCGAACGCGTTGCAGAAGAGATAGAAGCTACGATAGGCATCGATGCGACCGACGCACTTTTGGTATCGGCAAAAAGCGGTATCGGTATCCGAGCACTTCTTGATGCTATCGTCGACCGTGTCCCTGAACCGGTCGGCGATCCCGATGCCACGACAAAAGCGATCATCTACGACTCTTGGTTCGATTCTTATTTAGGAGCTCTGGCACTTGTTCGCGTGTTTGACGGTTCTATAAAAAAAGGCCAGCTCGTCAAACTCATGAGCAACGGCGAAGAGCATCATGTATTAGACCTGATGTATCCGCATCCGCTAAAACGCCAAAAGACTTCATCTATCGAGAGCGGAGAGATAGGTATCGTCGTCTTGGGACTTAAAGATGTAAGCGTCATCAACGTCGGCGATACCATCACTGATGCCAAAAATCCGACGAAGGAACCTGCTTTAAAATACGAACCTGCAAAACCGTTTGTATTTGCGGGACTCTACCCGATAGATACGGACAAGTTCGAAGATCTGCGCGAAGCTCTTGACAAATTGCGTCTCAATGACAGTTCTCTCTCATATGAACCGGAGACGTCTGTGGCACTGGGATTCGGTTTCCGTGTCGGATTTTTGGGAATGCTTCATATGGAGGTCGTCAAAGAGAGACTGGAGCGTGAATTTGATATCGAACTGATCGCTACTGCTCCCTCTGTTATCTATAACGTCTATATGACCAACGGTGAAATGGTAGAAGTACAAAATCCTTCGGAACTCCCGGAACCGAACTATATAGACCATATCGAAGAACCGTATGTAAAAGCGACTGTCATCACGCCTGCGGATTATCTTGGAAATATCATCACACTTCTGGTCTCCAAGCGCGGTATTCAAGACAAGATGAGCTACATCAACGAAGATCGCGTACTATTGGAGTATTCGATCCCGATGAACGAAATAGTCGTGGACTTTTACGATAAGCTCAAATCGATCTCGAAAGGGTATGCGAGTTTCGATTACGATCCAAGCGGTTTTAAAGAGGGGGATCTTGTCAAACTCGATGTAAGGGTCGCAGGTGACGTAGTCGATGCACTCTCCGTTATCGTTCCTAGAAGTTCGGCGGAATCCCGTGGGCGCGTTTTGGTCAAAAATATGAAAGAGATCATCCCGCGCCAGCTTTTTGAAGTTGCCGTCCAGGCATCGATCGGCAACCGTGTCATTGCCCGCGAAACCGTGAAAAGTATGGGCAAAAACGTTACCGCCAAATGTTACGGAGGAGACATTACCCGTAAACGCAAACTTTTAGAAAAACAAAAGGCGGGTAAAAAACGTATGAAAGCCATCGGTAAAGTTCAGCTTCCGCAAGAAGCTTTTATGTCAGTTCTTAAAATGGATTAAAATGCGCTGCATATTGTGTGAGAGGCTCTCCTTCACACATATCTGCTTCTCCTGTGAAGAAAAATTCTTAACGCCTTCTCTTTTTAAACGAAAAATCCTTGACGGCATCGAAGTCTTCTCCTTTTACAAATACAATGATATAAAAGATCTGATCCATACCAAACATACCGATTTGGGATACTACGTCTACTCCGCTCTTGCAAAACTCACTTTTAAAAAATTTTCCTCCGAGTTTGTCTTTGATGAAAATACAGCAGGTATATGCATCGACGACAGAGTAAAAAACGGCTATTCGCATACTGCAGTCTTGAATAAAGCTTTAAAAAGCAGATATATAACGCCTAGGTATGCAAAGCTTCGCTCGAACAACGATATAACCTATTCCGGCAAAACAAAAGAGTACAGACTAAACAATCCGAGAGATTTTGAACTAAAAGAGTTTAAAGAAAAAAATGTTATCTTGGTCGATGATATTATTACGACGGGCTTGACGCTTACTCAAGGCTGCAACGCTCTTAGAGATAAAGGAAAAGAGATTTTATTTTGCCTTACTCTTGCTGATGCAGGCGAATAAAAAGGATCGGTCATCGAAAAGAAAATAGGTTTTTTAGAAGCATTCAGCATAGGTGTCGGAGGGATGGTAGGCGGAGGAATCTTCGCCGTTTTGGGGCTTACCATCGACCTTTCGCGCGGAGGAGCTCCCGTAGCATTTATAATTGCCGGAATACTGGCACTCGTCACCGCCTATTCCTACGTAAAGCTGTCTCTTCGCTATCCAAGCGAAGGCGGAACCATCGAGTTTATCGTTCAGGCTTTTGGAAACAGACTTTTCTCATCGATCATCAATAATCTTCTGCTTATAAGTTACGTCATCATGCTGGCTCTTTATGCCTACGCTTTTGGAAGCTACGGAGCTGTTTTGTCCGGTCATAGTTCCCTATGGGTGCATAAAGTACTCTCGTCGGGCATTATTTTATTTTTTGTGTTTATAAACATCCTCGGCGCACTCTTGACAGGTAGGGCGGAAGACGTTATGGTTTTTATTAAGATAATCATACTTCTTGTATTTGCCGGTGCCGGCCTTTTAAGTGTCGATTGGACGCATATGGCACCGCACAACTGGATGCCTCTTCCCTCCGTTGCAGCAGGCGGATTTATGATCTTTCTTGCATATGAGGGTTTTGAGCTTATAGCAAACACCGCAAGGGATGTCAGAGATCCGCAGATAAATCTTCCGCGTGCATACTATGCATCTGTCATATTTGTCATCTTGCTCTACATAGTCATCTCGGCCGTGGCAGTCGGAAATCTGAGCTTTGCAGAAGCCAAAAGCGCACAGGATTACGTCCTGGCAAAAGCCGCCGAACCCTTTTTCGGTCAAGCAGGATTCGTCTTTATCTCTATCGCTGCCCTGCTTTCGACGGCGTCTGCCATCAACGCTACCATCTATGGAAGCGGAAGGATAAGCTACATAGTCGCAAAGCTCGGCGAACTCCCTGCGGAGTTTGAAACAAAGATAAAGCACGGATATGAAGGGATGGTTATCATAGGAATATTGGCTGTCATTTTCACAACGCTTTTTAATCTGGACAACATTTCTGTCGCGGGAAGTATGGGATTTCTTATCGTTTTCGGACTTGTCAATCTGGCAAATTTCAGACTGTATAAGCAAACCGGATCAAATCGCTTTGTCCCTCTGACAGGTGCTTTGTTTTGTACCGGTGCAGCTATCACTCTCATAACGTATACCGCTAAAAACTCTCCCGATTCGCTAGGCAGCAGCCTCGTTGTTTTGTTCGGCGTACTGATATTTAGCTATCTGTACAATCATCTAAAAGGTAAAAAGCTCTCGGCTTATATAGACAAAGAGCTTGAACGTGAAGAACGTTTCCTTAAAAAGCTGCTGTAATGACAAAGAGGTTCGTTGCATCTATTATTCTGATTCACTCTTTACTGCTTGCCGGCAGTTTAAAGGTCGGGGATACGATCTCTCCGTCACTTTTTAAGTCGCAATTTGAAAAAAAGATATCGGTCGCCGATAAAAATATTTTGATCATCACTTGGGAGAGATCCACCACTGACGATGTAAACAGTTTTATCTCTAAAAACCTTTCATTTATAAAAAAACAAAAAACGTCTATAATCATAGACGTATCTACGATCCCGCATTTTATATTTTCTTCTTTCGTGATGCCAAAACTACAAAAATACTCCTATGAAGTTTTACTCAACTATGATAAGAGGTTTGAAAAAAGTTTTCCGCACCGAAAGAACAGGATTACGCTACTGTGTCTAAAAGAATCCATAATTCAAAAAATCTTTTTTGAAAAAAGCAGTAAAAGAGTGGCCGAAGATATGCTTACATGTAAAAGATATCAAAAAGCAAAATCCCGTTTTATTCACTTTTAAAAAAAGATTAGAACAACCCTTTTAAGAACTTGTTCACCTCTTTTTCTATCGCTTTTCCCGCCTCTTTTTTTATGAGTTCCGTTGCATCAATACCGATGCGCGGTTTGGCTGCGTTACCTTTTAAACTCAAGGTAAGAGGATTCTTATTGGCTTCGATCCTTATATCGGCATCGATATATTTTGTTTTTGAGTTTAGTTTCAGGTTTTTTGTATCTATCTTTGCGTTGTTCGAATTTAGATGAAGCGATGCCGTTATGTTTTCCTGACGGATGTCAGCATGAAGATCACCCAAGAATTTTTCCTTATAAAGGTCGGTTTTCGCATACTGTTTGACAAGGTTTATCATTTGATTGTTCGTAAAATGGCCGTCGTTTAGTTTGGCATCGAACTTGCCCGATTTTTTAGCAAGATTATAGTTAAGTTTCCCGTCCAAAGATGAGGCGAATATCTCCGGATAGATCAGCATCTTTAAAAGCGGAAGTGTCTGCAGATTCTCTAGATTGGCTGAAAGATCGTCATTATGCAAAAGTGCGTCCACTTTTCCGTCAAATATATCCGAATGAGCCGTAAGCCGCATATTTTTATCTTTTTTCAGACTCCCGTCTACTAGAACAGATCCTTTTAACTCTCTGTTTGTCACGAAGTAGAGTTTGCTCAGATCGGGGATCTTCACTTTGTAATCACTGTTTAAAGTTTTAGTCTGTAGGTCGTAACTCGCTTTTTTAATACCAAGAACCGCAAGATTTGAATTAATATCTACCGCCGTATCTATACTGTTTTTCAAAAGCCTGCTCTGAGATAGCGCATTAAAAGTTACCGAAGGCATATTTTTAAATCCGTAAGTTTTTGAAACATAGCCCGTATCGAGAACACCGCGAGTTATCTTTGATACGACCGTTCCGTTGAACGGTTTGAGATCTTTTATTTTGATCTGCGCATCGATCAGGGCGTCGCCGTAATGAGGTTGTTCGACCATATAAAGGAGTTTTGAAAGGTCTATATTCTTTATATCCGCATCGATCTGTTTTGGTTTAAGATCGGCAAATTCGACGTCAAAAACTGTATTGCTGCCGGCTATACCGCTTGTTCCGCTTACATGAAGCTTCTCTTTCGTACCTTTTACTTTACCCTTGACATCTATTTTTCCGCGAAGCGGCGTTTTAAGCAAAGGACGAAGTAGAGCGAGCTCTTTTACACTGATATCATATGTAAGGTTCAAAGCAAGCGGAGAAGGCGTAAGTACTCCCTGCGATTTTATCTTTGCAAGATTGGAATCCATATCATACATATAAACGGCTTCATCGCCTTTAAGCCTTGCTTTTGCATCGACTTTCAGCTCGGTTTTCGGCAGATCGACGCCGAACTCTTTTTGTATGATCTGGTAATCTATTACGGAATTACGGATATGAAAATCCAGATCTCCGTCTAAATGATGCGGCTTTATATCTTTGAAATTTACGTCAAGTACGATATCTGCTTTTGCATAGGGTTTTTCTCCCAGAAGCGCCAAGATATTTTCAAGCTTTGCACCTTTTACTTTGGCAATGACGGACGTCGGATCGAATTTTGTCAGTTCTACATGATAAAAAGTGTCACTTTTTGCCACGTCGCTTATACCGTCAATCTTCATAAAATCAAGATTTCCTTTAACCTCACCGTTTGTATGAAGTTTTCCGTGAAGCTGCTTTTTTGTTACAGAAGCCAGTGACTGCAGTTCATCGAATTTACAGTTGTAAGATATATCAAACGATCGAGAGAACAGCGAATACGTCCCTTTTACAAGTAAGCTGTTTTTTTCATTTAACCATAAAGATAGTTCAATATAATTTGTTGTAAGTTTAAATACATCGATCTTTAGAGGAAGATCAGTATTCTCCTTTAACTTCGATTCGACGACGGGTTTTAGCAGCTTATTGCCAAATGCGGTAAACGCAGTTATATATATAATGACGATGAAAGATAAAATCAGTCCGAAAAACCATCCGATGTATTTCAAAACAGAGCCTTTTTTTTTAAAAATTTTATCATAAAAGCGATAAATTGATAAAATTTTATACTTGATATTGATTGACTCAACTATTCTAAGTAAATTTAATAATATTGTACTTGACATAGATTGACTCAATTTGTTATAATACTCGCGGATTTCAAAAAAGGAGTCGATTTACAATATGTCTAATGAAAATATGAATGAAGAAACACCCCAGGAAAATGAGGGGATCGAGGCTTCAGAAGAGGTCACAGAAGAGCTTAGTGAAATTGAGCGTCTTCATAACGAAAACGCTCAATTAAAAGATAAGTACGCAAGAGTACATGCAGATTTTGATAATATTAAAAAACGTTTAGAGCGTGAGAAGTATCAAGCGGTTGATTATGCGAATGAAAAATTCGCAAGGGACCTCATCCCGGTGATCGATGCTTTGGATATGGCGATCTCGGCAACTAAAAATGCCGACCTTGCCACCGAAGAGCTCTTAGAAAAGCTCAAAGAGGGAATCGAACTGACAATGAAGCAGTTTCTTACCACTTTGGAAAAACACGGTGTTACGGCAGTGAGCCACGAAGAGGAGTTTGATCCAAACATCCACAATGCGGTTCAAAAAGTCGACAGTGACGAACATGAAAGCGGAGCGATCGTACAGACCTTTCAAACAGGTTACAGATACAAAGACCGCCCGTTACGTGATGCGATGGTCATAGTAGCAAATTAATAATAAAAGGAACGGAGTTGGAACAAAGTCCCAACTTCCTACGCTTGCGCCGCTAAGGCGACTAAAGCTTGACTCTTACGAGTCAGAAACTAAAAAATAAAACTTGAAAAAAAGGATATAAAGATGTCAAAAGTAATTGGAATTGACTTAGGAACAACAAACTCTTGTGTCGCTGTTTATGAGGGCGGCGAAGCAAAAATCATCCCAAACAAAGAGGGAAAAAATACTACTCCTTCAGTTGTTGCTTTCACAGACAAAGGCGACGTACTTGTAGGTGATCCTGCAAAACGTCAAGCGATCACAAATCCTGACAAGACCATCTCGTCTGTTAAGAGAATCATGGGTCTTATGATGGATGAAGACAAAGCAAAAGAAGCACACGATAAAGTTACATACAAGATTGTAAGCAAAGACGGTATGGCTGCAGTCGATGTTGCCGGGAAAGTATACACTCCTCAAGAGATCTCTGCTAAGATCCTTACGAAATTAAAAGAGGATGCAGAGAGCTATCTGGGATCAAAAGTAACCGATGCGGTCATCACCGTTCCCGCTTACTTCAACGATGCACAGCGTAAAGCGACAAAAGATGCAGGGACTATAGCGGGACTTAACGTTCTACGTATCATAAACGAGCCTACCGCTTCTGCACTGGCTTACGGTCTAGAGAGCAAAGCTGATGAAAACGTTCTTGTTTACGACCTTGGAGGCGGAACGTTCGACGTTACGACTCTAGAGATCAGTGACGGAACTTTCGAGGTTCTTTCAACTGACGGAAATGCGTTCTTAGGCGGAGACGACTTTGATAACAAGATCGTTGATTTCCTGGCAGCTGAGTTTAAAAATGACAACGGAATAGACCTTAAAAACGACAAAATGGCTCTTCAACGTCTAAAAGATGCTGCAGAAAGCGCGAAAAAAGAGCTTTCTTCTGCTCAAGAGACTGAGATCAACCTACCGTTCATTACAGCAGACGCAACTGGTCCTAAACACCTTGTTGTGAAACTTACTCGTGCGAAGTTCGAGGGTATGATCGAAACTCTTGTAAAAGAGACTATCAGCCACATCAAAACAGCTATGAAAGATGCAGATCTATCTAACGGTGACGTAAAAGAGATTATCATGGTCGGCGGTTCTACTCGTGTTCCGCTTGCTCAAAAAATGGTTTCTGAGTACTTCGGAGGCAAAGAGCTTAACAAAGGTGTTAACCCGGATGAAGTTGTTGCTGCGGGTGCTGCTATTCAAGGCGGTGTTTTAAGAGGAGACGTTAAAGACGTTCTTCTTCTTGACGTTACTCCGCTTTCACTCGGTATCGAGACACTTGGCGGTGTTGCAACTAAAATCATCGAAAAAGGTACGACTATCCCTGTTAAGAAATCTCAAGTTTTCTCAACAGCAGAAGACAACCAGCCGGCTGTTACGATCTCCGTTGTACAGGGTGAGCGTGAGTTTGCAAAAGACAATAAATCTTTAGGTCTTTTCGAACTTTCTAACATTCCGGCTGCTCCGCGCGGTGTACCTCAGATCGAAGTTACTTTTGACATCGATGCAAACGGTATCTTAACCGTTAGCGCAAAAGACAAAGGTACAGGTACTGAACAAAAAATTACTATTACGGGAAGCACAGGGCTTAGCGAAGAAGAGATCAATCAAATGGTTCAAGATGCTGAAAGCCACAAAGCTGAAGATGAAAAACGCAAAGCGCTTGTTGACCTTCGCAACCAGGCAGATGCACTTATCGCTCAGACTGAGAAGTCTATGACTGAGATGGGTGACAAGCTCGATGCAGAAGAAAAAGTCAAAATCGAAAAAGCTATCGAAGAACTAAAAGCAACGCTTAAAGATGAAAACTCTACAAAAGAGCAGATCGAAGAGAAAGTAAAAGCATTGACAGAAGTGAGCCATAAAATGGCAGAGCAGATGTACAAACAAGAAAATCAAGGCGCAGAAGCGGCACAAGAAGCTAAAAAAGCCGATGACGACGTTATCGACGCAGAGATAGAATAATATCTGTCTTATACATAAAAGAGCTTTAATGCTCTTTTATCTCTCTCTTTTTACCCAAACTTATCTTCCATTATCGCTTTTAAAAATGTTTTATACGTATACCTGTTAAACACATACTCCTTAGCTTTGAAAAGCGTATCAAACATGATCTCCCAAAGAGTCGTAAAGTTATCATCGGTCCGCACTTTGCAAAGCTGTTCTTGCATCTTTCGCTCCAACTTGCTTATCTCCTTTGCATGAAGCATATACTGTTTAAGTATCTCGTACTGTAACCCTACCTGTTCGAACGACTCGACCAGTCTGATAATAATGACATCTTTTTCCGTGAACCGGTCATCGTGAAGCGATACGATCAAACCATCGTCTATGAGTTTGTCTAAAAGTTTTTCGTTAATCTTAAAACTGCCGATAAACTCCTCTTTGGTGTAAAATCTATCATTTTTTGAAACCAGACTCAGCGTATTCATCAACGGTTCTATCATCGTAAACGACGTTGCCAAAGAGCTGTTTTTATTTTTTAACGCTATCTTGATGTCATCATTGCTGCTGCCTATACTGTTTTTCATATATTTGATATATTTGATCAATTCAAGATGTTCGTCGTTATAGACATGTACGTTTGACTTTATCTTCTTTGCTTCTGGCAGCATACCCTCTCTGATATAGTACAGTATCGTAGATTTTGGCATGCCTGTCATCGAGACGAGCTGCGATATTTTGTATTCCATGTTTTTCTCTTTTTAAAACTCTAATTAAGAATTATACATTATAATTATATCGTTAAGTTGAACTTAACGTTTTTAAGATTTATAACAGGAAATAAAATGGCACATATAAAACTACCTGAATTTGAAGACATGAGTCCCGAGATACAAGAAAAAGCAAGACCTATCTTAGAAAAAACGGGACAGCTGGGAGAGATATTCAAACTTATTGCACTGGATGAAAAAATATATTTTGCGACAGATATGATGGTTCAAAAATATCTTTTAGAAAAAACGACTCTTTCTTATGACATAAAAGAAGCGATCGCACTGCTTATCTCAAAAGAGAACGGCTGCAAAATGTGTGTAGACGTACATAAAAGCATAGCAAAGATGTTAGGACTCAGTGAAGAGAAGATCGAACAAATCCTGCAGGGTGTCGAGAGTATAAATACGACCGAAGGAGAGAAAGCTCTTCTAAATTTCTGTATCAAAGCCTCCAAAAAAGACAACTACAAAATAGAAAAAAAGGAGATAGATGCCTTAAAAGAATTTGGATATAATGATGTTCAAATTCTTGAAGCCGTTGCAATTACGGGCTACTTTAACTATATAAATACTCTCTCTAATGTATTTGCACTTGGTGAGTAATATATAAAATATAAAAACAGGGACGAAACATGGTAAAAGAAATTGTTAAATATCCGACAACTCCTAGTCTTGAATATGGCGCGAATGTCAGGCATTTCAATGACGAGCTGTTCGCGATCATAGAAGATTTAAAAGATACGATGGAGGCAAACGGAATCACCGCTCTTGCAGCTTTTCAGATAAGCTCACCGCTCTCGGTCATCGTTATAAAACAGGAAAACGGAGAGTATTTAGAGATCATAAATCCAAGAGTCATAAAAAGAGAGGGAAAGATACATCCTATCGAAACGACGGCTTACTTCCCGGAGCTGAGCGCCAAAACGACACGTTACGAAAAAATAAAAGTGATGTATGAAGACAAAGAGCAAAACCAGAAATTTTTAGAGGCCGAAGGGGATCTTGCCGTGGTTCTTCAAAGAAAGATGGATTATCTTTTCGGAGCAAACTTCAGGGTCAGACTTGATAAAGACGAAAAAAAACTTTTTGATTCGAAACTGGAGTTCGGAACGGATGCGATCATGAAAAACGATTGCCCGACGGTCTTTAAAAGGGACAGACTTTTAAAACTGCTGAAAATTCTCTTTGCTATAGGTTTTGTATCGCTTGGAGCGAAGTTTTTCATAGATGCATCGATGCTTCCGATATTAAAGACGGCGGAAAACTACATAATGATAGCTATGCTTACGACATCCGTAATCTACTTTTTCTATGCACAATACGAAGGAAAACAGTACAAACACTGTACCTCTTGTCAAATAGGCAATATCATAGGTTCGACTGCGATCTCTTTGATCAGACTGATCATCCTATTTGTCGCCAACTACTTCCTTCTTTGGTAAGAAATAGAACCAAAGCACTACTGCAAGCAAAGCCATAGACAGGCTTAACGCCTGTCCGAGCGTGACTGTACCGCAGCAGATATAGCCTATCTGAACGTCCGGAGCCCTGAAAAGTTCGGCTACCGCCCGAAGTATCCCGTACGAAAACGCATACAGCAGTATCAACTCGCCTTCAAATCTTTTATGGTTTCTATACATATACACGATGACAAAAACAACCACGCCCTCCAAGAATGCTTCATAGAGCTGAGAAGGATGGCGAAGTATGCCGTTTACATAGATACCCCAGCTTACATCTGTCACTCTACCTACAAGTTCCTGATTTAAAAAATTGCCTATACGTCCAAACACATATCCCAAAGGTACGGATACCGCAACGATATCCATCAGTTTTCCAAAACCGATTTTGTCTTTTTTGCTGTAAAGGTACGCTCCTATCAAAAAGCCAAACAGTGCTCCATGATAGCTCATTCCTCTGATACCGACAAACTCACCGTTTTTAAAAGGATTGAATATCTGCCATGGATGAGAGAGATAATAAAGCGTGTCGGGATCGTAAAAGAGGATATACCCAAGTCTTGCTCCCAGTATCACACCTATCTCCACATAGATAAAAAAGTTGTCAAGTTGCTCTTTGGTGATATCTATACCGTCTTTTTTCACGATCCATTTGGCCATATACAAAGCCGTGACAAGGGCCAGCACATACATCATCCCGTACCAGTGCACGGGCAGAACAAAAATATGAAAAGCTACGGGATTAAAATGCTCATAGACATGATTCCAAAACTCCATTATTTCTCCAGAGCTTCGGCGATCAGTTCAATAGGATTCTTAAATACGGCATCGACTTCTGCATGGTGCATTGAGTCGTTGATCTGCATACGGCAGGCACTGCACTCCGCACTGACTATTTTTGCACCGCTCTGCTTTATCATGGCGGCTTTAGGCACACCCGCTGCTTTTGCAAAGTGGTACTTCTCAGTTTGCATCGTCACCCCGCCGAATCCGCAGCAGGCGTTAGGATCGCTCATCTCTTTTATCGTATAGTTTTGAGATATGAGCTTACGCGGCTCCTGGTATATCCCCTGCATTTTTCTCGCATGGCATGGGTCATGGTACGTAACATCGACATCCTGTCTGCCTTTTGACGCGAGCAGAGTCCGAAGATGCGTATGGGTATCGAGCCATTCCGTCGCCATAAAGATCTTTTTGGCTACTTTTTTGGCACGTTCGCCCCACTCGGGCTGATCGTGGAAATAGTGCTCATAATCTATCTTCATCATAGCGCTGCATGTCGCTTCGGGGATAATTATCGCCTCCACGTCATCGATGAACTTTTCAAAATACTCTATATTGTATTTTGCAAGATAATCGACCGTATCGAAATCACCCGTGAAATAAGCGGGAGCCGAACAGCACTTTTGTGCCTTTGCTAAAAATGCGTCGATCTCCAGATGTTTTAATATGCTCAATAGAGACTCTCCGACCTGGCGATAATTATAATTTCCCAAACATCCGATAAAGATCGCTACTTTTCTTTTCCCGCCGTTGCTTATATTTTCCGGATGCGCATTTAAAAACGATGTTTTGCCCATACTCGGAAGCAGTCTGTCTTTTTTGATGATAGGCAGAGAAAATCTCGGCTCCATCGATTCTATCTCTTTTTTTATCTTGAATCCGCAGGTTTGAAAGACATATCCGAGTTTAAAAAGAAGATCCATAGTGAATCTATGGCGCAGAAGATAGAAAAATGCTTTTTTAAACCACGCGAGTCCATACTTTTTGCGGATATCGTTTCTCACCTGTTCTATAACCATGTCCGTAGGTAGTGATTTTGGACATACGTCGGTACAGTTCGTACATAAAAAGCAGCTTTCAAAGATATTCTTTGCATTTTTATCAAGATCCAGGTTTCCGTCTTGATAAGCTCCGAGCAGATCTATAAACCCGCGCGGCGAGGTTACTTCGTCGGGATTTACGTTATGAATGGTACAAACAGGGATACATTTCCCGCATTTTATACATTGATCAGACGTAGCTTTAAAATCAAATATATCGTTTGTCTGCATTATCACACCGTTTTAGAGAATGTTTTTTGACTCGCCGCGTGTTTTTTCATATAAGCATCAAAAGGCATCGCGATATTTCTAATGAGCAGGGTTCCCGTTTCAGAACATACAATATGATCCTCATCGATCGTTAAAAGCCCCTCTTCTTCAAAAGGTCTCAAAGCTTCGACGGCATCTGCAAAATAGCTCTTAAACTCTACGTTATACTCTTTTTCAAAACGTTTGATATCAAGCTTGAAGTTGCTCATCAGCTCCATGATGACATACTGGCGGATCCTGTCGTCTTCATTAAGCAATACTCCCCTCTCAAACGGAAGGCGTCCCGCATCGATCGCTTCTTCATACTCGTTCATATCTTTAAAATTTTGAGCATAATAGTCTACGCCTTCTCCTATGGAAGTAAGACCGACACCGATAAGATCGGCGCCTCCTTTGGTCGTATACCCTTGGAAGTTTCTATGCAACTCGCCTTTTTCTATCGCTTTAAAAAGTTCGTCTTCTGGCTTTGCGAAATGATCCATTCCTATCATCTTGTATCCATGAGAAGTAAAGAAGTCTATGGTGTACTGCATGATATGAAGTTTCTCTTCAGGAGTCGGAAGCGTCGTTTCGTCGATCTTTCTCATCGTCTTTTTAAGCCATGGAACATGCGCGTAATTAAACACCGCAAAACGATCCGGATCAAGCGTCAAAGCAAGTTCAAGCGTTTCTTTAAAAGTTTCCAAAGTTTGGTACGGAAGACCGTATATCAGATCGGTGTTTACCGAAACCATGTTGTATTTTCTGGCCAGTTCCATAGCGTTTTTCGTTATATCGTAGGGCTGGATACGATGGACGGCAGCTTGAACCTTTTCGTTAAAATCCTGTATCCCGAAACTCACACGGTTGAAACCCGCATCGCTCATAGCTTTCATCTGAGCCTCATCGATATGACGAGGATCGATCTCGCAGCTGACCTCCGCCCCCTCTACAAAGTTTGGAAAATGAGATTTGATCATACGGATGATCTCATCAAGCTGTACATCGGAAAAGAAAGTAGGTGTCCCGCCGCCGAAATGCATCTGAATAACCTCTCTTGAGGTGTCAAGGTGCTTGCTTAATATCTCCAGTTCACGGCGAAGGTAGTCTATATATCTCGTTTTTTTGTCATCTTTGGAAGTAAAAACCACGTTGCAGCCGCAAAAATAACAGGCACTTCTACAAAAAGGCAGATGAAAATACAGAGACAACGGACGATTTTTGTCTTGTGATTCCAGTTTGTTTATATATTCGTCATATCTAAAATTATCATTGAATTCTAAAGCTGTAGGATAACTGGTATATCTCGGTCCTGGTTTAGAGTATTTTGTGAATTTTGCGAAATCTAGCATAAAGGGATCCATTTTTTATAATATAGATGTGATTATGGCAAATATGTGTTGAATAAGTTATAAAACATACAAAGAATCCTCACATGTAAGAAGTTACTAAGAAGAAATGTACATATTTATGTTTAGTTTTAACACAAATCCGATTACTTTATATTATATTCTTCAAAAAATATCACTTTTTTAGTATACTAACGGATATGAAATTATCACTTTTTCAAATAATTATAGTTTTAGGATAAATACATGAAAAACAAGAGGGTGTTGATTGTAGAAGACGATGAAGTAACTGCAATGAACCTGAAAATGTCCCTTGAAAAGCAGGGATACTCGGTCGCTTCAATAGCCGATGACGCGGCTAGTGCCAAAAGTAAAATGAAAATATATGACCCTGATATAATAATTATCGATATTTCACTTCAAGAAAGCAATGACGGTATAATGCTGGCAAACTATATCCGTGAAAAACAGTTGATGCCGTTTATTTTCTTGACTTCACATACCGACGACCATATAATCGAAGACGCGAGCAAAACAGAACCGTACGGCTACATCATAAAACCTTTTGATCCGTCAAATCTGCATGCGACGATTCAGATGGCCCTTTATAAATACGACCAGGAAAAAAAGAGAAACGAGAGTCTTGATTCTCTAAAAATCGATAAGCTCAATCTGGAAAAACTTCTTTACAGTAAAAAAATGGTCGACAAACCGATCGTTCCTTTTGGAGACAATTACTATCTGGATATAAGCGTATGCGAAACTTTTTATAACTCCAAAAAGATAAAACTGACAAAAAAAGAAAACTCTTTCATCCGTCTTTTGGTTGCGCAACTCGGTCTGGTTGTAAGCTTTGAACAAGCTATCGGTTATGTATGGGAAGATGAAGGAGCTACTGAGAACAGCGTACGTACACTGGTATGGAGGCTCAGAAACAAACTGCCGACCGACATCATTAAAAATGCATCGGGCATGGGATACTATATAGAAGATTAAAAGTTTTTAATCTTCATATACTCTTTTTCTATTCTTTCCATACACTCTTCATAGTGGTATATCTCATTTTCCTCTTTGGCATTGATCTCAAGTTCATGCGCATACTTCTGCATATTTTCCAATCTAAAGTTTGCACTTGAACCTTTAACCGAATGAGCCAGTCTTGAGATATCGTAATAATTGTTTTGAAATATCTCGTCTTTTAATTTCGGAAGCGTTTCGTCCATCTTTTTTATATATATCTCCAAAAGCATTTTCAACTGTTCAGAATCAAGTTGCAGCTCGTCTTTTAAAGACTCTATGTCAAAATCGCTTTCACTCTCCTGCTCGTCGACGGTTTCTAAAAATCTTTCAAATACCGCTTCGAGCTCTTTTAAAATGATCGGTTTTCCGAGAAAATAGTCGCACCCGCATTTCAGGCTTTTTTCTTTACACCCTTTCACGACATTTGCCGTTAAAGTAGAGATAGGCGTACGCTTCAAGTTGCAGCTCTTTTCATAATATCGTATATCATCCACCGCTTCAAAACCGTTTTTTATAGGCATTTGATCATCCATGAGAACAAGATCATACCTGTTGTCTTTGAACATCGCAACGGCTTCGACTCCGTCTGAAGCGATATCGTATGTCACGCCGTATTTGTCCAAAATGATTTTTATAAGCTCCTGATTTGCTTCATTATCTTCAGCGACTAAGATGTGTCCGCTGAAATTTTTACCGTTTTTCAAACTGCTTTTACGTTTGTTATAAGCCTCTTTGAGACCCAAAGCGTCCAAGGTCCTGTCTCTTAATTTTGTCAGATACACGGGAAAGCAGAGGTTGGATATGCTGTTTATGAGATCGTAACTGTCGTCCATATACTCCATGATCGCTATTGAAGGCCTGTTCTTTTGAATAACTTTGTATCTGTCGGCGTCATCAAGATCACTGTCCATAAAATAAAGCAGATCATAGTTGCTTTGCTTTATGTCATTGATAAGATTCAGTTTTATATTTATCTGGTCGTAGTATTTTTTAAAGATATCCAGTTTTCTGGTGTCTGTTTTATCATTGACAAAAAAAGCGATGTGCTTATCCTGCAGCATTTTACAATCCAAACTCAATATGTCGCTGTTTACTACTACTACGGGAAGATGCAGAGTAAATCTGCTTCCGTGACCGATCGTCGATTCCACCTCGATATGCCCGCCCATGATCTCTGCAAGCTGTTTACAGATGGAGAGTCCAAGGCCCGTCCCTCCGCTACGCTTTATAACGCTGTTTTGCGCTTGAGTGAAAGCCTCGAATATCTTTTTAATATCGCGTTTTGCAATACCGACTCCCGAATCTTCTACCGATATTTTTATGGTTCCGTCCTCATATGTTGCATCGACTTCGACTATGCCGTTTATAGGCGTAAATTTGATGGCATTGCTTAAAAAGTTCGAGACTATCTGCCCGAGCCTGAGCTGATCTGCCAGTATCTCTGAGGGGATCGTTGGATCGATAAAACTTATTATCGTTATCTGCTTCTGATTGGCAGAAGCCACGAACAGCTCCATTGTACGGGAAAGAACCTCCTCGAGATTAAATATTTTAGGCTCTATGGTAAACTCGCCGCTTCGAAGCTTGGAAAAATCAAGTATATCGTTTATGATATTTAAAAGATTTTCCCCGCTGTTATGGATGATGTCGAGATAGTTTTTATGTTTGGTAGACATGTTTTCATCTTTTAAAAGCGACACAAATCCCAATATGGCATTTAAAGGCGTTCTGATCTCATGAGACATGTTTGATAAAAAATAGTCTTTTGCTTTATCGGCTTCTATCGCTTTTTGTCTTGCGTCGATCAGTTTTGTTACTTCATAACCTATGGCCATATACTCTTTTTTCCCGCTAAAAGGATCTTCTATAGGCATAATAGTCGTATCGATATAAAAATAGCTGCCGTCCTTGCTTTTATTTTTGATCGTTCCCGTAAAGATCTGATTGGATTGGATCGTCTCCCAAAGCTTTTTGAAAAAGGCCTTTGACATATCTTCGTGTCTCATTATATTATGAGATCTGCCTATAAGCTCGTTCTCCTCATATCCGCATAATGTCACAAATTTTGAGTTAACATGGGTAATAAATCCGTTTTGATCGGTCTTTGATACGAGCGCGCTTTCATTAAGAGCATAGATATACTGCTCCAAAAGCTCCACATTTTTTCCTATCTCTATATCTTTTTCATAGATTGTTTCGGAATATATCTCCAGAACTTTTGAAAAGTTTTTATCAAAGACGTAACTGATCTCGCTAAAGAGCTCTTTTGTATTGATCTGAGTTTCATATGAGTACTCCACCATCGAAAGTTTGAAATGGCTGCAGATCGTAAAAAGTTCTTTGGAACTTATGTTTCTATCTTTCAAATACCTCAAA